>JAFWOU010000013.1 GCA_017509715.1 Paludibacteraceae bacterium | reverse complement strand
TTGATAGACATCACCGTCGTTGGCATTCTTCCATTTCACTGTGCTGATGTTGCCGTTCCAGCGTCCGCCGTCAAGGCCGTCGGCATAGTACAGCCGCTCATGGAACTCACCGTCGGTGACGCTCGTGAGCCACCCGTGCACGTCGTAGGAGTATGAGCAGTGGGACCTTCCTGTTCCGCTCAGCTGCCTCGCCTTGCCGCTCAGCCTGCCGACGGCATCGTAGGCGTATGTCGTCTCACGCGACTGCGCCGGCCTTCCGTGGCTGACGGACACCCTCATCTTCGTCTTCCTGCCTTTGCTGTAGGTATAGACGGTCTCTGCGGTGAGACCGCTCCCGTACCCGACACTGACGTCGACCCAAGTGGTGTCGACCGCACCCGTGAACGAGTATGCGGTATGCACGTCCTCAAGAAGCCCGCCGAGACCTTTGCGGACGGACCTGACGACCTGGCCTTTCTGGTCATACACGCTGACCGTGCCGAGGGCCTCGCCCCCGGTCGCATACACCACCTGTCCTGTCAGGGAGCCGGTGGCATATTGTTCCTGGTTTGTGCTGATGCTTACCGTAGGCATGGCACTTGTCAGATGATGGCCGATGAAACCATAATTGTCGTAGTAGTTGACAATCTCGAGTTGAGGGTCGCTGATGGTGTAAGGGGCCGAATAGCCGGTCTGGCAGATACCCTGGGAGCCGCTGGCGTAGGATGTCGCGGCGAGCATGGAGCCGCACTGGCCGTAGCGGTTGCTGCACGTCCCCTGCACGCACAGCCGTCCGAGGCGGTCGTACAAATAGAACCTGTTGCGGTAGCCGAGCGCGGGGTCCCTCATATAAGCCACGCGGTCGGCCTTGTCGTACCAGTACTCGGTGACGGAGCCTTCCGTGCCGTCCTTGGGCAGGATTTTCTTCACCACACGTCCCCTGTTGTCATAACGGTATTCATAGGCAAACATTGTCTTTGAACGTGAGATTATTTGAAATGCCGGCGTGAGGACGAAACGGAGCAGTCCATGGTCGTTGTAGACATAGTACGTGTCGCCGGCGGCTGTGCGTTCAAGTACCTTCTTCCCAAGAAGATTCGTGAAGACCGTGACGCACACGCTGTCGGCGTCCCAGGACACCGTCTTCTGGAGCGAGCCCGCCGGATAATACTGGAAGGACGTGTTCTCCGGGAGTGTCAGGCTGTAGGAGCCGTCCTCCGGTGCCTCGTAGTGCAGCACCTCGTCGGAGAGGGTGTTGGCGAGATACGCCGTCCTGTCCTGCCTGCCGGCCTGTCTCCACGCGTCCCCGGCGATGTCGGCGGCCGTCACCCTGTCAAGGGCGTCATGGTGGCTCTGGGTGAAGCCGCCGTTGTCATGGTAGAAGTCATACCCTGCGGAACCGACGGCGCTCTCGGTCATGCAGGCGAAGCCGTTTCCCGGCACGGGAGCATACTTGCGGCATTCCCTTCCCAGGGCGTCGTATGTCGTCATGGTGCATGCCGTCCCGCCATCGGCATTGGCGGTGGCGACGGAGACCGTCGGGTAACCCAGGCCGTTGTAGTACTGCACGGCCTGCAGGGAGTCCGTCCCGCCGGCGTCGAGCATCGTCACGGTCCTGACATAGTTGCGTGACGTGTCCTGCGCCTGTGCGAGGCATGGCGGCAGCGTGACGGCTGCCAACGCCATTATTGTTACATGTATCTTGTCCACTTTCATGTCCTTCTGTAGTTGTAGCTGTTGGTGGAGATGAAAATCCTCTTTCCGTGAATACTATCCAGAAATAATCAAAATCCCCGTTCCCACGATTCAATTTTTGTTTGACTTATGCACTAGTCCAAAAAATCGGGAGTAATATACTGTCCCCATGATTCTCAATCTATTTTCATTAAGCATAAATGAGTGGAATCATTATCAAGATACACATAATTTGCTGTAAAATATCCCAGACTATCTGTTTTAAAGGTTTTAAATACTATTTGGTATTTACCATGAAGTAAATGTCTTTCTGCTTCAATAAATATTGAATCTGGATTGGACGAAATTATCTCCCAAGATCCATTTCTTTCTTCTTCTAACTTTATAATATCCTGATAAGTAAGTATTTTGTTAGTGTCGGAATTATCACTCTTAAAGATTGGCAGACATATATTATCCTTGTGTATCTGCACGATAAACCCATTGGGAATAACATCAAAAGTTCGATATACGTATGACGAATCCAACTCCATTTCATATGTACCCTGTAAATTAGAGTAAATATGAGAATGAACGATTCTATATCTATTAATTCCTGTCGCAATTAAAATACTTAGCAGAACAAAGATGAATATAATAAATATTCTATTGATTAATAAGAGGCGAATATTGTTTTGTTTCTTTATCATATCTTCCTATTTTTGATAGTATATTTTTACCTATCTTTTCTACATCCTTATTTTTGGTGCTATTTACTCCTTGAAAGACATAATTGACTATTGCACCAATAATATTAGCATTGTCTTTATATTGGTCAGGTATCAAACTATCGTTGCTTTTTACAACATCAAAGGATGCTTTCAAAGATGCAGTTTGTTTCTCCAATGCATTACAATCCCAAAAGCTTGTTAGCATCGAATATTGGTCTACTGCGGCAACTGCTATATCAAATGCCAACATTGCACCTGCACTTTTAGCACCTCTTACTGGACTGATGCTTTTTGGTTTACATCTCCTATCAGGCATTCCTGTTGATGCGGCAATTCTTATTTTAATGTCAAGACAGGACTGCTTTTCTTCTATTCCTACAGGCTTGTGTGATAATGTGTATGAATGTTGTCCTTCCACATATATTTTTCCGACTTCAGTACTAATTCCGATTTCACCAGGTTGCCAATAATGAGGGTCATTGTTCATTCTATGAAGCGTATTCCGAGTACTTGCAGAGACATTATTCATATTCAGTTTAAATAGCCCATTACCCGAATATTTAATCAAAGATTTTTTCTCCCAAGGCCACATGCCATCTGGGTCTATGAACTTTACAGGATTGTTAAAACAATACGCATACGGACTCACACTGTAGTATTTCTCGCTTAGCGGATCCACCCTATCCCACCGTGCGGTGACGGGGTTGTACTGCCGTGCGCCGTAGTCGTAGGTGTTCAGACCGTGCATCTTGTCGAACTCCTTGCCGTTGTACTTTCTTGACTGCACCTCGCTGTCCGTGGAGCCGTCGCAGAACTGCGCACCGAATGGATAGTAGTTCATCCTCTGGATGACTGGTCCCTTGGTGCTGCCGATGGCGTTGATCACCTGCCGTATGTTTCCGAGGTGGTCGCGGTCGTAGTAGTGGAAGGTGAAGTTGTCCTGGCTGGCGTTGCCGGAATACGCCGCTGCCTGGCAGTAGCCCTCCTCGAACTGTAACTTGTCGATGCGCCCGTTCCTCAGCGTGAGGCTACCCCCGAGGAGGTAGTCCGTGGAGTCCGCGCTCAGGATCTCCGAGGGAGCAAGCTCCCTGGCGCTGCCGATGGCGACGGTGATGTTCGGCACCGCCGTCTGGTGGATGACGCGCAGTTTCTCACCCGCCGTGCTGTAGACGTACCTGGTCACGCTGCCGTCGGTGAACTGGATGCGGACGGGGTTGTTCAGGCGGTCGTAGTCTATCCTCGCTATCCCGCGCCCGGCATCGCTCACGAGGGAGCCGGAGGCGTTGTAGGTGAGGGGATTCTCCCCCTGCATCCCGTCGAAGTCCGTGGCTCCCGCGTATGGAAGGCGGACGGCGTTGTCACGCACGCTCGTGAGCATGTTGCCCCCGTACGTCATGTAGAGGTCGTCGACCAGCCCGAAGGTGCCGTGCAGGTTGTCCGTGAGTCCGCGGCGCTGCAGCCTGGTGATGTTGCCGTTGCAGTCATACTCCACGTTCTCGTTGAAGTAGTTCCTGTAGTTCGTGAGGTTGTCGCCTCGGCCGTAGACGGCGTCATACAGGCGGTTGCAGCCGTCGTATTTCAGGTTGTAGCCTTGAT
>JAFWOU010000012.1 GCA_017509715.1 Paludibacteraceae bacterium | reverse complement strand
GGTGTCACCTCCGCGCCGCCGTAGGTCACCGTGTAGGTCTCGTAATTGTGGTTCGTGCAGTCGTACGTCCAGCTGCGGCTCGCGCTCGCTATCGTGATCGGCTCCATGTTCGCCGTTACCGTCAGCGTGCCCTTCACGTAGGTGATATCGTAGTTACCCGTGCGGTCGACTCCCGTGCCGTCCTGGATGAGGGCTGCGCTTGGGGTGTTATCGCTCACGCCCACCACCGTCTGGCTACCCTCGACGGTAACCGACTCGACATGGTCGCAGCTTGCCAGCTCGCTCTTGGTGTACGTGTCCTTCGTCAACGGTGTACCGTCGTACGTCTTCTCCGCGTTGTCCGCCGTGATCGTCAACGCCTTCTTGTCTATGCTCAACGTTCCGTACGTCGTGGTGACCCCGACTCCGTACTGGTTGGCGTGCTCCAGCGTGTACGTGTACGTGTTGTTCTCACTGTAGCTTGCGTCGTAGTATGTCACGCCAGCGGCCGTGCTCTGGATCACCAGCTCATCGCCCGTAGGCAGTATGAACGTCTTGCCGTCAGCCTCCGGTGTCACCTCCGCGCCGCCGTAGGTCACCGTGTAGGTCTCGTAATTGTGGTTCGTGCAGTCGTACGTCCAGCTGCGGCTCGCGCTCGCTATCGTGATCGGCTCCATGTTCGCCGTTACCGTCAACGTGCCCTTCACCTTAGCAACCTCATAGTTATTGGCATCCGTACCATCATTGAAGGTATAAGTAAATGCATTCAGATCAGAGCCCACATCGGTACGAGAGCCCGTCACATCAAAGGTAGCGCCCTCACCATTGACAAAGTTCTCACCGCTGACAATCACCTCATGCTTCGTCAAAGGAGAACCATCGTAAGGTTTTTCCGCATCGGAAGAAGTAAAGATGATTTGGCGTTTGTTGATAACCTGCGTCAGATCATATGTAACGCTATAATTGCTGATTCCCTTCGACGTTTCAAACAATGTGCTAATTGAAGAAGAAGCGTCATACGTATAAGTTGCAACATCCTTGCCACTCGTTGTCACGGCACCCGCAATCAGGGCGTCGCCATCCACCAATCCTGTCACAATCGCCTTGCTATAGTCTGTAACCAGCACATTTCCATCGTAGTGTTTCGAATCCTCGATCTTAATTGTCACAGATTTAGGCGTAACGGTCAGTTTACCATCCTCCGTTGTCACACAATAAGCGGAAGAGACATCGGTAGAGCCATTCAGGATGCTTAAAACGGTCGCGACATTATCGACGTCACTTTCCGTCACGTTCGTGATAGCGCCCGCGACATCAACCTTCAAGACATCACCATTGTCAAACGTATAGTCACCGCCAGCACCCACCTGAGCCGTAACCGCAGTGCTACCCTCTCCGATCGTCAAGGTGTAACTATCTTCAGAATGTGCTGTCGCATCATATTCCCAGCTATTGCTATTGGCCGTAATCGTAAGATTGATACATCCGGCATACTTCATCGTCAACTCACCATCTACGGTTGTCACGCAATAGTTGTCCGGATTACCCGTAGTGAACGTATAAGACTGCAATACGTTTGTCACTGGGCTTTGGTCCACATATTGGATTGAGCCGACAACGTCAGCAGAGATCGCATCCGAGCCAACCAAGCCAGCCACATCGTAGCCAGCGTTGGAATGAACCGCTCCATCGTATTCGAACTCATCACTCTTAGCCGTCACCGTAACAGGTTGGCAAGTCACCTTTAGTTCTCCATCCTTCGTCACCCTATTGTAGTAGCAAGTGACATCCTGGCTTCCGCGCATGATCTTGAAGGACTCGATAACATTATCCTCCTGACCCACATTGGTGATCTTGCTAGCATCCGAGAAGACCACATCGGCAATCTCATCGCTAGGCTCCAAGTTATCGCCACCCGTATAGGTGTGAAGCGTCAATTCCTCGCCATCATAAACCTTCTCCTTAGAATCGGCGGTCAATGTGATGGTTTGGGTCAATTGTGCGATGGTAGCATTCCTATCGACATGGCAGCCATTCACATCCGTCACCGTGACGGTATAGTCACCATCAGGCAAGTCCTCTATCTTAATTGTGGAAACATTTGACTGAGAACCGGTTGCGGCGCCCTTCCAACTTACCGTATAAGGAGCCTTACCACCCTCGAACGTTCCCTCGATCACACCATCGGAGGTGTTGTAGCAGAAGGACTCGGCGGAGGTGATGTTAGCATTAATCGTTTCAGGAACAGTCACGGTGATTGTCCAAGGAGTCTCATTACCGCAAGCATCCGCAACCGTAATGGTCACGTCTCTTGTTCCCGTCAATACTGTATTTGCTGTCGGGTTTTGAGTAATGATCAAATTATTCGCCAGCGTACAATTGTCGGAAGATGCGCTTCTGACTGCGGCTTCAAAGTCAGGCACAGTGAACACGCAGTTCGCGACATCCGCAGGAGATGAAGTGATAAGCGATGAAGCGATCTCCGGAGCACTTTGGTCTTTTCCGCTAAGACTCATCGTCGGGTTAGGGGTCACGGTATTACCGCAAGCATCCTTGATTGTATAAGTACGGATGATGGTCCAGCCACAATCACTTGTCAGCGATTCCGCATCCGCATATGTCACATTTATTTCTCCGGCACAATTATCCGTGAACAAAGCCGCCACCTCCGTCTCGGTCGCAAGCACACTCTTGTCCGCATTGGAGAAGCAGTTGTTCTGACCCGTCACGTCAGCAGGCCAAATGCCCGTAAGCACAGGAGCTGTTTGGTCGCTTCCGCTCACACTCATCGTCGGTGAAGGCGTAACGGTGTTGCCGCATGCGTCCTTGATCGTGTAAGTACGGGTGATGGTCCAACCACAATCCGACGTCAAGGTGTTAGCATCTTCAAACGTGACAGATACGCCACCACAATCCTCGTACAGAGAGGCGATGTCCTCGGCAGACTTAAGTCCGCTCTTGTCCGCATCAGCGAAGCAGTTGTTCTGATCCGTTATATCAGCCGGCCAGCTACCCGTAAGCGCAGGAGCCGTTTGGTCGCTTCCGCTCACGCTCATCGTGTTGGTCGTCGAGTTGCCACAGAAGTCTTTGATTGTATAAGTACGGGTGATGGTCCAGCCGCAATCCGACGTCAATGTGTTGGCATCCTCGTGCGTCACGGTCACCACATTACAATTGTCGCTGTAAAGTGCGGCGACATCATCATCACTCAACAATCCGCTGGCGTCCGCATTCGCGAAGCAGTTGTCCTGACCTGTGATATTATCAGGCCATGTGCCGCTCAATGTCGGTGCGGTCTCATCCTTCACCTCTATTGTTTGTGAAACGGATTCGCTTTCGCAACCATTAGCATCGGTCACCTTCAGATTAATCGTATAATTCTCACCACAATCCGTAGGGATTGAGACATTGAACGTCTCCGTCGTGTTAGCGGATGTCTTGTCAGACAACGACAACACATCGCTCGTCCAATCGTAGGTATAATTAGGCGTAGTGGAGGTTGTGATGTTCGCGGTAACCGTTGTTGAACCCACATTAGGGCACAAAGTCTCAACAGGAACGATAGCCAACACCGGCAACGGATTAACCGTCACCGTCACATCACCGTTGGTAGTACAACCGTTCTCATTCGCCACGGTCAACGTATAGATTGTCGTAGTGGTTGGATTAGCCTTCACGGAAGCCACGTCCGTTTTGTCCAAGCCTGTAGCAGGAGACCATAAGAACGTGGTGGCGTTAGAGGTAGCCTCCAGATCTGTAGACTTTCCGTTACAGATAGCCACGTCGGATGGCATCGTCAAGTTCAGGTCGTTCGCTGGGATCACCACCGTCACATCCTGGGAAGTGGTTCTGCCGCACGTTCCTTGCACGGTTACCGTAACCGTTATATTTGTCTCCGTCGATGTCTGGGCATATTCCGTAGCGGCCGCAGGAGACTGGCTGACGAAGGTTGGTGTACCTCCGCAAGGGTCAGTTGTGACAGCCATGGTAGCATCCCGCAAATCCGGCAAAGCATATTTACAGTTGCCGGCAGGGAGGGCCGCAGGAACAGTTATGTCGCCGATCTCAGGAGCCTGGCTCACCGTCCAAGTGTAGGTCACCGTCACCGGATCCGCAACGACATCGCATGCGTTCGTGTACGTGGCCGTGTAAACCCTTGTGTGGACGCAGTTCGTCACATCATCCGCGCTACTCAATTGAACAGAGGCATTCGCATCGCAGATGTCCGTCACCACAAAATCAGAGACCGTGATATCCTCGATCGTCGGATCACATCCGAGGTCGTAGGTTGCCTGTACACCATCCTTCAATGCGATGGTAGGCGCAACCGTATTGTTCAGGTTGTAGGTATAGCTCCAAGTGCTGCTCTTGTCGCAGTCCGTGTAGGTGTACGTGTAGATGATCTTGCCGGTGCAGTTCTCCTTGCCGCCTGTCCAGTCCGTGGTGCGCTCCATCGTCGGAGTGACAACTTCGTCGCAGCTGTTCTTAGCGGAAGGAATCGCAGTCGGCTCCGTAGCGTCAGCGATGCAGGAGATGTTCTTACTGCTCTCGTAGCCATCGGAAGCGATCACCGGTGCAGTCTTCACGATATTGTACGTGTAGACCCAATCGTGGGAGTGGCCCGCACAATCCTTGTACGTGTAGGTGTACGTCTTCGTGCCCGAGCAACCGTCGTACGTGCCCCCCTCCTCGGCGTCGCCCACTGGGCTCAGCGCATTGTTGCACTTGTCCGTCACAGCCGGTGCT
>JAFWOU010000011.1 GCA_017509715.1 Paludibacteraceae bacterium | reverse complement strand
GCACTCGTCGCCCAGGCGTAGAGGTCGGTCCACTGGGTGTTGCCCGCGAAGCGGTACTGCACGCCTATCTCCTTCAGATTGCGGAAATGGCGGTTGAAGCCCGACAGACGGAGCTGCAGCTTGCCGTTGCCCGTCGTCACGTCGGTGTTGAGAACCGGGTTCTCCGCCGTCAGGGTCACCGGAGAGGACGAGGGCTGGAAGTGTACGCTCAGCAGTACCTTGTCGTAGATAACATTCGGCTGGTACTGCGACATGAACCATATCTCGATGCTGTCGTAGTCAAGGATCGACTCGTCGGTCTGACGGATGGAAATCACTTTCTGCGCGGTCTCGTTCTGGTTGAGGAGGATAGAGCGTCCTTTAACGGGCGTGCCGTCCATGAGGATCTCCAGACCTTTCTGGTTCTTGCCCTCAATAATACCGAAGTCGTAGCTGAAGTTCCTGCCTTGGTGGGAGTTGCTCATGTTGGAGCAGTAGAGCACGGCGTTCACGCTCTGCCCGGCGGGAATGTCGGTCAGGGTAAGGCTCTTGGCGGGATTGCCGGTGCCGTCGCCGATGCTGATACGCGGTTCCTCCATCCGTACGGAGCCGTTGCCAAGAGGCAGAGACTGCCCGTTGGGCTTGTAGTAATGGGTGGAATCAGCCGGCTCGTAGGGGTTGTAGGTCTGACCGCCGAAGAGGGTGAAGATCTTACTGTTGTTGCCGGACTCCGCATCGTACATATTGATGGAGAGATCCACATCGCGGTTGCCGTCGGAGAGAACGTAATCCCATTCGGTATAGTTTGTCGAATCTTTACCCGTTCCGGAGACATTACCGAAACCTACAGTGTTCTGCAAGTTGGTCACGATGCCTACCGAAGCTACATTTTTGTATTCCCAATTGTTTTTCCAACCTCCGATGACACTAACCATATAGTTTGTCTGTTTCTGGTCGAAGCCGGTGGTGTCGTTGCGGAAGGTGAAGGTACGGCTGCTGCCGCCGTCAATGGAGTAGTTCTTCGGTGTCTGGCTGTCCATCACTTTTATCTTTGCCTCCTCGTTTCGCCGGATGCAATCTTCCCATTCCACAATCTGGTTGTTGCACCATTCTACGCTGTCCCGCTCTTCCTTCTCGGGATGCTCCGGTGCCACGAAAACGTATGTACCTGCCTCGCCATAGTTGGAGGCGGAAGGATCGAGCCATGTCAACCATTTGGCGGACTTGCCGTTATTGACGTAGCTCTCGGCAGCCTCTTTCGACGCTACTTGCGTGAGGTACTGCTTGCGCATGCCTTTCCATTTCGGAATCATCACCTTCTCCAATTCGTATTGCGAATAGGCGAACATAGTATTGATTTGTGCGCCCAATGCCATTGCGTCCTCCAATACGATTTCGTACTTGCCGCTCTGCACATTCTTCTTGATATGTACTTTCCGGCAGGTGCCGATGAGGATATTATTGGACGTACCTACATACACATCGCCCATGGCACCTACGTACGGATATTTGTCGCTGGTGGAAATGGATTCCACCGTAGTCTCTACGAACACGGAGTCCTCTCTGTGCGTTGTTTTCCAGTTGGCCTTTAAGCCGAAAGAAAGATCTGTATGTACGTGGCTTGAATTGATAAGAGCAAGACCTAGTCCTTGCGAAGTCACAACATCCGAACCTAATAAAAAGTCCGCTACCAGCGAATGCTCTCCCGCCTCCTGATAGGTATCGAATTTCGTTTTGGTAAATACTTTACCTGTCTTGAGGGTGGTCTTGGAATGTGCGCCGTAGGGGTCGCGCAGGATGAACTGCACATTGTCCGGTCCCTTGGTGACGAAGTTGTTACCCGTAGTGAGTTGCCCTAATACGACTGCGTCCATGCGGAAAGGCGTGTAGGTGCGGTCGTCGCGCGTGAGGTTGATATAGAACTGACGCGTGAAGGGCGAGACGATGTTCGGGAAACCTACTGTCCACTGCACGCGGGCGCGACCGTTCTTGTCGAGCGTAATCGGGTCGTGCCGCATCTGATAGACCTGACCGGGGGTATATTGCGTGGAGTCCTCCGGCGCATCGTAGATGACGGATTGGCTGGCACTCATCTCATTGCCGATGACCAGTTCCTGACCGTTGAGGTCCAGGGTATCCGTCACGGGAGCAGCACCGTCGTAGTTGGTATATGCCTCGTAGGCATGTATCGCGTACTCTACAGCATCCAAGGTCTTATAGACGGGATAGCCGAAGCGGTAAGCCACCGTGTCGCCACTTACGGTATAGAGTTGGCGGAGGGTGTCGCTTACTACATCGTCCAGTTTCAAGATGATGGAGTCCATTCCGAACGCACCGGCAGGATTTCCTACTTGAACCACATCCACTTGCGGACGGGCGAAATAAGTCTGCACCATCTTGGTGTTGTACGTGTAGTTCAGCGTGACGGAGTCGCCTTGGGCGTTCGTCGTCCGGATGGAATCCGTCCGCGCTGCTCTCGGGTTGGTCAGGTTGATCTCCGGAAGCGAGGTGAACGCTATTTCTTTGCTGTTCGAAGAGATCTTAATACTCTTGGTGATATATTTGAGCGGCGGAAGCAGGGCGGAGAACTCGCCTGTCGCCGAGTCCGTGGTGATGACGATATAGCGGGACAATTCCCCAACACCGGTAGAAGCATGGCTACGGATAGACGCGGTGTCGGAAGCGAAGAAGCGGTCCGTAGTAGCATATTCGGTCACCTTGGGCTGCTGGCGGTTGAAGGAGAGGTCGATGTTGTTGAGACCGAGGGTGATGGTCGCCACGCCGATATTGTTCTTCGACAGCCCGAAGCCGACAGGCAGGGTGTCGTTGACCGTACCGCCACCGATACGTCCTACGAAATTGACAAGCGTCGAGTCGAAGAAGTCGTACTGCACTTCGTCGGTAAAGTTATAGGTGCCGGTAAGGGGGAACCTGCCGCCGGCTACCATGGTGTGTCCGTCCAGACTTGCCTCGACGTAGTGCTCGCCGATAGGTACGCTGATGGCGTAGTAGCCCTCCGCATCGGTCTCTTTCACCTTGCCGTTGGCGGTCACCAACTCGCCGTCAATATAGAAACGGATACCCTCGGCAGGGATGTTCGTGCCGGCGTAATAGACATGACCCCGCATGGGGAAGGAGCTCACGTCCTCGAAGTCGATATTGTTCGCCGTAAGGGACGAGGGGCTGACGAACATGGAGCGTTTCTCGGGATTGAACCGGTGGATGCCCAACTCAGGCGCGATCTTGTAGTTCGTACCGCCCTGCTGGAAGGGGATGCCGCGGATGATGTAGTCGCCCTCGCTGTCGGTCAGTCCGTACAGACCGAGGTGCTTGGGCACATCGGTAGTGGGGATCACGTTCGCACCTACCTCGGGGTGGTTGAGCTGGTAGATACCGTCCTGGCAGGCTACATCGAAGGCGTATTTCACTACGCGCAATCCTTCGTCGAGCGGCCAGTAGAGGAACAGACCTTTCTCCGTGCCGCCGAGGATACGGCAGTAGTTGTTCTCTATCTCCTTGCGCGGGAGGGCGCGGCTCCACAGACGCACATCGTCCACGCTGCCGGTGAAGGCGCTTCCCGCAGCGCGGTTGTCGCCGCCGATGCTGAAGGTCAGCGTTCCGGCGGTCCGGATGGCTTGCCAGCCGCTGTTAGCCACCTGCATACTGTCGGTGCGCAGGCTGTCCGTACCCGTGTAGAAACGCCACTTGCCACCGCTGTATGTGGCGGAGATATGGGTGAACTCGGTCGCGGAGAACGTCAGCGAGGGGAACTCGGTGAGGTCGGTGCCTCCGTTCGAGCGGTCGATGGCATAGAGGTGGAAGACACCCTCGCTACGCCGGATTCCCAATTCGATTGCGTTCGTGAGTTGCAGCAGCTGCTGCCGGTCGGCACCGAAGCTGCTCGGGCGTGCCCACAGCTGCAGCGTCATGTCCTTGCCGCCGTTCAGCACCGAGGCATAGCGCGCCGAGTCGCCTCTCCATTGCAGACCCTTGCCCGCACCGCTGATATAACGCGAGAAGAACTGCGGTACGATATCGTTCTCCTCCGTAGGCACGTTGTAGAGCTGTACTTTCGCGCCCTGCACCGCCGTACCCGTGCCGTAGGAGATATGTCCGGTGATCGTGGCGTTTGCCTGACTGAAGCCCGGAGCAATCACTTCGTTCTTCTTCGTCAGCTGCGCCTCGCATTGCGCGCCGTACGCCTCTACCGAGTATTCGTAGTACGAGCCTGCCAGGGCGCGCGTATCGGTAAACGTATATTCGGAAGCCGTGCCGTGCTTGTCGTCCGTGAGCAGCGTCCATTCGCTGTCGCCGATCACGCGGCGGAGCACGCGGTACCAGATGTCATACAGCTTGTCAGGACGCTCCACTTTCCATTTGACGGTCACGGAGCTCTCTTCCGTACCCGTCGAGGCAACCACCTCGCTGATATACGTGCTGTCGGGTACGGAGGTGGACGCTA
Source organism: Paludibacteraceae bacterium (assembly GCA_017509715.1). Classification (GTDB taxonomy): domain Bacteria; phylum Bacteroidota; class Bacteroidia; order Bacteroidales; family Paludibacteraceae; genus Colicola. The sequence goes on along the minus strand of JAFWOU010000011.1, from coordinate 158,054 downwards.
TATTGGAATAGTGTACCCGTCCGTTGATAGAGACGCGCACGCGGTACTCCTTCGGGTCGCAGACCGAGCTGCCGGTAATGTCCAGCATCGCTTCGGACTGATTCTTGTCCACCACAGGTGCCTCGCTCCGCGTCTGCCATGCCTTGTTGCTGCCCGCATCGCGGTAGTCGATATGCCACGTCAGGTCATCCAACTCGATGCCGTAGCTCCATTTCAGACGCACCGCTGCGGTGTATTTCATGTCCTGCCAGAGTTCGATCTTCACATCCATCTTCGTCTCCACCTCGCCTGTTTCCATCCAAAGGTCGTAGTCGTTGCGGGTGCGTTGGTAACCCGGCAGCTGCGTCAGCTTGTCCTTGTACGTGCTCTCCAATATATCCGGCAGGAAGATCACGCGATACGTATATTTCTGGTCGTACTCAATGTTGCTGTCGGTCATTTTCAGGGAGGAGGCATTGCCGTTCAGCGTATTGACAAGGGTGTAGTCGTTGGGCTTGCCCGACTCGTAGCGGATCACATACCATTTGCCGTCTGTGCGGCACTCGACGTCCTTGGTCGAGGAGCCGTCGTAGGCGGTCTCGATCTTGCTTCTTTCCCAACTGACGGTCACCTCCTTGGTCCATTTGTTGTAGTCGGTGCTTACCGATACAGGGCGTGTGTAGGGCTGCACATAAGTGCCCGTGATATACGGCTGGTAGAGGAAGTTGTCATGCGCAAGGGTCCCGCCCAAGTTCACATGCATACCGCCTCGGTATTTCAGATAGACGGGCATGGTGTAGGCGTACTCGGTATGCCCTGCGTCGGAGCCGCGGAGCCAGGATTTCCACTCCAAGTCCATCTTGCCGCCGCTCTTTTCGGTGATGCTCACATTGCTGCTGGAGGTGGTGTAGAAGTACTGGTAAGTGCTCATCTCTACGCTATCGTAGAAATACTCATACACTCCGTACGACTGCTTGAAGCGGTTGTCAGAGCGTTTGTCCGGCACATCCGTCACCACGCCCCGCAAAGAGCCGTCCGTGCCCCATGATACGGAAGAGAACTTCGGCATCGGATACCCCTCTTTGAGCGCCGTGCAGTCGATGTTCTTGTCCCATTGCACAGACGCCCAGTAACCATAGGATCTCCCATTTACGTTCTCTTTCATCATAATACACTTCACGCCATCTTCAAAGGCTCTGGAGGAAGGCATATATTGTATGGTTATATATCTATAATTGGATAAATTGGAAGCATGGATGTAGCCCCATGTGCTGTCGGTGATACTATAGGATACTTCGTCCCATTTATAATATTCTTTCTTCCAATTGGCTATCGAATGTGCCTGACTGTCAGCAGTCATCACATAGATTTCTCCACTATACTCACAGTCATACTGTGGGTGACCGAAATAATCAGCATAACCCGCAAACACGGTGAATTCCCAATAGAATTGGTTGTTATCAGGATTGAACGTTTTCTTTGTCTCGAAAGAGCCCGAAAAATCCATTATACCAGCAATACCGGAACACTCTCCCCTGTATCGCGCTGTCCCTCCGCCTTCATCATCCCTTGTTGTATTCCATGAAGTGGATGCCCAAGCGGGTATAGCGGAGGTGCAGAGTAAGAGCAGCATAGCCGCCACTCTCGCGCCACTCTCGCGCCACTTCGAAAAGTGAGTAATCAGTCTTCCGACAGTCGATTTAGTTTTCATAAATGTTATTGTTTTTGTTTATATTATCAAAATTTCTCTATGTATATTTCTTTTCTATCAGTCCAAAATTATCAACAATGTTCCAAAAATAATTTTCTTTTAGGATCGCTATATTGGATTACCTGATTGCACTAAAAAAATGCATATTTATGTAAAATCTGCACTAAAAAGATGCATTTCTTGCGGAATTAGTTGCATATATCATTTATTTTTAGTACCTTCGGACGCCGCCTGCCCTACGGGCATTCCCCCGAAAGTACAGTCGCGTCCTGCCGGACATATACCACCGCGGGCATTTTTTGCCAAGCCTGACGGCTTTCCCTGTTGCATAGGTCTATAAGCCGTTCTTATGCGAGCATAGACGTCTCATAGCCCCATACAACAGATAAAATTGCATTTTATTCGGCAAAAAATACCCGAACACTTGCATATGTGCAATTTTTGTTGTACCTTTGCAGCCGGAAACGTTAAAATGTTGCAACAACTGAACATTTTTTATTTTACTTTTGAACATTTTTATTCAATATGATACAAAGGTCTGAAACTAAGGAACTTACAGCAAGGTTGAAAGAGCCGAGAAAGTTCATTCAAGTGATCGTTGGTCCCCGTCAGGTAGGCAAAACAACGATGGTGACCCAAGCTATGGAGCAGCTGGACATTCCTCATCTGTTCTTTTCGGCGGATAATATCTACGCCTCTGACGAATGGCTGGCGGAGAAGTGGCAGTCTGCGCGGTTGATGGTACAATCCCGCCAACCGGAGCAACTGATTCTGGTCATTGACGAAGTACAGAAAATCCCCAACTGGTCTGAACGCGTCAAGAAGGAATGGGATCTGGATACATTCAACCGTATGCCCATCAAACTGGTGCTTCTGGGTTCGTCCCGTCTGATGATCATGAACGGACTGACAGAGTCTTTAGCCGGACGGTTTGAACTCATCCGCATGACGCACTGGACCTACTCCGAGATGCACGAGGCGTTCGGTTGGGATCTCGACACCTATATCTATTATGGCGGCTACCCCGGTGCGGCAGAGATGATTGCTGACGAAGACCGATGGCGGGCGTATGTCGAGAATGCCATTTTAGAGGCCTCTATCAACAAAGACGTTCTGCAAACCAGCAATATCTACAAACCTGCTTTGCTGCGCCAGTTGTTCACGATGTGCTGCGCCTACTCCGGTGAAGAGTTGTCATTCAGGAAGATGTTAGGCAACCTGCAGGAAGCAGGCAATGCCACCACGCTCGCCAACTATCTGCAACTGCTCGCGGAAGCCAATCTGGTATCGGGGTTGCAGAAATACGCACGCGACAAAGCACGCAAGTACAGCAGCACACCGAAACTGCAGGTGTTTGACAACGCGCTGATGAATGTCTATAACCAGACCACTTATGGTTCCGTCCGGACCGATGCCGCCCTGTGGGGACGGCAAGTGGAATCGGCGGTAGGCAGTTATCTGCTATCCCAGGCGGAGAAACACCGCATGCAGGTTTACTACTGGCGGGAGAATAACGCCGAGGTGGATTTTATCCTCCAGCGCGGTCTGTCCGTGGTGGCGATAGAGGTGAAAAGCAACAACGCCCGCACCAACGCCGGACTGCATCTCTTCAGCAGCAAATACAAGCCGCTGCAAGCCTTTGTCGTAGGAAACGAGGGAATGCCTCTGGCAGATTTCCTGCAAACGGACTTGCGTCTCCTGTTTCGGTAATCCAATATGTCAAAGAACAATCCAAGTACCAAGTGACCAAGTACCAAGTACCATTTGGTAGAGTGGGCTGTCAGCATTCAGCTGTCAGCTTTGAGATTTTACGGCTGCTTCTCGAGCTTTAGCCCGGTGGCAGGCACAAACTCGCCTTCGTTGAGGGTGGCTTTCGCCGTGCCGGTGTAGGTATTCCCTCCGCTGATGACGGTGAAGGAATAGGTTGCTTCCACGTCTGGGAACAGCGCTACATAGACCTCCGTCGGATTTACCCCTTTTGTGTCAATGGTGAGCGGCTTGCCGCCTGCGGCGGGAGTTTCCCACTCCGGCTCTACGGATACATCCCATGCGGATACGCTCTGCGCGATGTACACCGTACCCTCCTGCGGATAAGTGCCGCCATAGTAGCCTCCGCTTACGCTGATGGTAAGCGAGCTGATCGGGAGCGACGTACCCGGGACATTTTCATCCTCAAAGGAGAACTTACAAACCGTCATCAGGCTCTTCATCTCAGCCAATTCCGCATTGGCGGTAGTCTCCGTGACGGACACTACACTCGCGATACCGTATATATGGTGGTATTTATTTGCCAAGGTTGCCAACGAACCGTCCTGTCCGGCTACGGAGATGGTGTATTCCGCAGACAGAGGGCTTTCGTAGAATGTGAAGTCCGCCGGATCAGGCGCAGGATAGATAAGCGCCAGTTGGTCATCCTCTGTACACCATACCCTGTCTCCGGAGAACGACGCTATGCGCTCCGCCTTGTCTGCACGGAGCGTGCCAAAGAGGTCGGGGTAACTATCCGTTTCCTCGTCGTGGTATTCGTTGCGGCTCAGATTGCGGAAGAAGACCGCATCGTTTATCTCCCATAGGGCATCGAGGGTTGTTCCCTCGTCCGTGATAGTAGCCTGCGGAAGACGTCTGACGACCGATGCAGGTGTGACCTTGCTGACGGCTTGCTGCGTCACTATCAGCGTGCGGGGTTTGAGCTCCGCCTGCTGCTTGGGCTGGTCGGGGTTGTTAGTGGTGCTGCACGCCGTACCGAGGAAAAGCAGCGACGAGCAGACGATGCCCATGATGACGGATTGGATAAATCCGCCGCCGGTGTTCTGATTATAACCGGAGATTTGCGCTTGGATACCTCCGCTGGCGCAGAGGATCTGCTGCGGAGTGGTTGCCACGGTCTCTATGCGTGGCTGAGTGTAGATTTTCTTCATTATTTATGTAGTCAAAAATTATCAATATATACGCGCAAGCGGCACCCGCAAATTGCGGGCACCGCCTGTGATAGCGTTGCGTTGGTCTGTGGGTTGCTTACAATATGACTGCGGAGGCGAGGTATGCGAATACCTCCTCCATATGGAAGCAGAGGTATTTCGTTGGCTATGAGTGCCGTATGTGCAGTGTGTATGCATTTTACTCGCACTTTATAAAAAACGGCGCAAAGATACTACATTTTTTTGACATATGCAAATAATTCATTCTTTTTTATTCGTTTTTCATGATTCTTTTTTTTGCGTACACATGGAAATAGGATTTTCTTAGGGGATGAAAATGAGGCGAATAGGAGGCATATTTCTGTTGCATAGCAAGAAAATAGGTTGTAGAAATAGGGAAATAGGTAAGGGTTCGTCCGTATATATAGAAGGAGTTTACTCTGGGGACCCCGGATTTATAACCTATTTATTAACTATTAAATTATTTATTAGTATGATTAACAATCTAAACCTAAATCAGGAGGAGCAGGTGGACCTCCGCATTGTGGAACATCTCGACATGCAAAATCTGCCTGAGAGTATTCAAAACATGCTGAGTCTGGCGAAGACCGAAGAGGAGAAGGACATGCTGCTGATGGCGACTTTGGCGGCCGCGAGCGCGTGCGTTCCTAATCTCTATTTCCGGTATGGACCGACGGGCAAGAAATACTATGCGAACCTGCAATGTTTCATCTTGGCGTCTTCGGCATCAGGCAAGGGTATCGCCAACCAAGCGCTGGAGATGATGCGCGTAGTGGATGAGCAGTACCCCATGCTTATAGCCGGCGACAGTACGCTGCCGGCATGGTACAAGGCGCTGGAAGAGCAAGGGGGCGTCGGCTATATGCACGAGAGCGAGGGTTCGGTGATCACCGACATCTGGAAGGCCGGTGCGGCGAACTATAATACCGCGCTTCGTAAAGCGGCAGAGCACGAGGCGATCAGCAGGAACCGCGTCAAGGGGAGTTCGGAGATTGCTTGCCCGAGGCTCAGTATGCTGTTAACCGGTACGTTCAGTCAATACAAAGCCCTTGTGCCGAGCGTAGAGAATGGCTATTTCAGCCGCTTGCTGACGCTGGTAGAACGCGGGAGTCATCCGTTTGAGAAGAGTTATGTGACCGCCAAGAGCGAGAATAGCGCAGTGGCGAGACAAGTGGGGCAGCAACTCCTACGGACGTACGAAGGATTGAAGAATGCCGGCGAAAGAGAATGGAGCCTCACGGACGCACAGAAAGAGCGGCTGGGCGAGAAGCTGGAGACGGAGTATCGAACGCTGATTGAGATGCTCGGCGAGAACTTCCACTCGGCGGTGATACGAATGGCGGTACAGATAGAGAGGATGGCGATGGTACTAAGCGCGATGAGAATGGAGAGCGGCGAATGCCATTCGCCTGAAATGGAAGAAGAAAGCCGGATACTATCCGGCAAAACGGACGAAAGAGACGGAGATAAAGATCGCCCATATATGGTCGATACTATTTATTGTAGCGACCAGGATTATGAGACGGCAGAGATGATCGGGAGTAAGATGCTGATGCATATGGCGATGGCGTACCGAATGATTAAGGGCGATGAGACGGAGACAATGCCGGAAGTGAAACAGTTGGATCAGCGGAAGGTGGTGTTTGAGGGGCTGAAAGCGGAGTATGACAACCATGAATTGGAAACCGAAGGTAAACGGTATGGTGTGTCAAGAGCCACTATTTTCAGATGGAATGAAAAATGGTTGGAAGAAGGTCTCGTGATCCGTAGTCATAGAGGAAAATATCAAAAAACAGCATGAGACTAATGAGATTAATGAGATTAATGAGATTTTGAGGCAATCATAAGCAGCTGATAATGTGCGAACTAAAAAGTTAGTCTCATTAATCTCACTAATCTCACTCAAAAATGTCGGGATACTATCCCGACGCAATGGACGACGGGGAGATCCGAAAACACGGAAGGGACGTTGCTAGGATGTCGGATAGCATCCGACGCAATGGACGACGGGGAGATCCGCATCCGACGCAATGGACGACGGGGAGATCCGCATCCGACGCAATGGACGACGGGGAGATCCGCGAGCACGGAAAGGACGTTGCTAGGATGTCGGATAGCATCCGACGCAATGGACGACGGGGAGATCCGAAAACACGGAATGAATGACGGGGAGATCCGCGAGCACGGAAGGGACGACGCGGATTTGTCGTCAAGAGGACGGAGTATTAATAACCAACGAATAACTAACGAACAACCAACGAATAACCAACGAATAACCAACGTTTACCTGCACTTAGGCTAAACGTAATAAGAAAAAAGAAAGGAAAAAGTATGGCACAATTTGAAACTATTGATGCAATTGAGAAATTGACCGGCAAGATGTCGAGAACGGATTGCACGGTGATGCGCCAAAAGAAATTTAAAATTAACGGAAAGATTGTCGGCATGGGGCCGAAAGAGGCTTTCAACAGAGAGAAGCGAGATTTTAAGAGGAAACCCAGGAGAGGCGCTGAGGCTGCTCAGAATGAGCGATGGACAGCTGCCTGTCGTGAAGCCAAGACGATCATTCATGATGAGCATCACGTCCGATACCAGGAATTGCACGACCGATGGGAAGCACAAATAAGCGGAAAGCCTGATGCCGTATTAGGCAAAAAGCGGATACTACAATTTCCCAATTTTGTACGATCGGTACTGAGTCACGAATGAAGGGCTATTCTTCATCGAGAGCGGAAAAGCGGTTGATGCCGTAGTTGGCGAGGAGGCGGATATGGTCTTGCACGAAGGGTGCATAGCGGCTATTCTCGCGCCATGCCCGCATGTATTGCGAAGAGGTGTTGCGGAGGGTATAGTCGATATTGAGGTGCTCGGAGAGCCACTGACGCATGTCCTTGTCGGTAAGCTTGCGGCGGACGTAGCCTAAGTAACGGAGGGCATAGACGGCGGAGGCGAGACGCTTGTAGTGGTACTCGGATTGTTCCTGAAGACGCAGATACTCGATGAGTTGTGTCTGCGTCTTTTGCGGAACGCCGTTGGTCCAAAAGCGGATTTCGCGTTGCGGCTTTAGTTGGCGCGTGATGAAGGTATTCCATCTTTCGATCCATTGGCCGAAGTGCTTTTGGTCATCGGGGATGAGTGCGTCAATCTCGCTCTGGAGGAAGGCGAGGTCGGTCTCTTGGGCAAGAACGTATTTGGTATAGCGTGCGAGTGCGGCTCTGGAATTGGGTTCCTGGGAGGCGAGTTGCCGGACTTGCTGCCAAAGCCAGGTCCAGTAGCGAGTCATGACGTCGTCCGCACTATGGCCGGAGAAGATGAATAAAGGTTGATTGGTTGATGAGTTGATGGGTTGATTGGTTGATGAGTTGATGGGTTGATTGGTTGATGAGTTGATGGGTTGATTGGAGATTTCATGCACCAGATCGTATACGATGGCGGGGTCGGTCCAGTCGATAGCGAGCAGGCGCTGGCGACGTGTCTCAATACGGGCTGCTTCAAGGAGCCATGCCGCAAAGGGTTCTCGGAACGGAACAGCCTCGAAGATCGTAGGACGGAAGGTCTCGAGAACGAGGTAACGCATGTAGAAGGCTATCAGGTCGAAGGCGAGTTGCGCCAGGAGGACGTTGGGGCATATAGAAGACAGCAGATCGTCATCCGCAGCGAACGCGAGATACGCATCACAGAGCATATCGACCTCCACCGGCAGCAGTCCCCACTCGTCGCGACGCACCTCCCGTTCGTAGCGCCGGATCCACTCGGCTTTGTCTTCGTCGGAGTCGATGGCGATAGCACGGCGGTTCCCCTCGTCGGTATCAACGAGCAGCGCACACAACAATGCCGCACCAAAGGCGCCTTTTATACGAATGGGTTCAGCCGACGGCATATCCACAATAAGCGTATGCGCCTCATAACGGATGGAATCTGAAAGGATGATATCTTCTAACATGATACTTTCTTTACCAGCGTGAGGATGTTCTTGCCCTCCACGCGTTCGTAGCGGATTTCGTCCATGAGTTGGCGCACGAGGTGTATGCCCAAGCCGCCTATCTCCCTATCCTCCGCCGCGAGCGAAGTGTCCGCCTCTTTCTGCTTCGTCGGGTCGAAAGGTATGCCGGAGTCGGAGACGGTGAAGATCAGCTGCTTGCCCTGCTCGTTCTCAATCTCGGTATATTCGACAAACACTTTGCCGTCCTTGCGTCCCGGGTAGGCATAGAGCATGACGTTGCAGACCACCTCCTCCAAGGCGAGGTTGATCGGCATGTTCAGTTCGTCGGGCACATGCAATCCGTCCACCCATTCGGAGAGGGTTGGAATCTGCTGTATGTCGTTGCGCATGACGATGGCCGATATCTGGTAACGGATGGCAAGCATGGTGAGGTCGTCGCTCTGCGGCGCTCCGTTGACGAAGGCATCGACATCTTTCTGGAAAGTCTCTACGAGGTCTCTCGGCGGCATGCCGTCGGTGGTGGCGAGCAGGTTCAGCATCCGTTCCTCGCCGTACTGGGCATGTACTTTGTTCTCCGCCTCGGTGAGTCCGTCGGTGTAGAGGAAGAGCGTGTCGCCGCGTTGTATCTGCGTAGTCTGGCCGACATACTCGAAGCCGCCCATGATACCTATCGGCAGGTTCGGCAGCACCTCCAACTGACGGCTCTCCCGCTTGTGTACCAATACGGGGGCATTGTGTCCGCCGTTGCAGTAATCGAGCACGCCGGTCTCCATGTCGAGCACGCCGATAAAGAGGGTGGCGAACATGTCCTGCTCGTTCTGCTCGGTGAGCGGGTCGTTCATCTGGCGCATGATTTGGTCGGCATGTTCCTCATGGGCTGTGACGCTGCGGAAGAGCGAACGGATCATCGCCATCACCAGCGACGCAGGCACTCCCTTGCCGCTCACGTCGCCCACGCAGAAGAAGAGTTTGTCGTGGCGGACATAGAAATCATACAGGTCGCCGCCTACCTCTTTGGCGGGATGCACCACTCCGTATATATTCAGGTCCGGACGGTCCACGAAGGGCGGGAACACCTTGGGCAGCATGGCGCTCTGGATGGTCTGCGCAATCTCCAGTTCGCCTTCCATACGCTCCTTCTGGTTGTTGATCTCTATCATCTTGTAGGCGTTCTTGGTGCTGCGGTACATGATGAACACCAACAGAGCGAGGCTGAGCAGCATCAGAATGTTCACAATCAGCCCGACGCGCTTGAGTTCGACATAGAGGATATCCTCCGGGATGATGATAGACAGTTTCCATCCCGTAGCGTCAATCTCCTCGTCAAAGTTAAGGTATTTGCGTCCGGGCACGGTGTCCGGCGTAACGATACTCTTGCCGGAAGCCGTGGAGATGGAGTAATAACTGTCCGGATAGACCTGCAGGTAATCGAAGATGAACTTCAGTTTGCTGAGCGAAATGTCGATACAAACGACTCCCACGACACGGTTGTCGGCATCGCGGACGGGATAGGAACAGGTGACGACGACAGCATGTGCGCCTTCGTTGTCCGCGTAGGGGTTCGACCAATAGGCATGGTCTATTGTGAGACCGTTGTTGAACCACTCCGACCGGGTGTAGTCGTGGTCGGCTCCGCCTATCTGACGGATGGCAAAACCCTTCTCGGTCCGTTCGTTGCGGGTGGCATAGACCTCGTACCAGTGGCCCTTTTGCGGGTAATAATCCGGCACGAAAGCTATTCCGGCTCCCTCCACGTTCTCCAATGTCTCAAGCAGCGTGCTCACGCACCCCGGCATGGCGTCAGGGTTGTTTAGGCAGAACTCCGCCATCTTGGAAAGCATCTTCGCGGCTGCTTCCAGCTCCACGGCGGCGGTGTTGATCTCCTGTTCCGCCGACCGCAACTCGGACTGTGCGCGATAGACGGCATCCGCTTTGATGGTGGCACGCGTGTAGAAATACTGTACGCAGGCAATCGACTCCATCGCCAATATGGCGACAAGCATCAGCCACAGTCCTGCATGTGACCGCAAGGAGTGCTTGTTAAACTTTTCTTTCAGGTTCATAGATGTTATTGTTTCTATGGATCATACAATCAGTTTGATGCGGAAACCGCGGGTGGTGGGTTCTTCGATGAGTTCCTTCACCTGCGGACGGAGGGACGCACGGGCGGTATCGGTCAGGGGCGATTCGTTCAGTCCCTCTACCATGAAATCCAATGCCGTCACGCCGGAGAGTTCGGTGTGCGTCAGACGCAGCGTGAGCGGACGGAAAGACGGCATGTGGGTGAAGAGTATCTCCTTGATGAGCGAATAAGCCAATTCGGCTTTCTCGGCGATGTTGTACTTGAGGCAGAACTGATTGAGCCCGGTGTGGATCTGCAGGTAATCGAAGTCGTCCGAGTCGATCTCATAGACCAGTTTCTGGATGCGGTTGACGAACGCCTTGGTAGCCGAATGCACGGGGTGTTCGAATATCTGTTCGGGCGTGCCGTCCTCGTAGATGATACCTTCGTTCATAAAGAAGATACGTGTGCTCACATCGCGTGCGAAACGCATCTCGTGGGTGACGATGAGCATGGTCAGACCGGATTTGGCGAGTTGGCGGATGACGGAGAGCACTTCGCCAACCATCGTCGGGTCAAGCGCCGAGGTGGGTTCGTCGAAGAGGATGACATCCGGGTGCATGGCAAGCGAACGGGCGATGGCCACGCGCTGTTTCTGTCCGCCGGAGAGGGAGGACGGATAGACATCGGCTTTCTGCGCCATGCCTACTTTCTTGAGCAACTCCATCGCTTCCTCCTTGGCCTGCGCCTCGGGCAGTTTGAGCAGCTGCATCGGGGCGTAGGTGATATTCTCCAGCACGGTCATGTGCTCGAAGAGGTTGAAGGACTGGAAGACCATGCCCATCTTACGGCGCAGCCGGTCCAGCGGATAGCCGGGCGCGGTGATGTTCTCGCCGTTGACGATGATCTCGCCCGAGGTGGGCGGTTCGAGCATGTTGATGGCCCTGAGAAGCGTACTCTTGCCGGTGCCCGAAGGACCGATGATAGAGATCACTTCGCCTTTTTCTATGGTGCAGTTCACATCCTTGAGGACGGTCAGAGACGAGCCGTCCGGATTGACAAATGTTTTGCTGAGATGATGGATGGTTATCATTGGATGTACGATTTACGAATGTACGATTTATTTACGAATGTACGATTTATTTACGAAGGAGGCAGAGGCTCAGCGTTTTGCGGATGAGCCAAGCGAGGATGAAATAGATGATCGTAATAACAAGCAGCGGGATGAGCGCATCGAACGTACGGGAACGGATGAGGTCACTGGCACGCGTCAGGTCGGCGATAGCAATATAACCCACTATAGAGGTATTCTTCAGCAGTGAGATACACTCGCCTGTGTAGAGCGGCAGACCTTTGCGCAGCGCCTGCGGGAAGACGATACCCATGAAGGTCTTGAAGGGCGTGAAACCGAGACTCAGTCCGGCTTCGGTCTGTCCTTTGGGTACCGCAGAGATAGAGGTGTCGAAGATATTTCCCGCCGAGGACGCAAAGCACATGGCGAACGCCACGATAGCGACCAGGGTAGCACTCATGCCGGAGTTGGCAAAGACCACATAGAACAGGATGAGCAGCAGGACGAGTGTCGGGATACCATTGATGAAATCGCCGTATAGGTCCGCCAGTACGCGTACCCATCTGCGCTTGGAGCGACGGCAGGCACAGACACCAATGCCGAGAATAGTACCTAAAAGTATAGCAAAGAACGTAATCTTGATAGTCTCGACCAGACCGTCCCAGATGAGTTTGATACGGTTCTCTTTGATGAGGTTCATGTGGATGCGCTCACCCAGCCCCATACGTGCGTCACGGGAGTGGTCCACGATGAAATAGCCCGGGTGGCACTTGTAGTAGGGGGCAGAGAAATCCATCGATTTCTGGCGTTCCTCCGTGATAAAAAGACAGCCGGAGAACACATCCGCCTTGCCGGTGTTGATTGCCATGATAGCCGAGCCGATGTCCACAAACTGCATCTCAAAAGGTCTGCCGAGGGAATGTGCAAAACGCCGGAGAATGTCAGCATCCAATCCTTGCCACTTACCGCCTTCGCCCACATAACTGATCGGGGCTATATTCACAGCACAGACACAGCGCAGAGGCTTGGCTCCTTCGGGGATGGTATAGGCAGGTTCCTCCGTATATGGTCCGCCGTTGATCCAGTAGTTGATGATGTCATTCAGCGGAGCAGAGGCAAGGAAGGCGTTGAGTTGCTCGGCCATCTCGGTGTTGCCCTTGCGGATGGCAAAAGCCACATCGAAACACTCTTCGCCGACAAAGGCTTTCTTCATGCCCAGACGCTTCAGGTCCGCCTGAGTGAGCATCACTTCGTCGCTTACATAGACATCGGCGTGCCCTTGCCGTACAGCCTGCACGCCATCTGCTTCGCTGGAGGTGAGGAAAAGTTGCACATCGGCGCGATTTTCGTACTTCTGCTGGTAATAACTGCCGTTGGAGGCTGCCAGTACAAGGCCGGAGAGATCCTCCTCCGATTTGGGCTCCCGATAGTCCTCACCGCCGGAACAAGCGGTGAGGGCATAGAGCGTAATAAGCAGGTAAAACAGTGGATTTTTCATATCATAATTGCCTAATTGGGAAATCGAAATAGGTATCGGGGAAAGGCTCATTGCGGAGGGTGAAATGCCACCACTCGCTGTCTATCGGTTCGAAGCCGTGACGGAGCATGGCATTACGCAAGATGAGGCGGTTCTCGGACTGACGGTAGAGCTTGCAGGGGTAAGAAGGATGGCTCTCCTCGCCGAACCAGTCGAAGGGCGAACCCATGTCGAGTTCCTTGCCTGTAGCCGCATCAAGGAGTGTCAGATCGACCGTCGAACCGCGCGAATGGGAAGAGCGCGCATAGATATAGCCTTGCTCAAAGAGCACCGACTTGTCCACCATGGGGTAGAAAATCTTCTTCATCGCCGTGTCCTGCACGTTCTCCGCCCAGCGGATAAAATGGTTGACGGCAGTCTGCGGACGGTAGGCATCCCAAATCTTAAGGCGGTAGCCATACGACTTCAGTTCGTCGCTGACGGCTTTGAGCGAGTCTGCCGCCTGGCGTGTCATGAGCGCCACCGGCTGCTCGTAGCCGTCGATGCGTTCACCCACAAAATTATACGTGCTGTAGTAGCGGATCTCCAAAACCGCATCGGGGATGATGTCTGTCAGATTGACAAACGCACTGCTGTCTTTCTCCGGCTCGGGAGCGGGTTGTTGTTTTTGGCACGAGAGCAACAGAATAAGGGACAAAGGGACAAAGGACAATGTACGAAGGAACGATGTACGATGTACGAAGGACGATGTACGAAGATATTTCATATGCTGATGTGTTATTTGGTCGGTATTCATTAAAAACGCTGCAAAGATACTACTTTTTTCGCACATACACAAATTTTTCTGCCAAAAACCTTGCACATGTCAAAAAAAACCACCGACCTGTGACGGTCAGCAGTTTTCTATCATCCGAAGATATTGCTTGGTGGCGTCCGTGTTTCTTATTCAATAGACGAAGAAAAAGACTGAGTGCGGGCTTGGATGTTCCGGCGGATACAGTCGCTATAGAGCCAAGGTTCGCAGCTGTGGATGTCGCCCACGTTGATGAAATCGGCAAAAGGCGGATATTCCGATGCACTATAACCGCTGACGACGAGCACATGTTCGGGTGCCACGGAGACGGTAATGGTGTCGTGGAGCGTAGCAGGCGTAGCATCGGTACGCCAGTTGACGGGATTGATGCAGACACAAGAAGCGGCTATGACGGGTTGGATGAAACGCACGTCCTTGACAGTATTATAACAGATGGTGACGTGCGTGTCCGTTTCGCCTTGCGCCGGACGGATATGCGGACAGAGGGTGTCTTGCGGAGTGAGCTTATAGCCCATGACATAAGCCGCCACCAGCTGGTTGAAGGTCTCGTCAGACATGTGTTTGAGCAGTTCGACCACCGCCAAACCGCCTTGACTGAAACCGGCTATGACGAGCGGACGTGAGTTATCACGCTGTGCGATGAAGGTGTCAAACGCCCGGCAGACATCGTCCATAGACAGACGCGTACGATGGTAGATCGTGTCTTCGTTGCGGGTGAGCCATCCGTCAATGGTCGTATGGCGGTAGAAAGGCGCATAGAAGCGGTTTCCGGGTGACATATACGCTGCTACTCCGCGAATCTCTATCGCCATGTGCGCACGATGTTCGGGATTCCAGACGTCGGCATAATGGCAGACGAGGCTGTCGTGTTTCCAGTCCTGCTCCCACGTGGAGACGACATAGAAGATGTCTGCTCCTGTTCCTGCGGTATCGCCGTCAAGCGTGATCCACATGGTGGTGTCCTGATAGTCCGGAGGAGCAGGGATGAAAGTCTCAGCCGGACGGTTACATGCCACCAAAAGAAGCATAGAGAGGAAGAATAACACAAGTGCCGATAAAAAATGCTTTGTCATATATGTGCGATTTTGCCTGCAAAAGTACAAAAAATAATTGATAATAGCAGCCTGCATTATTTATTTCCTCGACGCATGAACAGACACATCTATCTGCTCTGTACGCGGAATCCATTCGGAATAGACCTGCGCTGCGGTCTCGGCATCGTTGCGGCTTATCGTGTGGAGGTAGTGATAAACGGTTTCGTCCATCTCGTTGGGCAACAGACTCAAACGGCATAAGAGTGTGTCGCCGAGGAACGTCTCTTTGAGCCAGTGAATAGCCAGGCATCTAATCGCGTGTGCGTCCATAAATGCCTCGTCCGCCGACTGCATGGCGATACTAAGGTACGTGCGGTTGTTGACGTGACCGTTGAAATCGAGGTTAATGGGATTGACACGATGCTCAATCTGCTGGAGCGGTGTACCGTCCGTCGGGAAACGGCGTTTCTTATGGGTCTCAGAAGTCATCTCCGGCAGGACGGGTATCTGCGGTTGGAAAGGAGTCATGGGCGCAAGACGATGGGCCTCCGTGTCCAATAACGTCCAACAGCCGTAGCCGTGTGCCACCTCTACCCCATCCGACCGACGCACGCGGAACTCGGCATAGAGACGGAGTGCCCCCACTTCGCTGTTCCAAACGGTCACATCGATATCGTCCGACCAAAGAGCTGTTTGCTCTTCAAACCACGCGTTGAACTCCGTAATGACCCAGATGCGGTTCTGTTTGACAAGATCAAAAGCAGCCAGATGCAGGTACGACATATAGCGTGCCCAGCAATCCTGATAATAGAGCAGAACCGCGTTCGGCGTCATCCGGTAACGCGTGTCCATATCCGCCGCAGTAAGCGAATAACGATGGGTGTATTGGTTCATTTTACCTCTTCCCAATCGATGTCCTTTACTTCGCGGAGACGGTCATGCAGTTTGACGAAGCGTTTCTCCACTTTGTTAACTACTGCTACTTTGACCCAGTTGCCGATACCGTCAAGGATGATACCCAGGCCGACGACCCAAGCGATGGTCTCTGCACTCACATTCGGGTTAACCAGGCAGTACACGCCGAAGCATGCCGCCAGTACACCAAAGCAGCAAACAATCCACCAGCGGTGGAAACCGACACGCTTGAAATCAGCTGAACTGATAGCGAGGTTGATGCCTTCGAAGAGAAGCCAGAAAGCAAAAATGAACGGCAGTGCCACCATTAATGGAGCCGGATGGAATACCATGACTGCGCCGAGGATAATCTGCAGCAAAGCCGAAAGGAACATCAGTCCGCTCATGGGGATAAATCCGCGTGTAGCCGACCAGGCTGCCATCTCCGTACAACCGCCGAGGAAGAACATCAAACCAAATACCCAAGCCAGGCTTAACAATGTGGTCCCGGGGCAAAGGATACACATTACGCCGAGTGCTACGAGTGCGACACCCGCAATACACATCCAAATTTTAGTACTCGTTTTCATACGTATAGTAGAATTTAAAAACATACTTGCGTTTTCACTCGGAGAGAGGCAAAAAATGTGCCTGTTCCAAAATCTCTGCCAATTTGTCCACTTTTATGCCAAATTGTCGTTTTACTTCGGTTTTATCAGATATTTTTGCCTAATTCGTATGCCTCTTGCAGTTTGGCGTTGCCTGCAATCTCTTTCGGATCATTCACGCCGCCGCAGAAAAGATGGGCTTTAAGAGAGCACTTCTCGTAGCAGTCGATCCATCCCTGCAAACCGCTCTCAGCGCGTTTGGGCGTAAACTCCTCGTCCTCGGCTGCGGTAGTCAGCAGATAGATGTCGCGGAAACGGTAGTCCTTCGGGTACATGGCGTTCATTCGGTCGATGAGCGTCTTCATCTGACCCGACATCTCATAGTAATAAATCGGCGTCGCCCAGCAAACGACATCCGCGTTGAGCACGCTATCCATGATCGCCGGCACATCGTCCTTGAACACGCACGCGCCTGTCTCCTGACACTTGAGGCAACCGATACAGAACTTAATCTCCTTGCCGCGAAGCGAGATTAACTCCACGTCATGTCCGGCACTCTTGGCACCTTCTGCAAACTGCTCCGCTAACATGTGGCTATTCGAACCCGGGCGGAGACTTGTGGAAATAACTACTACTTTTTTATTTGACATAGGATTTTGGATATTTGAGATTTCTCTTTCTTAAATTAATTACGGTTTGAGGATCTTTTTGACCATGCGGATGATCTCGGATTTGCGGTGTGCGATGTAGTCTCGCACTTGGTCGTCGGTTTGCGAGAGCAGGTCTTGAAACATCGGCAGAGAGACGAACGTAAAGACCGTCAACGAAGCGATAGTGATCATCAGATCAAAGGGGTCGATTTTGGTAATATGCCCGGCTTGCTGCTCTTGCTTGAGGCGTGCGTCAAACTGCATATAGAGCATCGCATAAGTGGGATTCTTGACAAATTTCTCCCGCATGTACTTGCGGCGCTCGGGATTGTTGACCAACTCTTCCAACACAAAGAACGGCAAACGTGGATTGCTTGATAGCGCGTCAAAATACATAGAGATAGCTTGCTCGATGAAGCGGTCAAACGATTCCTCATTCGCCAAAGAGCGTCCGATGACATTCAGAGCCGCCAAGACTTGCTCCAGAAAAATTTGCCGGAAGAGGTTCTCTTTCGTGCGGTAATAATAATGAACGAGTGCCTGCGTGCAGCCGACCTCTTTTGCTATCTGCGTGGTCGATGTAGCCGCATAGCCCTGTTCGAAAAAGAGCTGTTGCGCCACCTCACGAATCCGCAGTTCCATCGAGTCATTTGTTGTCATATTTAATAAGTCTGTTAAACTCGGTGCAAAGGTACAACTTTTTTCGGACATATGCAAATTTTTAATGGGAAAAGCAAAAAGAAATTCCTATTTGGAAAACCTTTCGCCGACGAAGCCGTTGCTGACCTCTCCGCTTATCAGGTCGAAATGTTTGAATACAGGCGGAGTCGGATTCAAGTCGTAGTAGTCCATTTCCGCTATCGGAAGCACGAAATATACGAGTTGGTCGTAACGCTCATACAGGCGCGGCAACACCGGGTTATTCTCAAAAATCCAGCGTTTCACATCCTCCTCAACCTCAAAACTGACTGCCCCTTTGCAGCGGACTGAGATACGGTCGGCACTCGCCAACAGTTCTATATTCGGGTTGTCTTGCAGTTGCTGCCAGACGGCCTTCTTGGGCGACGTAGCGAAATACAGCCGCACGCCCTCTTGTTTTCCAAATAGGTTCTTCTTTCTTTTTTCTTCTTTCGGGGGAAAAGACCAGCGGGTTACCGCACCAACAAGCCGCGAACGTAGAGAGCACCGCAGCAAAAAGAGCGGTAGCGGAATACGCCCTCTTAGGCGGAGGCCGCTTCTCCCGTTCCGTCGGGAGAACGCTCCGGGGGGAAAAGCAAAAAAGATTAAGAGAAAAAGCAGCGCAAAATCCCCAAATCTCAGAAAAAACATCACTTTTGGGGAGAAAGAGCCTCTTTGTCGGATTGGAGGGAGTCTTTGTAGGCTTGGGGGTAGATGCCGGTGGCGTGCAGGAAGTAACGGCAGAAATTAGCTGTAGTGGGGAAACCAAGTTCGAAAGCAACCTCTTTGATTTTAATGTTGGGTTGCTCGCTTATCATACGTTTTGCCTGATTCGTGACATAGTTCTGGATCCACTCCAATGGAGAAGTGCCGTCATTATATGCACGGAAAATCTTTGAGAAATATCGCGGATCGTAACCTAATAACTTGGCGTAATAGTTTACATTTCGCTCCTCTTTGTGGTGCTCTACAACGAGATTACAGAAGGTGAGATAGATATGTCCCATGCGGTCTTTGTTCCACTCTGTATCTTGCTCATGACGAATCGACATGTACAACTCATATGCTACTGACAGCTGCTGCTCCAACAAACGATGCTTGTTGGGAAGCTCTTCCACGCTTCGGCTCGCTATATAATTGATCGCACCAAGAAGTAGTAAAAGATTTTCCGCTTGCTCGTCTGTCAAATGACATATCGGACTGTGGGAAAGAAACTCCATGTCACTGGGGTTGAATTTTTTCTCCGAGTCCTTGAATTTACTGGGATCTAAGAGCAACCATGCCTGCGTGTAATCCTCGCTGTGCTCAAGAGGACGGATAATATGACCCGGAAGAAAAACAGTTAAGTCATTCTTTCGAGCACGGATTTCCTTCATGTCATACAAAGAATGAGAACTGCCGCTTAAATTCAACGTCAATATGATATAAGGATACACGATGTCTATATTAGGTAACACACCTGTTCGCCCCTTTTCATTCATGCAAAGAATAATACCATTTGATTCTACGGCTTCTTGGTCTTCTTTACTCGATAACTGTGTATAATTTTCCATAACTTTTCTGAAATTTGACGCAAAAGTACTGCTTTTTTCTGATATATGCAAATTTTTTACACATTTTGGTAGCAAATTGTGAAAAATTGGTAACATTTTTTGCTTTAAAAATTTGTGTATGTGCCCAAAAAGCAGTAATTTTGCAGCCGATTTTGGATTACTATATAACCAACAATATTATTAACTAAATTTATTAACATTATGCGAAAAATTTTTACATTTCTCTTTGCCGCGCTCATGAGCGTAGGCATGTTTGCAACCACCGTAACGTGGGACAACAGCACCTTATCAAGTATCATCTTATACGATGGTGATGGTAATTCATTCACTAAAGATGGTGTCACGTTGACGGTATTGGATGGAATGATTGCTGGGATGGATGGAAATTGGAGGGGGTATTCTAATGATGCCTCATTTAAGTTCTCGACTTCTTTAGGAAACTTCACGAGGATTGAAATCACTGGGAACATTAATGCTCTTGGTGGAAGCGGTTGGACGCAAACAAGCCCGGGTGCTGTGTGGACAGGTGAGACCAACGAAACTACATTTGGTATGTCTTTTGACAATGTCTCACAAATTGTATTCACCATTGGAGAACCTGAACCCGAACCCGAACCGGCAGAAGTTACGGTTGTGTTTGCGGCTAACAACAAAACCGTAGAGAGAACAGTCACTCTCCCGCACACCTTCAAATGTAGTTGGGATAATGGTATGGATGGTCCCGATGAACTCGACATCATCATTCATGAGCTATATAATGATTATTATTATTGCAACAGCAACATGAATGCATCGGGTAGCGACCAAGTTGAGGTAGGTACCGAAGAGGCTCCGAAAAATGACTACATCACCATTAAGGGTGTCTTCGAAGGTACTGTCACAGTAACGGGAGATTATTTTGATTGGATGACTGGTGAGGAAGGAGCACATAACTATAGCATCACCATCTCTATCAAGGGCGGCGAACCCGAACCCGAACCTCTGTTCGAGATCAGCTATGAGGACAAATGGCTTAAGGTTAATCCGACAGATGGTGAGGGTCAGTACTTCGTATTTGTTGAGGATAAGGAGTACTACGATAACAGATATATTCAGTACGATCAGACTACTATGCAAAATTACCTGGACTATGTTGTCGGTGTAGTTGTTGGCATGAGCGCTCAGAGCAATTTCGTGTTTAGCGGCGAAAAGGACATCGATCCGGATCCTATCTACCACACTTGGTATGACAATGATCATCTGTTAATCAACCACGATTATGTTGCTTTCGTCTTCAAGTTCGAGAACGACGCACGTGTCGGCGATGTAGAGTACCTCGCCTTCACATATGCCGGTGAGCCCGAGCAGGAAGAAGGCATCGAGCACATCGTCCTCACCGAGAAGGCACAGAAAGTCATTGTGGACGGTATGATCTATATCGTTCGTGACGGCAAACTCTTTAACCTGACCGGCGCACAAGTACGTTAAACCTATCAGCCTTGCGGGATTGAGTTCCCGCAAGGTTACTAAAACAACAAAAAAAATAAAAATTCACATTGTTTATTAACAATTAAAAACAAAAAAAATTATGAGGAAAATTTTTACATTTCTTTTTGCTGCGCTCATGAGCGTAGGCATGTTTGCAGCCACCGTAACGTGGAACAGCAGCACCTTATCAAGTATCTACTTACACGATGGTGAATCATTCACTAAAGATGGTGTCACGTTGACGGCATTGGGTGGAATGACTGATGGCAGGAATTTTATGGGGTTTTCTAATGAGGCCTCATTTAAGTTCTCTACTTCTTTAGGAAACTTCACGAAGATTGAAATCACTGCAACCATTTATGATCTTGGTGGAAGCGGTTGGACGCAAACAAGCCCGGGGGCTGTGTGGACAGGTGATGCCAACGAAACTACATTTGGTGAGTATTTTGAAAATGTCTCACAAATTGTATTCACCATCGCAGAACCCACCGTTGCTGTTACCGGCGTAACGCTTAACCAAAGCGAAGCACAAATGACCGTTGGCGGCGAGACGCTGACGCTGACCGCTACCGTCAATCCTAACAATGCTACCGACCAGAGCGTGTCATGGTCAACCAGCGATGCCAATGTTGCTACAGTTGATAACGGCGTTGTTACCGCAGTTGCAGCAGGAAATGCTACTATTACCGTCACCACTACCGACGGTTCGTTCACCGCTACTTGCGCTGTTACTGTATCGAACCCTGCTCCGGCAGCCACCGTGGTGACCATTACCGACAGCGACTTCCCCGCGTGGGGTGAATCTTTCACTAAAGACGGCGTAACCGTTTCGGCTGAAATGATAGATGGTATGTATGGCAACATAGGTGGTCCGGGTTCCTTTAGCACTACGCTTGGCAACTTCACCCAAATTGAAGTAAATGCAATGGATGTTAATATATCAGGCGAAGGTTGGTCGGGCAACTGGGAAAAAATGACTTGGACAGGCAATGCTTCCAGCGTATCGTTCACTGGCGATATTAATGGTGAAGAAGAGGGAGTTACTCTCAAGTTCACCATCGAACCAAGCGGTGGCGAAACAGCCGTTGATAATATACAAATTGACAAGGCACAAAGTACAAAGCTCATTCGCAACGGCATGCTGCTCATCGAGAAGAACGGCAAGATCTACAATGTAATGGGCGCAGAGGTTAAATAAATCATAGCCGGAAGGCTAATTGTATCGAATAAGGAAGCACGAAAAAACAAATCATTCCTTTTTTTTCATAGAGTATCTTTTGTAATGATTTGTTTCTCCCATGGCAGCAATGCCGTGGGAGTTTTTTTGCCCATTAGACGGCAAAGGAGGGCTTTGGTCCTCCTTTGTTATGAAAATTAATAATCTACACGCCGACCCCTACGATGTGGCCGGCGATTTTTTTATGTGTGTGTATGTGGCGGCGAGAGCACCGCCTTTTTTGCTTGTTGGCAACCGGCATATGATGCCGGACTAACGGACGAAGACAATGCCGACTAATAGTCGGCGCAAAAGAAGAATCTTAAAAACAAGCAAAACTATGGCATATAAATCTATGTATAAAAACGAAATCGCTCGCGCAGCGGGCGTGTCAAGAGCTGTCTTTCGCGTATGGCTCAAGGCGGACAAACAGGCTTTGGAAGCAATGGGAATAACTCCAAGACAACAACTTCTGCCACTTGTCGCCGTGCGCTATCTATGCGAGAAATACGTCATTGACGTCAGCCAATAAGTATCAATAAGTACTAATGTGGAGGACTTTGGGAATATAAGTACCAATGTCCTCCTTTGTTTTTACAGAAAGCAGTAATTTCGCAGCGCTTTTCCCAATGAGTAGCCACGTTGGCGCTCTCTAACAGGGGAAGCGCTGTTTTATGTTACCAGAACAATTACGACTAACGGACGGCACAATCGTCCGACGATGCCCCACCGACAAACCGCTCTATTGCAGTCGGGCGGGCAAGTTCTACAGCGTACACAACATGGCGATTACCGACGAGGGATGCGTCATGCACGAGGTGCAACCCTCTTTCTCTCCCGTCCGACGAAAACGATGGCGCTCTTCCAACGGCATCAGCGGCACCCAGTACCCCGTTATGCGGCATTTCGACTGTATGAACTGCCACACGCTCATGGCACTCACGTGGATAGGTGAACGTCCGCAGGGCTATGAAATCGACCACATTAACGGTGACCGGTGCGATTGCAGTGCCGATAATCTCCAGTATGTCACCCCAGCGGAGAACCGCAAACGTGCGCGACTGCTGCGCGTGCTGCGGTCTATCGGGAGAGATCCCAAACAAATGAGCCGTGAGGAGCTGCTGGGAATCTTCGAGAAATATGAGTTTGTGGCTGGTTCAAAGCAGATGGAATACGAAATGAGCCATCACATGGAAGTGTGAGCGGAATAACATTCCGCACAATGAACGACGTATACCGGCATCAAATGCCGGACTAATAAACGGAGAAAAATGCCGCGCATGGATACGCGGCGCATAAACGCTAAAAAAGGCGGGATAATATCCCGCGTAAGAAACGAAGTAAAATAACATGTCCGATGACATCGGACGCAAAAAAAGAAGAATTATGAAAACCAATAATTTGAAAGAACTGCGCGAGTTGCGCAACCAAGAGAAAGCTATTAAAGCACGTATTGACGAGATTTCCACCGAGGCGACCAACGAAGCCGTTGCGATCCTTGCAGAGAAGGGTTTGGAGAAAGGCGAGTTTGAGGTGGAAGGCGTTGGTAAGTTCCAGCTTCAACGCACTGAGAGTTTTGATTTCGCAGATTACAGGCGATACCCGCAGGAACAAGCGGTCAAATGGCGCGAGAACGCGAAAGAAAAGACCAAAGAGCAGAACCTCGTCAAAGCCCGTACTGCTGTGATGGCAGGGTACGTGAAGACGTTCGTGGAGTTGTACCCTGACAAAGAGCCGGACGAGATCAAGCTGACGGTGAAGGTCGTTGAGTAAAAGACAAAAGAAAAAGAAGCAAAAAGAAAATTAAAAATGTTTCGTCTCGTGTATGTCCGTCCTCTGACGCGCGTGAGGACTGAAGGGGACGACATTCACGGGACTGGACACTTAAAAATTCTTTTTATGGACATCACATTTGACTTTGAAACATACTGGGAGAAGATAGGCGGCGACATCCATTTTGCCAACCGCAAGGCTGCCACCGAACGCGAATGGGCGAGACATCCCGACAAACACAGATCAATCATCTTGTGGCTCGTCGAACACGGTACGTACCCGCAACGCAACCCGTTCTTCTTCATTCAGGACTTCAAGCTCCGACCGGTCAAAACCATGTCCTTCAACGACTACTACATCAAGTACGGTACGACAGAAGACACCGACGGTTGGCACAAAGTCAATCCAACAGGACAGAAAGTAATTTATGTGAAACAATGAGCGCGTATCCATTGTATGACGTACCGTATTTGGTACGAGACCCGAACGACTTTCGGATGTCGAAGAAACGGCATGAGATTGAAGTGAAGAATCAAGCCGTGGTAGATGACTACTTTGTAGCGAGGGACAAAGGCGTTTCGGCTTATGAAGCGCGAATGCAAGTGGCTACGAAGCATGGCATCACCACCAAGCGGGTAATTAAAATCCTAAAATGGTTCTACGAGGAAGCGAAAAAACGGAAAAAATACGATTTTTTGACAAAATTTTCACTTTCCGAGGAACACTAAAAGGGGTTTTGACACTATCTTTGCACCGTCTTTTCGCTTACACTAAGGCTCTATACGATTCGCGACCATGTCGCTCATATGAATCTTCGCCTTAGGCTACGCTCTCCCCACGGGACGCACGACATTAGCGCCCCGTGGGGTCCCCGAAAGAGAAAGAGGCGGTGTTTTAGTAGTCTAAGAGCAGCGCAAGGTCAGCGTAAGGTCTGCTACTTGAAACGAAGTTGAAATGATAAAAAACCGCATTCAATGCGGCGTAATTAACATACATTATTAACCCATCCGCCATGCATAGGCGGATACAAAAAAAACCTAAATCACTATGGCAAAGTATGAACCGATTGAGATGGTGAAGTCTTACAGCGGTAAGATTTGCGAGCACAGCGATGTGTATTTCGCGAAAAAGGGTAAGACCTTGTACACCGGCAAAATCTGTAACCCGCGTACGAAACCGTTCAGCGAGGCAGAGTTGGCGCGTCAGGCTAAGTTTACCCAAGCCCGTGCGGCTGTGAAGGCTCTGACGGCAGAGCAGAAAACCGCGTATGCGGAGGCGTTTGCGAACCAAAAGAAGTATTCTTCGCTGCAAGGGTACATGTTCGCACAGGAGTATGCAAAACTCGTGTAAGCTCGGTGGGATAGCACCGAGGAGTAGACAGCACGGTCGAAACTCGGCGCTTACGCCCCGAGCACAAAACAAAAATTTATGTCTAACCTAAAAAACCTTAACGAATTTATGGCAAAAGTAGTATGGATGTCCGGAATTGAGTATGTTTCCGGCGCATTGTGCAAGTGCGGCAAGAAAGGTCAGCACACGCACGACAAGATGTTGCTTGCGACACACCGTCGCGCAGCCACCACCAACCCTGATTGTAACCGTTTGTATGTGCGTTCGCAAGTTACGCGCAAGACCGCTCCGACCGAGGATGAGCTGTTTGCACGTATCCGCTTCACCGCCGTTGCAGCGATGGTTCGCACCCGTAGTCGCGACCTGTCGAAGATCACCCAAGACCAGATGGCGTTCATCGCGCAGAAGGATCTTGCGGGCGGCAAGAAAACGATGAAAGCGTGGTACTGGATGACTTGCGGTAACGAGTATGACGCTCAGCATCCGCGAGGCTAAGGAAGGAGGTAGACGATGAAAGCTAACATCCAACTGATTACGGCTGCTGTGCTTTCTATCGGCGGATTAGTGCTCTTGTTCTGCGGGGCGTTTATCGCTCCGCAGGGCGAGATCCACGAAAGCCTGTTGGTCGGCTTCGGCGAGGTAGCGACCTTTGCAGGAGCGTTATTCGGGATTGACTACACTTACAAATGGAAGAGTAAGCATGGCGGCAATTCAGATGCGGCGAATTAGCCGAGAAGGCAAGGCAGTGCGCGGAAGTATGCGTGTGAATGGACGAGACATCGCAACGCTCGAAAATGCGGACTACATCATACCTGTAGGAACCTATCCGATCTCGGTCACATTCTCACCGCGCTTCAAGCGAATGCTGCCGCTTATAGGTAACGTGCCCGGACGCAGCGGAATACGCCTCCACAGAGGTACAAAGCCGGAACACAGCAAGGGTTGTGTCTTGGTAAATGCCGCCATGGAGCAAGAACTTACCGCGAAATGGCTTGCGCTGCAAGCAAGTAAAGAACCTATTAAAATCACAATTGACAATGAAAACTGAAAACGAAGAAAAAGGCTGGGTGAAAGTCCTATTTGAAGTAATCATCAAGATTCTCACGCTGGGTTTCTACCACGTTGAGAAGCATCGTAAGTAAACAGCCAAGAATGGAAGGGGAGCGTAACGGCTCCCCTTTGCTGTATGCCTGCATCAAATGCAGGCGTAATTGACGAAAAAAAATGCGGAGTGAAACGGAGCCGAGAAAAAGAGCGAAGCGAAAGAAAAGAAAGATTATTGCAGCAAAAAGTGCAAACGGTTGGTGATATTGGCGTCGGATGTGCCGGCATCGAAATCGAGGAAAAGCAAAGACAGATGCGGGTAGAGATCTTTGTAACGGCGTTCGATACCTTTGCTGATGATATGGTTCGCTATGCAGCCGAACGGTTGCAACGAGACCACTTTATGAATGCCGTGATCCGCCAAATCGCATATCTCACCGGGCAGGAACCAGCCCTCGCCGAAGTCCGCGGCGGAGTTGATGACGCGGCGGCTCTTACGCCAGATGTCCATGATATCCGTGAACGGTCGGTAGAACGGGTAGTCGCTGCAGAGACGGTCATAGACATGCGCATAATGGAGCAAAAGACGGTTGACGAGTTTTGCCTGCCAGGGGCTTAGACCGTCCTTGCGGATGTGCTGCTCGCGGTTGATGAACGCGTTAGGGATAGAGGTTGAGAAGAAGCCCGTGATCGCCGGCGGCACTACTTCCACGCCGTGCTCCATGAGCCAGCGCACGACGCCGTGGTTCGAGAACGAGTTGTACTTGACGTATATCTCGCCGACCACGCCGACTACCGGCACTTGTTTGGTGGTGTCCGTAATGTCCGTGAACGCGCTCGTGGCATCCCGCATGAGTTGGCGGATTGCCCGGTAGTCGCGCTTCGCCAAGAGCGGTTGCGCGGCGTTGAGGTAATGGTCGTAGAGCTTGCGCGCCACGCCGGGAATACATTCGCGCGGAGCGGCAGGATAATAGAGTTTGGCAAGCGCGTCCGCGAAATAGAGTGCTTCCAGCGTCGGACGGATGAGGTGTAACCAGTTGATCTCAAAGCCCGGCTGGCTGTTTTTGAGGCTTGGACCGATGGCAACGGCTATCACAGGCACTTGACTCATGCCTGCCGCCACAAGGGCGTTTTTGATGAGCGCGTAGTAGTTCGACGCACGGCATTGCCCGCCTGTCTGCGTGATCGCCACGGCGGTCTTCGAGAGGTCGTACTTGCCGGATTTCAAAGCCCGCATGATTGAACCCACCACGATAGTAGCCGGATAGCAGATGTCGTTGTTCGCAACGTGCAGACCTTCTTCGGCGTCCTCCTGCGTTGCCATCGGAAGCGACTCGATGCGATAACCCGCCAAGGCAAAGATAGTGGGCAGGAACTCGTTGTAACCCTCAGCAAAATACGGGGTTAAGATGACGCGGTCACGGTCGGAGGGTTCGAAGGGCTTGGTCGTGAAAGGCGCTTTGTTTCCGAGATCTCGATATTTCGATATTTCGGGATTTCGAGAGGACGCATTGACGCTTTCGACGAGGGAACGGACGCGGAGACGGAGCGAACCGATATTGTTCACATCGTCAATCTTGAGGACGGTGAGGTTCTTGCCGTAACGGGACAGGATTGCCCGCACTTCTTCCAAGATGAACGCGTCGGGACCGCAACCGAAAGACGTCAGTTCGACCATGTGCAGATTGTTGTACGGGTTGTTTCCGACCCAATGGGCAGCCTTGAAAATGCGATTCGGATACGCCCATTGTGCCATGGCGTTCAGTTCGTCATAGACGGCTTGACCTTCGTGCGCAGCCACATTCTCCGTGATCACATCAATACCCATCGCGGCTATCGCGTCGGCAATCTTATGCTGAATAAGCGGGTCGATATGGTAAGGCCGCGCTGCCAAGAGAATAACCATCCGACCTGCGGCACGGGCTTCCTTGAAGACTTGCATATTGCGGTTTTCCAATGCATCGAGATAGTTCTGCTGCGCTGTAATCGCTTGCGTGATAGCCGATTGGGCGGTGTGTTCGCTGATATTGAGTGTAGCGAGGTATTCTACAAGCGATGCCCGCAACAGTTCTTCGTCCTTGAACGAGATGGTCGGCGCATCCAAAGGAATGCCGTAGTTTTTCTCGGGGTTGATGGCACTCTTGATCACGTCCGAATAACCGCTGACGACCGGGCAATTGAAACTGTTCTTGGATTGCTCGTCCTCCTTGCGCTCGAACACCACCCACGGATAGAAAATACGGTTCACTTGTTTCTCGATAAGGTCCATCACATGTCCGTGCATCAGTTTGGCGGGATAGCAAATATTGTCCGCCACGATGGTCCGCACGCCTTTGTCAAAAAGTTTGGTCGTACTCATGCCGCTCAGCCGCACACGCATTCCGCAACAACCGAAAAGGGTCTGCCAGAACGGGTAGTTTTCATAGATGCCGAGGCCGCGGGGAAGACCGATGGTTAGACCGCTACGCTGTTGGACCGCTTCGCTGATAGAATACAGACCGTCCTGCGGACTGACAGAATACAGAGCTGCACGCTGCTCAAAGAGCATTTTATATTTTTCCTCGAACATATTGATGCCTTTTCGGGCGGTGGTGTCTTCGTTGGAATAGACGCGCTCGCAGTTATTGCCGGAGACGTACTGGCGTCCGTTCGCAAACGAATAGACGCGCACCTGGCAATGGTTCTGACAGCCCGGACAGATCTCTTCTTTCTCCTCGAAGTGGTCAGATTGCAGTAACTCGTTCAGTTTCATCGTTGACCTCCTTTCGCATACAAGGCACATCCGTACGCACCCATGAGTTCTGAGATCGGACCAAAGCCGACCTCTTTGCCGGAGAGTATCTCCAAAGCACGAACGACCGAATGGTTGCGGAACGTGCCGCCTTGAACCATGATATGCTCGCCTAATTGGTCGAAAGATTGCAGTTTGAGGACTTTATATAGGCAGTTTTTGATGACTGAATAACTGAATCCGGCGGCAATGTCGTCCACTTGTGCTCCTTCGCGCATGGCTTGTTTGACCTTGCTGTTCATGAATACCGTGCAGCGTGTACCGAGATCGTACGGGTGTTGTGCCAGCGTCGCCATGTGTGCAAAATCACTCACTTCATAGCCCAACTGCCGCGCAAAAGTCATGATAAAACTGCCACAACCGGACGAACAGGCTTCGTTGATCTCTATCCTTTGGATAGAACCGTTCTCCACGAAGATTGCTTTCATGTCCTGTCCGCCGATGTCGAGCACAAAAGAGACGTTCGGTTGCAGGTGTTTCGCCGCCATGAAATGCGCCATGGTCTCCACGATGCCGTAATCCAAACGAAAAGCGGTCTTGAGCAACTGCTCGCCGTAACCCGTCGAACAACTGCCGGCTATCTCGATGTCCTGCCCGAGCGCATCTCGCATTCGCTGTAACGCTGAATGAAATGCCTGCAACGAGTTGCCGTTATTGTAGCTGTAATCCGTGAAAAGCAGTTGGCCTTGCTCGTTAATCAGGACGAGTTTGGTGGTTGTACTGCCGGAATCAACGCCGAGATATAGTTGAGTGTTTAGAGTTCTTTGCCCAAGGGCACGATCTGTAGGTATGGAGAGTTTAGAGAAGTTGGTTAGTTGAGAGTTTATCGTGTTATGGCCATACTTCTTTCGTTTGTCGGAAAGCCAGTTTTGATAATCGGCTTCGTCGGCAAAGAGCGGTGGAAGCGTGCCGGAGAGCGGAGCAACACCACAATGGTCATTAGAAAATAAGGAACGCACCTGCGCAAGATTGTACATTGTACTTTGCTCCTTTGTACTTAACAAGGCTGTTCCGATAGCGGGAATGAACTGCGTAAACTCGGGCACAACACAATTCTCTTCCGTCATCTCAACGGCCTTTAACAAGTGCTTGCGCAGTTCGGGGATATAAGCGAATGGACCACCGCAGAGAAAGATCTTCGGATGCACTTCTGTTCCGCGTGCCAGTGCACTCACCACTTGTATCGAAACGGCATGAAGCATGGATGCGGCAATGTCTTCTTTGCTTACCGAACGGGAAATAAGGTTCTGAATGTCGGTCTTGCTGAACACGCCGCAACGGGACGCAATCGGATAGATATGCTCGGCTTTGGCTGCCAGCGCATTCAGTTCGCTTGTCTCAACGCCCAGCAACGTGGCTGTCTGGTCGATAAACGCACCTGTTCCTCCGGCACAATTACCGTTCATGCGCATCTCCGGCACACAACCTTCTTCAAAGAAGATCATCTTACTGTCCTCTCCACCGATATCCACCAAACAATGTACATCGGGATAGAGCTGTTTTACCACTTCCGCCGCAGCAATCACCTCTTGGTGAAAACCGATACCAAGCCGCTGCGCACAACCCATTCCCACTGAGCCGGTGATGCCGATGGATAGACCGTCCTGCGGACTATTAGACCGCGTTGCTGTAAGACCGTTCGCTTTGCTCGCTGTAAGACCGCTTCGCTGTAAGATTCCTTCGATCATCTCCTGTCCGACTTTCATCGGTTCGGCATTATGGCGGCGGTAGTCGGTCGCGAGAACCACCGGCTTTGAGTCCGAAGGACGGTCTTTTGACTTTTGACTTTCGACTTTGATTAGCGCCATCTTAATGGTCGTGCTGCCTATGTCGATACCTAATTTATACATTGTGTACCTTATTTGATAGAGTTATTAAATTATGCTGCAAAGGTACGCAAAACACCTGACGTACACAAGCGTCAGGTGTCTTTTTCCGTAGTACAGACCTCTATTTCTTAATTTGCAGCCTGTTTTCCCTTATAGATTTATCAATTTTATAAGGATTAAAACGCAATCAGTTGGTTATATTGCTTATCGCTAACGGGTTCGAGCCATTCGTTCGTAGCTCCCGGTTGCTCTTGGGTGTGAATCGCCAAATGCTGCATCCATGAGTCCGCCGCAGCTCCATGCCAGTGTTTGACGCCTTCCGGAATAGCAATCACGGTGCCCGGAGTAAGCGCAACCGCGGGTTTGTTCCACTCCTGATACCAACCCTTGCCGCTCACGCAGATCAGCACTTGTACCGCTCCGTGGTGAACATGCCAGTTATTGCGGCAACGAGGCTCGAACGTCACATTCGCCACACCGCCAAAATACGGTTGCAGAAAACTCTGTCCCACGAAATACTGCGCATAAGCGGAGTTGGGCTTGCCTTGCGGCCAAGGTAAGTTGAGAGTTGAGGGTTGAGAGTTGAGAGAAGTTGGCGAGTTTGAAGTAGAAAGTTCTTCATAGTTCTTAGCTAATCTTCCGGCTTCGTTCAGAAGTCCATTTGCCGCGAGAGCCACCACAATGCCTTGCAGTTGTTCTTCGCTCACACCCATATTGCGTGCGCCGGCGATGTGTGCTTTGAGTTGCGGCTCCACGCCTTCCAAACCGCTCAAGGCCGAAACGGTCACCAACTCGCGGTCGGCATATGTCAAGTTATCGCGAGCAAAAATATCTCCAAACAAATGCGCCTTCAGGTAATAATCCGTCGCCGGCGCAAACTCATACTCAAAAGCCTTGCCCACCAACTGTGTCTGCACGCGCGTACCTTCTTTAAGTGCATCGTAGTCATCGCTGAGCGGATTTGCGTCCTCACCCATAATAACCTTGACTCCTTTCGCCTGACGATCTCCGATAACACGTTGCAACACGCCCAGCGCATTCAGACTCCGCGGAAAACCCGTATAAGCATACAACTGCGAGAGTGCTTCCTTGATCTGACTAACCGTCAACTCCGCCTCTAATCCGTTATGAATAGCCGACTCCAATGCCACCAAATCTCCCTTAGCCTCATCGCAAGCGATAGCACTCATCCACGCTGCCTGCTCAGCCGTAAAACTGAGCTCTAACTTTTCATTTTCACAATTCTTCATAGACTCATTTGTATTTGTGCAAGCAGTTAACGCTAGGGCTGCCAGCAAAAAGAATATAATATTTTTACAGTTACTCATTTTCGTATTAATATTTATGATTAGACAAAAAAAACATTTTTTTCGTTTCGGGTGCAAAGTTACTACATTTTCTTGATATAAACAAACACAAATTCGCTAAATATCTACCATTTTTGCAGAAAAGAAAAAAATCGCACAAGAAATGTACGATTTTTAAGATTTTGGCATCATACTAACATCTCTCTAACCTTTGCGCAACGCTTTGCGCCTGTCTTTCTCCTTCCCCGGAGTGCTCGGAAGCACCGTCTCGGAGAGGGACGATTAATAACACTGTCAAGGTCAGCGAGTATTTATATCGCTACCGTAAATGGATCGACTTGCTTAACTACACCGTTCTCACTAAAGATGAGCGGCTGGTTGTCACGACGATGTTGTTCAACAATACGACGATGCGTTATTTGCAATCCTTGGTTGATTTTGGATTCTAATTCTCTTTCGCTCATATCTTTTGTATTAATTGTTTCCACATTTCTGATTCTATCACATCGATAGCACCCGTTTGAGTCTTCTTTCTTGCAACTAGTTGCGCAGGCGTTCTCATACTATCACATATCACCGTTTGGACCTGCTATAATATACAAATTAGGATGTTGCATCTATGTCGTTTGGATTTTGCGCTGCAAAATTATAACAAAAGTTTGACATATACAAAAAAATCTGCACTTTTGATGCAGATTTTTGTGATTTTTTACAGTTTCGCTACCAGATCTACGATCTTTTGTTTCGTGGCATCGGTTTTCTGCTCGTCGATTTTGGCGGTTACAACGCCCATATTCTCAGCATGCCAGTAGTTGCAGATGTCGCGGAACTCAGCCGTCGCACCATCATAGACACCCGGCGAATAGGACGAACAGAGCAACGCCATCTTCTTTACCTTAGCCGGCGCGTTGACGCAGTACATTCGCTGAATAGGCGCCTGGATCTGCGCGCAGAGCGTGAAATAATAGATCGGAGCAGCCAATACCAGCACTTCTGCCTCTGCCATCAGCGGATAGAGTTCCTGCATGTCGTCTTTCTGGATACACGCGCCGTTGCCCTTGCCGTGGCAGTACTCGCACGCCAGACAGCCAGCGATATGTTTGTGCGCCACATTCACGAGCGTCACGTTATGACCTGCAGCCTCAGCTGCGTTCTTGTACTCGTCCGCCATCCAAGCGGTGTTACCCTTCGCTCTCGGCGAAGCCTGAAGAATTAATACGTTCATAATGTATTATGTTTGATGTGTGATGTTTTGTTCTTACAAACTTGCCACCAGGATCTCTTTGATGTCCTTCTCGGTCAGAGCCGCATAAGCATTCTCAAGTCCCTCATTCACAGCGATATGATGTGCCATTTCGTCAAGGCGGATGTCGTCAATACCCACTTCGCGCAGGTGCATCGGAATGCCGATTGACTCAAAGAACGCATATGTCGCCTCAATCGCCTTGTTCGCAATCGTCCACTCGTCCAACGAAGCGTCAATACCGAACACATTCACGCCGTATTTCACAAACCGTGGCAAAGTGCGCTCGTTCAGAATATGCTTCATCCAACGCGGCGTAATGATCGCCAAACCCTCGCCGTGCGTAATATCGTAATAAGCGCTCAGAGCGTGCTCAATTCCGTGGCAAGGCCATCCGCTCTCGCTGTTACCAAGCGCCAAAATACCGTTACAGCCATACGTACAAGCCAACATCATCTCCGCACGCGCCTTGTAATCCTCCGGTTTCTCGATGCACTTACGGCCGTTGGTCATGAGGCTGCGTAACATCGACTCGCAGAAACCGTCATTCAGCAGCGTTGCGTCCTCCACGAAATACTGTTCCATGGTGTGGTTCATCGCGTCCGCAATACCGGCTGCAGTCTGTTTCCGGCTGACCGAGAACGTGTAAGTCGGGTCCAAGAACGAAACGGCAGGGAACAGATGACGATCCAAATAACCAATCTTGTCGTTCGTCTCCGTGCGGGAAATCACACCGCCGCAGTCGTACTCACTTCCCGTAGCCGCTAACGTGATAATATCCACAATCGGCAGAGCTGCCTGCGCTTTCACTTTGTAGGAAATCAAATCCCACGGATCTCCCTCATAACAAGCACCCGCAGCAATCGCCTTCGAGCAATCCAGCACACTTCCGCCGCCAACAGAAAGGATCACATCTACCTTATGTTCCTTACACAACCGCACACCTTCCAATACCGAAGGATCATATTTCGGATTCGGCTGAATACCGCTCAGTTCAACGACCTCAAAATCCTTCAGCGTCTCCCGCACATACTCATACAGGCTGAGACCTGAATACTGATTATTAATGGCTGAGTTCTGATTTCTGAAAGCCGGAATTTTCTTAATACTGCCTCCTCCGTAAGTCAGGAGTATTTTCTTGCCGAAACCGCTCATTACTTTCTGCAGTTTCTCTACTACGCCTTCACCAAAAATAAGGCGTGTCGGTGTCTGATAATCAAAGTTTTGCATAGTTATTATTGTTTTATAATATGCGTTATAGTCTTTATTATTTGAATTTTGCTGCAAAATTACTACATTTTTTTGAGATACGCAAATCCAAAGGAAAAAAACTATTTTACTTTCACTCCTTGGACATTATACATTGATCCATTGTACCTTATGTAGAGAACGCCATTCTCAATGACCTTTGTACTTTGTACATCGTCACTTTGTACATTCGGAGTGAGGTTTTCGGTAGTCTGCCCTTTCTCAAAACGGACGGAGACGTTACCGGAACCGAGAGCGGCGGCAAGGCCGGAAGGGTTGTCTAATGCGCCGAGGCGAGTATAAGAATACGAACTATTGAAAGTCTCGTAGAAAAGGACGACGCAGTTGTTGCCATAGAGCATCAGATCGCCGGCGTGGATTGTGCCGGGCTGATATGCGGCGGTGGGAAGAGAGGAGGACAGGTAATGGTATTTCTCATTGCCGTTCAGTTCGTTCATCGTGACCGTTAGAGGTAATAAGGCTGCAAAGGCTTCGCCGGTTTCGGAGTCTGCGAGTGTGGCGGTAAAGGTCTTCGAGCCGATGATGATGTTAATCGGTGTTTGTGCCATAAGGGTCATTGTGCTTATCGCAAAAATAAGTGTTACAAAACGTCTCATAATCTCTCTTATTGAATTCGAGTGCAAAGGTATAGCATTTTGCGGATATAGAATAACATAAATTTGCCAAATAACTACCAATTTTGCAGAAATTGCAGAAAAACATCATTTTTTAGCTGCCATTTTTGCATATTTCGATAAAAAGTTGTAAATTTGCAGCCGTTATGAAAAAAGTTCTGAATATACGTGAGCCGAATGTTTACGCACGGCATTTGGAGGCGGAAGTACTACATCCGCTGATTAGTGTGGTTCATTTCGATGAACTGGAGAAAGGCGTTAGGACAAGTATGAACAGCTATGGGGTCTATGGGTTGTTCATACAGCGGGAATTTCCGCAGAACTTGTCGTACGGCGTGCGGCCTGTACAGGTGAGCGAATGGTCGGTTATTGCCGTTGCGCCCGGACAGATAGGCGGTAAAGAGGATGACGGTAATCCGCTCTTTCTGAACGGCTGGGCTGTGTTGTGGTCGCCGGAGTTGATGAGCAAAACGGACCTCGAGGCACACATCGCGGAGTATAATTTCTTCTCATATTTCTTTACGGATTCGCTGCCGTTGGAACCGAAGGAATGGGATGCCATCGAAATGCTTATAAGCGCTTTACGCGAAGAACTGAAAGCCCATAAGGATAGTTCGGCGCTACGGAATATTATCGTCAGCTATCTTAGGCTGATTTTGGATTACTGTCAGCGTGCCTATTGGCGGCAGAATGCCCGGATTACTGCGTCTGAACCGGATATATTGAAGCGTTTTCATGCATTGCTGGACCGCTATTATTACGAAAGCCGGCAAGCCGAAAAGGGCTTGCCGACAGTAGCGTATTGTGCCTCGGAGATGGCGTATTCAGCAGGGTATTTCGGCGACTTGGTGAAACAAGCGACAGGTTCTTCCGCCAAGGAATATATTCAGTCGTATATCATCCGTTTAGCCAAAAATATACTCATGAGCGGCCGCAGCATTAGCGAAACGGCATACATGCTTGGCTTCGACTACCCGCATCATTTCACGCGTATGTTCAAGAACAAAACCGGCATCACTCCGGGCGAGTACTTGCGTCAATAGAAACCAATTGGTACTCGCGGGAACCGAGACCTATCTTTTCTGCCTGCTCGAGAATATGAATTCCGTGTCGGGAATTGATGCGTTCGATAAGCGCTGCTGCATCATCTCCCTCTGTCGATGGATAATGGAAAACGAGATCGACGCAGGCCTGATCAAGCGCCACGGGGTCGAGTGAAGCGAGAATACCGATATCATTCATCTCCGGATCTGCCGGATGGCTGTCGCAATCGCAATCTACAGAAAGATTATTGGCTACGTTGATATACAGAATACGCTCGCCATGGCCGAAATAATCATGCACGGCTTGCGCCGCAGCAGCCATGGACTCCAAGAAACCTTCTTGGTTCGCTGTATGTTTCCAACACTCATTCACGTCGTCCGTCACGCCGGCAGAATGGATATACGCCTTTCCTGCAGCCGAAGCGACTCCGATAGATTGATTCTTGAGCACACCTCCAAAACCGCCCATGGCATGCCCTTTGAAATGTGCCAGATTGATCATGAAATCATAGTTCGCGAGGTGTTTGCCGACGATGTCGTATTTGATCCATGTGCTGTCTTGTACAGGAATGGTCATGCTGCCCTCTTCGTCCATGAGATCAACCGGCGCAATGTCCAAAAAACCATGATCCTTTATGGTCTGCCAATGTGCCTCGAACGTGTTGCGTTTGCCCGGATAAGCGGTATTGCATTCCACGATAGTACCATTCACTTTTTTCACTAATTGTTCGATGAGAGCCGGCTTGAGGTAGTTATGCCCGCCCGCTTCGCCGGTGGAAATCTTCACAGCCACCTTTCCCTCCGCCTTCCGTCCAAGTGCTTCGTAGATACGAACCAGCGATTCCGGTGAAATGTCACGGGTCATGTACACAACCGGCTTGTCATTCGTTTGTTGTGTTTGGTTCTCGGCGGGCTTGCATGAACATCCCGCTAACAGCGCTGCACAGGCGCAAAATAAGAGAATCTTTTCCATAATGAGATTTTAATTTGGATTAATAATAATTCTATAATGAGGATGATACGTTTGTCTGAATGTCTCGCTATGCCTTACAGGGCTCTGAACCGAGGCGGCATATTGCAATTCTCTCTGAAGCGCCGTATCCGCCCACGCCGGGTGGACCTCCAGCGCGATGGACTCAATCCGGCTCCATTCCTCTGCCCACTTGTCGGAGAACGCGTTATTCGTACCTGCTGCCTCCACAAAACGCGCAAAGAGTTCGTCTTCGCTCATCTCGCCGCTATGAACAAGAGACAGATTCACCCGCGTAAAGCGGTGCCGGAAACCTGTCGGCTCATACACCGGCATAGCGCTCATATCTTGCGCCTCTGTAGCCGCAATCTCCGCCTTCAGATATTGATGTGCCGCGGCTGTATCACTCAGCAGATGCTCTGCCCCGAAGAAATCCTGAAAACAAGTCTTATAGACATCCTGAAGCGTAGCCTGGGGATAGCGTTGCACGATCTCCTCGCACATCGAACGGATAGCCTGCTCCTCAGTTGGCTTCTTCGCCATACAGGCAGCAAGCACCACCGCCACATATACAAAAAGGAAGATTTTCTTCTTAGCCGCAAGGGCACGATTAAGATGAATCTTTTTCATAACCTTACCCACTCCGTTTGATAATCTGATATATTCCATATAATCAGTCAATCATCTTTATCACTTTCGCCGGCACACCGCCAACGATGGCATTGGCAGGGACATCTTTGGTGACTACCGCTCCGGCGGCAACAATGGCATTGTCACCGATGGTCACTCCTTGCAGGATGGTCACATTGGCGCCGAGCCACACTTTCTTGCCGATACGAATCGGCTTAGCAATCATACCTGCCCTTTGCGCCGGGTCAGGAAGATGATTGAGCGTACAGAGCGTGGCGTTATGACCGATGAGGGCATCGTCGTCGATGAAGATACCGCCTTGGTCTTGGAACTTACAGCCCATGTTGATGAACACCCGTTCGCCGACATGCGTGTTCTTGCCGCAATCGGTATAGAACGGCGGAAACATACCAAACGACTCCGGCACATCTATCGCCCATAACTCACTCAACAACCGTCGCAGTTGTTCCGGCGTGTGGTACGAGCCGTTGATCTCGGCGGTAATACGCAGGGCTTCCTGCGAGAATTTATGGAACTTCCTATGCAAGTCCGAGCCACCCACTATCGGCTCGTCCGATGCCATCCGTTCACGAAACTGATCTATTGTCATATTCATCCTTTTTTGTAATATTACATCATATTGCTTTACACCAACTGATAAAATAGCGGATACCCGCAATAGATAGCGCTGTACCCAGTCCTGGATAGAAGCCTGCAAAAAACTCAACCGGCATACCTGGGATGAATTTCAAGCCAATGCCCAAACACATAAAGAATGCGATCATGATGTATCCATGAGCATCAAAGAACGCGAAGAGCGATTTCTTGCGTTCAGGAAAATTGAGAATGCGGGCAGTGTAACGCTTAATGAAGTTATTGAACATCAGCGAGAAAGTGATAGTAACCACAATGGCTATGAGCATAAGCCACCATACTCGTTCCGGATGAGTAGTATTGACATACAGCATGGCTTGTATGCCGGTAGTTAACACCTTTATACCGGGTCCAAGCCAGCATAGTACTTGCATAAGCAGCAAATGCTCACGATTCACAGGAAGAATGCGGTCGGTATTCATATAAGTGCCTATTTTTGATTCATGATTAATATTTCACTACAGTTCCTATCGGAGCATCCAACAAACGGATACTATGTTTGGTTGCTATGTTGTGTGCCACGGTGGACGGTTCTGACCATGGATGGACGGACAAAGCGAACTTGTTATGGTGGACGGTGAAGACCTGTTTGGCTTGGAGATCCAAGATGACCTTTTCGAGGTCTTCGGGCGTCGTGTGGATATATTTCCAATTGGCATTGTACTGCCCGTTTTCCAAGAGCGCCAAGTCAACCGATCCAAAGCGTTCGTGTATCTCACTAAAGCGCTTGTCGTAGCCTCCATCACCGCCTATATAAACTTTGCGTCCTCCGGCTTCCACCATGAACGATGCCCACAGCGTCTGGTTGCGCTTGCCTAACAATCGATTTGAGAAATGTCTGCTCGGCAGACAAGTAATTCTGCTTTCGACTTTCGACTTTTGACTTTCGACTACTTCGTACCAATCCATTTCCGTTATTTGCTCGTCCTTATAGTCCCAATAGCGCAGGTAGTCGGCGATGCCGAGCGGACAAATGACCTGTTTCACACGGTTGCGGATGTCACGCAAGGTCGCGTACTCCATGTGATCCCAGTGCTCGTGCGTGATGATGAGCACGTCGATGTCCGGCAGGTCGTCCGGTCGGTAAATGTCTGTGCCAGCAAAGGGTTTCATCATCAGCGTCGCAGGCCACTCAGGCTTCAGCACCGGGTCCACCAAGTACCGCGTGCCGTTCAAGCAGAACAGATAAGACGAGTGCCCGAACCACACGAGCCAATCGCTATCGGTTGGCAGGGACTTCAAATCGGTCTTGACGGCAGGAAGCGGTGCTTGCGGCACGCGAAGCGTGTCTCTGTGCGTAAGGAAACGCCATAATGTACGCCATGGGCTATTTTTGTCTCGGTCATTGACCGCTCCTGTAAACTGCGGCGTCGGTTCCTGATTCTGGAACATCCCGTCTCGGTAGTTCGGTGACGCTTGTATCCGCTCTTTCGACACATGTCGCCACAGCCCAAACGCAGGATGTGACAACACTATCAAGCCTGATCCAACAAGCAGCAAGATGATGCCCAATATGATTAGAAGAACTTTCATTCGCATATCGTCAGTCGCGTATCCATATCTTTGAGTTAGTCTGCATCGTAGGCATCGTACAACTCACTTGCCAACATTTTTTCTCGTTCTGTTCTCATTTTGCTCTTTGTAGTGCTGCACGTCCAAGGTCGGTCATCAGACCACGGGCTTCCAAGTCGACACAGCGTTGTTTATTCAGTTCGGTCCAATGACTCTGCTTCTGACGCGGTGAGAGGCGTTGTGCCAAACGACCATCTGGCAGGCGTTTGAGGGTTGAGTCGATCCATCCGAAACAAAGAGACTCCTCAACTACGTCAAGGTACGGAAGACACAACCCTTCGGGTTTCTTTTTTCCACGGTACATAGCGACCCAACAGCATTTTTGCGTTGCTGCATTCCGTTCGAACCACGCCCTCAGTTGCGCCCGTTCGTTATATTCTAACAGATCAACGATTACCATATATCGCGATGTTAATAATACGCTTTGCTCAGGTCACCACACGGGATGATGGCAACAATAAAATATTCATTATATCCGTTATTTTCGGCACGATATAGGTAGCTGTTTCGTCCGTTGCACCGTCATAAATCCACAACTGATCGATGCCTGCTGCTTTGGCACCGGCGATGTCGGAGGTATAACTATCACCGATCATCAGGGCTTCTTCGGCTCTGATACCATTACGCTCCAGAGCGATACGGAAGATCTCCGGTTGGGGCTTATTGATCCCCACCTCTTCGCTGATGATGGTATGCGAGAAGTATTTCGCCAAGCCGGAGTGCTCAAACTTATAGTACTGCACCTCTTTGAATCCGTTACTGATGATGGTAAGCGGGTATTTGGATGCCAGGTACTTCACTACCTTCTCTGCGTCCGGCAGTAAGCAGAAGTACTTGTTAGTCAAACGTAAGAACTCCGCACCCATCTCGTGCGCCAAGTCTTCCTCATTCGCTATTAGCCTTTCGCCTTTCGCCGTTATGAGCGGTCTCCAAAACCGCTGCAGATGCAACCATTCTTTGGTTACCTCGCCGCGACCGTACATGCCCCATAACTCCAGATTATACGGCTTGTATGCGTTCAAGTAGTCCTCAAACGTCGGGTACAACCGATTCAGATGATACGCGGCATAAATATCCTGCAGCGCCTTGTGCTCCGCGGTCGTCCAATCGCCTATCGTATCATCCCAATCGAGAAAGATAGCTTTGTACTGTTTCATTTCGCTAACTCGTCGGCGTGTTTTGTTTATATCAATTGATTTAACGTATCTTCCCGAATGATTTTCGGTGCAGACTTACCTGCGGTGTCTATTTTCATATCAACATTCTTGTTTGTTTGCGGTATTCGGAATAGTCGGGTTTATTGGCCAGTTGGCGTTTCTCCATCAGTGGGATCGAGATGCCGAGGAAAAGTGCGGTCATAGCGATTGCGCCACCGATATACATATCGAAGCCATGCAGCGAAGCATACATAATCCATATTCCCCACCAGAATTGAATCTCACCGAAGTAGTTCGGATGACGACCGTGTTTCCATAGACCCACATTACATACTTTACCGGGATGAGCGGCACGAAAATCATGGCTCTGCTTATCGGCAATCAGTTGGATAGTAGCCGAAGCGATGCACACGATGCAACCGAAATACGTCAGAATGTTTGCCTGAGCAATAGTCTCAAACAGTTTCAGTCCGGGTAACATGGCGGCAAAGACCACGAGTGTCGGCATCATATTGAGGCCAAAGAGATTGATGGTATGGAAGACTAACGGATGTCGGTCGCGGTACTTCGTATAACGCCAATCTTCATGCGCGATACCCTTGAAGGTGATCGCCCAGTTGCGCGTAAGACGCCAGCCCCAATACCACGAAGCAATAAGCAACAGGATGACCGGTACCGACCATACGCCGGTATAGAATGCCCACAGCAGGAAGGCTATCGGCGGAAAGACCGACCAGTACGGATCATAGACAGACACGTTCTCATAGAGCAAACCGAATGCCCATACGACAATTGTCGCCAGCACATCGGCCAGAAACAAACGGATGAGCGGGTTAAAGGTTAGAGGATTAGAGGCCAGTGCTTCAAACAGCAGCCAGCCTGCTACACCTGCGAGTGTGTATATGGCAGTTATCAGTGCTACGCTACACCATTTGGAATAATCTCGTTTCATAAGAGCGCTAAAATTTTGCTTTTCGTGCGAAGTCAAACAATGCCTTTGGCAGGTGGCAATATCCGTCTGGATGCTTGTCCAAATAGTCCTGATGATACTCATCGGCGGAATAGAAATTCTGTAAAGGCAGTTTCTCTACTACGAGAGGCTGATCATATTTAGTTTGCTCCTCCGCATAGACTTTCTCTATCGTCGGCAGATCCTCTGCATCCGTATAATAGATGCCTGTGCGGTAGCGAGTGCCTTCGTCGTGTCCTTGTTTGTTAAGGCTCGTCGGGTCGATTGCCACAAAAAACATATGCAGCAGGAACTCAAGACTCACTTTATTCGGATCGTAAACTACATGCACGGTCTCGGCATAGCCGGTCGTGTCGGTATAGACTTGTTCATAAGTCGGTTTGTCCGTCTGACCGTTCGCAAAACCCACTTCCGTCTCTATAACTCCGTCAATCTGTTTGAAGAAATGCTCCGTTCCCCAGAAACATCCTCCGGCCAAATATATATGTTTAAGCGTCATATCAATATACGAGTTTGTTTGCGCTATTTGGGTGCAAAGGTACAAAAAAAATCCCACATACGCAAATATATGTGGGATTTTTTTACTATTCTGCCATTTTTGTAATCTTACCTGCGTAGGTACATCCTGCGTATTGTCCGTAACTATTGGTAAAGACCAGCGAGTCGGCTGTGATGGAGCCTGCCAGCGCATTGATGACATAACGATCAAACGGATTGCCACCCATAGTCGGGATGATGCCTTCACCGTAAAGAATGATCTTCTCAGCGGTGCGGGTGTACTTGGCACCCGGGATAATCATGTCAATGGTAACCGGCATTTTAGAGGAGAAATTAATGCCGTAGAGGTTGATGTCGAGTGTGGAATCGGTTACGATCACCGCCTCCACTCGCACACTATCCATACAGAAAGGCATGTCTTTGTTCTCGCCTTCCACATTTGGCACGGTGTTGGTCCCAAGGGCTTCAAAATACGTAGCCTTAGCAAAGGATACTTTGGTCTGATCTTCCGGTTCGTTTTTGTCTTTCGAGTTGCATGCCGTTACTATCATAGCGACTGCCAATACATAGAATAATTTTTTCATAATCTTAAAAATATTAAATTTTAAATTTTAAATCTCAAATAATACGGTTGCTCCTAATTCTCGCGGTTTGCCGTGTTGCAGAAAATCGTTACCCATCGATCGGAAATAGAATACATCGTACTTCGTGCCCGTCAGGTTTCTGCCCCATAGTTGCAGTTTGACATACTGCCATTCCACATTCAGCGTAGCACCTAACAGGCCATAAAACGGTTGCCAACAATCGTTTTGCTCATTCCAGTAAATACGACCTATTCCATCCCCCTTGAGGGTGATTCCTATACG
Source organism: Paludibacteraceae bacterium (assembly GCA_017509715.1). Taxonomy (GTDB): domain Bacteria; phylum Bacteroidota; class Bacteroidia; order Bacteroidales; family Paludibacteraceae; genus Colicola. The sequence goes on along the minus strand of JAFWOU010000011.1, from coordinate 114,377 downwards.
TTCCAACCATTTATGCCCAACACAATAATCTATCGAGCATAAGAGGTGAGCCGTGTGTTGCGGCGCATAAGGAATGACGTTCCCCGAATAATCGCCCATACCGTCGTTGAAGGTGATAAAGCGGGCATCGGTAAAGCCATACGAGGCATTGAGGACACCTTGCCATGCACCTTTGTTCCAACGATACCGGAGTGCAGCCTCAGCGCCCCAAATCCGTGAATGGGCAGCGTTCGCCATCATGCGACCGGTGGTCTTTCCGTTCGGGAAAATGGTCACTTGCTGGTCAAAACACTGAATATGAAAGGCATCGACATCTATTTTCAGTCCTTCTACAGGTGTAAAATGTCCGCCTATCTCGAAGGTCCAATCGGTTTCGGGTCGATAGCGCGTGATAGTTACATCCATGAAACGAGGATCAGCCATATTGAGGTGCAACCCAATATCTGCCGCCAGATCGGTCATGACTTGATTTTGGGTAATGGTACTGAAGATCTGCGGATTGTATCCGCCTGCTTTATAGCCTTTTGCGGCATATCCATAGACCGTTCCCCACGTTCCCTCATAGGATAGAGCGAGTTTAGGTAGCACTTGAATGAAATGGTCTGCTTGTTTACCTTTGATCTCGGTATGCACATCTGCAAAGTCATCCATGATCATCGTAAAGCGGTAGTTGACATCGGCAGTACTCCGATAGTTCATGCGCGCATGTTCATAATCAATACGCACGCCTGCGTTGAGGTGCCAGTTGCCGAACTGAAAATGGCTCTGATGGTACACCGCTGCTCCGGCGTTGAAGAGATCGAAGTCATTGGTGATTGGTAATTGGTGATTGGTCATTTCGATGGAATCGTCCGGAAAAACCGTCTGGATTCCCCGATTGGCATTGCCCAAGATCAACCCGTCTATACCTTCACGCATAAACACTACCGGGGCATGCATGGTGTTGGCTTTCGCAAAACTGCTTAGTCCCACCGTCCATTCGTACCACGAGCAAGGCTTGGGAGCACGAAGCAGCGCATCCAAGGTAGCATTATGTTGTCGTTGGGTTTGCTGCAGCGTGAAGATATCTGCAGGAGTATAATCATTGTCCATTCGCATATCGTCATGCATAAACTGGTAACTTGCAGCCAATTGCAACTGATAGCCGGCATGGAGATACTCCGCACGGATGGAAGGTAAAAACGCCAAGCGTTCATAACTACCCTGCGCATTGTACGCTATCTGACCCGTTGATACATTCGCATACGGGAATGCACCTTGTCGTACCCAATCGGCAAAGATATTTCCCGTCACCCGCCATTCATCGGAAGGCCTGCCATCCAACACAATGCGTCCACCTGCCTGCTGGCCGAAATCAATTTTGCTATTGTCAAACGTGTTGGTATAGAATCCGTCTGTTCGGGCATACCGACTGGAAATACCGACACCAAACTTATCGTTCACCGGTTCATAGTACGAAGCCTGTGCCCGTATGGTATTGGCTGTACCGTAAGTTGCTTGGGCGCGTATAGTGCGTGTACGTAGATCCAAAGGTTGAATAGTGCGTATCTCCATGACTCCTGCCGGTGAGTTTCGTCCATAAAGACTACCTTGCGGACCGCGAAGGAGCTCTATTCGCTTCACGTCTTGCAGCACATGGTCATACATATTCTTGTCCAACAGCGGTATACCATCCACCACCATTCCCATTACCGGTTCGTTGATTCGGCTTCCCATGCCTCGGATATATATACTGCTGGTCATCGCTGAGCCATAATCGGGCATGTAGATATTCGGTACGAGGTTACTTACTTCTTTGGGTGTATTCACTTGTGCCTGCTCTATCAGCCTGCGGTCCAACACGCTCACCTGTAACTGCTGCTGGGAAACAGGCACTGCCATACGCGACACAGAGACTTCTATATCGGGTAATACGACGGTATCGGACACTATCTCAGCGCCATATATCGATACAACTAACAGACATATTATAAACAGTACCTTTATCCGCATAATTAGTCACACAAGCCTTAACGCAAGCCGCGACAAAGGTACTGTAATTTTCTTAAACTTTGCTTAAGATTTTCTTAAGAAGCATCAAATTCCCCATAAATAGGGATACGTTACATGTTAGCCATTGATTTTACCACCATCCAATCCCACCAGCGAGCAGGAAGAATCGTATGCAGTAAGACCATCAGTATGGCACCGCGTCCGGTACGATAACGGGTGCGAGGACAGCGACAAACAGCAGCACGGGCAATCTTACGACTGATGATTTTCGGGTCTGTTGGCATGTTGGAAAGATACAACTTCCTTAGCCCTTCCGCCATGCGGGTAGCGGTCTGCTCATACGCTCCGCCTTTAGACGAGTCGCGCAGATGGTCGGCAGCGATGATACCCCAATCGGTACGGATCGCTCCGGGTTCGATGATAACGACATCAATACCAAACGGTTTGACTTCCATGCGCAGGGCATCGGAGAAGGCTTCGAGGGCATACTTGGTCGCATTGTACCATGCACCGAAAGCGAGTGTCACGTGTCCGGCGACACTCGCCAAATTAACGATACGACCGCTATGTCGCGCTCGCATGTACGGCAACACTTCTTGCGTTATGCGCGCCAGACCGAAGATATTGACTTCAAACTGATGCTTGGCATCGGACATCGGTACATCTTCGATGGCTCCAAAATAACCGTATCCGGCATTGTTGATCAGCACGTCAATGCGTCCTTCGCGGTCAATAATCTCCTTCACGCAGGCAATGATCGACGCCTCGTCGGTGATATCTAACGGGAGTGCCTGCACACCATACTCCGCCAGTTCCTCTATCTTCTGTACGCGTCGTGCCGCACCATATACACGATATCCCTGCTCGGCAAGAATCCGTGCGGTCTCGTAGCCCATTCCGCTACTGGCCCCTGTGACTAGAATGATTTTTTGCATATTATATTACTATTCTTGTTTGTTTGCTGTACTCAGGTAATCAAGCTTCATCAAATCCAATCGGTCGGAATTGTTCTTGGTCCTCGCTATAGACGTATCCGGCTTCGAGGAGGATGGCTTTGATCTTCTCCGGATCGGTATTGAAGTTATAGCACAATGATTCGAGCGAGTCAAACTCCTCGTCGCGGAGCAGCATATTGATGCTCGATACTAATATAGCTGGGTTTTGCGGTAGGTAATCCATATTGCACATTTTTGCGTGCAAAGGTACAAAAAAAAATCGACACTTGCAAATAAATGTCGATTTTTGGGGCTATCAGCCGTCAGCATTCAGTTATCAGTTGCCACAGCGGGTACAAAATATACTTACACGCAGGTGTAACCGCCATCTACAGGTAGTGCCACGCCGGTGACGTAGGTCGAAGCGTCGGAAGCAAGGAAGACTACGGCAGAGTCGAGTTCGCCCTCTTGGCCGTAGCGCTCCATCGGGATGACGGTCTTGGCGTATTGGGCAAAATAGTCGGACTCGAGGGTCTCCTTGGTGAGCGGCGTGATGAAATAGCCCGGGCAGATGGTGTTGACCGTGATGCCATGTTTGCCCCATTCGGCAGCCAGGGCACGGGTGAGGTTGACTACGCCACCCTTGGCTGCATGGTAGGGCGATGCCGGCGCGATCTTATTGCCCACCAGACCGTACATCGACGCGATGTTGATGACGCGACCGTAGCCGTTGGGGATCATCGATTTCTTGGCTACGGCACGTGCTACGCGGAACGTTCCGAACAGGTCAACTTGCATCTCGTTCTCAAACTGCGCGTCGGTGATGTCCTCCGCCGGAGCTACAGCGCCCGTACCGGCGTTGTTGACCACGATGTCAATACGTCCAAAAAACTTCATGGCTTCATCCACCATCTCATCTACCCCATCGGTACTGGTAATGTCACATTGGAGCGGCAGGACTTGTACGCCATACTCGGCTTCGATAGCGTTTTTCACCTCAATCAGTTTCTCATAACGACGGGCGATGATTACGAGATTGGCACCCCGTGCAGCCAGGGCTTTCGCCATCTGTACGCCCAGGCCTCCACTACAGCCGGTGATCAATGCCACACGGCCACTTAAATCAAAAATGTCTTTCATATTATAGTGTTTTTACCACATATGCAAATATATGCGGGACTTTTTTCTTTTTGTCATATCTTCTTTACCTACTCATATTATTTTGCGCTAAGGATTCTGCTCATTGAGCATTCTCCGAACGATCGGGAAGAACGTCTTCGATGCTTTCATATGGTTTCCGTATTTGCCGAAGTCATAGGTGATATTCGGATGTTCGCCTAGGCATTTCTTCAGATGCTCGGCACAGCGAATCGTCACCACTTCATCTTTTGTGGAATGGAACACGTAGAGCGGCGCCTTAGGTACCCACGACGGGCAGATACTGTCCGTCACCAAACTGGAGCGCAACAAGCCTTCATAGAAACGACGAGTCTGCGGTTGCGTCATGTCCAGCGCCGCCGGTTTCATCCAATGTTTCACGTTATGGTTCAGCGTGCGAAAAAACAACTCAACGACGCCGCATTCCTTCGGCACGATATACTTCGTATACACCTTCATCATCGCGGGTGTAAAGAAGTCCTCAAAATTCAGCCCCAGATCATAGGCAGCATCGGTTCCCGCAATCAAGATCGGGATCAACGCAGGCATGGCGATGCGCCCGGTACGTAAGGTTTCCTCGTGTGTGACAGCCACATCGTACGGTCCATCGCCGGCAAAACAGCCGCGAACATGGATCCGGTCGGCGTACTGCTCTTCGATCAACTTAAGCGTCCATACTGCCGATGCCCCACCCTGGGAGTAGCCGATGATATAGATGCTGTCAAGCGCGATACCGAGGTTGAGACTGTCCAACAGCTGTCGGGCACCGAAGATCATATCGACACCATTGCGGGCGGTCAACTCGCCGTGCAGGTAAGGATGAATCCGATCGGCTGTCACACCAAAGCCAATGAAGTCCGGCATGAGCAACACGTATTCGTCTTTGAACGCCCGTGACTCGCCGGTCATCTTGATAGACGGCGCTTCGCTGCTCGATGCAATCGTGTAGTGAGGAATGAAGATGATTCCTTTCGGTTTTTTGTCTTTCGGCACACATACTTTGCCTGACAACTGCAGCGAGTCTCCATGCTGATCCACAGATGGATACAATAGCACATATTCCTCCACTTCCACCTGTGTCTGCGTTTTCGCTTTCTTCGCATACACTTCTCCAACTCCTATCAGGAGCAGAGCCAATACTATACATCCTATTTTTTTCATACAGAAATACCAAATTTTATCCCATTACTACATCGAGAACCATCATCAGCACGAAGCCGAGCGCGAAGCCGATGGTTGAGAGGTTGGAGTGCGTGCCGTTGGAGGCTTCGGGGATTAGTTCCTCGACCACTACGTATAGCATCGCACCTGCGGCAAAAGCCAGTAGGTAGGGCATGGCGGGCAGGAAGAGGGATGCCAGCAGGATGATCAGCAGACCGCCGACAGGTTCGACCACGCCACTCAACGAGCCGATGAGGAAGGAGCGCCAACGGCTGTTTCCTGCCGCACGCATGGGCATAGAGATGATGGCTCCTTCGGGGATGTTTTGGATAGCGATACCGATGGACATCGCCAGTGCGCCCATAAGCGAGATGTCCGCTTGTCCGTCTTGTGTACCGGCAAAAACGACACCGACCGCCATACCTTCGGGCAGGTTGTGAATGGTGACCGCCAGCGCCAGCATCGCCGTGCGCGAGAGACGGGCTTTGAGACCTTCGGGTTTGTTACTGCCGACATGCAAGTGCGGCGTCAGTTCGTCGATGAGCAGCAGGAAACCCATGCCTAACAAAAAGCCCACAGTCGTCGGTACGACTTGCATCGCACCTTCGCCGTGAGACATGTCGATAGACGGGATGAGCAGCGACCATACGGACGCTGCCACCATCACACCCGACGCAAAGCCGAGTAAGGCCTTCTGCAGGCGCTCGGGCATGTCGCGCTTGACCTTCGGTCGAGTCACCTCACGCTCGGAAGAGTTGATGCGAGCATCACTTTTCTCTCGCTCAATCGGTGACTTCATAAAGAAAGAAAAGGCGGCGCCGAGCATGGTGCCCAACAGAGGGATGAGAAGACCGATTAGAAGTGTGGTCATTTTATCGTTTTCTCAATAAACGCCCGTAAGTCAGCAAGGTCTTTCTGATCAGGATGACCGGAATGGACAGGTCCCATCGAACCTTTGCAGGTGAACGAACGCTCGTCGCACCGGATACCTTTCGCTTCCAGCATCTTACGCATCTGCGGTACCGGTGAGTCGATGATAGCACACGAACCGAAGCACACTACATTCTTCACCAGTTCCGGATTGAGCGTATCGATGAACTGACCGATAGCTCCGTTGACTTTACCAAGAAAGACACCGGCTCCGAGATAGAGCGTATCCACCGATTCGGACAAAGGCACCGCTACCGTCTCCGGTTGGGTCTTGACCACTTCGCCGACTACTTTTGCCATCTGTTCGGAATGACCGAACTTACTAAAATAACGAACTGCGTATTTCATACACTTATTGATTTAACATTTGTTCTACTTCTTCGCGGTGCTCCCACAATGCGCAACCGCCGGAATGTTCGCCGCCTACCAGATGCACCTCGCGCAGACGCTGGAAAAGGGGCGATTGCAAGGCTCCTTTGACACCCAGCGAGAGCACGTTACTATCGCTATAGGGCGAGAACGGGCATGGTTCGGCGCTACCGTCAGGACCGATATGGAAGAATCCGCGTCCTGCTGCCAGACAACCGCCCATATGCTTCTCGTCGCCCGGGAAGGAGATGATAATCACATCGTGATAACGCTCACGCTGATGCGCTTGCACGGCTTCCATCTGTTCCAAATCGGCATCGCCGAAAGCCAGATATTCTGTACCCGGCTCGGTAGGCACATACTCGACATAGATAATGAGTTTGCAACCGAGGTCGCGCAAGTGATCCACATACTCGTCGGATGTGACCAGCGCGAAATTTTCCGTCGTGACGGTGATGCTGACACCAAAGAACAGTTTCTCCGCGTGCAAACTCTCAACGGACATCATCGCGCGACGGTAGATTCCTGCTCCACGCCGTGTATCCGTACCATGTTCCGCACCTTCGATGCTGATGACAGGAATAAGATTGAGATGCTCTTTCAGGAAAGCGATATATGACGGACCGATGAGCGTACCATTGGTGAAGATCGGGAAAATCATGTCCTCCACTTCCGCTACTTTCTCCAAGATATCTTTCCGCATCATCGGTTCTCCTCCTGCCAGCAGGGCAAAGTTGATACCCAGCGATGCGGCTTCGGAGAAGATATCGCGCCATTGTTCCGGCGTGAGCGTCGGACGTTGGCTTTTACCGGGGTCGTCGGCTATACCGTTAGCACGGGCATAGCAACCTTTGCAGGAAAGATTACATTCGGTGGAGATGCTGCAAATGAGGAAAGGCGGAACATCAATACCCGTTTCCTTTGCCACGCTCTTACGCCGACTTTCCGATTTAAGGAAAATCTGCTGCAAGCGGAAGACCGTTTTTGCCTCGCGCGGGTTGCCTAACACATTGCGGTAGGCTTTTTCCATGATACGGCGGATGGCTCCGCTCATATATCCTTGTAAATCCATAATTAGTATCTCTTATGCCGGATTAAATAAGGGGAAGAGCCGAGACCCTTCCCGAGATTACTTAGTTAGCCGGAGCCCACTTGCAACGAACCGGAGAGATGATGGCACCTTCCTTCTTCAGTTCTGCAAACGCTTTGTCCACTTCCTTGCGGTCGATACCTGTGATCTCCGCAATCTTGCCTGCGTTAACGGGTTGACCGAACTCACGCATCGCTTTCAATACTTGCTCTTTCATAATGTTAGTTATTTAATGTTACTTGGCCAATTCAGCTACGATGTTAGCTTCGAAGTCTTTGGGTTCGGCTACCGGCGCAAAGCGTTGAATGGTCTTGCCGTCCTTGGAAACGAGGAACTTGGTGAAGTTCCAAAGGATATCGCTATCTTTCTCGACGCTCTTGCTGATTCGCTTGAGCATAGCATGTGCGGCTTTGCCCTTAAGACCTTTATACTCCTCGGTCGGAGCTTGGGTCTTGAGATACTCGAAGACGGGATTGGCGTTCGCGCCGTTGACATCGGATTTTGCCATCAGCGGGAAGGTAACGCCGTGGTTCAGGCGGCAGAACTCTTCAATCTGCTCGTCGCTGCCCGGCTCTTGGTTGGCAAACTGGTCGCACGGGAAGCCAAGGATCACGAAGCCTTGGTCTTTGTACTTCTTGTATAACTCCTCCAGCCCGTCATACTGCGGGGTAAAACCGCATTTGCTAGCCGTGTTGACGATAAGAATCACTTGTCCTTTGTAGTCTGCAAGGTTCACCTCTTTGCCCCTATTATTGAGGGTAGTAAAATCATAAATGGTTGCCATAGTTTCGTTTGTTTTGGTTGTACATGAGTTTAGTAGTAGTGCGGTGCACGCTATCCAAAGCGTACACCGTAAGATGCGAATGATGCGCATATTACATCATCGCCATAAGGAAATTGTCATAGCCGAGACGGTCGATGAGTTTGAGGTACTGAGCTTCCCATTCCATGTGCTCTTTCTCGCCGTCGATCCATTTGAGGATGAGTTTTTGCGTAGGATAATCATCCGCAAAAGCCTGTGCGAGTTTGCTCATTTCCTCTACAGCGGTGGGTTGATAATCCGACTCGATCTGCTGCTTCGGATCGTCGTAGAAGGGGAACTCGATGGTCTTCATAGCCTCTTGGAGGTCTGCCGGTTTGCAACCCAATTCAACGAGACGGTTGAGTACTTCTTCAGCCTCATCCCACTCTTCTTCAGCTTCGGCTTTCCACTTGTCAGCCAACTTGTTCCAGCCTTGCAGACGGCAGTATGCCGAGAATGCGAAGTGTTGCTTACTGTTACCAAACCATACTGCGCCCATATAGGCGAATGCTTTTAATGCTTCTTGCTTGTTCATAATTGTAAAATTTTGAAGGTTAATATTTATTAATTTCTTTAGACTTTTGACTTTCGACTAACTTCTTCAGTTCTTCAATCAGTTTGTCGAGCAGCGGAATCATCTGCAGAATCTGCTTTAATTCCTCCTCTGATGCCATTACCGCTTTGGTCATGCTTTCCGGTATGGTTTGCGCCTGCTCGTAGAGTGCTTTGCCTTGCTTTGTAAGAGAGACGATGCGCTGGCGCGTATCCTCTTTACCGCGTGTACGTGTGATGAGTCCGGCTTTCTCCATGCGCTGCAGCAACGGTGTCATCGTGTTGGTGTCAAGCATCAGGCGTTTGCCGATATCGCATACCGGTTGTTTGTCCTGCTCCCATAGTACGAGTAGTACCAAGTACTGCGGATAGGTGATACCAAGCGGATCCAGATAGGGATGATACGCTCCCATCGTCAACCGCGCCGCGGAGTACAAACGGAAGCATAATTGGTTCTCTAATTTTAGTTGCTCATTAGTCATAATGGGTTATGGGTTACCGGTTACGGGATTTATATCGTTCACGATGCAAAATTACAAAAACTATTTTAATGTCGCAAGCGATATATTTATTTTCTTAACAATCGTATATTTTATCTTAAAGAATGTTATGTATTATGACACAATATTTCTAAACAATCAATCCTTTAGCCATAAAAATCAATTTATGCGAGCATATTTGCATTTTTTTCTGCCAAAAGTCTTGCACATTTCAATAATTTGTCGTACCTTTGCAGCCAGAAACGTTAAAAACAACAAAAAATAAGGCGCAGAAGCGTTAAAAAGCATCACTTAAGCCAGGAAACGTATGCGGTAACGCACATCTAACGCCCGGAAACGTGAAAATTATAACTTTATGAGACGGAAAGTATATGACCAACTGGTCGAATGGAAGAAATCATCCAACGGCAAAAGTGCTCTGCTCATTGAGGGAGCCCGCCGTATAGGTAAAAGTTACATCGTGGAGGAGTTCGCTCGTAACGAGTACGAGAGCTACATACTGATAGACTTCAACCATGTACCCAATGAAGTGATTGCATTCTTCGAGAACTACTCTACGCGCCTCGATATGCTGTTTCAGATGTTGTCGTTACATTTCAACGTACAACTTCAACCGCGCAAATCGTTGATCATCTTCGACGAGGTGCAGCAATATCCTCCAGCGCGTGCGCTCATCAAATACCTTGTGCAAGATGGTAGGTACGACTACATCGAGACTGGTTCACTCATTAGTATCCACAAGAATGTCAAAGGCATCGTCATTCCTTCGGAAGAGCAGAAACTGCCTATGTACCCCATGGACTTCGAGGAGTTCCTTTGGGCGATGGGTAACGAGATGTTGATGCCTTTCATCCGCGATTGTTATGAGCAGAAGAAACCGCTTGGACCTATCCATCGCAAAGCTATGGACTTGTTCCGGCTCTATATGCTGTTAGGCGGCATGCCGCAAGTGCTCCAGACCTATATTGACACCAAGGATTTCCGCCAGACGGAAGCAGTGAAGCAGAATATCCTTGCCCTCTATCGCGACGATATCCGCAAGTACGCTACAGGCGCAGAAGCCAAGGCAGCAGCAGTGTTTGAAGCCATTCCATCGCAGCTGCAGAAACACGGTACACGCTTTATGTTATCCGATCTCAACGAGAACGCACGCTACGTCAACTACGAGAGTTCGTTCTTCTGGCTACGCGACTCGCGGATCGTCAATATCTGTTACAACACGTTCGCACCCAATATCGGTCTCGGAATGAACACCGAACGCACAAAGCTTAAGTGTTACATGGCAGACACAGGCCTATTTCTCAGCCTTGCCTTTGATGAGCAAGGCAAAATGCCGGCAGAAATATACGAACGGATCTTGCACGGTAAACTGGAAGTGAACCTTGGCTATGTCATGGAGAACATCGTTGCACAGATGTTAGTTGCAGCTGGGCGCAAACTATACTATTTCTATCAATACGACGATGAGAACGCTGCTAACACGATGGAGATTGACTTCCTTATCAGTAAATCCACCGTCACGTCACGCAAGAACATCTGCCCGATTGAAGTCAAATCAACGCCGCGTTACTCTCTGTCCTCGCTCAACAAATGCATGGATAAGTTCAACCAGTACGTTACCAACCCCATCGTGCTGCACACGAAGGACATGGAAATCAAAGACGGTATAACCTATCTGCCCTTGTATATGACAGGATTATTATAGAAACAAACAAAAGTCTTTACAACGCAAAAACCGCCGACCTCACACGAGGCCGGCGGTTTTTGCGTATAGACTTTGCCGATCTAAGCTAAAAGCGATCGGCGATAGGCACAAGATTAGAATACCTTGCGCGGAGCATAGTTCTGGGTCTGGTCGCCCTGTTCGGTGTTTCCGGAATGGACATCACCGCTGGCGCCCAACATAACTGCCGTGCCCAAGACGGGCAGGACCTCTGTCTGAGGATAGATATACGACTTTTTCTTAGCCATAAAGGCACGATTAACTACGTTTTTCATATTATTACTTTTTGGGTGTCGGAATGCTATTCCGACGAAATTAACGTTGCTTATTTTACGATCTGGCCTTGGGCGTTATAGCGGACGCCGTTACGGATGATATAGAGGATGCCATTTTCCAGGATCTTTTGGGATTCGCCAAACTTGGCGGATGCGTCATCGATGCCGGTAGCGGTCTTCGGAGCGTCCACGATGCGTGCACGGGTGCCCTTGGGTGCCAGAGCCGGGGTGATGACCGAACGATCGATGATGAAGTAAGCACGGAAGCCACGCATCTTGATTGACGAGTCAGTCTGAGAGGATGCAGGCCACATCAGCTGGCTGTTAGCGCCGAGGAAGAGGTAGTCTTCGTCGCGCTCGGATGCGTACGGATCGATGTGCACTTGTGCAAACATACCCTGGAAGGTGACGCCATCGGCAGAGGTAGCGCTCGGCGTGGTCGTGGTCTCGGTAACATTTTCGAATACCGGATTAACGATGTCGGCATGTGCGCTCGGATAACTGATGAGGTACGGGATACCGGCTTCGATGGTCGTAGCATCTTCTACGAGGATATCGATAGAGAGGTCCGGAGCGATACCCGTTACCTTAGCGCCGCGTAAGGTCTTCAGGCGGTTGAAGCCTGCCAGCGGGCTTGCTGCCAAAGCGCTTGCATCAAGCGAGAACGGCAGACAGATGGTATTGTACTCATCGTTAGCATAGATGGTACGAGCCACTTTCAATGTCCAAGGATCGGCAAGATTGTTGAGGACAGTGGCGATCGTCGTTGCGTCCGAATGGTCGGAAACGGTCGGATAGTCCATAATGGTAACAGTTACTGTATTCGGGCCATATGTTTTATAGTTAGGATCGCTAGGCACAATCTTATACTGTACACTATAAGCATTGGCATCTGTTTCCGTAGGAGGCGTGGTAGTCCATTCGCCGTCTCCTAATTTGTACCATACCGTACAATCAGGAATATCTTCTATTTCTAATAATGTCTTTTCTGTACCGTCATAAGGAATCGAACTTGTGCTTCCCGGAAGCGCTACACCTGAAAGGTCAAGGTCTGCTTGAGCGATAGAGGCATTGATTGTATTCGGTGAAGGTACGTATTCCTCGTTGTTACCCTTATAGAATTTGTAATATACGGTATAGTCGCCGGCATTGGTTTCTTGCGGGATAGTCGTGCTCCAGTTGACGCCATCAGTCGAATACACTGCTGTATAGCCCGACTGAATCGAACCAGTTGTAGTTACTAAATCTTGTGCAGAGCCATTATAGGTTAAAGATGAAGCAGCCGCGATGGTAGGTTTAGGACTCGGAGCAGAAGTTGCTCTTCTTTTGATGGTAACGTGGATCTCTTGTACGTCTGAACTAACATAACATTGACTATTGCCTGTGTGATCCACAAACCATTGAACGATATAGTCGCCAGCGTTGGTAGCGGAATAATAAGATGTAGCGGTTCCCCAACTTCCGGATGTACCTACTCTATACTTTACTGTACCGCCGGTTGCTCCGCTTGCTGTATTACTGAGGAGTGTTTGGCTACTTCCTGTATATGTCATATTGGTTTTGCCGACAGGATCAGATGTTACATATGCTTGCGGTGTCTCCGGTACATCTGCAGGGTCTACATCCTGAACTAGGCGAACAGCGTACGCATACTCTGAGCTTCTATATACATTGTATTCTAACTCTCCTGTATATGACGAACTATAACGAGCACCTCCAAATGTCATTCTGTATGCTTCACTAGAACCACCACGTCTGGTTGAAGTCCAATAACTTCCATAAGTCCCTGGATAATTCACCAGCATATCATACTGTGTACCCTGACGATTACCTGCAGCAGGAAGGAAGAGAGCTCCCGCTTGTTCCATCCTTTCCCATCCACCATTAAACTTATAATTATTTATTTCAAAGTTTTCAATTGTACCAACAAATGCACATCCATTAGGTTGGATCCAACCATCGGGAAGTATAATTAAGCCGACACCTATCACTGCAGAGCTGTCTGCATTCCAAATAGTTGCTAAGCCACGTAAGTTTGTGGCATCATGTCGACTCGCAAGTAGGTATGTTATCTCGTCATTAGTAAGAGTACGCCATCCAGTACTAACTACATCTTCACCACTATGAATTGTATTACCACCCCAGTCGGTAAATGAAAAGGTTTTATCATTTGTCGCTAATGTTGGGTTATTTCCTGTTCCCCATTGAAAAAGGTCTATCCAATTTGACTGTGTGTCACGACCGGAAGATGTTTGGTTTCCTGAAGAACTGTTCTTATATGGTGCCATTGCGCCTGCACCTGAACCGCCAATCGCATCGTACTGGTTTTCTGCAAAACGCCAAGTGTTAGATGATGCCTGATATTGCAAATTTCCATGTGAGAAATAGACTTGTCTGCCACACGCTACCGAAAAAGCGCCAGGCAGTTTGCCGTTGGCGTCGGCGACGGCTGGTTTTGCCCAGAGCGATGTTGTGGCGAGGAAAAGCGCCACGAGGGTTAATAAGAGATGAAATTTTCTCATAATCTCTGAAAATTTAGTTGGTTAATATTTGGGTTAACTAGTTAGCACTTATAGTCGTCCTAGATATCCTAGATTTCCTAGAAATACCAGAGGCATATATACAACAAAAAAGCGGGACCACATTGCTGTTGTTCCGCTCATCTAGGCTCTCGCATTGCCTTCAATTCCGAACAAACAACACTGAGCCCACGCCGTATGTATATATCTATAATGTACCTATACGCAGATGCGCGTGTACAAAATATACACACTATGGGCGTCTGTGTCGCTATGTTTTGGAATTTATGTGAATTTGCGAGATTCAGATGAGCCAAAACAAAGCGCGTAAGACGCTTTTTTTCAATATGTCATCCCATTTAACGTCTAAGATCCGACGTGCCGAAGATTACGCTCTCGGCAAGAGCTGCAAATCACTTTGCGCTGCAAAATTACTACAAATAATTGATATATGCAAATATTTTGGTAATTTTTTGCGATTTTTTGCCTAATTTTGTGCATATTACGTTCCGAGTGTTGTATATTGGGGGTAAATTATTCGTGGCAGAGGACGGCTCGTACGAAATTGCCGAACTGGCAGATCTGTTTCTTGCCGAGGGCGGGATCGGGTTTGCCTTTTAGCTGCGCCATATGCCGTTCGACCATCTCCTGATACCGCGGATGCGTAGGGTCCTTGGCGATGCGCGATGCCTCCCGACAAACGGCCTTCCAGCGTTCATACTGTACCTGCTCCGCTTGCGAGCGCGGATTATGCTTATAGTCGCGATCCCTCAGTTCGTATACTTCCTTCGGACCTTCTCCAAACACGCGGCCATCCGGATAATGCCATTCTTTCTTTCGCATCACCAGACGCGAACGTTTACTTAACTTGCCGGTCATTCCTTCTATCCCGGCTTCTGTTTGAAATTTTGCCATAGTATATAAATTTTTGCATTGCACTTTCTGCACTTTCTGCACTTTCGACCCTCAAAGTGCAAATAGTGCAAATAGTGCAGAGCGATTTTTTTATTAAAATTTGTATCATTTTTCATTTTTGCTTCATACTTGAAGCAACCATTCTCCTTCCATTCGTTAGTGATAAGTTGATGATAAGTTGACTATTCGTTGGTCATTACCATACCCATCACATACCCAAAGCCTATGCAATAGCGGGTTGCTTCTTAAATACACCATGTCGGATTTTTAGTATCACGCCATGTTCCTGCCATTCTTCGCTCCAATTAAAGGCTGTACGACGACTGATACCTTGGCTCTGAGCCTCATCTACCAACGTCTTACTTTCAAACTCCTCCGGCAGCAAACTCAGCAGTATCTGCTTTTGATCCAGAGGCTTCACTTGCGGAAGCTCTTTTTTCTCCGTTCCTTTTACCAACTGATACGCTTGGGCCATATGCAGTATTAGTTTATTCCCGATCATCTCCGCAGTCTGATAATCTTCATCGGAGCAGACCTCCATGTTTCCACGGAGCGTGGAGAGGATCATGGCGATACGTTCGATTTGGACAGCCATACGGAGGACGACGGAGTGGAAGTCTTCGCCGAGCATGCGGATGAGGGTAGGATAAGCGGTCTCCAGGTGGTTGCCCAAGCGCGATTGCTGCTCCGGTGTGAGGGTAAACTCGCGCGGGTGCGCAAATAGTAAGGACTCGTAGAGCCGGTAAAGCTGTTCGGCCGCAGCCCGGATAGTATCACCGGAGTTCTCGGAGGGCTGCACGTAGCGGCTATTGAAAGCCTGGTGCTCATCAATGATGAGGGTGAGGAGACGGGAGAAGTAACCGTTTTCGATACTGGGCACGAGGGCATGGTACTGGGAGAATGTACCGGTGAGGACCATGGAGAGTTGCGGATTCTCGATGACGGACGCTTCGCGACAACGGGCACGGGAGATGGTCTCGTGTTCCGCAGCCTTACGCAGGGCGGTATTGTAATTAGCCGTACTGGAGCGCCAGATGTCGGTGATAACCGAACCTTCGGATTCGTGGATATAGCCACGACCATGCTGACGAGCGAGGGTCTGGTAGAAAGCCGGATAGGTGGCATCACCCGGGATGATGAGCGGCATCTTCTCGTGAATGGGCTTGACGAGTTCCAGGGCCAAGTTAGCAATACCCTTTCCGCAGGCGGCCGAACCGACAATAAATAGTTGCAAGTTCGGATAGTAGCGCTTTGCTGCGATGCCATACCTTACATATAGGTTCGGCATCACACTTCCGCACGCCACGAGCGAGGAAAGGAGCAACATGTCTTTCTCAGCAGGCGTTTTCGCCAAAGAAAGCACCTTTTGCATCAGTTGAGGCAGGTTCTGTACATCCATGTTTTCCACGATGCGGAGGTTAGCCTGCTCCTCCAAAGAATTAAGATTTTCAATCATAATAAATTAAGGTTTAAAAAAGTTAAACATAATCGCTTGCGCGACGTGAGTTTGTTAAAATCGACTGCAAAGATACAACAAAAATAGCCCTTTTTCAAGGGCGGATATAAAAAAAGGACGTCCCCGGACGTCCTCAAAACTGCAGTTTATACATATTTTTTTGTTTTTCGCTTAGGCTTGCGATTCATGCTCTTTCTGAGCGAGTTAGGATCGACATACCAGCCGAAAAGCATCGTCAGTTGGCGGCAGAATTCTGCGAATTTTGATTCTTTTTTAAAAAACTTAAATTTATTATCATACTGACAGCGTGCCTTGATATACTCGCGTGTGGCGGCGTATTTCTCCTGCATGTCGTCGGTCGGACATTTCAGCACATTATCGGGGAAAAATAGTTGTCCCTCTTCTTTTTTCGGACGCTTCGATGCAGCAGGTTGCAGTTTCGCTTGTACAAACTCCGTCCACTGTACCATCCATTTATGGAAGAGGTTGTGCGCTTCGGGTGAGAAGCTCTTCATCTCGGGTTTGAGATAGTCGTAATCGGTCTCCTCACGCAGGATGAGTTGCTTATA
Source organism: Paludibacteraceae bacterium (assembly GCA_017509715.1). Lineage (GTDB taxonomy): Bacteria > Bacteroidota > Bacteroidia > Bacteroidales > Paludibacteraceae > Colicola. The sequence continues at coordinate 97,431 of JAFWOU010000011.1, read as the reverse complement.
ATCCGCCATGACGACATTTGCATCCGGGTAGAGCGCCGCCTCTTTTTGGGCCGTCTTCCATAGCCAATCCCAATAGCGCGCCATGATATCGGCAGCCTCTTCGCCGTCAAAGACAAAGAGTGGTTCGTCGGGTTCACCCTTTTCCATATAGCATGCCAACTCACGCACCTGTACCGGGTCGGTCCAGTCGATCTGGAGAAAGCGCTGGCGTTGCGGTTCGGCTTGGGCTGCGTTGAAAAGCCATTGTGCGAAAGGTGTGGTCCATGGTACAAACTCAAAGATATGCTCCCCATAGTGTTCTGTAGCTATACGGCGCATGTAGGTCCCGACCACATCCAGCGCAATGCTCCGCTGGCGTTTGTTCGGGCAGAAAGTATCGATGAATACCTCTTCGTTGGAAAGCAGCTCTATATACGCGCTATCCAGTTGCTCCAGTTCTGCATGGATATAGCCCAAGTCATCAGCGATAACCTCGTTATCATATTGCACAAAAAAAGGTTCGTAATGGAGTTCCTCGCTCAGGAAGAATCCTCGCTCTTTCTGCTCTTCGGTATTCAGCAAACGCGCACATAGCAGTGCGGCACCCAGGATACCACCCAAGACGATCGGTTCTCCGCTTTCCGGCGTATAGATGAGCTGATGCGCCTCATAACGGAGGTGGTCGGAGAATATATAATCTGATAATAATTGTTTCATGGTGCAAAGGTACAACAAATATTTGAAATGTACAAGATTCGAAGGGTCCCTTTAGGGTAGTTGGTCGAAGGTACGAAAAAATCAGGGATGGGACGGTTATTATATCACCTTTGCGGTGGTAAGTTCGTTTTGAAGGAAGGAATAAACGTAGCCGGGACTTTGGTAGTACAAGCCTGTAGCGTTATCTTGCAGGCGTTCAAATGTCTCAGACGTATAAAGCACATCTATTGCTTGTTGCGGATCATAATGGTAATCGTCCACAAGATACCCTGCTAATTCCGTGCAGAGGTCATCCTTCATGAGTTGTATTTGCTGTTTCGTCAAAGCCATATTAGATCCGTTTTAAGTATTTTAAAGCACGTTCGGTTCCAAAGAAATACTGGAACGTTATTCCTTTCGGATAACGTAATTCTGCTATCAGTCTCTCTAACGATATCACGCCTCCTTCGTACCGACGTAACTGATACGTCACGCCATCGTCGGCTATCGGACCATAGACGATATCGTAGTCGTGAACAGGTTGCTTGTGCTCGTAACTGCGATTCGCAAGAATGAAGTTCACCCATTCCTCACTATAATCATCGAAGATCTTTACCTTCAATTCGCCGGAAGTCATGACCGACTCATCAAAAAGGAAAGTAGAGACGTACACGCTACCTTGCTTTATCTGACTAAGTTTCTGCTCTCCCATTCCAACAGCCTGTTTGCGATCAGCAGACAGATAGAAGCCTTTACCAAAGTCTTTATACGGCTTTGAGTGCTGTAAGTCGGGTACATTCACCGGAACATTGGAACCATGGTATAGTTTCATCTCAGACCTCCTCCGTTATGTGCGCATACTTGTGCCAGCGCTTCGACTGTATCAGGGAATGATTGCGTATGCAGAATAGCATAGTGCTGTTGCAAATGTTCCATTCCTTTATAACGTTTCATGTACGCGTACGCCTGACGCGGTTCCACACCGAAATGGTTCGCAAACTCACTCACAAGGGCGATGGTATAACCGATAATATTTCTCTCTTCACGAGCCATAATCAATAACCTTTGCAACTTTTGGCTGCAAAGTTACAGATTTTTTTTGAGATACGCAAGAGAAAAGTGCATTTTTGAACGAAAAAGGCAAAAAACGCCAAGATAGAGCGGATACATGAAGAGAAAGTTTGCGTTGAGCGTCGCAAAAGTACAAAAAAAATCCCACATATGCAAGCACATGCGGGATTTTTAGTAAAAAACAGCGATTTACCATCCCATACCTCCGCCGGAGGAATAGTTGGAGAGCGTGACATTCGTGCCGCCGGTGACTGTGCCGCCGGCGTTGGTTACCGACAGGCTGTTGTCTTGCACACGCAGCGTCATGTCTGTGACGGACAAGGCGGAGATATCCATCATTATTTATCCGAGAAGATGTATTCGTACACCTTGACGGAAAAAAGTTTACCGTTCGGTAGGTAGTTATATTGTTTGGCTTTGGTGCCGTCGGCGTTCCATTCGTACTTCTTGATGCGCGTGACACGGTTTCGGTCGTTGTACTCTACCTCTTCGCTGACCTTACCGGTGACATCATCATACTTGTAGGTCACTCGACTCTTCTGACCGTAGGAGGCGTACTCGATCTCCTCGATGCAACGTCCTTGTTTGTCATATACTTTGACGTGGTCCAGCCAACGCGTTTTGGTCTTGCTGTCGGTATTCCACTCCTTGACCGTAAGGTTTTTGTGGCGCTCCCGTTTGGCCAGTTGCTCAGGAGTGAGCATGCTCTGCGCCATCATTGGAATACAGAGAACAGCGAACAGAGTACAGACTGATATACTAAATAAGCGTTTCATAAACTAATCACTTTAAATTATTAAACCTTTCTTAATGTCCCGGTCCACCGCCACCGGGATTGCCACCGCCACCAGGGCCGCCACCGCTATTACCGCCGCTATAGGTAGAGAGCGTGACAGACGAGCCGCCGCTGACAGAAGCAGGATAATATCCCATGCCGTTGAATATGGCCGTACCGGAAGCAGTGACGCCAGAAGCAAGTGTGGGTGTAGAGGCACCGGACACCACAAGGGTTGAACCACCGCTGCTCGGTGTACGGAAAGCGAATACATCGCTGCCTACCGTCAACGCATACCAGGTACTCTTGCTCCAAGAGGAAGCCGAGTAGCAGGTCTGCGAGAGGCTGGCACCCGATTCGAGACCGCCGATAGCTACCAATGTGCCGCCAGTAACATAGAGTTGCTTCTGCTGCTCGCTATTGGCATCGATGGCTAGCTCGGGCGAATTGGCACCGATGGCATAGACCAGACCACCCTGGATATAACAGTTTCCGTTGGCATCGATACCGTCGTTTCCGGTGGAATATGCCATGACGCAACCGCCGCTGATAGTCAGGTCGCCACCGGAGTTGATGGCATCGTCGCTACCTTGCGCATAGACCTGTCCGCCCGAGATGGTCAGCGTGCCCTTGCTCTCGATGGCCTCGCTCTGACTGATGGCCGTGATGGTACCGCCGGTGATTTGAATCGCACCTTCTTCGTCTGTACGGATACATTCATCTTTTGCGTTAACGGTGAGTGTGCCGGCTTCGATGAGGATACCATCGTTGGCATGCATGCCGTCATTCACCTTGGCGGTGAGGTTGAGGGTTGCGGTCATGCCGGTACACAGGCGGATATAATCGTCGGAAGCAAGCGCATGCTGGTAGTTGCCGGTGATGTTCAGCGTACCCGTGCCGGAGAAGCAGATCTGTCCTTCGCTGAAGAAAGCCGCCTTGCGGTCTTCGGAAGAAGAGGCATACGAACTGCCGTCGCTGAGCGTGTTGGTACTGCTGACAACAACGTAGCAGGTCTTATTGCTCTGGTTGTTGATAGCGGGTCCGTTCGTGCAGCTGAGGGTCAGACCTTGCAATGCCAGTTGGAACGCATAATCGCTGTAGATGCAGAGTTGTCCCGAACCCGAACCGCTAAGGTTATATACCACGCCGTCCACGGTGGAGGTGACGGTAACATACCCGTTGCTATTGGTCACAGCCACACCATCCACCGAGCCGGAGACGGTAGCCGAACTGCCGTTCCAGACGATATCCAGCGACGAGGTCCACGATTGATTCTCGACCAGATCGCCTTCATCATCACCGACAGACGTACCGGAGGTGGCGTTATTCAGCACCACATCTTCATTGTAGTTGCACCCTACTTGGAGGCAAGCCACACAGCTTATCATCAAAAGATAAAAGAGTTTCTTTTTCATAATCGTTACGAATTAAAAATCAAGGTCATAGGCCACACCGATTGCATGGACATATGTTGTCTCTTCGGTCAGTTGGATATAGCCTTTCGTCTTGGTGATATTGATGTCACGGTCGTAGCCGTACTGGAATCGGTAGAAGAAATCCAGACTGCTGAGTTTGGTCAAACGCCACTTTACACCCACCTGTGTACGCACATGACTGAGGTACTGCATTCCGTTCTTGCGCTGGTACACGGGTACGTTGAGCGTATTCTCCAATTCCAACCAGAGGTAGGGCTTTACGGGTTTGCCGGGCACGGTGAACTCCGAACCGATACGACTGCGAAGCAACCAGTTGTACTGATTCTTCTCTAGCAGGTTGACGCTATCCGTCCGCATGTCGCAGAGTACACGTTCGCGCAGGTATATCTTAGCAATCTGGCCCGAGTATGAGCCCCTGATACCGAAGAAAACGCGGTGGCGCAGGAACTCGTTGGGGTCGCTCCAGCCCTTGTTGCCCAGCAGGCGCAAGGTATAGCCGGCATCCACCTTGATGTATTTGAACTCAGGATGGGCGTAGGCCAGAGAGAGCGTGGTATAGGACTTGCTGAACGATGCGCCCAGGTTGCTATTGACGGTGGCACCTTTGGCGGTGGTGCCGGTCTGCAGGTCGTACAGGTTGAAGCGGAGTTCTTCGGAAAGCGAGAGTTGCACACCCGGTCTCCATTTCTTGGTGAACTCGGCGGCAACGCGCAGTTGCACCTCCTGCTCGGTGGTAGCTCCCGCCGAGTTGTAGGTGGTGGCGTGTGCTTTTGGAGAGTACAGAATACAGAGTACAGAGCACAGACCGATAATAAGTCTTTCGACTTTCGACTTTTGACTTTCGACTTTCATTATTTAAACTTCGTTATTTGGTCGATACTATTGGTAATTTTGCCTTTCTCCAGCGGGTACGTCATCTTGATATACGCTACGTCGCGGAGGAAGTCGATATGTCCGATTTCGATGTCGAGCACCTGCAGTCCTGTGCGCTCTTCGAGGTCGGCGATGAGGGCTGCACGGTTCTCCGGCCGGATGTTCTCTATCTTCTCGTAGAGGATGATCTTGGTCGATTGACGTTTACGGCCGTTCCACCATTCAAATCCCCATGCCAAAGCCAATAGCAGGATGTTGGCAAAAAGCAACAGATACCATGCCAGGCCGTCGGCTTTCAGGCTCAGGGAGTTGATGACCGAAACAGCGATGATGAGGAACATATAGTTCATCTCGCGGATAGGCACCGTCTCCGTACGATAACGAATCATACCGAAGATGGCAAACAGGCCGAGCACGAAACCCGTCTGGATGTCGAGTATCTGCATCAGCCACAGCAGCAGGAACATACCGCTGGAGAAGAGCATAAACTGCACGTAGTAGTCGCGACGACGGCTATAGCGATAGTAGATGCAATAGATGAGCGTCCAGGACACCAGCAGGTTGAAGAGGAACATTAGTGGCATCGTGATCAGGTTCTCACTCACACCAAAAAAATCGGCTATTGAGTGCATCAGATACGAGATACTGTCGCTCGTCCCGAAACGGGCAGCGATGTCCGGGTCGTTCTCAAGGAACTCCAATGTGGGGTTGGCTAAATCAACTTGGGTCATAACTATGTAACATTTTTTCAATTTTACGAATTTTGGATTTAAACCGGTTTTTCTTTATATCCGGCGTGGTGAGGGCCGTGCCGATGCAGTACTTACTGATCTTGAGAGGGTGGATACGGTGGTCGAGCATGATATGCGTCATCCTGGAAGGCACATTGCCGTCGCGCTTCAACTCAATAATAACAAGGTCACTGAACGTCTTTTTCTCGCCACTCACCACATTGTCCCAAACGAGGTCCATGTCGATAGTCAGCCGTTCGGTCTTGGCGCGGTTGACCAGCGTGATACGGCGAAACTTGGTCCAAAGGTGCGGCGTGATCTCACTCCATTCGTACCGACTCTTGGCATCGATAAAACCCGCTACGGTTACGGCTTCGTCCTCCTTGCGCTTATGCTTGAGCACACTCGGCGTGTCGGCGGTGATATTGAAGCCCGGCACCACGATACGTTTCTTGCTCGTACGCCCTTTGTTGTTTTTGCGCTTGATCTCCAAGAATGTCAGGTTGCTATCCACATACTGGCGTACGCGTATCTTCTGACGCACGAGTTGGCGGTCGTGATGGCGAACGTACATATCGAGCGTGTCGGTGTCGTAGTACATCGTGTCGTACGTCGCAATCCGTTTGCCGTCTATCTCCTGTATATAGTAATCCACTTTGGCAGCCTCCAGAATGAGCGGCAGCACCGACCTCGGCACCGCGTATTTAGTGTCGATACGGTTCATGAGTTTCACGCTCTCCATCTGCGCCAGACTAATCGGCTCAAAGGATTTCAATATGTGGGCTATCTTCTGCATATATAAATTCTCGCTGCAAAATTACTGCTTTTCGCGCATACACGCATTACCTATTTATGGGTAGTTATTAGCCAAAAGTACGATTTTTGTGAAAAAACGCTTGTATATGTCATTTTTTTATTGTAATTTTGTGCCCAAAATGATGATTATGGAAACAAAGCAGAAATTTGAAGAAGCGCTACGCATGATTGAAAAGTCAGAAATGATTGTGCTGCGAGACATTCATAGTTTTCCTGTTTACGGGCAGGATATCATCTCGCCATACCTGATGATTTTTATCTGTCATGCCGGTTCATCCCGGGCATTGTATGATATGCAGGAGATCCGCTTTCGAGAAAATGAGGTAGCAATGATTCTTCCTAACCATATTATCCATCCTATTGAAAGCAGTCCGGATTATACCATAACGGTTATTATGCACTCGTTGGCTTTTGAACAAGAAATGACCCAAAGGAGGATGACACATGACCGTAATAAATTTCACGAAACACCTGCATGCTTGTTAACGGAGGAAGAAATGGCGCAATATATGAAAGCGGTAGATATGTTGGATCTTATCAGCAATACGTCTGTTTCCCGTTATCCGCATCGTCATGATATGCTTATGGCGCAGACCGATATAATGGTAGAAATGCTGGATGCTTGCAGACGTGAGATAGACGAAGAAGAAAGGGCTAACAACCGAAATCGTTCTATATTCAATACATTCTGCAACCTGCTCGCAGCGAACTATAGGGAGCAGCACGAGGTAGCATTTTATGCCGAAAAGGCGCATCTTACGACGCGCCATTTCTCGGTGATTATCAAAGACATGATAGGGATCTCCGCCAGCGATTATATCGAGCAGTATTTGGCTACGCAGGCCAAGAATCTGCTTTCCACCCGCCCGGATTTATCGGTGCAGCAGATCAGTTACCATCTCGGCTATGCTGATTCGCCGTCCTTCTGCCGTTTCTTCAAGCGTCATACCGGCATCACGCCGAACGAGTTCCGGTCACACATTCGATATTAAATCTTCAGGATCAAACCCGCAAAATAGGTGCGAGGCATAGAGGGGCCGTAGATATAACTGGCATCGCGGAACTCTCCCTTGTCGATATCGCGTTGGTACTGGTCGAGGACGTTCTTTACGCCGCAGCTGATCTCCAGGCAGTAATGCTTGTACAGGTGGACATCGTACGCCAAGCGGATTCCCAAGTCCCAGAAACTCGGCGCCAGCGATTCTTCGTCCTGGGGAATGTATCCTGCGAGATGGGGCACGAGCATAGAACCGGTGGCCTTGCCGTTGATGGAGATGGTGAAGTCCTTGATGGGCTTGATGTCTATGAGCACATAGCCGTAGTGATCCGGCGTACGCAGTATACGCGTATTCGCCGCCACGGACGGGCTCCACTGTTGGGCTTCTGTATAACGGCTCTGCTGATACGTATAGCCGGCGGAGAGGCTAAAGGCGAAGGGCGAACGGCTAAAGGAGAGTTTGCCTTCTATATTGAGTCCTCCGACCCATGCGGCTTTTGCGTTGGTACGGATGAAGAGCAGATTACCCATCGCATCCTTGCCGTTCTCACGGAGCATAAAGATATCTTGGAGATAGGTATAGAAGCCTTCTGCCGTCAGGTTGAGTTCCCATCGACCGAACTGACGATACCAATCGGCACTCAGCGTAGCGCTATGCGAGTACTCGGGACGCAGGTTTGGATCAAGCGTGATAAGCGACACTTGTCCTCCTACAGCCGCCACGTGCAGGTCCTCGTCGTATGCCTGCGGCGCACGGTAACCGCTGCTATAACCGGCACGCAGTACCAAGCCGTCGATAGGCGTATATCGGAAGGTAGCACGAGGTGTACAAACCGGTTTGGTCAGGAAATTATGCTTCTCCAGTCGTGCACCGATGAGCACACTCCACTGCTCGCCTTTCCATTCGTTCTGCGCATACGCACCTACCAGATGTACATCTTGTTTCAGGTCCCGATTATAGCCGATCATCCTATCGTGCATACCATTATAGGTATATTCCGCGCCGACACTCAGATCGCCCTTGGCTCGTCCGCAGGGATAGGAAAAGCGGTATTGCAGACCGGTGATGGAAGTCAGATCGGTACTGCGGCCATACGCCGCGGTATCCTTGCCGGTACCGAAATAGCTCTCGCGTCCGATATGCTGCAAAGCGGAATAGGCCGAAACGAAATGCTTGTTATCCACCGAGAACCAATCGAACGCCACCGAACCGGCATCGATGTTATGGCGCAGTTGTTCGGCGATATCCGCTTGATGGGGTTCGAGATCCAAGCGGTTTCCTCCGCGGCGGAAATCCGTAGTATGGTGGTACTCGAGGGTTATCTTACTATACGCGCTGGTCTTGAAAAACGCCCGTGCACCGGCTGTCGTGGCACGCAGTTTGGGTAGTTCGCTGAATCCGTCGCGGTCCCGATCGTATTCGCTACGAGTGCGATGGGTGGCGAATAGGTAAGCACCTATCTTACGGTTCTCACTCATCACCGATGCGTTGAGGTCGGTATGTATATCATAGCCGGCATGTTCGTTCACATGGCTCGTATTGGAGAGGTTCACGAAGTTACGAACCGGTTCTTTGGTGATGACATTCACCACGCCGGCAATGGCATTCGCGCCGTACATGGCCGAACCGCCTCCGCGTACGACCTCTATACGGTCGATCATTGCCGAAGGCACTTGCTCCAGGCCATAAACCGCAGCCATAGAAGAGAATACAGGACGGCTGTCCATCAGGATCTGGGTGTACTGACCTTGCAGACCATTGATACGCAGTTCTGTCTTTCCGCAGTTGGAACACGTGTTCTCTACCCGCAAACCCGGCTGGAAGCTAAGCACATCCGCCGCACAAGTGACCGCTGTTGTTTCGAACATCGTCGGCGATAACACATTGACAATCGTTGCCGCCTCTTGCCGTTTGGTAGCATAGCGGTTGGCTGTCACTACGACCGTATTGAGTTGTTGCGGTACCTCATGGATCACGGCCTTCAACTCCGTCGTCGTGTGCTCCGATATGTTCACGGGCAACTCCTCGGTCTCGTATCCTACGTAGGAGAAAACAATCGTCTGCCTACCGATAGGCAAATTCTTCAGAAAATAGTGGCCGGACTCATCGGTAACGGTGCCTATGTTGGTACCTTTTACCTGTACATTGACGTAGGGCAAATGCTCTCCCGTTTTCTCATCCAGCACGTGTCCGACCAGGTGCGCATCATACTCTTCCTGTGCCCATAACGGCACAGCGCATAGCAGCGCCAAGACTAATACCTTACTGTTTTTTATCATACTTTTCTTGCTAAATTGCGTCAAAATCGGCTGCAAAAGTACAAAAAAAATCTTACATACGCAAGATTTTTGTGACTTTACTGCTAAATCAGTACGCATTTTTGCGTTTAGGATTCATCGGGAACCAACCCTTGCGGACACGTTCACGCTGCTTGAAGACCTCGCCGATTCCCCATAAAGATGAGAAGGCAAAGATCCCCAAGAAGATGGAGATATATGTATTTTCCACAAACAACGAGCCGCCTGCCGCCAATAGACCAACGATGAGAAATGCCCACCAAGAACGGACACCGAAATAGTACTCGGCCTTGATGACCAGCGGGTGAAAAAGTCCGATACACAAGAATGCACCTGCGCCAAGAAGAATTCCTTCGTAATTCATAATGGGTTATGGGTTACGGGTTACGGGTTATGGGTTATGGGTTATGGGTTACGGGTTACGGGTTACGGGTTACGGGTTACGGGTTACGGGTTATGGGTTAGTGGCAGAACATGAAGCCAAAGTAGAGACGTGGACCGGTAGGCATGCATAGTTCGCGCTGGTGGAAGGCCAGCATCCAGTCGAGCCGGAAGGTGAGGTGCACCTTGCGCGTCAGGCAATAGTCGCAGCCGACGTAGGGCGTGACGTAGAAGAAGGATTGCTTATGGAAGGTGCTGTTCTTGTCCGGCTCCCAACTGTTCTGGTCGCCATCCAGGATATACAGCCCTTTCATCGAACCTCCACCTATCACGCCACCGATATACGGCCAGGCTTTGTCCATTCGCCAGCAGCAGTCGGCCAGCACACCGCCACAGCCTACACGCACGTAACTGCCGTCTTTGAGTACGTCATGACAATCGGTAGTAGTTCTCGGCATGGTGCTTACGAAGCCCTCGAAACCTGTACGCAGGTGTTTCCATAGATGCACGCGCAAGGCGCCGCCTATACCGAACAACGCACCCTGCGGGCTGCACAGGCGTCCGTCGGCCGTCTTGGGCGCATGACTATCCTGACCGAACAGATAGCCGGTGTGGAGCATCATGCCGCCCGAGAAGCCCTGGTAAACACGGTTTTTCTCGATGCCTTCCGACACCTGCGCAAATAGCCCGCAGGACAACAACAAACAACAAAAAAGTATCTTTACTCGCATCTAATTTTCAAATTTGCGTGCAAAGATACTATAATTTTCTTAAACCTTGCTTAAGATTTTCTTAAGAAATAGCAAAATCCCCATAAATTGGGATGCGCAACTCATTGACGGTACCGTTCAGGTCCAGCGAGAGGATGAAATGCTGCATAGTCAGTTTGGAGCTCAACCGCAAGGTACCCGGTTGAGCGGAAGGTAACAGGGCTGTCAGCACGCTGTCTAAGAGTTGTCGCAATGCGTTGGGTTCGATGGTAATTTCGTTCACAAAGGGTGTCAAGTGAATCTGAGCAACGAGACCTTTGGCATGAATCTCCGTCTCCCGGCTACGCAGCCAATCTGCCAGAAACGCCTGTAGATCGATGGTATAGTGCGTGGCTTTCTGCTCAATATGAAACACAAATCCTACGCCACGAATCGTCTCTATCGGTTCCTTGTTGGTCCACCCTAACTTGCGCCGGAGCGCATTGAGATGCACATCGATCGTACCGGTGTCGTACTGGAAGCGGTCGCCCCATACGTGGTCGAGCAAGATCTGGCGCGTGCAGATGCGATTCGGGTGCGCCGAGAGGAAGTCCAACAGGCCGTATTCCAGTCCGGTCAGGTGCACCGCCTGTCCGTCCTTGCGTACGCTGCGTTGCTCGCGATCGAGCGAAATATGTTCGGTAATAGTTGTATACATCGGTCTATAATCTCTTTCTCATATTTGCGTCATTTGGGGCACAAACCTACTGAACAGTCAGCAGGCGCATGTCGGTCTCTCGGGCGTTACGTCCGATCATGATTTCCACCTCACCGGGTTCGAGGGTCCATTGAGGAGTTACGGATGAGGGGTTACCGGTTACGGGAGCATAGTAGCCCAGGCGGTCGGCATCGATGGTAAAGGTCACTTCGCGGCTCTCGCCGGGGGCGAGGGTGATGCGCTCAAAGCCGCGCAACTCTTTGTACGGACGTACACCTTTCGCTACGCGGTCGCCGATATAGAGTTGCACCACTTCGGTTCCTTTCAGCTTGCCGGTGTTGGTGACCGTGACGCTGGCCGTCACAGAATGGTTGTTGGTCATTGGTCGTTTGTCGTTGGTCATTACCAGGACACTATCGCTCAGGGTGAGCGGGCCATAAGAGAAGGTGGTGTAGCTCAGACCGTAGCCGAAGGGATAGAGCGGCCAGTTGCTGACGTCGGAATAGCAGGTGATGAACTTGGCGAACTCGCCGGAGGGGTTGATACGCGAGGTACGCATCTGGCGATACGAGAAGGGGTACTGGCCCACATGACGCGGCAGTTGGACGGTAAGACGACCGGACGGATTGACCTCACCGAAGAGGATATCGGCGAGCGCATCGGCTGTCTCGCTACCCGAGAACCAGGCCTCGAGGATAGCCGGCAGATGGTCGGTCTCCCAGTTGAGGACCGTAGGACGACCTGCGAAATGGACGAGCACGATAGGTTTGCCGAGTTTGGCAAGTTCGACCAAGAGGTCGTGCTGCGCATCGGGCATCTCGATATTGACGCGCGAGGAGCACTCGCCGCTCATCTCGCTGGCTTCGCCCATAGCGGCCACGATGATATCGGCCTGGCGGGCGATACGAAGTGCCTCGGCACGCATCTCTTCCGCACTACGCTCGTCGCGCATCTCGCGACCGAACATGGTAGCAATCGCCTCGGCCTGCGGGTCGTAGAGGACGTTGGCGCCCTTGGCATAGAGCAACTTGGCGCCTGTACCCTCGAGGGCGTCTTGGAGTCCTTCTCGGACGGTCTTATAGCGATCGGGCACCGCAGCGACTGCCCATGTACCCGACATATTCGGACGAGTGTCGGCCAAGGGACCGATGAGAGCTATCGTGCCCTGTTTGCGCAGCGGGAGCAAGTGGTTGTCGTTCTTGAGTAGCACCATACTCTCGCCGGCTATACGGCGGGCTTCGGCGCGGTGCTCGGGCGAGAGAACGACCTGGGCACGACGGGTTGTATCGCAATAGCGATAGGGGTCGTCGAACAGACCGAGTTTGTATTTAGCCTCGAGCATGCGGCGGCAAGCAGCATCTACGACGTCCTGGCTGCAGCGTCCGTCGCGTACCGCATCGGCAAGAGAGACCAGTCCGGCAGAAACCATATCCATATCCAGGCCGGCTTCGAGGCACTGGATAGCTGCCTCCTCCTTGGTGGCGCAGACGCCGTGGTCGCAGAGTTGCTCCAGGCCGCAGTAGTCGGACACGACGAAGCCACGGAAGCCCCACTGGTCGCGCAGCAGGTCGGTCAAGAGCCACTTATTGCCGGTAGCGGGCACACCGTGGACGGTATTGAAGGCCGCCATGACAGAACCGGCGCCGGCATCGACAGCCGCCTTGTAGGGCTGCAGGTACTCGTTGAACATATGGAAATCGTCGGGATAGACGTTGTTGTACTCACGTCCGGCTTCCACAGCTCCGTAGAGGGCGAAATGCTTGACGCAGGCCATCATGGTAGCGGGGTCGGAAAGGTCGGTACCCTGGTAGCCGCGCACCATGGCCTCGGCTATACGGCTGCCGAGATAGGGATCCTCGCCGCTACCCTCGGAGATACGTCCCCAACGGCCGTCGTGGCATATATCGACCATGGGCGAGAAGGTCCAGCATATACCGTCGGCCGTAGCTTCGGCTGCTGCAATTTGAGCCGAGCGCTCGATGGCCTCCATATCCCACGAGCAGGACAAAGCCAAGGGGATAGGGAAAACGGTCTCATAGCCGTGGATGACATCCATACCGAAGATCAAAGGAATACCCAGACGGCTCTCCTCGACGGCGATGCGTTGCACCTCGCGGATAGACTGCGCGCCCTTGAGGTTAAACAATCCGCCTACCCGGCCCTGCCGGATATCCTCGGCGACGTTGCTCTCGCGGGCAGCGCCGGTGACAATGTCGCCGGTAACGGGCAGGTTGAGTTGTCCGAGTTTTTCCTCGAGCGTCATCTGCGCCATGAGTTGATCAATAAAGCGGTCCATCTCGGCGTCTTTGTCGCTACGCGAGGAACAGGATCCGAGGATAAGGATTAATCCGAATAATCCGATTAGTCTGAGTGTTCTGAGTTTCATATTGGGTTATGGGTTAGGGGAGATCTCCGGATGTTGGATGGTGAGTTCTTGTCCGGGTTCGGCGAAGTAGAACATATCGAGGATGACGGGTTTGGTACCACGGTTCTCGCCGCGATGGATCGTGCCGACTACCTCGATCAGGGGTTCGCCCTCATGGAAGGTACGTTCGTTGCCATCTTGGCAGACGATGGTCAGTTCGCCCTGCTCTACGATGCCGTAGTTGACAGCCGTATGGTGGTGCCAGGCGGTAACGGCTCCCAGGGGGAAGGTCATACGCAAAACGGTTAACTCGGGTGTGCCCTTCGGAAAATCAGGCAACAGCGCTCCGTCCCAGGTCCGGGAGGTACGGATGAGTTCGGTGGATTTAATCTCGTTCATATTACAAAGTTACTGTTTAGTAGTTATCTTGGTTATTGCTACATATGCCAGCAGGATGAGGTTCATCATCAGGGCATAGATGATGGCAGGGATGGCAATGATCTCGTTATTGAAGATGAGCGGACTGCATGCTATCGTAATGGCCTGTGCGGCATTCTGCATACCGATCTCGATGACGAGCGTGCGGCGTTCTCTCGTAGTAAGGCGCAGGAGCCATGCGAGCAAAGCTCCGCAGCCGGTAGTAGCCAGGATGAGCACGGTCATAGTAAGTCCTAAGGAGGCGAACTCGGTTAGGATGGTCTGACGGTGCTGAACGAAGAAGATAGCCACCAGCAAGACGAGCGCCGGCATAGCGATACGACGGAGTACGTTGTGAATCCGGGCAGCCGCATGGGAGCGGTAGATATTCAGCACAAAGCCGATGGCGATGGGCAGCACCATGAGCACGAGATTCTGCACGAGCAGGTTGCCTATCGGCAGATGGATATCGGCTGCTTCGCCGACACTTGCCGTCACCCATGCCATGATAAGCGGGAGGGTAAACAGGGTAATGAGACTACTGCATGCGGTGAGGGTCACGGATAGCGCCACGTCTCCTTTCGCCAACATGGAGAACACATTGCTCGAACTGCCACCGGGACTACAAGCTACCAGCATGATTCCGATGATGAAGAGAGGGACACCCCCCGCCCCCCTCTCGAAGGGGGAGAAAGGTAAGAGGTGTATAATACCCCAGGCTATCAAAGGTAGTAGAATGATCTGGCCGATCAGGCCCACCAGCACCGGTACAGGGCGTTGCGCAATGAGCCGGAAGTCCTGCGGCCGGAGCGTGAGCCCCAAGTCGAACATCAGGACGGTAAGTATCGGCAGTACAATAAATATCGCGTTCATACGTCTCAACTACTACCAGGACAACTATTGATACAACATTCCGATGAGCACCGCCACAAGGACTACGGTCAATAGGGCGACAAGACTCAGCACGGAGCATAGGGTCCATCGCCAGAGGGTCTGCCAATAGCCGTAACCGAAGAGCTGCTTGTAGGTAGCATAGCTATAGGCCGTCGACAACAGGATCGGGAGCGGATGGGACGCGGCAAAGGGTGCCTGGGTGATATAGGCCAAAATGGCGATATATACCTGCAGGAAAAATCCCTCGGGGATGGTATGGTCGGGGTAGCGCGGGGCGCGGCGGAACAGCCACCACGTAGGCAGGATAAAGAAGCAGCCGGTCAGCAGTTCGCCGATATTCTGATGACGATTCATCCAATCGAAGACCAGGTCAACATAGCGCACACCGGAATCCGAGGGTGCGGGGTCCGGGACGGGGAAGAAATAGTGGACCAGGGCGAACAAAGCCGCCAATATGACGAGCAGTTTGACGGGCGGATAACTGACCTGGCGTTTGCCGCTGATGAAGTCACGCACCAGGTAGCCGGGACGCCAGAGCAGTTGCCACAGGGTATAGATAGCCGATTTGGACTCTACACCCCATAGCTGACCTATTCCCTGCCATATAGATGACCATGTGATGCGGCCTTGACCGGTCGGCTGGGAGCAGACGGGGCAATAATTGCCTACGAAGCGGTGTCCGCAGCAGTTGCAGACATGTTCAGTGAGGTCCATCCGATAGCGTATCGGATTCTCCTGCCATGCTCGAAAGGCTTGCCACTTAGATTGTATGAATTGTCCTATCCCCTTGCTATTCATATCAAATTGCTTCTTGTTTATTCGCGGTCTGGGGTCACTATCCACTTGGGCGTATAGGGCGCAGCGGCGTTACCTACCTGCGTATCGTTGTGGTACGGCAGCGTAGTGGTGGCGATGAAGATCTGCTTGAGCGCAGCCGAATAGTAGCGCAGCACCAGTTCCTCGCCCTCCGTCGGGGCCGTGATATATAGCCAGTAAGCGTCATACTCGGCGTTCCACGTACCTACACCCAGGCAGGTCGTACCGGCAAAGGCTGCCAGTTCGTCGTTGGCAGAGGGCGCATACTTAACCGCACTGAGTTCTTCGGCGGTAAAGCTGCCGGAGAGGTCGACCCGAACAACGGCCGTCATCGACGACGAGAGGTCGTAGTCGGACGTAGCAGTCCATGCGGGTTTTTCGATTCCGCCGATGAGGGCATCGGGTTGGCTCTTGCAGCCGGCTAATAAGACCGTGCAAAGCACTGTAAGACCGATGGCAAGCCATCTGTTAGAACGCTTCGCTGTTAGACCGCCCTTTGGGCTGATAGACTCGTTAGAGTTTTTTACCTGTAACATCATATTTTTCATTGTTTCGAATTATTACTATATGGTCGTTTTCGATAATCTTGTAAGGAGCGGTTACGGGTGAGGGGTTACCGGTTACCGGAACCAGCACGAGCGGTTCGTCCAACGAACCATAGTGGGCGTCGGGGATATACTCTATGGACGAAGGACAGATGTACGATGTACGATTGATGGACGAAGGAACCAAGGTTTGGCCGTCAAGTTCGAATCGGAGTTCGCCTACCCGATCGCTCTGGATCGTGAGGAAATAGAGGTTCTCGGTTACGGGTGATGGGTTACCGGTTACCGGGGTTGCTACGCAAGCCAGTTCGTCGCCGACGTAGACGCGGATGGTAGCATCCGTCATGCATGGCGGATTGCCCTCCACGCGGGCGATCATGGTCATGTTGGTCGCGGCCTGCGGGTTGGAGAAGGCAGTCGGCGCAGTCTGAGTAATCAGATTATTCCGATTATTCTGAGTACTCTGAGCCTGTTCTTTGCGATGGAAGGCGATCTCGACCGTACCCGGGGCCATGCGGCGGAACAGGTAGCCCTCGCCCGGCACGAGTGCCTGGAGGTCACCTACCCATCGCTTGTCGGCCGAGAAGGTAGCAAAGCGGTTGTGGGCCTTGATCATATCGCCCGTGCCGGCTTTCTGGTAGTAGTCGGCCAGGGCTTCGGTGACCGAGGTGCGCTGATCGAGCAGGCACGGCATCGGGCTCCACTGGCCGTCGCCGCGTACGGAGATGGTCATCGAGTCGCTCGGCAGCAGTTCGCCCGAGATGCGCATGGTGTTGCCCTTGGCTGTATAGATCATGTACATCTGCTTATGGTGCAGAGACAGGAGCGTACCGA
The DNA here is from genome assembly GCA_017509715.1 of Paludibacteraceae bacterium. Taxonomy (GTDB): domain Bacteria; phylum Bacteroidota; class Bacteroidia; order Bacteroidales; family Paludibacteraceae; genus Colicola. Next base: position 80,100 of record JAFWOU010000011.1, on the reverse strand, counting down.
CAAAGGCATTGTTAGCCTCGTTGTAGGTGCTAAACTGACGGGTAGCAGGGTTCTTGATCAGGTCGCCCTCGGTCCAGGGTTGTGCGGCCGACATGCAAGTCTCCAAGCGGCCGCCGGTAGCATGGAGGTCGAGGTTGACGGACGACCAGTTCCAGCCTGCGTAGAGCTGGATCTGTTGGCGTTCGCTACCGCTGGTGGTCAGCACGAGCGGCTCGCCGTCGCAGCCATATACAAAGCCGTGGGAGAACAGTACGTTCCGGTTGGCCGTGAGGTCGTAGACCTTACCGGTAGAAGCCTGCCAGAGTTGGAACTGGATCTGCTTGCGGTTCATCTCGTCTTGTCCGAGTACGGTGAGGTAGACATCGGCGGTGTTGCTGGCGGCATTGACCGTCACGTTGGCCTGGCCTACGCACTCGTTGCGATAGAGGGCATAGACGATGTCACGCTCGTCGTTGTCGAAGAAGAAGCCGTCGTCGGTGGTGATCTCCACCCGGGCGCAGATCGACATATTGAGCGGGTACTTACCCTCGTCCATATTCTCGTAAGGCGGCATAGCCTTTACCCGATAAACTACCTGGAGCGGTTCGCTGAGGCCGTCCTCGTCGGTGAGGTAGATAAAGTCGCTGTATTCGCCCACAGGTGTCTGGCTTGTGAAGGTCAGGCGAACGGTCTGCTCGCCCATCGGATCGATAGCACCGTAGGCGGCGTCTACGCGGAGCCACGAAGGCATCGACTCGATGGTATAGGTATGGCGCTTACCGCTCTGGTTGACGATACGTACGACGGAGCTGAGGTCGCTCTGCTCGTGGTCGTTGCTCTCCATGATCAGCTGCTTAGCCGACCACTTGAGGCTATTGCGATCCACAAAGGCGGTCCAGGTCACGGGCGAGGTCATCGGGTTGCCGTTGAGATCCTCGACGTCGCGTACGGTGACGTAGATCGACTGCTTGTTGACCTCGTAGTCGCGGTTGAGGATATTGATGAGCAGTTCATCGTTGTTGAACGCCCAGTTGAAATGCAGTTTCTTGAGTTCGCCGTGCGACTTGACGGGCGCATTGTCGGTGGAGGTTTGTGCATTGTCCAAGAGCAGCGGTACGACCTTGTTGACCACATTGCCCTTACCATCCTTAAACACGCGCTGGTCGTTCACGGAGAAGCGCTGCTCCATGATGCCGTTCTGGTTGGTATATTGCTCCTCGAAGGGCAGATAGGCCATCAGCCCCATCTCGTCGCCGGTGAGGTCATTCTCGTCGTATAGCTCGACGAGCTGTTGCGGCAGTGCCTGCTCAAAGATCGAGAACTCGTCGATCAGTCCTCGGAAGCCGGTGCCGCCCAGGTACATCGTGCCCGTAATACCCTGCAGGTCCGATGCGCTGAAGGTCTGGTAGATCTTGCCGTCCACGAAGATAGCGGCGCTATTGTAGGTGCGGCTGATGGTGAGCACCAGGTGGTGCCACTCGTTGTTGACCAGCTGCGCGTTGGCCGTCTTCTCGGTCTGTCCGCTATGGAGCACCAGACGGCCGTCCTTGAGGGCGATGCGGGTGTTGTCGGCACGGAAGAGCGTACCGTTGGTCTCGGCACGGAACCATAGCATGAGCGTCTCGTCGTATACAGCGGAGCGTCCCATCAGGTTGCCGTCCAAGCGAACCGAGTCATCCTCGAGGCGGAGCGAGTAGCCCTTGCGCTTGTTCCACGAGCAGCCGTTGAGGTAGAGCGTTGCGCCGTGGGCATGGTCGCTGACGGTCTCGCCCTTGCCCTCGTCCATGCGGTAGTAAGCCAACAGTTCGCGTTCGTAACCCGTGAGGGTATGGCCGGCCGTAGCGCTGATCTCTTCAGGAGTCAGGGCCTTGGTCCAGATGCGGGTCTCGAGCATGTCGCCCCGGTAGGAAGAACCGAAGGTAAAGTAGGCGCTACTCTCGTGGGCATCCTCCTGATGACTGGTCTCGCCGATCAGGTTGGAAGTGACGTCCTTGTTGCCATGATAGAAAAGGATACGGTTGGATGGCTTGTCGTATACTACCAGCACGCGCTGGAAGGAAAGAATCGGATCCAGCACGTTGGACGTCTTGCCCAGGCTGTTCTTGCCTACGGTCTGAATCATACGCAGGCGGTTGTCGCGGGTGAGTATCAGTTGCTTGGTACTTTGACCGTCACCGGTCTCGAAGAGGATCATGTCTGCGGCGCGGCTGCCAGCCTCGGTAGGACGGATCATCATGTCGACGGTAAACGACTTGTCGGTCAGGTCACGTTTGGCCTTGGTAGTGGCAGAAGAATGTCCGTTGAAATGGAGTGCCGTAGCCGATGATAGGCCGGTAGCGTTGGTGATGCCGGTGATCTGGAAGTTGTTGTCCTCGTCCAGGTAGTTGCCGGCAATGGCCTCGTTGAAGCGCAGCTTGAGGTGGTCACCCACGCCCAGTATGGAGTTGGCAGGTTCGGGTTCGCCGAATACGACAGGCGGACGGGTGTCCTTGACGCCGGTCAGCACGGGCGAGGTGCGGGTGATAAACGAGCTGCCGTGGCGGCAGAACGAGACGGCCCGCAGGTCGTACTGCTGCTCCATGGGGTCGCGCTCGCCGTAGAAGCGGATATTGTCGATACGTCCGCCGCGGATCATGTCCTTGGAGCCGGAGGCCGCCCGGTAGAGCGTGCTGTCGGCATAGTAGGAACAGAGGTTGACCCATGCATCGTCCGACTGTTTGGTGAGTTTGTACTGGAACTCAATATGGTCGAAGTTGTTGTAGTTGACGTCAAATCCGTCGATGACGATCGGCATGTAGTAGCCGGCCGAGTCGCGGGGCGAGAGGGTATTCATCACCCACTTGTCGTGCGGCGCCGAGATGCTAACGGGGCAGCTCACGGGCATGTAGTGGACGGTGAAGGAAGCCTTGTCGTAGGTCAGCACATCGCAGGTGGAGAAGAGGGTGAGGGTGATATCTTCGTAGTCGTAGTCCTCGCCGGCATAGACCTCGAGGGTCTTGTTGATCACCTGCCCCGGGTTGATCTTAATATCCCGTGCTTGGCCTATCAGCGGCATACCGTCCATCAGGATCTTGGCGCCCTTGGGGTTCGAAGCGTCTTCTACGCGCAACTTGAAGATCACGAAGCCGGCATTGCCGCTGATATCATCCTCCACCTCGTTGGATAGACGCAGGTTGAAGATAGCAGCTTTGTCGTGCGGCACGTCGCTGCGCTCGTGAACGGTGAGGTCGATCTTCGGGTTCTCCAGCTTGGCCGTACCGCGAGAGATGATGGCGGGCTGACCGCCTATCTCGTAGAATACCGACTCTTCCGGTCCCTCCCACGGGCACTTGGTAGCACCACCGTTCAGCACATATATGAACGAACCGTACTGATAGCTCGTACCGTCGTAGTCGTTGCCGTTGTCGATAAACTCACGCTCGTTTTGCGAATCCTGGTTGAACTCGTTCTGCGGTTCGCGCAGACGCAGCACGCTCACATTCATCGACGAGTAGGAATCGCTCTGCAGCACAAAGCCGGCCGACTTCTTATGTTCCTTCACCTCGCTCGGGTCGCGGTCGAAGTTGACATCCAGTATCGGCTTGATGGTAAACGACCATTTCGCTCCCGGCACCGTACCGTCCAGCTCCAAAGGATCCACGCCGGTACGTTCGATACGATGGTTGTCATTGTTCGGAACCAAATTGACGAAGTTGGTGATCATACGCGTGATATTCTCGCTTACTCCCGAGAGTGCGCTGGCAAACTTGGTGGCAAAGGTACCCGACAGGTTGCCACCCGGGAAGTCCCAACGGTAGGCGATGGTCGAGCTGTAGTCGTAGGTCTCGCTGTGCGATAGCTTCACGCCCGAGCTGACCGAATAGGTACCTACCGAGTCGGCATTCACGCCGCTCATGAGCGTCAGTTTCTCGCGCTCATTCTGCTTGATGAGGTTGATCCAGTTCAGGATCTGCTTGTTGTAGGATGCCACCTCGTCGATATCGATCCAGTTGGTATTCTTGCCGTTCGGGTAGAGCTTGACGTAGCTGGTCAGTGCATACTCATCGGCATCGGCCGGCACCTTGGACCAGTAGACCACGTCTTTGCGTACGTTGGCTATCTGCTGTACCGTCATACTGTCGCCCGTCACGAGCAAGGCATTACGCTCGCGGATCAGCTTCGGGAGCATCGTATTCAGGATATAGTCCTGGGTGTAGGCAAACGTACCGGTCACAGCAGCGCCGGCCTCGGTCTCTTCGCCGATCACCAGGTAGTACTTATTGCCCTTCAGGTCACGTCCCTCGGCTACGGTATGCATCGAGGCGGACGCACCTGCATTGCCTTCCAGGCGTGCTGCGAGCGACACATAGGTCAACGAGTCGAGCGGTTTCACCGCATCGGTCAGACCGAAATAGGCCGTCTGCGTAGCACCGATATATACATCGCCGCGCGAACCTACGAACCAGGTGTCGTTGCCCGTCTCTATCCGTTCCGAAGTGGTGAAGGTATAGGAGCTGGATCGCTTGTAGTCCACCTGCGAGGATATGGGCAGCGCAAAGGTGTTGGCTACCGAGGTATTGATATTGTAGCCGCTGAATATACCACCCGGGGTACCTAAGTACGAACCCATGTTGATCGAGTTGCCCGTACCGTATTTAGCACCTATCTCCACGCCGAACTTACCCGTGAAGCTCCATGTGTAGTTGTATTTATAGGTCGTTCCTTTCTCGATATATGCATAGCTGGACGATCCCGGCGGGTCGCGCAGGATGTCAAGCAGCGTCACGCCGGCGTTGGCCGTGGTCAGGAAGTTGCGTTCCTTGGCCTTGTTGCCCGTCACGTAGGCGCGTAAGGCGGTCTGCTCTACGTACTGGCCGTCGCTCTCTACCGACAGGTCCAGCACACGCAGGGCCTGCTCGCCCGTCTTGAGGAACGATACATAGTCCACCGGCAGCGTCACGTCGGCCTGGCCGTTCCGGTCAAGCGACTCGGTCAGTATCTGGGTGCTGACCGCATCATACAAGCCGTTATATACCTTCAGTTTACCGCCCTGCAGACGTACCTCCTCGTGGCGGCCGTTCTGCTCGTTGTTGTAATAGTAGTCCTCATGCGCCGTGATGCGGAAGCGGTACTTGCCCATGCCGAATACCGGGGCACCGAAGAGGTAATGCAGATCGCCTAAGGTGTCGCGCATCACGAGCGGCACCTCGATCTCCTCGTTCTGGATATTCTGGCGCACCATACTCTGCTCGCCGTAGAAGTCCAGCGGCATGCCGTAGCGGAGCTGGATACAAGAGATCGAGATCGGCGAGCGGTAGGTAATGTCGTAGCGTGCATTAAAACGAATAGTGTCGTCGCCATATACCACGCTATCCATCATACGGGCCGCATCGCTCAGCTCCAGGGTCTCGGAGGTCTTACCTTCCGCAAAGAGCGTGGCGTAGCCGCTGGCCGTGGCCTGGGTGATCTTGTAGCGAACGGGGAACAGGTCGGCAAAAAACTCGCCCGTCTGAGGATCGGGATTGATGACGATGCGCTTGCGCAGGTAGTGTACCTGTGTCTCGCCCGACACCTCGTGCTGTACGGTGTATTCCATGGTGTCACGCGTCAGGTCGTTCTCATCGCGTACGATGTGGGAGATATTATCGCCCTCCAGCTCCAGCACCAGTTGCAGGTCGTCGCCCAGGTTGTTCTGGCTCAAGCTGAAGCCCAGCGGCTTCTCGGCCTGCACCCGTCCGCCTACTACGCGGCCTGCCAGGCGTACCTTGGTCTGGTCCCATACGCGCACGCCGTCCTGCGGCTCGGTGAGCGCCAAAGTGGTGCTATTGTTCATCCGTACGTAACCGTCGCCCTCGAAGGTGTGGCCCGGCTTCGTCACCCGCAGCGTGAAGCCTGCACCACGCGGTACGCATAGCTCAAAGTTACCGGAGATGTCGGTCTTCAGTTCACCGCCTGCGGTCTTCACCACGCGGTCGTTGATCAGTATGTTAGCCTCGCGCACCGGTATGCTCGACTTGGCGTAGAGCACGCGACCCGAGAGGCGTACCGATGATATATTCTCAAACTGGATCGCATCGGCTACGGGGTTGTCGGCACTCAGGCCCACAAAGGCCGTCGTGGCCGTCGTGTTGTTGAATCGGAACTCGGCTGTGGTCGATGTCGGCACGATGGCATAGGTCTTGCCAGCACCATAGAGCAGGCTGTCGAATACGTATATACCCTGCTCGTCCGTCACGGTGGTCCGTGCGTCGGCAGCTCCAGTGGCCGTCAGCGTCACTTTCACGCCCGGGCATCCCGTACCGTCGGCATAATGGATCCGGCCGGAGATACGTCCGTAGGGCGAGCGACGGCCGGTCGTGGTGGCCGTACTGGTGGTCGTGGTGCTGTTGCAGGTATAGCGTGCCGTGAGCTGGTACTCATACTGCTTACCCGGCTCCACATCGCTGTCGCGATAGTCGGTCTCCGTGGTCGTCGTCAGCGAGTCATAAGCGGCCGTACTGCCGGCTTCGCGGCGACGCAGCTCATACACGTCCAGTCCGCCCGGCGTCGGTTCCCAGTTCAGCAGCACGCTGTAGCGATCGTCGCCGTCCGTTGCATGGAAGCGGGCAATGCTGGCCACCTCGTTGTAGAACAGGTCCGGACCCTGGATCGTCTTGGGTAGCAGCTGATCGGGATTGATCACCTTCACCATCGAGTTGCTCTGGTCGATGCGTACGCTATACTGATAATGCACGCATGCACGGTCGGCCTCCACTACCATATGGGCGCCCCACGTACCGTCCGCATTGCGCACGATGCTGTCTTGCGGCACCACATACTCTATTGTCTCGCCTGTCTCCGTGAGCGTGCGGCGCAGGTAGAGCAGCGCGTTTTTGTCCCACGTGCAGCGCGGGTTGCCCTCCGCACCTACGCTGGCTATCTTCTGCTGCAGCTCCAGGTAGAGCTCATGACGCATGCTGTCATGCTTCAGCGGATGCGCATTCTCCAGCGAGTCTTTCAACTGACGATAGACATTCCCGTCGTAGTCAAACTCGGCTTTCGCATAGTCGCCCTGACCGAACTTGAGGATCACCGTCTTCACGTACGGCACGCCTATCGCGGCCGTGTTGGTACCCATCACGCGTCGGCCACTCGTCCGCTCGCGTACCACCAGTCGTACCCGCTCCGCATCGGCCGGATACGAGCTGCTGCAGTAGCTGTAGTATTTCGTAATCTTCAGCGGCTTTTCCTCCACCAGGTTGCCCTTCGTGATCTCCAGCACGAACTCATAGTCCGCCGGCGTGTAGGCACCCATATTGTTCATATCGCGTATCGCCTGTACGCGTACCGGGAACGAGTCGATCACCATCTTCGACACCTTGGCCGTGTAGCGGCATTGGGTCTCCGGCTCTGTCACGGGCGTTACGGTGCTGTTGTCCAGACGGAGGTGGAAATGCACCTTGCGGTTGGTCGCGAAGTCCGGATCCTTGGTATAGGCCTCTTGCGTCTCGGCCAGCGGCGCCAGGTAGTCCTGACTCACCACTTTGGCCGTCTTCGCAAACTCATGGTCCCATCCCCATATCGAGGCGGAAGCACGGCGCACACGGTAGTAGATACTGCGGCCCGGGAACTTCACTTTCTCGCTGCTCAGCCTTACCTCATACTCGGCGTACGGCTTGCCGGCCGCATCCTTGCTCACCACTTTGCGCGTCACGTACATGCTCTGCTCCTTCTGATCCAGCTCCGACGTGTCGGCACCCAGGGCCAGCAGCGGGTTGTCCTTCACGTGGTAGTTGGCCGAATCGCGTCGGTACGGCACGGTCTCTATCGTCTCTGCGTCCGAGAAGTCGGCCTGCGTCGCACGCTGCACCTCAAACACGTCGCCCTCTATCAGGTCCTGCGCACTCGGGTTATGGATCTGCCAACTCAGCTGCACGTCGCCCGTCACGGTCTTCTTCTCGTCCAGCACCTCCTGTCCGCTCAGGTCATACACGCGGTGGTAAGCCGGGATATGCACCTCGTTGGATTTCAGCGTCTGCGTGTTGCCGCCGTCATCCACCTTGACGGTGAACGATCCCGAGAAGAAACGCTGCACCGTGTCCTTAGTCGGCACGACGATCGTACTCGCACGCTCGTTGAGTAGCACCTCCTGGCTGTTGAGCGAGGTATGGTAGCTCACCGGCTCCTGATACACCGTAAACTGCACCCCGGCGCATCCGTAACCCGTCGCACCGCCCTCGTCCATGGCGTAGAAATAGGGCTGGAACAGCTCCGGCGTCTGCGGGGTCTTGTTACCGCGGAACTTATCGGGCTTGGCCCACCAGTGCTTGTAGCTGCTCTCGCCGCTCGATTTCTTGTATATATTCGCACTCACGCCCCAGTAGAAATCCGTGTTCTGCAACGACGTGGGTGGGTACCAGTCAAAGATGAAGTAGGTGATGCGCTTGTGGTCATCGTCCTCCTTGCGCTTGAGCGACATCTGGCGTTGCCAGCCCGCCCAGTAGGTGTCGTCGCCCGCCTGCAGCACGATAGGCTCGCCGTTGAACGTACTCTGGATGATGGCACTTCCCTCGTGGATATAGATATATCCCTGACCCTCACTGCCGTCCTGGTCGTTCTTGCCATAGCGTACGGCCGATACCGAGGCAATACGATGCACGGAGCTGCTACCGCGGCTCGCGTTCGGACTCGTGGAGTACCAGATGTACGAGTCTTCCGTACTGCTGAAGTCATTGTGTCCCTCCAGGTAGTAGTCGTTGGCACGACCGTATACCCAGATCGGCACGTAGAACCGCAGCACACCATTACCCATACTCATCACGGTGTAATGTCGCTCCTGCTCCAGGTAGTCATTCGCCTGCACACTCGTCGCTGCTGCCAGTAGGCATAGTGCGACTACATACAGAAATCGTTTCATAGATATTCTCTAATCTTTAATCTCTAATCTTTAATCTTTCGTCCCATGAGGTCATACATTTCTCCATCAATGATGAGGATGATCTGTCCCTCGCGCAGCTCCTTCTGAATGCTGACTGCCGACGGCTGAATGCCCTCTACACTTGTCGTACTGCCAAGCGCGCCTTCTATTTCCCATACGGTCGGCATATTGCGGTAACGCGGCGCTGGATCGGGATCAGGATCTTCGTGAACGATATAGAAATACGCCCGGAAACCCTTCATCATATGCGAAGCCCACTCTCCTTCATTGCCGGAATCGTCCGGCCAATAGAGCGTATTGTTTGCGCCCAAGAAGAAATTGTAATGCGCCACCAAATCGCTGGTATATCCATCAATATGGGCTTTCGGATACACACCGTGCATTTTCACGGTCGCGTTACCCGGGTCGGTAGCGGCATTCGTATCGTCGTCCCAGTTCTCCACGTTCTCGAAATATAGAGGCTTGGTTAATGTCTCACCCGTATTTTCCCAGCGCAGCAGATACGGCACGCCTTGCGTCAACCGTTTGCCCGTCAACCGGCTCAGGCTGAGATGCAGCACCTCGCTTCCCGTGCTTCCGCCCACCGTTCCGCCATTGAAGGTAAACACTTCCGCACCCGCCAAAGGCGAGTTGTCGATGTTCGGCACGTCGAACGGCAGACACAAGGTGTATAGCGTACCGTCCTTCTTCAGCGTACGATTCACATACGCGAAATACTTGCCTTTCGCTGCGCTCCAATGCGTATTATAAGCCGTTGCATCATCCTCTTCGTCCAACACCGTAACCGTCACGTCCCGCACCAGAATGACGCTGTAGTAATTGGTCTTGGGGCCATTTGTAACATCATGAATGCTTCCTCCCAGACCGACCGGATTGAACTTCATACAATAAGCATTGGCGCTATTATACTCATCTTTTGCCCAATAGGCTCCGTGGTCGTCTGTATTTTCCTCTATATATCCCGTTCCGGGATTATGTCCGTATCCGGCGCATGGCAGAAATACTGCACCGGCCTCTGCCATCTTTGCCCACTGCTCAGTCGTATACTGATTAGTTTCGTATTCTAGAGGTGTAGCTGCGTACGCTGTACCTTCCGGTTGTACCCATTCGTCAGGCAAGATGACCAATCCTTTTTTGCCGTTCACCTTTCCCAAGTTATTCTTTGAAGTTCCTTCTCCATCACGTGTTACTAATAGATACGTCCATTCTTCACTTGTCAGCACATCCCAACCGGCATCGGTCGCTGCTCCCAAATTGGCCCATTGAATCAAAGCGGTATCGCGATAAATGCTGTTGGCATTCGCAAACTGTACGATCTTACCGGATGAATTTACCGTAAACACACCCTTGGCAGCCGTTGCGGCATACATCGTTCCCGCACCCATCAGCGAGAACGTCAACAAAAAGAATAGATTTTTCACTATGTGTTTCATATTTGCACGATTTTGCGTGCAAAGGTACAAAAAAAATCGCACATATGCAAATTTATGTGCGATTTTTTTGTGGCTTTCAGCATTCAGCTTTCAGTATTCAGCATTCGGCTTTTTACCGGGGTGCTCGGAAGTACCTCTCGATTAGCGGCTCTTCACCGTTATTATATCTCTGAGGTCGGTCGTATAGAGGCGGCTCTTGTGTTCGGTCTTATAGACCGTCGTTTCGCTGCCGGTCTGTGCACCCAGAACGATTGCCCGTTTGCCGTGCCGGTCTTCTATATGGTCCAGCGCACGTTGCAGTCGGCGGTCGCGTTCGCGGTCATGGGTATCGAACATGTCGGGGACGACTGCTGCCTCGGGCATGATCTTCATCAGCACTACGCCGGCTTTCTTATACTGCGCGCCGGGTCGGTAGGCGCGGCGGAGTGCGCCGAGCGCATAGGCGATCAGCTCCCGGTTGTTGGCGGTGGCTACGGGTAGGGTTACCAGTTCCTGCAGGTAGTGCTGCTCTATGTCGGTACGGAACGACGAGGTATGGGCATAGACATACAGTTGCTTAGCCACCGACTTCTGCATCCTGAGTTGGCGGGCACAGCGGGCGCAGAAATTGGCGATCTGCTCCTCCAGCAGTTGCCTATCCGTGATAGCCGAGGCAAAGGTGCGCGAGGTGGTGATGGTCTGCTTCATCGGCAGGTCGCGGATGTCGATCACGTCCTGTCCTTGCAGTTCCTGCCAGGTGAGCAGTCCGGGCTTGTGCAGCAGGTTGCGGGCGAAGGTACTGGATCGTTCGGCAAAATCCAAAGCCGTACGGATGCCGGCACGTTCCAGTTTGGCTCTCGCCTTGCGGCCGATCCCCCATACGTCGCCTATCTCAAAGGCACAGAGGGCTTTCCGGCGTTGCTCGTCGGTGCGTATCTCGCATACGCCGCGATAGCCGGGGTATTTCTTGGCGTACTTGCTGGCCACCTTAGCGAGCGTCTTCGAGGACGCGATGCCAATGGAGACGGGAATACCCACGCCCTGGCGGATGTCGCGTACCAGTTGCTCGCAGTAGGCTTTCTGCTGCTCGGCCGGGATATGATCGATGCTGAAGAAGCACTCGTCGATGGAGTACTGCTCAAAGCGGGGCGTATGCCGACGGATGAGTGACATCACACGGTCGGACAGGTCGCCGTATAGCGAGAAATTGGACGAGAAGCAGACCACGCCCTCTCGGTCCACGAGCGGACGGATCTGGTAGAGCGGTACGCCCATGGGGATGCCGAGCGCCTTGGCTTCGTTGGAGCGGCTGACCACGCAGCCGTCGTTGCCCGACAGCACTACCACAGGCCGTCCCTCCAGGTCAGGACGGAACACGCGTTCGCACGAGACGAAGAAATTATTGCAGTCCGCTAAGGCATACATGGATGTACGATTTTACAGTGTACGATGTACGATGTACGATTTACAATGTACGATGTACAATTTATATCCGAGTTTTGTGAATCGCGTAGGTCACGACGCCCCATACCGAGAAATTGTTGTGCTGATCTACGCGGATGGGCTGAAAATCGGGGTTGTGGGGTATGAGCCAAGCGCATTGCTCGCGCTCGTCCATCCGAAACTCCTTGAGCGTATATTCGCCATCGATATAGGCCACGATGAAGTCGCCGTTCTTCGGGTTCAGACTACGATCTACTACGACAATATCGCCGTCCAGAATGCCGGCATCACGCATCGAGTCGCCTTCCACGTGGGCATAGAAGGTCGTCTCGGGATGCGGCGTCATCTCGCGTGCCAAGTTGATACGTTCGCCTGCATGGTCCGCTGCCGGAGAGGGAAATCCGGCATGTATCGATTCCGCAAACTCCAGCGCCAGTTCGGCCTGTTCGGAATCCGTTATGTCTATCAGTTTACTCATATTATGGGTTAGGGGTTATGGGTTACGGGTTACGGGTTACTATCAGAAGGGGTAGCCTATGCCGAAGTTGACGCGGATAGCATCCAGGGCAGAAGGCATATTGAAATAGGTGGTGATGGGTTGCGAGGTGTCGGGCTTGCCCTCCTTGTCGTAGCGGAAGGTCTGGTAGGGCGCATGGATACCTACGCCCAGGTCGAGACGGATAACGAGGCCGTCCATATCGAGACGCAGACCGGCACCCGTACCGAGGGCTATCTGGCGGGCAAAGTCGGGATTGTTGAGGATGCCGTCGCGGAGCGTCTCGGGTATCTGGAGGCGGGTGAGGTAGTCGTCGTAGCCGGCCGCCTTGAAGAGATCAACCACCGAGTACCAGTTCCACACATTACCGGCATCCACGAAGGCTGCACCGTACAGTTTCCATACGATGGGGAAGCGGAGCTCCAGGTTGGCCTCAAGCTTGACGTCACCGGAATGGAAGAAATTCTGGTTGTACTTGGCCGAGTAGAAATTACCCGGACCGTAAGCATAGGGCGAGGAGGCACGCAGGCTATTCGGACCGCCGGTGTAGAACGCCTCGGAGAGGGGCGAGAACAGGGAGTTACCCAGCGGTATGTTGGCGCCGGCATATAGGCGCGTAGCGATGCTGACCTGGTGGGGGAAATTGAAGCGGTTGCGCAGTTCGGCCGTGAGCTTGACAAACTGGTTGAACGTGATCTTGCCCATCGGTTTATCCACATCATTCCACTTGCGACCACCGAGGCAGTAGAGCGCGTTGAGCAGGTTGCCCGACTCCTTGACGCCCAGGTTGAGGTAGGTATTCACGGCCCGCGTGGCACGATAGTCATCGTAGATGAAGTTGTAACCGATAGCGGGCACAAACTCATCGCCGGCAATGACCTTGATCAGTTGCGGGTACTCAGCCGCCTTGTTGAGCAGGCTGTCGGTCTCGGCCTTCATGAGCACCACGGAGAGCGAGAAGGGCGTGAAGGCATGCGTGATATAAGGCGAGCGGGCCGAATGGATGAAATAGGTGAGCGAACCCGACACCTTATGCACACCGTAGCCACCGGCGATATTCTCGTACTGGTAGCCGAGCATGTAGCGGGTATCGCCCTCGGGGTTGTTGTCGCCCGTCCAATGCAGGTAGGGGAACACGAGCGAGGCGTTGAGGCCGAGCTTGTAGGTATCGGTCTTCTTGGGATCCCCCGGATGGCGGTTGCGCAGCGCCCAGTAGTAGGCACCGTTGCCCTTGAGCGTAAAGCTCTCGCCGTGCCCCAGCACGTTGCGGACAGAGGAACGGAGCGTCAGGTCGGGACCAATACTATTGTTGGAGCGGTAGGCCACGCCGGCATCGGCCGAGAGGCTGTAGGTGCGCCAGATCGAGTCGCCCCGGAAGAGCTGCTGACGGCGCCAGTCCTTGTTGGCCTGTACGCCGATGCCCGACTTGTAGAGTTCACCCTCCAGGATATTGTTGTAGTCGCGCTGCGAATAGAGCCGCAGCAGGACGTTACCGTCCTTAGTCAACTTATAGTCGGCACTGAAATTGGTGAAGAGGCCGCTGCCGGTGTTCACCTCGGGATTGTCCGTCAGCGTAGAACCCAGCGTGAGGCGCAGTTTGTCCTTGAAGAAGGATTTGCTGATCGATATATTCATATCGTTGGTCTTGCCCGCGGCATGAGTGCTTTGGCCGCTGCTGACATCCACGTCGATAAACTTACCCACCTTCGAGTTGGCCAGCGCGGCATTGATACGACTATTGATGATCGACGAGAGGGCATAGCCATCGCGCTGGGCGGCCACGTTGCTCTCGCCCACGTACATACCGGTAGCCAGCAGCGTAGCGGCCAGTCCCTCGCGGGTCTCCTCGTCCAGCGAGGCCAACTCACGCGTGACGTCCTCATCGTCGGGGGCTTCCAGGAAGAAGTCGATACTCTGCAGTCCGATCGAGTCGAGCACGCCTTTCACTCGCACACCCGTAATAAAGTCCACGCGGCGCGTCTCCTCGTCCTCCGACTCCACGTCGGCCTTCACGTGCTGGGATGCCGACACGTTAAGACGCGTGCGACCCAGCGGACCATTGAACGCCACGTGGCTACCCGAGTCCACATGGAAAGGCATGACGGGGTATATCTTGGGCGAATAACGAACGAAGCCGTCATCCACGTTTATCCGGCCATGCATGGCCAGATCGCCGTCCGCTACGCCGTAACGTAGGTTGACCGTACCATGCGGCTTCACCTGCGCCAGGTTCTTCTTATCAATCGGATACGTGATGTCGGTCACCGGCAGGAGCGTCACATCCACATCGGCCACGATGCGGTCTAGCGAACCCGTGACACTTCCGCGGATGTCGGTAGCCAGTTCGCCATATACGGGCAGCGGTCCCCCCTTGGGCAACTTAGCCGGCGCAAAGCTATCGGCCTCCAGGGTGATATCCATACGCATCGTATTCAGGTCCAGTCCGCCGGAGAGGGCCAGGTAGGTGCTGTCAGCACCATAGATGGGCAGACCGTTGAGGTCCACGTGGTTGTGGCGCATGATGATCGGTGTCTCGCCCAGGCTGACACCTATCTTATAGGGTTTGTATTCAGCCGCAACGCCCAGCGGTTGCACCTCGGCCGAGATATCGGTACGGGCGGGCAAGCCGTCCACCGAAGCGGACGCACGTACCGCACCCCGGATATCGATGTCGGGCAGCGTGACGAAGGTCTCTGCGAGCGCCAAAGGTATATCGTCCAACTGCACATCGGCACGCAGGGCATGCGCATAGGCCTTAGACGGCGAGATCTGCATATCCACAGCATGGCTTCCCAGGTCGCGGTTGCCGTACGAGATGCTATCCAGCATCAGCCGCCCCGTACCGTACAGTTCGCGTCCCGTGCGCTCCAGATCAAGCCGGAGCGAGGCATCGCTGCAGAGGTCGTAGATCGTCATGGCGCCATCCGTGAGCCGCGTATCGGCAGCCAGCGAAGCACGGGTCTTGCCCTCCGTCATGCGGACATGGAGCCGGGCATCCACCGCCGGGAGGCGGAGTGGATTAGTCGTTGGTCGTTGGTCGTTGGTCGTTAGTCGTTGGTCAATATCGGGGATGGAGGCGGTGAGGTCAAGATCGGTACGGTCGGCATCGGAGGCCATCGACAGGTTGACCTGCCGCAGATCGAGCCCCATACGCTCGATAATATGTTGCACGGGACTACCTCGACGCAACTCCACATCGGCCTGCAGTGCGGGCACGAGACGCCGAAGCGTATCAAGCATCGTGAGGTCCGAGAGCGAGGTGAGAGGTTTCATGATCGTCGAATCGCCCACGGCACGCAGCAGGGGCTGGAGGCGGTCCACAAAACGCAAGGCATGCATGGGTGTCTTGGCCTGCACGTCCAAGCCGTCGGAGGCCAACTGCAGCGAGGTCGCCGTATCGGTCAGGAAATCGATCCGCAGCGTCCGTGCATCGAAATGCTCATCGGCCACCAGGGCATGGATGTCCTGCATCGTGGTATGGTAGTCAATGGCCATGCGGCAGGGTGTTAGGAAACGGGCGACACGGAACTCATGATCCGTGCGCGCCCTAACCTGTAGATCCTGATCGGCCAACGAGAAAGGCAAATGGAGCGTTCCTTGTACCGTTTGATCGGCCATCGTGGCATCCAGCCGGAGGGTATCTACGTCAATCTGCTTACCGGCCACGTGCGCATGAACGCCATGCATCCGACCGTGGTAGTCCACATCCATCTGCTCAGGCGTCAGGAAACGGGCTACGCGGAACCGGTGATCCGTCTGCGCCCGAACCTGCATATCGCGGTTGGCCATATTGACGGGCAGATGCAGCGTACCCTGAACTGTCTGATGAGCCAGCGAGGCATCCAAGCGGAGACCGGAGACATCGATATAGTCGTAGATGGCATCGGTGAGCGCCAGTTGTACATGAGAAGTCATGTCGGGCGACTTGGGGTCTATACCCTGCCCTTGTGCCCGGGCCGTACCGGCCAGCACGATACGTGGCAGGTCGGGTTTGAAGGCATGAGCATTGACGCGGCTGATATCGGCTCGGAGATCGTAGGCCGCATCGTCGATATCATAGTAGCCCCGGATGCGGGCTTGAGAACCCCGGTAAGCTACGTCACCCGCTACGTCCACCCGCATCGACTCGAGGTTCATCGTGGTAGCCTGCAGGTCGGCCGTAGCACCCAGTGAGTCGGCCCGCACATGCAGGCCGTTGCTGGTGATCAGATTCTGCGGCAAGTCCACACAGGCATCGCCATAGATGGTATCCACCGGTAGGCTGAACGCAGCCATTCCGAAACGCAGACGGCCGATATCCACGCGACGCACGTCGTAGCGATTGGCCCCGACGTCGATCATAGCATTGGTGGCCAAACGATCGGTGCGGATATCCAGGTTGAGCGGTGTGAGTCGGAAATGGAGACGACGCATCTCGCCGTCCGGCACATGGAAGGCCAAGCGGAGCGGCGTGGTGTCCTGGGCCGTGGTGTCGGGTGGCGTCTCGCGCAGATCGATACCTACATCGGCATCGTCCAAGTGCAAGCCATGCAAGGGATAACTGCCCTCGGCAATAGAGAGCCGGGGACTGGCAACCGCCAGACGCCCCAAGATAACATCCACGCCCACCGAGGCGATGAGGCTGTCGGAATGGAAAGTAGTGCGGTCGAGCACTAACGTGTCGACTGCAATAGGAATAGATGTAAGATCGCTGGCGCTGTAAGACCGCTTCGCTGTAGGACCGCTATCGCTGTAGGACCGCTGCGCTGTAAGATAGGTGGCTTGCAGGCGGAGGGAGTGGATATAGGCAAGCGTGTCTACGCCGCGGTGACCGATGAAGAGGCTGTCGATCTCGACGCGCAGCGGCAGGTCGACCTCGCCCCGATAGGCGCGGTATAGCAGCGCCGGCGAATGATGGAAGGGCGAGAGGTAGATACGCCCAAGGTCGATATCATAGTCGGTCTGCTCGTTGGCAATGCGTACGCCCTCGGTGAGGATAACCCTATGCAGCGAGGGGACATACAGCAGGCATGCTACCGCAATGAGCAGCAAGATGATGACACCCGCTACCGCCTTCAGGAGCTTAAGCGGAATGATCCATATCAGATGAGCCAGTCTCAATTAGAAATTCTTCTGCACACCGAATTTCAGACCATACAAGCCCGGCGTAAACTGGTTAGCCAACAGGTTGCGCAGTTTGCCCGAGAAGATGATGATATCGTTGCTATACTCGTTGTCCTTGCCATTATAGAAGCGCGTCGTGCCGCTATAGCCGAAGCTCAGGATGGAGAAGAAGATCTGGAAGGTGGACTTGCGATTGAAGCGGTAGGTAATGACCGGCGATACCTGGCAACCGTAGGAGGCGCTATAGCGTATCCCGTCGTAGTCGGTGCCCGTGGCATTACCGTCTATCACGCGCGGGAACTCCATGCCGGCAAAAAGGTGAGCCTCCAGCCAGATACCGAGTTTGTCGTTGAAGAGCGTCTTGAGTCGGTAACGCATATAGGGCGTCACGTTCCACGAGCCCTGCATGACGCGCAGGTCTTCGGAGACGGTCTTGTCGGTCGTGGGATCGAGGTAGGAATACGTGGAATACGTATCCTGGAACGAACCGCCCAGACGCAGACCCAGATAGACACGCTCTTTGAGTTTCCAACCGATCTCCGGCTCCAGCGTGATCGACCAGCCGTTCTCCTTGGTATTGGTCTTGGAATCGTGGTGCCAGTAGATGTCGAAGTTGTAAGCGTAGTAGAACTTCTGTTTCCAGACAGGGATTTGGTCGTTAGTCGTTAGCTGTTGGCCGTTGGTATCCGCAACGCTATCGGCGGGCGTACGCACCTCGCCGGCCACCTGAATAACGGCCCCTACTCCGTCGGAAATAGGATCGGGTTGTTGGGCATAAGTGGAAGTAAAGAGAAAGAATAAAGAAAAAAGAATAAAGAATGTCTTTTTCATGATTTTCACTTTTTGCTTTCGGCTTTTGACTTTCGACTATCTAATATATCTGATATTGTCCGGGTTGTACTTATCTTTCACTTCGGGCTGCTCAGCCGGCACACCTACAGGCACAACGCAAAGCGGCACGATATGCTCAGGCAACTCCAGCATACGCTGCACCATCTTCACGCGATTCATGTCGGGATGCAGACCGGTCCATACAGCGCCGAGTCCCATCGCATGAGCGGCCAAGAGCAGATTCTCGGTAGCGGCCGACACATCGTTGATCCAGAAAGCGGCCATCTCGCCCTCAATGGCCTTGCTCAAGTCGCCACACGGGATAATGGCACAGGCAGGATGGTTGCTGCAACGCGAATAAGGCAGCGAGTCGCCCAGCTGGGCAATCTTCGCCTCGTCGGTTACTACGATAAATGCCCAGGGCTGCTTATTGATAGCCGAGGGGGCTGCCATAGCGGCACGCAAGAGCGTATCGATCTGGGCATCCGAGATTTTCTCGCCGGTGAACTCGCGCACCGACACACGCGTCATGATGGTGTTGATAGCTTGGTTTTCCATACTTTGAGGCTGTTGGTTGCATGCCAGCAACGTGATGGCTACGCATGCAAGGATGAGTAATTTTTTCATATCCGATTTGTTAAAATTTGCCGCAAAGGTACAAAAAAAATCGCACATATGCAAATTTATGTGCGATTTTTTAAAGACTTTCATAGTTTGACGAGGATGGTCTTGACGCTATTAGCCGGCATATCGACCCGGGCTACGTACTCACCTATCTGCACGGGTACCGTTACGGCATCGCCGGTATTGAGGATATTGATCGCATACTGTCCCTCCGCGTTCACCGTCGCGCAAAGATAGATTTGGCTTTCTTCTTTGAGCGAAGCGGTCTTTGGACTTTCGACTTTTAATACGATATCCCCCGGACGCATGGAGCGAGAGAACTGCTTGAGCACGTAGTAGTAGGGCGTATAGTAGATGCGGTCGTTCCGGTAGTCCACCATCACCTCTGCGCCGCAGAAATTGCCCACATGGTTCGGACCGCCGATGGAGTCGAGCACGATATTCCAGTCGCAAAAACCGGTCAACCAGTGGTTGATACCATTGATGATATACCGCGCATAGCGGTGAACGGGTACGTACCGGGGGTGCGTCTCACCGGCCCACTGGGTGGAATACGCCCAGTCGGTAGCGGTGGTGTCCCACCAGAAGCGGTCATTTCCGAACCATCCGGACTCCTTATAGCCCGCATAGTCACCCACGCCGGGCCATCCGTCCAGTCCCAGGTTGTCGATACATCCTTCGGAATGGAAGAGTGTCTTGTCGGGGTTGGCCGCATGTACGCGGTCGAGCACCTCGGGGAAGCAGTCCAGCGTACTGCCGTACCAGTGGACGGCCATACCGGTGGTATAGCTGCGGGCCTCGGCATTGCCATAGATGGCCTCGGTATAAGGTTCCATCTCAAATATATTCTGGTCGAAACCGTAGATAGCTACGTCGCCCAGACCGCGCTTGCGGAAAGTCGGACCCAGATACTTGGCGATAAACTCGGTTTCCACAGCCGGCGAGAAGTCCATACTCTCCCATCCGCCATCGTTACCCATGGGTTCGTTCACGGGCGTCACAGCCCATATGTCTACACCCTCGGCACGCCATGCCTCTACATAGCGGGCGATATAGTCGGCATAAGTCTGGTAGTACTCCGGCCGCAACGCACCACCGCGGTGGAAACCGTTCTCACGCTCGTAGTACTTCCCGTTCTCCTTCATCCACGCGGGAGCGGTCCAGGTATTGGCCATGATGCGGAAAGTCTTGTCCTGCTGGGATTGCTTCAGGCGCCATACATCCAGCATGAGGTGGTAGAGGTCATAGTGCTCGTCGCGAATCTGAGGATACTTAGCCTTCGGAAATCCCTCTTTGTCTCGATCCATCGAGAACGACACCAGCGCGGTATCGCCCTCCTGCTCACAGAGTGAGTACCGGCCCTCCACAGAGAAATCCGACGCACCGATCTGGGTACGCGTCACGGAGAAGTTAGCCCCCTCCTCGCCAAACAGCTCTTGGAGTATCGCTGCCCGTTGCTCCGGACTCAGGCAGGCCAGCACAAAGGCCGACGATTCGGTCAGCGAACCGCCAAAACCGTCGATCGTCTGGCGACGGTCGTCCGGGTGGATGGTGAAGGCGTTGGCGTTGGCATTGGCGTTGGCATTGGCTTTGGTAAAGACCACCGCCTCCTGCTCAGCACATTTATCTCCCGCCTCGGAAGTGAGCCAAACCTGGCTGGACGGGACTTGCGTCGTACATGCCGTCAAGACCACCATCAGAATGGCCATTGGTAAATGGTAAATCGTACATCGTAAATCGTACATCGTAAATCGTTTCATACTTCTATCGTTAGTTGTTTGATTTTGCCGTCACGGGCGAACAGATGCCCGCTATCTTCTTTGGATAAGGTAAGCCCCTGCTTTCGACTTTCGACTTTGAGCGAAGCGGTCTTTTTTCTATAAATTATCTCCGTCCCGCAGTAGGTGAAGCGGAGTTCGCCATCCGTAAAGTCCTCGTCGCGCAGCATGGTAGGCCGGAACGTGATTTGACCGTCACGGACCGACACACCCAGTTCGAACCAGCGGCTGATAATATCCTCCTTCACCTGCCCCGTCATGCCGGGCTGTTGTACGCCGGCCATGGAGGGCGTATGCGAATACGGATCGAAGGGGAACGCACCGTACTCGTCCGGACGCTTGTGCGCACCGATACCTTCGCGGATGACCATATAGTGTACTTGCAGCCGCTGCAAGGTTTCGTCCTTGGTCCTTGGTACTTGGTCCCTTTGTGCCTTGTCTATGGTTTCTCCTACAGCCAGCAGCAGTTTGCTGACCATATGCCAGTAGATGCAACCCAGGCCCTCGTACTTGTAGAACGTGCCGCTTCGACCGGTAAAGGCATGATGGTGGAAGATCTGTTCGTATAGGTCCTTGAGCACCTCGGGCAGGTCGTTGGCATTGCGGTAGCGAGCGTCGAAATGGATACCGCCGTCGCAGTCCTGCTTCAGCACCGTTCCCAGGTACTGCTTCACCTCGGGCAGGTGTTTGGCCTCCTCGGGCAGGTTGTTCATCTCCAGGAAGGTCTTGCGTCTGCGATTCGGATACAGCATATAGCTGCGCTGATCCTCGCGGTAGAGTTCCGAGCGGCGCATAGCGTCCAGTAGCTGCACCGACTCCTCGGCACTCAGCAAACCGGATGTCAGCACGGCCACCTGGCCCTCCAGCATCGGATAGAGATGCTCTATATCCAGGTCGCGGTCGGTCTCGGTGAAGCGAATCAGGTTATAGGCCTCGTATAGCCCGTCCTTGCGGATGTTGGCATGTATCGACTCGTCGATCCGCACCAGCGCATCGCTTAGGAAGGCCTGCACCTCTGCCATACCCAGCTTGGTCTGCAATCCGCTTATTCCTTTATATACGCGCTCGCGATAAGTCTCGCCTATCCGGCCAGCCGCGTCGATATACTGACGGCTCGTTTCGTACAACCGCAGCGACTCGTGGATGCCATGCAGGAAACGTTCGGTCTCGATACCCACCGTGATATCGGTCTGCAGCAGGGTCTGCAGAAAGGCTACATACCTGCGCATATAGCATAGCGTCACCATCGACGCACCATAGCCTACCAGGGCATTGTTGGCGTCGTTCCACTCCGGCCTGAGGGTGTTCATCCATATGCCGGCATAGGGAATGAAGTTCGAGAGTTTGGTCAGCAGCGTGATGAGCAGTTTGTCCGCCATCGTGGTGCGACGTACCTGGCCGTTCTCGTCCATCAGCAACTTGGCATCCGCCCCCATCTTGGGCGTCAAGGCCTGGATACGACGGTGCTCCTCGTCATCAAAGCGGATGCTATTCTTCGGATCGGCCACGATCTCGTCGTACGACTTCAGTCGGTAGGGCACATTGGCAAAGGCGTACTGCTGGCTGTTGAGCAACTCGTGCAGCGTAGCCGGGTCGTGCTTATAACTGATCTCCAGCAGCCGGAGCAGATAGATAATCTGATGATCGCCCCAATAGCCGATATTCGACCACGGGTTTTCGGGTTCGATTACCTCGTAGTCCAATCCCTCGTTCGAGATGCGATAGGGGTTATAGCCATCGGCCGTGGTGGCGTTGAGGAACTTGGCAATAATATGGTTGATATAGAGCGGATAACTGTAGGAGAGGGCTTCCCAGTTCTGGAAGATGTCACGCCAGTTGCCCTGGTAAGCCACCACCGGCTTGCCCTGCTCGTCCTGCACGCGGATCGAGAACAAGTTCCACGGCCGCGAGGGATCGCCATGCCGACGTCCAAAGGTCAGCGGCAGGTCCTCGGTCTCGGACTTGGGAGGATATCTGAGGTAGTATCCGCCACGCATGGTGTTGAAGAGCACGTTGGCAAAGTGGCGGGCATCGTTGGCCTCGTCGCCCGTATGCTGGATACCGTCGTTCTGCGCCACAATGCGGCGGAGCGTCTCGGTGGACTGCACCATCGCCTCCTCGATCCTTGCAATAGCGTTAGGCTGCTGAATAAAATGCATCAACGCATGCACCGCCACCGCATCCTGACTCACGTCCAGCACGTTATACCAAGTCTGATGGCTGTTGGCTGACAGCTGAAAGCCCGTTTTCGCCACAAACGCTCCCCGCACACCCTTCGATTCGGTCTGCGTGTAGTCCGTATTCTCGGGCAGACCCAAGGCATAGACCGTATTGCAGGTCAGCGACTCGCTGGGTTCGGCACGATCCACCAGAATAGCCTCCATGCGGAAGAGCGCCAGCGACGTGCCGGGCACGAGTTCGGTCTTCTTATAGCCATCTACGAGTGTCGAGAACTCATTCTGGGTCTTACGTTCCACGCCCGCAGGCAGCACGTTGCGAAGCATATCGGTCAGGCGAATACGAACGGCCTCTTTGCCAAGGTTCTCCAGCGTAGCCCTACGCACCCAACCATGCTTACCGGCCGGGGCCCACAGATAGGAGAAGCGCAGGCCCAGGGTATGATTCTCTTCGCAGAACACAATCTGGTTACCCACGGTCGATTTAGCTATCTTGCGCGAGATCTTGTATACAGGCTGCTGCTCCTTGGAGAATGGAATCCAATCGTTGATCCGAGTATACGGACCGGTAAAGAAGTAGGATTCCGTAATCTTATCATCCGTATAGTACGGGAACAGCGACTCCTCCGGACTGCGACGGCCGCAGGTCAGGCCACCCGTCGAAGCCAGGTACATCCATAGATCCGTATCCGATGCCAGCGAGATAAAGAAGGGCTGCATCCGGTCGTAATTGGCGATTTCGTAGAATCGCTCCCCGTTGATGGAAATAAACTGACCTTTTACTTTCTTCATATGCTTTCCGTTATTTGCTTTCTACGCATTTTTGACTCCGGAGGCACTCCGGCTTTCGTCTAATTCCTTTTTCATCTGCTCCATGGTCTTGTTATCCAGGTTGTAGAAGGCCATCACAATAGCGCACGATGCATACAGCACACCCGGGATGACGCTTACCAGCAAACGGATACCCATCATCGCCGTATCCGACTGCACGTCAGCATTGGCCACGAAGTGGGTCACGCTCAGCAACCATCCGGCTGCTGCAGCACCGATCGCCCAACCCAGTTTCTGGGCCAGCACCGAAGCCGAGAAGCATAGACCCGTGGTACGGCGTTGGAATTTCCACTCGCCGTAGTCGGCTACGTCGGCCAACATGGTCCACAGTAGCGGCACGGCCGGCGCATAGGCCATCTTAGCCAGTATATTAAAGGTATATACCATCGGCAGGTTGTCGCCGGCGGCGAAGATCAGTGCAAAGAACACGCCCGACACGATCGACGACATGATATACACTGCCTTGTTGCCAAAGCGCTTAGCCAACGGTTTCGAAGCCGGCAATGCTACGATCAGGGCCACCGTTCCCAGCACGTTGAAGAGCTGGACGTTCTCCGCATCGTGGATATAGTACTTGAAGTAGTAAGCGATGGCCGCATTCTGCATAGCAAACATGATGAACGACACGATACCTACGCAGGTCAGCACGATCCATGCTTTGTTCTTAAACAGGTACTTAAAATCCTTGAGCACATTGTTATCCTGCTTCTCGGGTTGCGGCACACGCTCACGCGTGGTTGCAAACGCAATCAGGAAGAACGCGATACTGAGTACGCCGAAGAGGCCCACCGTATATTGGTAACCCTGCGCCTGATTCACCACACCGTCGTGACCTAATGCGCCCAACCATTTCACCAGGTACAGCGCACCACCCGTCACCACGAACTGACCGATATAGGCGGCGATGAAGCGATAGGTATTCAGTCCGGCACGCTCGTTGGAGTCGTCGGTCATCACGGCGCTCAACGAACTGTACGGCAGGTTGACAAAGGCATAGGCCGTACGCAGCAGCAGGCAGGTGATCAACGCATACGCGAATTTACCGTTCAATCCGAACTCGGGCGTCGTGAACGCCATTACGGCCAGAATGGCATAGGGCACCGATCCGAACAGCAGGTACGGACGGAACTTACCCCAGCGGCTCGTCGTACGATCCGAAATGATACCTACCACCGGATCCATCACGGCATCCCATATCGAACCCACGAACATAATCACGCCTGCCAAAGCCGGCGTAAGACCGTAGATGTCGGTATAGAAAATCAACAACCAAAAACCCACCAGGTCCCACACAAAGTGCGACGCGGTATCACCCAGGCTATAGCCCAGTTTCTCTTTAATACTTAATTTCATTCTAGTCGAAAGATAAAAGTCGAAAGATAAAAGCCTAATATGAATTAGTGCCTATATCCATCTCAGGTTAATTATTTTCGTTGTCTATATACACGTATATAATCCACATACATCTTGACGGGTGTTCCGTCGGCCGGCAGGGCGGTCACTTTTTGGAACGAGGGATCATCCGGCGGGATCACCTCCGGATATTTCTCCTGGGCCGGCATATTGGGGAAGAAGCCACCCACAGACAGGTTCAGCACCAGGTAGAACGGATGGTTAAAATAATGCCCCGGCTCATTCACCTTCTTACCCCGCAGCGAGAGCTGGAAATACGGCTCGGCGTCAGGAAAAATGCTTTCTTCTTTGAGCGAAGCGGTCTTTTCTCTTTTGTCTAAATCAAGATACATCGCGATCGAATCCTTGGTCCAGATGAGCGTAAACAGATGGAAATCGCCCTGCACGGGATAGTCGGCCGTCATGAACTGACCGAAGTTGGGATACGCACCGTTGTTGAACGACTCACCCCAGTGGCAGGCACCGTTGAAATACCGATCCTGCGCACCACGCTTGATGCCGTCCACATGTCCCATCTCGCAAATATCTATCTCGCCACACTTAGGCCATACCACCCTATTCTGCTTGGCCAGCATGGCTGCCTGACGGTCCACGTCGTCGTTGTCGCCCAGGTTCTTGGCCAGGTTGTTACCCAGCATCCAGAACGCCGGCCATAGTCCGTCCGCCGTCTTGGGGAAGGCGATACGCGCCTCTACCTTACCGTACTCCACAGTCACCTTGTCCTGGGTGTTCAGTCGCGCCGAAGTGCAAGGACGGTTGCGATAGTTCTCTCTCTTCGCATTCAGCACCAGACAACTCTCACCCGTCACGGGATGACGTTCAATCGTTATGTTGCGCGGAGTATAGTACTGCAGTTCGGCATTGCCGCCACCGCGGGCATTGTCCTCTACGTTCCAGTAGGTCGTGTCCAGCGTCTCGCCCTCAAACTCATCGCTCCAAACCAACTTATAGCCTTTCTTGGGGCATGCGCTCAGACAGGCTACCGCCACGCTCAAAGCCAGTAGACAAAAGATTCGTTTCATTACTCTACAATTTGTCCGGTTACGGTATAGGTATGTTCGCCACGACGAATTACGATTCGTCCGTCACGCAGCTGCTTTTGGCTTTCGACTTTCGACTCTTGACTTTCGACTCCCTGAGGACTCTCAGGTTCTATCTCGTCCGATGGCGTCGGGCAGACGAACGACTCGTTCTGGTCGCCGCGCTGGTAGATACGGATCCAGTCGATATACATTGATCGCGGACCGTCATTGAGTGCCGTGATTTGGTTCACCGAATAGATACCCGGGAAGTTACCGCCCACAGCCACGTTGGCAATCAGGAAATTGGGTTTGCCGAACACCAACTGACGGTTATAGTCCGCATCATCGTTCGGTTCCAAGTCGGCATGGAAATAGGGCGTCGGCACCTTGTCCATATACATGTCGATGCTGGTGGGGGTCCAGATCATCGAGATGATATGGAAGGTATCTTCTACGGAGTAGTCCCACGTCACCGAATTGGCTTCGCTCCACACCTGGTCCCAGCGGCGTCCTACGTGCATCGCGCCGTTGAAATAGCGGTCCTGCGTTCCGTTGGCGAACGCGTTCTGGTGGCCGAGTTCAATCAGGTCGGTCTCGCCGCAGCGGGGCCATCCTACTTGGTCGAAGTTATTACCCATCTGCCAGAAGGCCGGCCATAGACCATTCGCCGTCTGGGGAAACTTAATACGGGCCTCTATCTTGCCGTAGGTATAGTACATCTTGCCCTTGGTATTCACGCGTCCGGAGGTGCAGTCGCGTCCGCCGGCCAACTGCTTCTTGGCAGTCAGGATCAGACATTTCTTGCCCGTCGTCGGCTCTACGCCCAGCGACACGCCATCTTCGCAGTAGTACTGCAGTTCGTTGTTGCCGCCACCATCGGCGTTCACCTCTACGTTCCAAACCTGACGATCCAGCGTGGCGTCCGTGAAATCTTCATTCCATACCAGCTGGTAGTCCTGCGCCATGGCCACGATAGCCAGGCTCATCATACATAAAAAGGAAATTGTTTTTCTCATATTCTTGACGTCCGATGCGTTTTCGACTCCGGAGGTCACTCCGGCTTTCGACTTTTATCTTTCGACTATTCTATAATTAATCCGCTCAGCAGGCAGCTGCCCGACACCAGCGAGAGCGTCACGCGGTGATTACCTTTCCGGATCGGCAGCGACACGCCGGCCTCGGTCCATTCCGTAGAACTGCCGTTGCGGGGCATATTCACGTAGTTCTGCGACACGCCATCCACCAGCACCTCGCATATCGAGTTCGTATAACCGCAGTAGCGCAGCGTGATCTGCTGCACGTCGTCGGCCAGCGCTAGTTGATAGGTCAACTCCTGCCCCTCTGCAAAATTGGTGATCATCAGTCCGTCGCGTCCGATCTGGCTCTTGAGCGCGTCATCGTTGGTGGGACGCAGCGTCATGGCGTAGTTCTTCACGCGGGTGTACTCGCCGGCATAAATCGGTCGGTTGGCCGTGAGGTAGCACGTGGTATCCATCGACGAGAAATAGCAGTACATCTTGCCCAGTTCGGTCAACGCGGCAGGGCTGTCATGCGTCAGCAGCTGCATATACGGCGCACTATCTACCTTGCCGGATGCACGTGGGATGAACCATGCATACCGTTCCACCAGCGGCTCTTGCTCCAGGTAGTTCAAGACAGAGCACATATAGTCCATCTGCGTCGTTACGCTACCCGGCACGGGGTCCCAGGCGCAGAACTCGGTCAGCCATACCGGCTTTTGGTATTTGCGGAACTTCTCAATATAGTTCTTCACTGCATTGGGCGACGACATGTAGCAATGCACCGAAATAGCCGCTACATCGTCGATCGACACACCCGGCTGTGCAAAGAACTCGTCCAGCCACTTAATCGGATCGCTATAGCCCGCCAAAGTACCGTAGTTCATCGCCGGCGACACGAGCTTCAGGTTCAGTTCCTTGGCCAGCGCCACGACCTGTGGCCAGAGTTGTGCCGCCTGCGCGGGCGTCATATTGGCCTGGTCGGTCAGGTTGGGTTCGTTGAACGCCAGCAGGTACTTCGTCTTCGGGTGCGCCGCCACAAACTGACGAATCTTATCCGCATTGTAGTTGCCGTTCCAGCACATGGGGCAGAAGTCCATTTCATTGGCGTCGAACCACATCGCAGCTTCCGCGGTCGGCGCCGGACCCCAGTTGTAGTCCCACGAGATATACGGACTCAGCAGCGGCAGGTCGGTCATCTGCGTGAACGAGAACGCCACACCCCTCTTGGCCGACTTCGGCATCTCCGTCACCACCTTCTGCTCCGCCTGCGGCTCCTCCCGCACACATGCCGCCAACGCCAACGCCAAGGCCAATAGCACTATTGCTCTGCTCTTTGCCATACTCGTACCCAATCTACGTACATGATTCGCTGTTGCTCAAATATCGCATCGTCCACCGTACCACCCATGTTGCCACCTATCGCCAGGTTATAGATCAGGAAGAAGGGCTTGTTGAACGGCCAGTAGTCGTTGTTGTCGATCTGCTCTTCCCATACCTCGGCATACTGCACGTCGTCCACAAAGAAGCGTATCACGTCCTTGCCGTCCTGCTCCTCTTGCGCCCACTCTACAGCATATACGTGGAAGTCCTGCGACAACGGATAGTCAAACCACTGCGTCTTGGCCCAGTTATTGCCCCTCGTACCGTTCTTCATCACGGTGTGCAGTGCAAACGAGGCGCGGGCATCCATCGAGCCCACATGCTCCATAATGTCTATCTCGCCGCAGTTGGGCCAGTTGCCCGTGTTGCCCATCATCCAGAACGCCGGCCACGTACCCTTGCCGCCGGGGAACTTGATGCGCGACTCAAACTTGCCGTACGTAAACGTTTTCTTGTTCTTCGACATGATACGCGCCGAGGTGTATTCGCAGTTCTCATAATGCTCCTTGCGTGCCTCGATCTCCAGGCATCCGTTCTGCACGCGTATATTCTCCGGACGGGTGGTATAGTACTGCTTCTCGTTGTTGCCCCAACCGCTTCCGCCGGTGTTGTAGGTCCAGACCGTCTCATCCAGCGCCGTGCCGTTGAACTCGTCGCTCCATACCATCTGGTACTCGCCCCAGCTATGGCGTACGGCTACGCGTGCCGTCACGCTCTCTATGTTGGTAGCCAGCGTGATAGTGGCGTTGCCCGGTGCTACGGCCACTACCCGTCCGGTCTGGTCCACCGTAGCCACGGCCGGATCCGAACTGCTCCACGTCATCTCCAGGTCGTAGGTATTGCCGTAGGAGAAGGTATATTGCTCACCCGGATTGAGCGTCACCGTAGGCGGACTCAGACGCAGCGAGGCGCCGTCCGTACCGGTCACATACACGATGCAGGTCGCCTTGGCCTCACCCACCGCAGCCGTCACTTCGGCCTTGCCGATCGCCTTGGCGGTCACTACGCCGTGGATCACCGTAGCCACCTCTTCGTTCGAACTGGTCCACACGATATTCGCCGTCGCGCCGGTAACTTCCAGCGTCGTCATCTCGCCCACCTTCATCTTGAGCATCACGGGGTCGATTTGTATGTTTGCCGTCGGTTCCTGTTTAGGATCGCAGCCGACTAAAACCAAAGCGGCCACCAAAATCAGATTACAGAGTTTACGCATAGTATCTATCGTTTTTTATGTAGAGACCATAGGGGAACCCAATCCCCTATAGCCATTTTCCGAAGTGCCCGCTGCGCTCCTGCTTTTGTCTTTCGACTTTGAGCGAAGCGGTCTTTCTACTAATTAGTTCTTAGCCACAAGGGCACGATTAATTCTTGTAGAAATAAACAGCATCCAGGTTCAGCTTAGCACCCTGCGTACCCTCGGTCAGCATAACGAATACGTTCACGCCGGCTGCGCAAGTGGTGTTAGCCAATGCGGTTGCATACTGCGACATCGGAATGTCAAACTCCTGCCACGAACCATCGCGCGTGAAGTCAGCCTTGATCGGGCCGTCATAAACGCTGTGGTTACCCAGCACGAACTTGGTAGCCTCGCTGCCGAACATGTAGAAGCAGTGTGCGTAGTTGTCGGTGGACTTGATAGCCATGTGCAGGAAGTACTGATCCGGGTTAGCTACGATAGCTGCACGCAAAGCCTCAGCACCTTCCCAGCCGTTGCCTTTATCTGTGAGGCAGAAACCTGCGCCGGACCAACCCTGCGAAGTAACGCTCATGGCCAAATAGCCGTCACCGTTGCCGTGGAAGTTCAGGCCCGTAGCCTCACTACCTTCGTAGGTGCCTTCCCATACATAGAGGAACTGGTCTACATCGTTCGGCTGGAACGAAGCAACTACCTTCGACTGGTTAGCCTCCAGCGTCGTACCGTCCAGGATGATCGGCCATACTTGGCTACCCTTCAGTTGTTTGCCTTGCGGGTCGCTACCGCCCTTCTTAACAGCTACGATACAGGTCTTGGTCTGACCACCCTTCGTGGTAGCCGAAACAACGGCGCTACCCTCTTTTACAGCGGTGATCACAGCCTCTTTGCCATTACCGGCTACGGTAGCTACCTCAGCGTCGCTACTGGTCCATGTAGCCTCTACGGTAGCCTTAACGGTAACGTTCTCACCTACCTTCAGCTGTACGCTGGTCTGATCCAGAGTCAGAGCATCCTCCTGCTCGGGATCAACCGGTTTGTTAGGATCCTTACATGCATTCATGCCTACCAATGCAAGCGCTGCCAGCGCTACAGCAAAAAATTTGTTTGCTTTCATAATGATTTTGTTTTTAAAAAAAGGTTAATAATTCTAGTTGTACTAGTCTATCTAGTCTATCTAGTCTTTCTAGTTTCGAATCTTCAAATCTTCAAATCTTCAAATTGATCAATACCCCGGGTTTTGATCAATGTTCGTCGGATTCAACTGACGCTCCTCCTGCGGGATGGGGAACAGCTCATGCTTACCGGCCACAAAGGCTTGCATATGGCTCTGTGCCTCGGTGGTCTCCGTCAGCTTATACGCATCCATATGGGCTTTCAGTCCCGTTCCGGCTACGCCTTCCCAGCGCACCAGGTCAAACCATCTATGACCCTCCATGGCCAACTCGCATCGACGTTCATGACGCAGCGTAGCATCCGTAGCCGCAGCACAGGCTCCCAGACCGGCACGCGAACGAACCTGGTCGATATAGGTCTTGGCTGTTCCGGCATCGCCCAGCCCCAGACAAGCCTCGGCATACAGCAGCAGCACGTCGGCATAGCGGATCTGACGGTTGTTGAGCGGACCGCGACTGGCATGCAGGCTCCATTTGCCATAACCGCCACCGCGGGCTGCCGGGTCACGATACATGCCGTACTTGTTGTTCAGCATGTTGTTGCCCAGGTAGGTCTCGTCCGACTGCGCCTGGTACGACGATACGATAGCCGTACTCGGTACCAAGATAGCTACGTCGCGACGTACATCGCCAGCCTCAAACTCGTTGTAGAGGTCCTGGGTCGGATGGTCGAAGCCCCAACCGCCGCCTACCTCCGAGTTGCGGCTGCGCACCAGGATCTGGGTGAAGCTGCCACCCGTATAGCCGAACTTCGTCGGGTCGTCACCGCTGCCGTAGTCGCCCCAAGGCACCTCGGCATACTGGATCTCAAATACCGACTCCTGTCCGTTCTCGCCGGCCAGCGTGAAGTTGTCCTCATAGCTCGTGCACAGGCTGTACTCACCCGACGCGATGATCGAGTCGCCCCAGGCCTTGGCGTCCGCATAGCAGGCAGCCGGCGTCTTCTGTACGCCCTTCTTCTGCCAGAAAGGCGAAGCCATATAGACGTTCACCTTCAGCAGCATGGCCTCGGCGGCACCCTTTGTGGCACGACCCATATCGTCGGTCGGGTACTGACTCTTCAGCCACAATCCCTTCTGGGCGATACTTAGGTCGGCCAGGATCTGGTTATATACCTCATCCACCGACGCACGCGGCATGCCCCACTCCTCCGACGAGCGAACCACCTTCAGGGGCATCGGCACACCCGCAAACACGCGCACCAGGCGGAAATAGTAGTACGCACGCAGATAATGTGCCTCGGCCAGCAGACGCGTCTTCATCTTGGCTGTGAAGGCCGAGTCAACGCCTACCTCCATCTTGTCGATATACTCTATGGCCAGGTTGCACCGACCGATACCCTGGTAGTTGGCACGGTAGAAGTCCAGCAGCAGCGAGTTCTGGTCGGTCGTACGCCAGTTCTCGATATCATATGCATCGCTCATGTCCGTGGTCGAACCGCCACCCTTCAGGGCGTCGTCGCTGGCTACATCGCCGATAAACCACTCCGAGCAATAGGTCTTGTTATACTCCCACTGCAGCGGGCTATAGCAGGCCGTGATATTCTGAACAGCCGCCGGCGTCGAGGTATAGAAGTCCTCTATGAGCGTCGTTCCCGGCTCAATCTCCGTCAAATAGTCCTTGCAACCGGTGAAGCTAAGTACGAAGCCACAAAGTACAATGTACAAAGGTTTTATATTGATTTTCGTTTTCATAATCAGTCTATATTCTATCAGTGAATGTAATGAACGGTCTTTATTCTTTCAGCGAAGCGGTCTAAAAGTTTGCGTTTAAGCCAAACGTAAACGTTCTGCTTTGCGGATAGTTTCCGTAGTCCACACCGCCACCCACTTCGGGATCGTAGCCCTTGTACTTGGTGATGGTGAAGAGGTTGCTGGCCGTTGCGTACAGACGCAGACGCGAGCAGCGGAACTTCTGGGTCCATTTAGCCGGGAAGGTATAACCGATCTGCAGGTTCTTCAGTCTCAGGTAGCTACCGTCCTCAATGAAGCGGCTCGAATTCTCGGTATTCGTCGGCGAGCCCAGCGGGTTAGGTATCGTACCGTTGCGGTTCTCCAGTTCGTACGGGTTGACGCCCGCAGCGATCATGGCGTTCTGTACGGCCGTCGTATAGCCTACCCATACTTCGTCTTTCATGTAGCTGGCCAGTGCATAACTGCTACCCGAGCCCTCCAGCATCTCACGCTGTGCGTTGTAGATCGAGTTGCCGGCCACACCCTGGAAGAACAGTTGGATATCTACGCCGTAGAAATCCGCACCCAGGTTGAAGCCGTAGCTGATCTTCGGGAACGGGTTACCCAGCACCATCTTGTCGTCCTCATCCAGTTTGCCGTCGCCGTTCACGTCCGTATAGCGTGCATCGCCGGCATGTACGCCGATCGTCGATGCATCGTAGCTATGCAGATGTGCCAGTGCCTCGGCATCGCTCTGGTAGATACCCTCGTAATGGTAGCCCCAGAACGAGTTCAGCGCCAGACCCTCGTAGGTCTTGGTGCGGTCGCCCCATAGCGGCGAACCGCCGTTCACCTTCGTCAGCTCGTTGTGCAGATACGACAGGTTCACGCCGATATTGTAGTGCACCTTGCCTACCCTGTTGTCATGGTTCAGCGTGATCTCCACACCCTCGTTGCGGATGTTACCTACGTTCTTCACCAGCGCACCGCGGTTACCCACCTGTGCAGGAGCGTTTACATATAGGAGTGCATCCTTCGTATCACGACGGAAATAGTCGATCGTACCGGCCAGTTTACCGTTCCAGAAACTGAAGTCGATACCGGCATCCCACTGCTGGTTGGTCTCCCACTTACCGTTCTCATCCACCAGCGTCAGCAGCGCTGCACCGTTCGTAGCCACAGCCGGATCGGCATCTTGGTTCGTACCGAACGGATAACTTACGAATACGTTCTCGGCTGAGAACATCGCCATCTGGAACGAGTTGGACTCTATACCGTCGTTACCTACCTGACCAAAGCCGGCACGTACCTTGATATTGTCCAGCCAGCCGAGCTCCAGGTCCTTCAGGAAGTGCTCCTCGCTCAGACGCCATGCCAGCGCCACCGAGGGGAAGAAGCCCCACGGGTTCTTCGTAAACTTGCTCGATGCATCCGCACGGAAGTTGGCGGTGATCAGGTAGCGGTTGTCGTAGCTGTAGAACGCACGGCCCAAGAACGAGAGACGACGTACGCGACTTACGGCATCCGACGATATCGTTTGCTTCTCTGTAGCACGACTCAGGTACCAGTTGCTCGGCACCGGATTCAGTATGCCGGCACCCGATCCGCCCATCTCATAGCGGTTGTACTCCGACCAGGTCTGACCTACCATCACCGAGAAATTATGACGTCCTATCTCGCGTGCGTATGTTACCGTAGCATCCTCCTGCAGGGTCAGGCGGCGCTCCATGCGCGAACTGATCGAGTTCAGGTCCGATGCGTTGTAGCTCGTATAGATATTCGGATAACCGAAGTTGCGCTCGCGCTCCAGTCCGTAGTCGGCCGAGATCGAGGCCTTGATCGTCAGGCCCTTCACCGGCGTCAACTCTACGAATACATCACCGATGAAGCGCTCGTTCTTCTTGTTCGGCACGTAGTTGTAGGCCATCTGATGTGGGTTGGTCACGTTCTTGAAGTTCGAACCGGCCGAGTAGTAGCCGCTCACGTCCTTGCCGTTCTTGTTCACCGATCCCTGGGGATAATATACCGGATCCCACGGCGCCATAGCCAGCGCACCCGAGATAATGGATGCACCCGCCGACGAACTGTTATTCATCGCGTTCCGGCCGCCACTCGCCATCAGCGAGAAGTGCTCACCGATCTTCAGCCACTCGCGTACCTTATAATCTGTATTCAGACGCAGCGTGAAGCGATTGTAGTTACTACCGATGATCGTACCCTCCTGTCCGAAGTACGAAGCCGACATAGCGTAGTGGCCTTTGTCGTTACCGCCGTCAAACGAGAGGTTGTAGTTGTGCATGAAGGCGTTGGGCTGGAACACCTCGTCCTGCCAGTCGGTCTCCTGACTCGAGTAGTCGAAGTTGATCGGATAGTACTCCGAGATCTTCGTGATATCGGCATTGCCCAGCTTGTACATGTTCAGCCACGGGCGGAAACCGTTCTGCTGATAATACGCAATCTCCTCCGCGCCGTTACGCATAGCGCCTATGCGCAGCTCGGTCTCTGCGAAGTCGCGGCTCTTCAGCACGTCCATCTTCTTCCATCTGTTCTGGAAACCCCAGTAGGCGTCAAACGAGATGTTGATCTTACCTTCGCCGCCCGACTTGGTCGTGATCAGGATCACGCCGTTCGCACCGCGACTACCGTAGATAGCCGTTGCCGAGGCGTCCTTCAGGATCTCCATCGACTGGATATCGCTCGGCGAGAGCCACTTGATGTCACCCGTGATCACACCATCTACTACATATAGCGGGTCGTTGCCACCGATAGCCGAACCGATACCACGGATACGGATCGTGGCTGCCTCACCCGGCTGCCCCGACTCGCTCGTCACCGTCACACCGGCTGCACGTCCCTGCAGCGCTTGGTCCAGACCGGACACCGGCGATTTCAGCAGCTGGTCCGCACTCACGCTCGTCACGGCACCCGTCACGTCGCTCTTGCGCATCGTACCGTAACCGATGGCTACCACCTCCTGCAGCTGGACGTTGTCGGGCTGTAGCGTAATACGGAGCGGAGCAGACGACGTCACCTTGATGTCCTGCTGCTTGTAGCCCATGTACGTCACCGTCAGCACCGCACCCTGCCGGGCCTGGATGCTGAACTTACCGTCATAGTCGGTCACCGTACCGTTGGTCGTACCTTTCACGATAATGTTGGCGCCAATGATCGGATCCGGATCATCTTCCGCCATCACCACACCCGTTACGGTCAGACTCTGTGCCAGAACGCTCAGCGTCGCCATCACCATAACGGAGAACATGTAAAAACGTTTCTTCATGTGATTTTAAGATTTTGTTAGTATTGTTTAGTTCTGCATTAACTTTGTTAATCGCCTGCAAAATTACTGCTTTTTCGCGATATACGCAAACTTCCGCGTATGTTATAAAACATAAAAGTACCGAAAAGTACATTTAGGTACGCCACTCCTCGCTGACTATCTGTATATTACGCTTGTTGCAGCACAAAAAAAAGTACGTATTTAGTACGCAAGTTTTTAGGGCCTACGAACCGTAAAAACAGGGCAAAAGAAACCGAAGGAGCCTATCCTTTCGGACAGGCTCCTGATGGCATTATATCGTATGAACAGAATTAACGAAGATCGATATCGGTGCAGGCTTGACCGGTGAGGGTATACACCCGTCCGGCACGGATAATGTAGATCTGGCCGTTGTGCAGCACTTTACGGCACTCCGTATCCAGCTTCAGCGTCTGTCCGCCGGTCGGCGTTCCCGGCTCCACTTCCTCCGGATCATCTCCTTCGGGGTCTTGCTCCTCGGGTTTGTCAGTCGTGATGGTGATCGTACCGTCAGCGGTGGTGCGGACGTAGTAGAAGCCATCAGGAGGCGTCAATTTATCTTTCCATCCATTTACTTCTTCACTACTGATTGTCCACGTCTGACCTCCGCGTGCTGTCTGTAAATGGTATACACAGCGTTTTTTGGTAGCGTTGGTATCCCATCTCAGCAAGATATCACATGTATCGGCAATAAACAGGTTTTGAAGGTTTGAAGCAATATTGTTGACACAGCAAAACTCCAAGGAATACCCTTCTATATCAGCATAATATAGCCTCAAGATTTGACTCTTTCCGGTCGTAGCCGTTTTGCCCGGTCGAAGGCGTATGGAGTTTACGACACATCCCGAATTAGCCGGTAAGGTCTGCGGCGTGAGCTTAAACTCCTCTCTCGAGCAGCTAAATCGCACATACATTACGGCGCCGGGTACCAACGTGCGGAGTGTTTTCATCTCCGGTTGTGACCACGTCAGTACGCGTCGAACGCTGTCTTGCAGATCAAACTTGAAACTATCTACAGGCGCTTCTTCCGGCGAAGCATATAGATACATCTTCACGATTTTTCGTGTGTTAGCCACCCATTCTACCGAAGTCCATTCGGAGGGGAAGCAGTAGAGCGCCGTATCTGCAACGGATACCATTTGCGTCTTGTCATAACGAAGCAAGGTGGCACCTCTCAGATCCGGGACTAAGGGACGTACAAACAGACGTCCCTCCTCCGGACATACCACGCGTGAGAACATGAAGCCGGCGCTATCTTGAGCATGGTTGACGGCATTGGTTAGCATACTCTTGGATAGATGAATCTCTCCGTTAGCCGGCAGATCGTAGTAGTCCCATGCATGTTGTACATCGGCTTGGAACTCACACTCCTCGCCGGTCCACATACGGGCATCCTGCGTACCTTCCCAGTACAGCGCCACGCTGTCGGCCTCGGCCAACCAATCTTTGTAAGGAATGATATACGAGGTGAGCGTGTCATAGGCCAGCACATGCGTACTGTCTATCAGGCGTAGCCAACGTGCGTCGTTGAAACATGCCTGACTACTGGTGTCTTGCTCCATGACGGCCGCTCCAGCGCATGGCAAAACCACTTTCACGTACGCCCGTACGTTATAATCCACGCCGATCAACTGCAGTCGGTTGCGATACGACTTACCCAGCTTCAGATGGTGCACATAATGCCCATCCACGAACTGAGTCTCGCACCCCAAGGACATCGGCACGGAGATACCGTATTTGGCGGTATCACGCACCAAATCCTGTACATTAGGGTCGTCATACACGCCTGGCGTACATGTCAAATCAGCCCATACCTGCGGAGGCTCGCTACATGAAGCATCCAGCGAAGTGATATACACATCCATCGGCAGGTCATACGTCCAAGCCGAGTAGTAATACGTGCCGGCCGACTCAATCGTGTCTTCGTAGTGCGTACCAACGTCTTGCACGAGATGGCAGAACGATTGCGCGTATGCGTACGTGCATACGAGCGTACTTATAAGTATATATAGAATACGTTTGCGCATAGTTTTCTCATAATAGTAACTGCACCCGATTGAGTGCAGTTACTATCACTTAAACATCCTAAATGGATGTTTATCCTTCGTTGCCCGATCCGGGGGGGATCGGTGTTACGTTCGGGTCGTACGTAGGAGCAGCAGGACTCGTCGTCTGCATTACCATGCTGCTTGCGAATGCAACCACTTCGATTGCCGGTACATTATAATTCTTTTTCATATCTGTTATGATTTTCGATTTATGGATGTTAATTAGAGTTGCGTGCCCAATACGTTGTACTTCACGCCGTTTTTGATGATGACTACCTTGCCGTTCTCGATGCGCTTGTTTACACCCTCGATGAACGTATTCTCGATATCGGTCGGCATGTAGTTGCGACCTACCACCTGGAAGCGCTCGCTAACGGTGTTCGGCTCAGCGGTGAAGGTATAGTGGCTGTCTGCAGTCATAGCAATGATGTTGCCGTTCTCCAGATCCTTCAGGTACAGTGTCTCACCCTTCAGCCATACGAAACTCAGCGTATACTCGGTAGCCTCGTTGGTTTGGAGCGTCAGGGTAGTACCGATCAGGTTGGTGTTAGCCACCTGAGTCAGACCATCCTCTGCGTAGATAGCGAGACCGTTGCTTGCCATCTTGTGTGCATTAGCATCTTCATCCTCGATCATGTAAACGAAGTCACTCTGGTTGCCACCGCAAACTACTGCTGCTGCCGCATTTCTGTTATTGTTGCTTGCTGCACGCTTCGGAGCCGGAGATGCCGGAGTAGCAAATGCATCCAGATCCGAGAACTTCAAGGTAGCAGTGGTTGCACTCGTGGTGTAGAGGAAGAATCCTTGCATCGGAGCAATCTTCTTCATGTCGAGCTCAGCTGCGATAGCTGCCGTCAGCGGCAGATACAGTTTCTCGTCATTCTCCGAACCATAGTGGATATTCTTAAACTCAGCCGGAGTAGCTACATATACGTGAACTTGCTCTTCAGCTGCGCCTACATTAGCCAGCACCTTGCTTACAGCAATCGAATCCAGCCAAGAGTTACCAAATGCATGCCATCCGTGACCCGGCATAACGAGCGATTGGTTCTTGTTGTTTGCTAACTGTCCCTTGAACTGAGCTACGAAGTCGTCTCTATAGTTTCCGTTTCCGCTAGTCTGGTATACATCGTATCCGGTGAATGGCTTGTTGAATCCGTTAACAACCCAACCGGTAGCATAGTCCCAACCGAAGTAGCGAACACCTGCTAATTCCTCACGGTTGTCAATAGGCAGAGCAATGAACTCGTGTTTCTCTGTACGACGTGCGCCAGAAACTGCATCACCAAAGTGGAGAGCCTTCTTTGCTGTCACGAACGGTTGGTTGTTGGAAGTAGCATCCTTAATCAACAGCACACCGCCGTCCTCAACGATGATCTGGTCAACAGCATTCGAGCCCTTGATACCTTCAGCGCCCACAATCAGTTTACCAGTATTCAGTATGTGGATCTTTCCACCTGCGAGGGTGATACCCAACACTTTCAGTACACCATCAATAGTGAGGTCAGCCTCAATACGAGCAGCTTTGTCTTCGCTCGGAGTTTGGCTCCATTTGTCAACATGTAGATCTGTATCATGATAGAATTTCACGTTGTCCACGATCTCAGCCTTTACAGAGATAGCCTTATTGGTTTTTACGCGTACATAAACCACGTTACCTGCACTCTTGAAGAGCGAGTAGCTAAGGGTCTTGGTCGTGCTTGCGGAAGTACCGGTATAGCTTTGTGTCGGCTCACCGATGGCACATACAGCTGCGATATCAACGGTCAGGTCAACAGCCTCAGCAGCGGTCATGGTCAACTGAATGTCAGCCTGTGCAGCCTTTGCAGCGGTAACATCTACTGCATACCACTTGGTGCCGGCTGCCTGATTCTTGATGACAGAAGAACCAGCTGCCGGAATGGTCATGTCGATGGCTTGTGCCGGAACGCAAGGATTCTCTTCCAAGCAAGTATCTTTCAAGATGAACGATACACCGCTACCGTTAAGAACCAAAGCAAATGCCTCATCTCCTTCGTGCATGTTAGACAACAGAGTCTTATCCAATTTCTTAGTGATCGTCTGGCCGGCCTTTACTGTGTATGTGCGAGTAACGGCGCTATTTACAGAACCGGAAACGTTCTTAGCTACCTTACCGGTAATTACAGCATCCTTCGTACCATTATTGGTGATGATCACTTCTACTGCATAGTATTTGGTGTTCTCGCCATAGTTATTCGGGAACAACTGAGCAGAGTCAGCTTTATAAACAACAGAGTCGCTGGCAATGTTATAAAGAACACCCTTGGTTACAGTATTTGCGTCATCGGCATTGAAGAGCGGAGTTGCCGGCACTATCGGGGCCACTTGCTCTGCCCAAACGTGCAGGGGTTGTTCTGCTTTCAGACGGAGATAGATCGTACCCGGCATCATGGAAAGCATAGCTTGGTCGATCACTTTGGTTACCGGGGTACCAACATTAATGTCTTTCGATTGCTCTTGGATGTTTGTAGCCGGGCAGTCCATTGCCAATCCACCATTAACGGTCGTAGCAGCGGTGCCTAAGTTCTGTGCATACAGTTTTAAGGTATAACCTTCTTGCAAATTATCCTGCCAGTCAATCTTCAGCCAGGTCTCTTTGTTTGCTGCAATGTTATTACCAGCAGCGGGTGTGTTCGTGCCAAAACCGTTCCAGTCAAAATCAACAGGAACGAAGGGTGTGGAGTTCGACTCTACTGCCTGAACATCTACGTTTACGGCTTGATGTTGCTCTTGAGCCTGCTCCTCAGTTACCGTAACGTCTGTTACGAGATACAGATACACCTCGTTGATACCCATGCGAACAAACATACCGGCACCGAAGGTCATCGATTTGGTTCCGTCTGCTGCCATCTTAAACTGACGGCTGGTCTCGTTGTCACCAATGTAAGCTGTACAATTGATGTCTACTTCTTGATGCAAGGGGTTTTTGATAGTAATGCTGATGTCGGTCAAGCCTGCATCAGTTTTACCATTTGCGTTGAACGGACCAGCGGGCTCCATGGTTTTAAGGAGGTTCACCACGTACCATTTACCAACGCCGGCTTCTGAAGAAACGTAGATGCCGGAACTCCAGTCATAGGGAATAGCCTGGGCCTTTGTCTTTCCGGTCTCGCCTGCTGCGAACATGCTGACGCTCAGCAGAGCAGCGAAGAAAAATAGAAAAAATCTTTTCATGCTTTTGTTTTTTATTAATATTAGTTTTTTATCGATTTCACTCCCATTATGTATGTTACACATACAAAGACGGCGCAAAGATACGACATTTTTTTGATATACGCAAATATTTTTTGTGTTTTTTCTCCAAAACAGTCATTTTTTATGCAAAAAGCGCCCGAAGGCGTCTTTCCTTACGTCAGTCCTGCCTCGCTACGCATGCAGCGGAGAATCTCGGAATACATCCAGCCGTAGAAATGCTTGTGCTGCTTGCTGTCGGCGGGGAAGCCGGCACGGTACTCCGCGTACTTCTCTTGCCAGATACGTGCCTGGGCGATGTCTTCTTCAGTAAACTCCTCGGGATGATAGCAGACGCGCTCTATATCATGCCTCACCCCAGTCATGCCATTTGCATACCAACCGTGCTCGATTCTTCTGCCCTTCTTTTTCACTATCCAGTGCGCCTCGCACCGTATCTATCAAATCTATAAATATTACTCTAGCCATAATTTTTTCTTTTTGGTATCCGCCTATGCATGGCGGATTGGTTAATATTATTTTGTTAATTTTCCCGGCATAATATGCCGGTTTTTTCCTACCTTGTCTTAGGGTCTCATCAGGGGCAATTCCGGGTTAAGTCAGGTTTAAGTCCGGGTAATCCTAGACTTTAGTCCTTACGTCACCCCAATCACACCCTAACCACAGCCTCTTCATTTTGCATTTTTCTCGCATAATTTGCGAGAACCCTAGCAACGTCCATTAGGTCGGATACCATCCGACAATAATTTGCGAGAACATGACGGTTTGACGGTTTCTTGTGCCTAAAATCACTCGTTTCTAATATCTATTTCGCTGATTTTATGCTAATTGAGAAGAAACCGTCAAAACCGTCAAACCGTCATCCTACTTTTCGATATTTGCCGTGTTCCAGTTTGATGACTTGGCCTTGTTCTTGCCATTTATCATTCCAACGGAGGGCCGTACGACGGCTTATACCCTGTCTCTGGGCTTCGGCAACGAGGAGCTTGGACTCGAACTCGCCCTCTTACAGAATAAAAGTTGGCGAAAAATATCGGGTATGCACAACAGGAGCCTGCCGAGATGGGCAGGCTCCTGAGGAGAGATAGATAGCGGGGCTATCGAATTACTGCGGATCGATATTATCGCCGGCTTGGCCGCCATCATTGAGGCCTGCACCACTCACAGCAGTCAACAAGGCATATGATCCAAATTGCATCACCTCGGTGGAGGGAACTAAATATTTTGCTTTCATAATTTCGAAATTTTGATAGTTTACTAGTCTACTGGTCAACTGGTTTACCGGATCTTTTGGCCCTGTGCATTGTAAGTCTTACCATCACGAATGATGTAAAGCACACCGTCTATCATGATTTTCGCATTCACTGATTGACCATTCTCGATTTGGTCGATGTCGGTAGCCTGTTGCGGACCGAAAACGATCTTTGCACGTTTGCCCATCACGTTGTTCTGCGCATTTGCAGGAATAGTAAAGTAGCAACGGAAGGACTTCATATTCGTTCCACCTGCTGCCGGTGAATACAAATAGTTTTCCGGACCTACGAAGCGTTGATCATCGCTTTCCAACAACTTGTTGTTGAATGTACCTTCGAACTCCATGTAGTCGTTAGCAGATCTAAGTGCGTGCGGATCTACATTCTTGATTTGAACACCTGCAAACGTCGGTGCACTTGTTACACTTGTACTCGGGCGGAGCAGATATGCCTTACCGGCCGTGAATGCAGGAGCGTAGTCGAAGTTGAGATGGATCAACGAACCGCGATCCTCTGCACCTACCATCTCTGCGATAGTATAACCTGCGCCAAATACATCCGTCAGTTGCTCATCGCTCAGGTCGAACGGCAAGCACAACGTGTACCACTCGGTCGTATTCGGGAAGGTACGGTTGATAGTAGCATTGGCGAAATGTTTGTGTTTAGCAGTGATGATAGCTGTATTGCCGCTTTCCGTATCATTTTCGAAGTTGATGCTTTCTGGTACAGCATAGAAATATACGTTGTCAATTGCCACAAGACAATTGGTAGCGTTGAACGGATGGAATTTAAAGAAGCGGAGGTTTTGCTTGTCTGCCAAGTTATAGCCAGTCAACGGAACATCAAACGAAACCCACTCACCTGCTACCGTACGCGTCGTTGCAATTGCTACACCGTTATCATTCAGGTTCAGCGTATTCAACTGATCAGTTACATCGCACCATACATCGAAGTGGAGATAAGCCATGTTCGATACATCCAAACCAAAATGTTCACCATCGGTATAGAGCGCATCTTCCGGATGAATGCTACCGTTTTGATCGGCATTTCCCCATACGACAGTGTTACCCGTCATACGATAGATCAAATAATCATTTTCTGCCAAAGGAGCGGGTCCTCCGTAATTGCTTCTCCAGAAGTTCTGTGCGACCACCGGTGTATAAGCATCGCTATAGATAGAGTACACGAATTTCGCATCATGTGTCGGAGCCGGAGCAG
Source organism: Paludibacteraceae bacterium (assembly GCA_017509715.1). Lineage (GTDB taxonomy): Bacteria > Bacteroidota > Bacteroidia > Bacteroidales > Paludibacteraceae > Colicola. The sequence continues at coordinate 36,623 of JAFWOU010000011.1, read as the reverse complement.
CCGGAATGGTCAAGGTAGTTGTCTGAACTGCGGCAGCGTCTGAAGTATGACTTGCAGCGTCGGTTGCAACCACGCTAAACGTATAATCCGTACCCGGCGTTGCATAGATACGTTTAGTTACCTCTACACCCGGAGCACCTTCTACCTCAGTATTCTCCGTTCCATAAGTAATGGTATAGGTCAGATTGTTACCCATATCATCGGTAGCAGTTATCGCCAAATCTACATAGCCATAGGAAGGCGTTGCCGTGAAGTTCGTTATCTCCGGAGCCTCCAAGTCACCTACCGGCGTAGCAGAACATACTTGAGCAGCGCTGACATGCGCACTGCCAGTCGTTCCGTCTGCTGCCGTAATAGTAAACTCATAGGTTGTACCGGAAGTCAAACCGGTGTAATCTTTTGCAACCGTTACGCCGGAAGCACCATCTAGGTTCTCATCTATACCAGCAGTTGCACATACAACATGATATCTAATCGTATTCGAATAGTCATCGGTAGCCGATAAGGTCAGACGAATAGTCGTTGCATCTATTGCCGTTGCCGTAGGAGCAGCCATTACAGGAGCATTTTCATCCGTACAGGTGTTCGACCAATTGATGTGAGCCGGGAAGTTATTGTTCAACGTTACTACACCACCCGGTGCAAAATAGAAGTAATGATTCGGGAAGGTAATTTGACGCCAGTTCTCTGCATAGAACTCGATATATCCCATGCCATACGGATAGTGGGTAGGATCGTCCACGAAGGTCCATGCACCATTTCCGAAACCGGTATTTCCGGAATTACCGTTCACATGTGAGATATTTACATCAAAGTTACCAGCTCCTGTAATTGCATAGCCTTCCATTCCTTCGAACTCCAAACGGTATTGCGGATAATTGGTAACGTCTTGCACGTTACCCGTTGCTTTGGCTGTCATATAAACTGTAGCACCATTATCCGCCGTAATTGCAGTGCGGCAATAGGTAATACGATGCACTTCGAAGTTAGCCACAATGTCAGTATTTACAGAGATCGTCGGAGTATACGTTGCGGAAGTAGAAACTTCTGCTCCGCCAACAGTCCAGTTCACAAAGTCATAGCCTTCATTCGGAGTTGCCACACAAGTTACTTGCGTATTCTCATCTACATATACATCTGGTGCACTATTAACCGTAGCCGATCCCATAGTGCCGTTGTTTACAGCAACTGTGACATGCTTCTGTCCGGAACATTTTGCTCCATAGGTATACTCCAAAGAAGTATTCGGCCATGTAGATGTGCCATTAACGGTACACTCAACATAACCATTGAAATAGATTTTTTCTCCCAACCCCGGTTTGATAGAAGCATTCTTGAGCGTCAAAACAACTGTCGAACCACCTGCGGTATAGGTTCTATCAAAGTAAGCAGAAGCGGCAGCATGCGCGGTTCCTACAGAAAAGTCAGACAACTTCATTCCTTGCTCACGGAAAACGGCAGTTTGACCGCTTAGCGGCAAAAGCGTAATAGTGATAGTACCAGCATCATTGGTTTCAACAGTAAGGTTAGCGTTATAATTGACTGCATTTGCCTCAAAAGTAGGTAACGCCCACTCGCAGTACTCAGAGTTACCCACAACTACGTCCTGAGCATTTAACGCCCAATTATAAGCTGCTGAAGGATCAGATGTTGGAAAACCGGAAGCGTCAGCCACCACCTGTACTTGGTACGTGCCCGTTGTGTAAGGTTGGAAAGTCAACACATCACCACTACTTACCGTCTGACGATGTTTAATTATACCATCTAAATAAACATTAGCTGTATAGGTCTGTGCATTAGCCACACCATCAAACGTAATGTGCTTAGTTCCATCCACTGCCACATTCGTTGGAGCAGCTAAGAACGGACAAGCAGTTCCGTATGTATAGCCAAATTGCTCTGCTGTTGTATAGGCACCACCATCTTGATCGTTCTTCCAGGAGAAAGCATGTCCCACGAAAGCAATGATTGCACCCGAAGGAAGAGTAACACCGTCTTTTTTACGCAATGCGTATGTGTTTCCGCCATTAGTTGCCTGCTCTACCGTAAAATAAGTAGAAGCGCATTCGCTGGTCTGATGGTTTGTTCCGCTATAGACCATCCAACTAGCATCCATCGTTTTACCACCATATTCAAATCCTTCGTTACGGAAATGCGTATTCGATGCACCTTCACCATCAAAGAGTTCAATAATCACATCACCGGCAGAGTTTGTGCTCCATGTTACTTCTACATTTGCGTTGTTCCTACGAAGATTTTTATCAGTATATTTGCAATACAAATGATCTTCACCCGGGAAAGGAACGGCATGCTCACAAACTGCATTTGCCGGAACGGTTACATTATATTCATAACGTCCTCCCCAACCGGAATATGACCATTGTACCAAGAATGTAATGTTTCCATCCCCATCGGCATCCGGAGTATGGAACACCATGGACATCTCGTCTAATCCATCAGCAGCGTTGTCTATATCATATCCTACATCTTTCTTACCCACGATATTGATATAGTCAAACTTTACCGCATTGGAAGATGTCGGTTTGAAGTCAACAATGGTGTGTCCCTTTCCGTCAGAACCTACAGACAAAAGCACATGCGAATTTGCCGCAGCGTTGTCCAAGTTCTGATGCTTAATCTCCGTTTCGCAATACGGACTAGCAGGCGGTGTCGAAGAACCACTACCAGTATTAGCATTATACACATACAATGTTTTGGTGCCCGAAGCGTGCGTAATGGTAACTTCAGTTACTTCATCATCAAAAGCCGTCAAGTACATAAGTACCTGTGCACCTTCAATCCAGCATCCGACTTTATCACCTAATGAACATGCACTAACGCCGTCTGGTGTTGTCACATAAATACCAGTATTATTACCTGCCCATGGAGCTGTTTGAATATTGATTGTCTCCCAATTGTTTGGACGATTCTCCTCTGTAAAATATATCTTATACTGAGATTGGCCGGTGATAAAATCTACATTATCCCAATCAATAGAAGCCGGATCAAATGCTGAACCACCGCCACCGGTTTCACATGCATCACCTGTACCATTGTCATTTTGGATACGGAATCCACGAACAACAGTACCACCATTCGTCACTTCTACAGTAGTACATTTCGTAGTGAACTGGTCGACATAAAACCATGCACCGGCACCCTGCTTTGCGTAATAATTTTCCAAATTTGCAGCAGCAACCGCAACACCATTATATTTCACACCATCGAACAAATCTGTACCTACATTAACATAGATACCATACTTGTCATTCTTTGCTTGAATGATGTCGACATAATCCGGTGCTGTTGCGCCGCTTAAAGTGTACCATTTAAACTGATTGGCATAGCTAGCATTCTGAGTGCCCATGTATTCGCCCTCAGCAGTAGCCCATCCCATTACACTCGCGCATAGAAGCGCAAAAAGTAAAGTTAATTTTTTCATGTTATATAATTTTAAGTTATTTGATTTCTGTTCCATTCAGTCCGTAGCGGATGCCATTCTTAAGGATCAGCACCTGGCCGTTCTCCAGCACCTTGCGCGGGGTGTCCGTCGAGTGAACGTTCTCTACAGCGGACGGGTCCGATGGTTCGTTGCTGGCACCTACGGTATAGCCGGTGATGTCCACGCGCGCTACGCCGCCCGCATACGCGATATAGAAGAAGGTGTCGCTCAGCGTGGCGCCATCCTCGTAGGTCTGCGTGGTGGTCAGCACGGCATGCTTCTGCTGAGCCGGCATGGTGATGAACGTACCCTCCAGACAAATCTGCGGCACGGCACCTACGATGTCGGCATCCCACGAGATATCAAACGTGAGGGTAGCATCCGCATTGCGCGTAATATGCCATGTAAACTGACAGGGCGAACCGCTCACCTCCACCGATGCAGAGCCATAGTACGTAGCGGGCGTCAGGTCGCCAACAGGATCATCACCGCCCGGCTGATCGTCACCACCTACTTCGCCTTCGCCATCTGCGTAATACACCTTAAAAGCATACTCCACACCGCCGGCCATAACGGTCACGGGCGTTTCCTTCTGCGTGAAGGCCGAGAGATAGAGTACCATTCCGGCACCCTCAATCACATACTTACCCTGCGGTAGACTACACGACTCGATACCAGCCGGGAAATTGGTGTAGATACCATCCTCCGCAGCAAAGCCCGGATGCTGGATATTCACCACCGTCTGACCGAACGCCGCCTCTACCTTGTACTTGTTGGCATACGCACCTCCTCCGGCGCCGTCACCAAGCCAGGCAATACTGCTCCAATCAGTAGCAAAACTAAACATTGCTACGCACAAAAGCATGATAAGAGTAAACAGTTTTTTCATAATATTGCTATGTTGTTTTTCAGTTGTTCTACGCTGCTGGCGCCGACGAGGACGGAGGTGACGCCCTGCTGGGAAAGGATCCAAGAGAGGGCTTCCTGGGCGATGGTGCGGCCGTTGGCTCGGCCCTGTGCCTCCAATTGGTGCAGATAGTCGAGCAGCTCCGGCGTACGGCGGTCCGACTTCAAGAAATGCTCCTGCGCCATGCGGCTATCGGCGGGAATACCCTGGAGGTAACGATCGGTCAGCAGACCTTGCGCCAGCGGCGAATAGGCGATAAAACCGATACCCTCACGATCGCAGAAATCCAAGATACCCTCATCAATCGGTTCGCGGTTGAGCATATTCAGTCGTCCCTGATAAATCAGCAGGGGCACATCGCGCTCACGCAAATACTTGGCCGCCGCCTGCAGCGGCTCCAGCGGCCAATTGGATATACCTACGTAGAGGGCTTTTCCCATACGGACGACATCCACCAGCGCCTGGAGCGTCTCCTCGATCGGCGTATTGGGGTCGTAGCGATGAGAATAGAAGAGATCGACATAGTCGAGGTGCATACGGCGGAGCGACTGGTCGAGACTCGAGATGAGGTACTTGCGACTACCCCACTCGCCGTAAGGGCCGTCCCACATACCATAGCCGGCCTTGGTGGAGATAAACAGCTCGTCACGATACGGACGGAAATCCTGGTCCATCAGCACGCCCATCGTCTCCTCGGCACTACCGGCCGGTACACCGTAGTTGTTGGCAAAATCGAAATGCGTGATACCATGATCAAAGGCAAAGCGAGTGATCGAACGGCTACGCTCCAGCGGCGCATCGCCGCCAAAGTTGTGCCAGAAGCCCAAACTAACCTTCGGCAACAGCACACCGCTACGGCCGCAGCGGCAGTAGATACGATCCATCAGAGAATAGCGTTCCGGGGAAGCTTGGTAGAGCATCGATGTTGTCATGGTATTCAGGATTTGATTTTAAGTGGGTTAACTATGTTAAAAAACCACTGCAAAATTACTGCTTTTTCCCGACATACGCAAACATACGCGTATGTTATACAACACAAAAGTACGTAAAAGTACGCACCATGCGACTGATAATCTGCACATTATATATTTTTGCGCACAAAAAAAAGTACGTAAAATATTGCGTATATCAAATATTTTTTGTAATTTTGCAGCGCAAAAAAAAGAAACATACTATGCATAAACGTATCGCATTATCGATCCTATTGCTGGCCGCAACGCTCTCGGTCGCCGCTATGTCCACGCTGGATAGCCTATTCGTCATGCTGGACCAGGATGTCAATCTATCGGGCCACTACAGTGCCCTGCATCAGCAGCGTATCGACTCGCTGAAAGCTATTCACCCGATGACCAAGGCGTTGCAACTGCGCATCGCGCGCGAATATCAGTATTATCAGAGCGACAGCGCTTGCGCATGGTATCTGCGTCAGCTGAACGGCGAAGAGCCCTATCGCACCCAGGCATATATGGGACTGGTACAACTCAGCTACTCGATTGGTAAATACGGAGACGGCATGGCGCTGCTGAGCGAGGTGCAAAGCGTGCCGGACAGCCTGCGCGTCGACTGGTTGGAAGCCGTCTGGCGCCTGCATACCGAGGCCGCCGCTTCGTCACGCATACCCAAGATGCGGGATCAATTGCTACGCACAGCGCAGCAGTACTACGACTCACTACTGCACGAGATGGCTCGTCAGGCGCCGGGCAATACGGATATTCGCCTGCGCTATGAGATACTCAACGCCATGGATGCCGACGATATCCCGCTCGCGCTGCGCATCAACGATACGATCCTCATGCGTGCCGGAGAATGGACCCACCGCTATGCCATCGAGGCCTACAGCCGCGCTATACTCTACCAGCGCATGGGCAAGAACCGCGAATACGTAGAGTGGTTGACACGTTCGGCCATAGCCGACGTACGCTGCGGCATTATGGACAACGGTTCGTCGTGGCTGGTGGCTAAAGAGTGCTTCGAGTCGGGTGACCTGGAGCGAGCCTACCGCTATAGCGACTACTCACTCACCAATGCCTCGTTCTTCAACGCCCCGACGCGTTTCATCCAGACCTACGCCCTGGGTCACGAGATAGCCAACAGCTATGAGCAGCAGCTCCATAAGTCGTCGGTGAAGCTGATCATCGCCCTGGTGGCGCTAGCCGTAGTGCTGATTATCCTGGTGCTGGGTATCATCTTTTCGCTGCGCCAGAACAGACGTCTGCACGCCATGAACCGCGAGATGAAAACGATGAACGAAGAACTGCGCATGATCAATCGCAAACTGAAGGAGGCCGACAAGGTCAAGGAGCAGTATATATGCCGCTACCTGGAGGTATATAGCGACTATATCCGCCGCCTGACCACCATGGCGCGCAAGGCCGGCGAGAAAGATCCGGCCGGATTTATGGATCGCGAGATGGACAATTTCTACCGCTCGTTCGATGACACGTTTCTATCGCTCTATGGTACGTTTGTGGACGATTTCAACGCCCTACTGAAACCCGAGGCACGGCTCACGCCCAAGCCCGGCGAGCGTATGACGATCGAGATGCGTATCTTTGCACTCATCCTGCTGGGCATCACCAGCAGCGCCAAGATAGCCGAACTGCTCTGCTACAGTCCGAATACGATCAGCAACTACCGCGTGAAAATGAAGAACGCCGCCCTGGGTGATCGAGATACCCTGGAGCAGCGCGTACAACAGATCGGCAAATAAAAAAAACTACTCTTGCAGCAACTGAGCTTTTTCAAGATCGCGGCGGGCCTTGTCGGCCTGCCCCATCGCTGTGTATAGTTCGCCACGAAGTTGATAGCCCTCCGGCTGTAGGGGCGTGAGCTTGATCAGGCGACTATAGTCGCGCAGCGCAGCCTTGGGGTTCTCCAGCAGTTCATACAGCACGCCCCGCATTTGATAGAGTTCGGCCAGTGACTTATCGGCCGTCTTATAATAGCGAATCGCACGGCTTAGGTCGTTCACAGCCGCCTGGAGCTCGTCCTGCTGGAGATAAGCTGTAGCCCGCTGGGTATAGAGTCGTCCGTCCTTAGGATGACGCTCCAGTTGGGCGGTAGCGAGGCGAATGACCTGCTCGTAGCGTTCCTCGGAGAGTAGATAGTCGATGAAGTTGGGTTTCATCTCCGCATGCAGAAAAGAAACCGTCAGGCAAAGCAATATGAGCAGGAAGCGGCGCTTCATCATTCTTCCATGCGGAATAGTTCATCCCATGATTTTACCTCGTAGAACTCGAAGAGGTCCTCGGCGTCGAGCAAGCGCAGGACGCTGCGGGGGAGCAGACGCAGAAGCGGCAGGGGCAGATCCATCTGGGGCGCAAACTCATCGTCGTCGTGATAGACGGTACGACCGCTGTGGATGGCTTCGGTAAGCGCCTCGTGGGCCGCATCCTCAAACATATCGTAGATGCCATCGGGCAGGTCCTCGATCATGCAGGAGTTATACCCCTTGCGAATATAATCGGCAATATGACCGATCTGCTGGTCAGACAACTGAATCTGCGCCTCATCATCATAGATGATCTCACCGTTGCGGTACTGGGCCCACTGGAAAGGGATGATGTGCACGGGTATTTAGTTTATTAGTTTATTAGTTTATTAGTTGATTGGTGGTGGGTTTGAAAATCGGCGGAGCATACACCCCGCCGATATTTCAAACTGTTACAAATCTAAAGGATTAGAGCTGAACACCGATAGCATTGTAGCGTATGCCGTTCTTGATGATCACGAGCTGACCATTCTCGAATACCTTAACAGCCTTCTCAGAAACCATGGTATTCTCAACGCCCTGGCCCGAAGCAATCTCAATCTTATGGAGAACATAACCACCTACAGTCTCACGGATGATAACCGTCGAAGCAATAGCTTGTACCTTAATCTCATAAGGCTCGGTCTCGTTTGATTTGCCAGGAAGAGCAGTTGCGATACCAGTTGCGTTAGGATTAACAGCAACAGCACCCGTGAAAGCGGTACCCTTGTCACCATCTGCGAACTGAGCTCCGGTATCACCCTTCGAATTTACATACAGAGTAATAACGTCGCCAACATTTACATTGGTAAGAATAATGTCACGTTGGTTACCATCCATCTGGATTTTACCTTTTGCGTTAACACCGTCGGTAATGTAATATACCTTAAACGCGGTCTTCTCGCTGGAGTTCTTGTACGAGAACTTCATGTTCGGCAGTTGAGCAATTGTCATTTCTACGGTCTCACCTGCGGTGTTCTTTACCTCGAAGTAGCTCTTAGACGAAGTGTTGGTAATAGTACCATTCGTCACAGTCAGGTCACTCTGAGCAAAGTTCATCTCTGCGAGATCATAAACAACTGCATTAGCAGTCAGAGTTGCTGCAATAGCAACTGCGAAGAGGAAAAATTTCTTCATGTTTGTTGAGTTTTAAAAGTTAATTATTTTGTTTTATAACAATTCACGGTGCAAAATTACTGCTTTTTTTTCAAACGAACAAGTAAATTCTGACGAAAAATGTAGAAAAATTGCATTTTTACTACTCTGCGGCGTCAGGATCCTTGCCGTTGTAGCGGATATTCTTGCATTTCTTGTACTCCTCCACCGGCATCGGCTTGGGGTTAATATTGCAGTTCTCGAAGCGCAAGTCCTCGGCGAACTCCAGCTTGATACCCTTCTTGTTGCCAATGATCATAACATTGTCGAAGAGGATATTATGCACGGGTTTGCCCTTGAGTCCCTGGATCTCGACAGCCTGCTTGGAGCCGATACAGGTAATGTTGCGGAAGGTGATATTGGACCAATCGGGGAAGAAGGCATTCTTGTCGTCGCTATCCGTAGCACTCACGCCGGCGCCCTTGTCGGCATAGCCGGAGGAGATGAGGATAGCCGACTCGACGATATTCTTCATGATGATATTCTGGCAGTACACATCTTCGCACCAACCGCCACGACCGGGAGCCGACTTGAAGCGGCAACCGATATCCGTACCATCGAAGAAGCAATCCTTCACCACGAGGCGCTGCATACCGCCCGAGAACTCGGATCCGATTACGAATCCACCGTGAGCACGATAGACCGTGTCGTTGCAGATAAGGAAGTCGCGTTGCGGTCCAGCAGCTACGCCCTTCTGACCAACGCCACCCTTCATACAAATACCGTCGTCGCCGCAGGATATATTGCAGTTGACGATCAGCGCCACCTGGATATTACCCGGGTCCATGGCATCGCCGTTTTGTGCCCAATGCGGACAGCGGATATTGACGCCATCTATTATAAGGTTTTGCACGCGCGTGGGCACGAGGTGGAACTTCGGCGAGTTCAGCAGGTGAACATGCTCTACGAGCACGTTCTTCGAGTCGGTGATATTCACCAGGTGCGGACGCATCTTCTCCTGGATAATAGGATCGTTGGCTATATTAGGCACGCCATACTCCTTCTTCAGGTTGAAGGGATACCATACCTTCCAGTTCTTACTATTACCATCCTGCTTCAGCACGCCACCCATCTCCAGGGCTTCGTTCCATATATCCTCGCTCACCTTCTTCTGCTTGATCGGGCGCCAGTAGAAGCCCTGACCGTCCAGCGTACCATAGCCCGTGATGGCGACGTTCTCCAGCTTGGAGCCATAGACGCAGGCGTGGCATTTCTTGCTTCCGTCGCGCAAGGTATCGTTCTTCTGCACGTACAGTTCCTTGTTGGTAGAGAAGAGGATAGTAGCCTGGGGCTCCAGGTGCAGGTCCAGGTTGCTGATGAGCTTGATCGGCCCCGTGAGCCACGTACCATTGGGCACGATGAGGTGACCGCCGCCCTGCTTCTTCAGGTGCTTGAGCGCAGCTGCAAAGGCCTCAGAGCAGTTAGTCTTGCCGTCGCCTACAGCGCCAAAGTCGGTCAGCGTGACGGTATAGTCAGGAATGACCACCTCCTGTACCTCCTCTACGGCGCAGGGCAGATCCTGATAGTAGTGCGAGTATTTGGTCTCTGCCTGCAGGGCCAGTACGGCCATAGCGGCTACCAAAGAGAGTGCAATTCGTTTCATTATCATGTCGTGTTAATTGATCTATATCAGTTAGAACAAATTCTGTACCAAACTATTCAGATAAACCTCCAGATTGGTATAATTCTTATCAAGCGTATAGTTTTTACTATCGGCCGAGGCGTTCTTATCCAGTCCGTTGGCATCTTCCCACTCGTCGGGCATACCGTCGCGATCGGTATCCTTAGGCGCCGTACCGACGTTCAAGGTCGGATAGCCGCCTACGTCGGAGGGCGAGTCGATAAGTCCCTTGGTAGAACCATTCGAACCCGTATAGGTATAATTACCGTTACGCACCTCGCCCACGATACGGGTATCGATAACGTCGCGGTGGAGCGAGCATCCGGCCTTGGTGAGCACAGTCTCGAAGGCCTCTTCGGCACTCTGCTCGTTGTCGAGCGCTGTAAGACCTTCCGTCCAGCGGGCAGAAGCTTTCACATTGCTGCCCGTCTGGGTCGATCCTTTCCAGTTGTCGGCCGTCACGTCGGAATAGCCGTACATATAGTTGCCGGAGAGCCAGAACTTACCCGGAATGAGAGTATGTCCATCGGAGCAGAACGAACAGCTGACGGTAGGATCCACGAGGCGGTTCTTCTTGCTCGTTGCGGGACCGTACTTATAGTAGTTGTTGACCATGTTGATTTTACGCACCTGGTCGTAGCCCTCACCACCATAGGTGGAGTTGCCACCCCAGTTATAGACTACGTTGTTGACATAGTCGATCGGACCGAAGCACTTGTTGTTGACATACGAGTGGTCGAAACGCGGGTTACGCGAGTCGTGATGGGCCAGCAGGTTGTGATGGAACGAAGCGTTCGTACCGCCCCATATACCGCCGTAGCCGTGGTTGCCCTTGACGTGCACCGAACGACGCAAACTCTCCGTAATGAAACAATACTGGAGCGTAAAGTCGGTATTGCCGTAGCAGCTGACGCACTCGTCGGTGCTCCAGGAGAAGGAGCAGTGGTCGACGATGATGTTTTGATGTTCACAGATTGTCAACGCATCTCCTTCCACCTTGTTCTGGTCGCCCATGCGGAATCGCAAGAAGCGCATAATGACATTGCTGGCCTTGACGACCACGGGATAGCCGGCAATACATATTCCATCGCCTGGGGCTGTCTGGCCTGCGATAGTCAGGTTGCCACCCGTGATCTCCAGTTGGCTCTTGAGCTGGATGGTACCGGCTACGTCGAAGACGATGGTACGCGTACCGTCCATCTGCAGGGCTTTGCGCAGCGAACCCTGGATAGGCAGACCGGTGGTCTGGTCGCGCTCGTCGGAGAGCGTAGTGACATGCACCACAACGCCTCCGCGGCCACCGGTAGTATATTTACCGCCACCATCTGCGCCCGGGAAAGCGAGCACAGAGGTGGTAGGTTCTACGGGATCCGGCTTGGGCTCACAAGCCACAACACCGAGCAACGTAAGCAGCAATATGATGCCGTGATTAATACTCATAGTCATTCCAGAGTGTACCGTTGGAAGCAGCGATATTGACATCGAAGATAGGCCAATACTGGTGCATATCGATGTTAGTGCCAGCCTTGAAGAGATACCAGTTCTCGGTGGTGATATCGGGCACACCTTCCTTGTCGAAGAACGACTTAGCTACCCAGCCGTTCTCTTTGTCAAACTCGGCCGGACGCGTAGCATCTAGGTCCAGACCGATGAAGCGGTCGAAGATATAAGCGGCGCCGTTCTGCGCATAAGCATCGTTGCGTACGAAGTGGAAATAAACCGAGTCGGGACGACCGGCGTACGCACCGATACCCTTCTGCAGGTCATATACATCGGCTTGTGCTTTCTCCAGTTTCTCACGGAGCAGACCCCAACGCATGAGGTCGTACTTACGCAGGTTCTCACCGCAGAACTCAAAGGCACGCTCATCTACGATGGCGTTGAAGTCGAGCGGCTTGCTGGCCAGACCGGCACGAGCACGTACGCGGTCCAGACATTGCTGTGGGCTGATGCCATACAGATTGCCGGGAGCGTTACCCTCGCGCGAACCGATAGCCGCCTCAGCAAACATGAGCAGGATGTCGGTATAGCGGAGCACGGGCATGTCGATGCAGTCCTCGTTGCTGGAATAGCTACGCTTCATCCACTCAACACGCAGTTTGCCCAGATACATCTGGCCTACATTGGACTGCTTCTGATAGAGCTTCTTGTCGGTAGCGGCTACGCCGGGGAACACCTTGTCTGTATAGGACGAACCGGTACCCTCACCGTTGTCATACTCCCAAGTCCAAGGCAGGATTGTGATATCACGACGCTTGTCGTTCTTGTCATACGCATAGTAGAAGGTAGGCACGATCTCAATCATAGCCTGGGTCTTGGCATTGTTGTTATTGCCCTGACCGAAGGAGATGGTGTTGATCAGGTTGCCGGCGCAGTTGGTGGACATCTTGTTACCCGTAAGTGCCAGTACCTGGCCACGAGCGCCATCCAGGAAGGGCAGTGCCCAGATCCACTCTGACTTAGAGTAGTCGGTCACATCCTGGCAGAGGTCCTTGAAGACATCCTCGAAATTATCTTTGAACTTATGATCCTCTTGCTTGATAACCTGTGCGCAAGCCCAAACAGCCTCTTGATAGAGTTCTTGGCGCTTGCCGGCATCCTTGACGTTATACTGTACGGAGCAAGCCTTAGTACCACCCTCGGTGAATACGTCCGGACGCATAGCCAGACCGGCGTACATGAGGTCCATACGTGCCAGCAGTCCATAAGCCAGAGCCTTGCTGGGACGACCGGTATAGTTACCGGCATTGCCCGGGCACTGTGCCGACCACGGCATGAGGCGGGCAGCGTCCTTGAGGTCAATACGCAGTTGCTCGAAGACCACATTACGATCTTGCTTCTTGGTATAGAGCACCTCGGAGTTATGACCATTGAACGACTCGAAGCAAGCAGGTACATCGCCCCACAGCTTCACCATCTCCAGGTAACAGAACGCACGAAGCGTAAGCGCCTCACCGAGCAGATACTTGAAGGTAGCATCCGTGGTATCCGAGTGCAGACGGATACCGTCTATCACTACGTTGGCACGCTCGATAGCCGAGTTGAGATATGCCCACGGATCCTTACCGTTAGAGGTAGAGAGGTTACCCGTACCGCCGGTCATGTTATAGGCCGCATACTCAGCATCCTCGGTCTTGGAGCAATGCTCGATATCGGTATTCATAGCCACGTAACCACCGCACAGACGGTTGCGGAACGACTTATCCTCGCCAAAGCAGTTGTAGATCGCACCGATGGCTTGTTGTGTCAGGTCGGCCGACTTGAAAACGGCTTCATCCATTGCGGAAGGAGACTCGGTCTCAAAAAAGTCTTTCTCACAAGCTACAAGCGTGAGCGCCAAGACACTAAGAATAATATATTTTGCTTTCATAATTTCGCAGAAAATTTAGAATTGAATATTCATACCAACGTTTATACCGCGGCTCTTAGGATATGCCGAGAAGTCCACGCCCGGGGTGAGCGGGTTCTTGCTGCTGCGAGTATCCACCTCCGGATCCAGTCCGCTATACTTGGTAGCGCAGAAGAGGTTAGTTCCCTGTACATAAACGCGGATGTTATTAATAACCTTGGTCTTCTCCATCCATACCTTCGGGAGCGAGTAGCCCAGCGTCAACTGGTTGAGGCGCAGGAAGGAACCATCCTCCAGGCACTGATCGGTCACTACATAGTGCGACATGATCGGGCTGTAGGTATTGGCACCCTTGTCGATATTCATCTGGTCGATCTGATTTGCAAAGGTGGTGTAATCATCACCAAACACCATCGCACCGGTAGCATATACATCAGGCATGTATTGACCCTGATCGGAATAGAGCGAGTAGCGATTCTCGAAGCTCATTGCCGAGATGAGGTTACGCATCTTGGTCTTCTCCGTTACGGTGGTGTACTCCATCTTGGAGAGGTTCAGGATCTTATTGCCAAATGCAAAGGTAAAGTTGGCAGCCAGGTCGAACTTACCCCACTTGTCGCCACCGATATTAAAGTTGATATTGAAACCACCCGAGTGAGTCGGAACGGTATTACCCAGAATGGTCTTATCTGCCTCGGTGATCTCGCCGTCTCCGTTCAGGTCTTTAAACTTGATCGAACCCGGCACGGGCTTGTTGGACAGGAAGCCGTCACCATAGGTGACAACGTCTGACCGGATGCCCCAAGAATGGGTAGCGGGAACGTAGGTCTGGAAGTCAGCTGCGGTATAGTAACCGTCGGTCACATAACCCAGCACGTTACCTACCGGCTGGCCTACCTCAAGCAGGAACTCGGCCGTGGTCAGGTACTCGGACGAACCGAAGCAACTGGTCTGCGCGAGCATCGAGGTCATATTACCCAGGTCTTGTACGCGGGTCTTGTTGAACGAGATATTAGCGTCAACCGACAGATTGTAGCTCAGGCTCTTGGACTTATGATCAAGGATGATACCCTTGATAGAGAACTCCATACCCATGTTGCGGGTAGAACCGATATTCTGGTACTGGAAGTTGTAACGAGCCGGCATATTCTGACGGATGATGAGGTCCTTGGTAGTATTCCAATAGAGGTCGATCGTACCGGTCAGGCGGTCACGCAGGAAGCCAAAGTCGATACCGAAGTCGCGAGTCACTGTGGTCTCCCATTTCAGGTTGGGGTTGGAAGCGATTTTCTCCGAGCCACCTACCACGAGGATATTGCTCGAACCGGAGCCCATATCGAAATAGGTCATCTGCTGCGAGAGGAAGTCGGGATGGAGGTAGCCGAGGTCCACGTTGTTGTTACCGGCCATACCGTAGGAGAGACGGAACTTGAGGTTGGTCAGCCAGTCTGCATCCTGCATGAAATCCTCGTCCGACATACGCCATGCCACAGCAGCTGATGGGAAGTAGCCCCACTGATTACCCTTAGCGAAACGCGTGGAGCAGTCAGCACGGAAGGTAGCGGTCAGGTAGTAACGTCCCTTGTAGTCGTAGTTAGCACGAGCGAGGAACGAAAGCTGGTTATCACGCGGATCCACATAGTTGGTGATCTCTGAGTAAGCTGCCTGGCCGAGATAGTTGAATATCTCGCCGTTCTCTACGTCGTAGCTACCCTTGTAGCCAAAGCCGTACTGGTTGTTGGTCCAGCCCTTGCGGATAACGGTCTCCTCACCGACCAGCACGCTAACGTTATGGTCGGAGTTGAAGGTTTGCTTCCACTCCAGGGTGTTATGGTTGGTCAGCACGGTGCTATACTCGTCGGTCACCTGTAGTTGTGCCGTTCCGGCCTCGATGCCGGGACGTCCGGTGTTGCGTGCATAGTAGGTGGTAGGACCATAGTAGCGGTTGGTAGAGATGTGACGATTCTGGTAACCCAGGTCCACACGTACGGTGAAGTGCTTTGCAAACTTATAGCTGGCATAGCCCTGGATGTTCCACTTGTTGTCCACCTTGAACTTATAGTTGTCGCGGATGGTGGTCAGCGGGTCATAGAGCGAACCGAAGGTCTCATCCTCGTCCTCCATGGTACCGTCGTTCTTCGAGAGGAGCGTGGTCGGCGTATATACTACGCAGTTACGCAGACGGGACTCGGTAGATGTACCGTTGTCCTTGATGGCGTTGGAACCGGATCCCAGCACCTGGGTGTTGGTGAAGCGAGTCGTAAAGCCGAGGGTGAAATTCTTGAAGGGTTTGAACTTAGCCTTAGCAGCGATATTGTTGCGTACATAGTTCGACTGCTCCATGATGGCCTTGTCGTCAATACGGTTGTAGGAGACGTTGAAGTTAGCCGCCTTGTTACCGCCGGAGAAGCTTACCGACTGATTGGACGTAAAGCCCGTACGGCCAAAGGTCTGATCCTGCCAATCGAGGAAGGGGTGCTGGCCGGGATCGGCATACTCGCTCAGCAAGGTGCTGATCGGAGTCGTCTCGATTTCCGACGGCGATTTGTACTTGGTGTCGTTGTACTTCTTGTCAAAATAAGCGTAGAACTGACCACGCAGGTCGGAGTTGCCCGGATCGGTGGTGTTGTACTTCATCGAAGCCCACTCATACTGCATAAGCGCAAAATCCTCGGGATCCATTACGTCATACTTCTTGGCGATCTTCTTCCAACCGATGAAGCCCGAGTAGTCCACATGGAACTTCATCTTGTCGTCGTCCGAATCAGAGTCCTTGGTGGTAATGATGATTACACCGTTAGCACCCTGGGCACCGTAGATAGCGGTAGCAGCTGCATCCTTCAGGACGTCCATCGATTGGATGTCACTGGGAGCTATATCCGAGATAGACGAAACAGGCATACCGTCCACGATATAGAGTGGGTCGTTGGATTGAGTAAGAGAAGTACCGCCACGTACACGAATCTTTAGATCGGCATCCGGACTACCTTCAGTAGTGGTCACCGTCACACCCGACAGCTTACCCTGGAGCGCTTCCGCAGCCGAGGTAACAGGCACGTCCTTCAGTTGGTCGGCACCTACCGAAGCTACAGAGGTAACGACGTCACGCTTCTTGGTCGTACCATAACCGGTAACGACTACCTCTTCCAGTACTTGCTTGTCTTCCTCAAGCACTACGTTAATCACATTGCCTGTGATCTGCACCTCCTTGGTCTTCTGACCAACATAGGAGAACACAAGCACCTTCGCATCGTCCGGTACATCAATCGAGTACTGACCATCAAAGTCCGTCACCGTACCGATAGTCGTACCCTTAACTACTACCGATGCTTGAATCACGGTCTCACCCGTTTGATCTTTCACAACACCCGTAATGACACGTGCTTGCAGACCCATACCCATCAGCAGGAGGCCAAACACCGTCATCACACGAATTGCACTGACATTCAGTTTCATAAGAGATAACTTGTAAATTTTTTGGTTAGTATTAGAGTTTTAATTCTGTTTGTGTACGTAGCACGTATATCATAAAACGGGTGCAAAGTTAGTGTTTTTCGCGCGCATGTATGTGGAATAATTGACGGAAAAAGTGCACATCCGTTAGAAACGTAGCATTTTTTCCGTCAAATCGTAAATAGTTCTCAGCTCTCGAAGGGTTCGGAGTAGTCGCAGCCCAACTGCCAACGTGAGCAGCCGTAGCGGGTGCGACCGCGGATGATCGTGCCGCGTCGGCATACGGGACACATCAGTCCGGCCTTGTTTTGCTTCAGCTCGCGCACCACGTCGGTGGTCATCTGCTTCAGCTCGTCCAGGAACTGTCGGGCGGTATATTCACCGCGCTCGATCTCGCGAAGCTTCTTCTCCCACCGTCCGGTCAGTTCGGCCGACTTCAAGAGCGGCGAGATGATGGTATGGATCAGCTCGATGCCCACGGGCGTCGCCTTGATGGTCTTGCGCTCCTTGACGATATATTTGCGCTGGTATAGCTTCTCAATGATCGCAGCACGCGTAGACGGACGGCCTATACCATTCTCCTTCATCGCATCGCGCAGGTCCTCGTCCTCGACCGTCTTACCCGCCGTCTCCATGGCCCGCAGCAGCGTAGCCTCGGTATAGTACTTGGGCGGCGTGGTGGTCTTCTCCTTCAGTTGGGGTTCGTGCGAACCCGACTCGCCCTTGACGAAGGCCGGCAGCGACTTGGCTGCTTCTTCCGACGATTCATCGTTCTCTTCACTAGGATTACTAGGATCCCTAGGAGTCCTAGGCTCACTAGTTTCAAATACCACCCGCCATCCGGCTTTCAGCACCTCGCGTCCGGTGACGCGGAAGGGTATCTCGCCGGCTTCGGCCAGTACGGTGGTGTTGCTCACCTCGCAGTCGGGGTAGAAAGCGGCAATAAAGCGCAACGCCACCAGGTTGAACACCTTCTGTTCATCGGCCGTCAGTCCTACGGGACGTTGGCCGGTGGGGATGATGGCATGGTGGTCGGTCACCTTCTTGTTGTCGAACACCTTCTTCGACTTAGGCAGCGACCCCGGTCCCTTGCCGCCATCGTCGCGGAGTGCCAGCAGGGGTTCTACCTGTGGGTATTGTTCCCGAATACCGCGGAGCGTAGCCGGCACCTTAGGATAGATATCTTCGCTCAGGTAAGTGGTATCCACACGCGGATACGTCGTGATACGTTTCTCGTAGAGCGACTGGATCAGTTTCAGAGTCTGGTCGGCCGAGAAGGCAAACTTCTTGTTACACTCCACCTGCAGGCTGGTCAGGTCGAACAACTTAGGCGCAAACTCCGTCCCCTTCTTTTTCTCCACCGAGGTGATGGTGAGCGGCGTCGAACCGGCCTGCATCATCAGTTTCTGGCCCTCGTCCAGGGTATTGATGGCGTACTCGCCTTCCTCCACGGGCAGTTGGGCCGTAAAGAGGGTGTCGCGATAGAGGGTCTTGAGTTCGTAGTAGGTGCGGGGCACGAAATGCTCGATCTCTGCCTGACGCTTGACGATCAACGCGAGCGTAGGCGTCTGTACGCGTCCGATCGACAGCACCTGGCGGTCACGCCCTACTCCTTTAGAATAACGCACGGTATACGCGCGCGTGGCGTTCATACCCAGCAGCCAGTCACCTATCGCACGCATCAGTCCGGCCTCGTACAGATGCTGGTAGTTGCTCTGGTCCTTGAGTTGACGAAATCCCTCGGCAATCGCCTCTTCGGTCAGCGAACTGACCCACAGACGCTTCACCGGACACTTACAGCCTGCTTTCTGATACACCCAACGCTGAATCAGTTCTCCCTCCTGGCCGGCATCACCGCAGTTGATCACCTCGTCGGCTTGCGCGATGAGTTCGCGGATAATGTTGAACTGCTTCTGCACGCCCTTGTCGTCATCCACCTTGATACCGAAACGCGTCGGTATCATCGGGAGCGAACTCAGGCTCCAGGCTTTCCACTGATCGTTATAGTCCTGCGGGTCAAGCAACGAACATAGGTGACCAAAGGTCCAGGTCACCTGGTAGCCATTGCCCTCGAAATAGCCATCATGGCGCTGGTTTGCTCCCAGCACCTTGGCTATATATTGTCCCACAGAGGGTTTCTCGGCTACGCAGACGATCATTGTTTGATTAGGGGTTAGGGGTTACGGGTTATGGGTTATGGGTTATGGGTTACGGGTTATGGGTTATTTCTTGACGCCATAGCCATAGCCGTAGCCGGCACGTACGTTCTTAACGGCATTGAGCACACAGCAGAGTTGCTTCATGCGCTTCTGGTCGGCCATCTGATTGATAGAGTCAATCATATCAATCGTGGTATAGTTGGCGCGGCAAACATAGAGCGTCACATCGGCAACACGATCCAGCAGGAAGGTATCGCTCACCAGTGCACACGGTGCGGTGTCTACGATGATATAGTCATAACGTTCCCGGAGCGCTGCGAAGAGCTGGTCAAGCCGTTCGCTCTGCAGCAATTCGTTCGGGTTAGGAGGAACGACGCCACAGGGGATGATATCCAGGTTGCGATGCTCGCCGCTCGGCACGATCAGATCGTCTACGCTGTAGCTGTCCTCGGCCAGATAACTGGTCAGGCAGCCCTGTTGCTGCAGTCCGAAATAGTGGGCTAACATCGGTTTGCGCACATCCAGTCCTACGAGGGCCACCCGCTTGCCCAGAATAGCCAACGAGAGGGCTACGTTGGTAGCTACATATGACTTACCCTCGCCATTCACGGACGAGGTGACGAGCACCACCGGATTCTTCACATCGGCCGGCACCACAAAGCGCAGGTTGGTACGCAGCAGGCGGAATAGTTCGGCCGAGACGGTCGTTTCACCCTCCCGGATAGCGATATGCTTGCCGCGCGAGTTAGCCACTATCTGACCCAGATAGGGCACCTTCAGGCGTTTCTCAAATTCCTTGGGATCGCGTATCTTATTATCCAGCAACACGTACAGATAGAGTAGCCCGGCCGGTAGCATCAGTCCCAGGAGCAGACAGAGCACAATGATCCTTATCGGCTTCGGACTCGCCGATTCGGGATCCGTACGCGGGATGTCAATCGTCTTGGTGGGCATGGCCGCCGCAGCCAGCATGAGGGCATTCTCCTCGCGTTTCTTGTAGAGCAGCATATAGAGCGACTCCTTGAGTTGACGTTGACGTGCCAACTGGACGTACTCGCGTTCCTGCGTGGGTACACGCTGGATACGTTCCATGAGTTCGTTCTGACGCATTTCCAGTCCTGCCTTGGTGATCAGCAGGCCCTCGCGTACGTTCGTCACGCTGGTCACGATATTAGCACGCATATTACTCAGATCGGCATTGATCTGATCCAGTACGGGACTGCCTTCTACGGCGGTACGTTGCATCCGCATATAGCGCAGCAGCGTCTCGTTGTACTCGGCTATATAGGCAGCCAGGGCCTCATCCTGTACGCTGACATTCGTCGGCAACAGGCTATGTTGGTTGTTTTTGTCACGCAGGAACTCGGCAATATAATTCACCCATGACAGTTGGGTCTCCACCTCGGCCAGTTGCTTCTGGTCTTCGGCACCCGACTGGAGCAGCAGTTTGGCCTCCTCGCCCAGGTTGGCCATGTTGTGCTCTGACTTATATTGCTCTACAGCATCCTCCGCTGCCGATAGTTCGGCCGAGATGATCTCCAGACGCGACTGAATAAAATCGGCCGTATTGGTGGCGATCATATTCTTGTCGGTCAGCGTGTTGCTATTGTAGTTGGAAATCAAGGCATTGAGCAGGTCCGCATCGCGTCCCGGCATCGTAGAACGCACCGAGAGATCGAAGATATTCGACTCGCGCTTATGCTGCGCGATACGCAGTATGCTGCTGTAGTAGACGATAGCGTTGGGCACCGTCCGGTGCTGGATGCGATAGCGTGCACCGGGTTGCAGTTCGCCAATAGGCGTTAGCCGAATCCGTCCGACAGGCAAGTCGATCGGTTCAGTGAAATCACGTACCTCCACCGACCCCGTCTCGCCGAAACCGGTGCTCGACTTGATCTTGTAACCCTTGCGGGTAGGCTTGATATCCAGGGTAAACGGCTTTTTCCGGCCATCCTCGCTCAGCTGCAGGCATTCGAGCCGGAACGTGTGCTTCGGATACTCACCCTCCCAACGATAGTCGAGCTTGATCCAATGGTTCTCCATCAGGTCGAGCTGATTGATCACCTGTAGCATCAGGTCCTTGGAACTGAGTACCACCAGTTCATCCTCGGCCGTACGGTTGCCGCCTATACCGAGCATACTCAGCTGGTCCAGCTGTCCGGCACCGAGTCCCTCATCACGCTGACGAAGCATAATAGAAGCCTGGGTGGTCACCTTGGGCGTCGTGCGCACCAGATACCATACGCCTATCAGCACGCATGCCACCAGTCCGATCACGAACCAGTACCATTTATGCAGCACCAAGCGCACGATCTTGCGCAGGTCTATCTCTGTTGTGTTGTTTGTAGTCTGTTCCATAGTGTTGTAGCCTAATTCTTGGTGGTGTTCACCACGGTGACGATCACCGTTGCCGCACTCGCGACAGTGGACACCATGCTGAGCCAGAGGCCCAGGTTCGTACTATTGATCGCACGCACCTTGTTGGGCGATACGTAGATTACATCGTTCTGCTGCAGGTAGTAGTAGGGCGATGTGAAGAGGTCGGCCGAGGTCAGGTTGATACGGGCGAACTCCAGCTGGCCATTCACCTCACGACTAATGAGCACATTGTCACGACGACCGTATATAGTCAGGTCGCCGGCCGCTCCGATGGCTTCCAGCAAGGTCAGACGACCGTTGGGCATCGACTGCCGTCCGGGACGACTCACCTCACCCATCACCACCACCGTGGGGTTCAGCAGTTGCACATTCACCGTAGGATCCACCACCTGCGTCTGCAGCCGCTCGCGCACCATCGTAGCCACTTCGGAGCGAGTCAGCCCCTCTACATGTAGCGCACCGAGTACCGGAAACTGGATATTTCCCTCGGCATCCACCAGATAGCTCTGCAGCGAAGGCGTCGTATTCACCGTGCTGCTACCGGGCGCACTGTAGACCGTCGTCGGCAGGTTGTAGGGCACCACGGCCTCGGCATCCAGGGCCGAGACAGTGATCGACAGGGCATCGCCGGCCTTGATATGCGGCTCTACCTGACGCTCAAACTTGGGGTTGAGCGAATCGGCCGTGGACTGGTCCACGTCGGTGAGAAAGGTCATCTTCTTCTGCGTCACGCATCCGCAACACAGGCACGCCATGACCAACAAAAATGTATAGATTCTACTCCGACTCATACGATTTACATCAAATTTAGCGTGCAAAAGTACAACTTTTTTCTGACATATGCAAATAAAACACATTTTTTTGCCAAAAACTTGCAAGTATGAAAAAAAAGTCGTAATTTTGCAGGCCAAAATGTGTTTGAATCATGACAGAAGCAGATATACAAGCTATCAAGCAGCGCTATAAGATCATCGGCACCAACCCGCAACTAAATCGCGCCATCGAGATTGCCGTCCAGGTAGCCCCGACGGATCTGAGTGTACTCATCACGGGTGAGTCGGGCGTCGGCAAAGAGCATTTCCCGCGCATCATCCACGACTGTTCGCCCCGTAAGCACGGTCCCTACTTTGCCATCAACTGCGGCGCCATCCCCGAGGGCACGATGGATAGCGAGCTCTTCGGACACGAACGCGGCGCCTATACCGATGCGCATGCCGAGAAGAAGGGCTACTTCGAAATCGCTAACGGCGGTACGCTCTTCCTCGACGAGGTGGGCGAGATGCCGTTGCAGACCCAGGTCAAGTTGCTGCGCGTGCTGGAGAGCGGCGAGTATATCCGCATGGGCGGCACCAAGGTGCTCAAGACCAACGTACGCGTCGTAGCCGCCACCAACCTCGATATGCGGCGCGCCATACAGAACGGTAAGTTCCGCGAGGACCTCTACTACCGACTCAATACCGTAGAGATACGCGTACCCGCCCTGCGTGACCGCAAAGAGGATATCCCCTTGCTGTTCCGTAAGTTTGCGCTCGACTTTAGCGACCGCTATCGCCGTCCGCCTATCCGCCTGACAGCCGAGGCCACCCAACTGCTGCAGAACTACTACTGGAACGGCAACGTCCGCCAACTCAAGAATATCGCTGAGCAGATATCCGTGCTGGAGACCCAGCATGAGATAGATGCCGATACGCTACGCATGTACCTGCCTGAGAATGAGCAGGAGAATAAGTTCGGCTTGGCCCGCATCAGCTTCACGGAAGACCCCTCGTCGCGCGAACGCGAGATGCTCTACAAACTGCTGGGCGAGATGAAGGTCATGCGCCAGCAGCTGGACGAACTGCGTGCGCAGCAGAAGCAATCCTATGCAGCCGACCCGTCCTACTACCTGCCCCACAAGGAGACCGACAAAGACGAGCCCATCCAGCTGGCCGAGGAGGTCAAGGACGAACCGCAGCACGAAGAACCCACCGTAGCACCTGCCGGCACCGAGATACAGACCATCGAGCAGATGGAACGCGAGCAGATACGCCGGGCGCTGGAGCTGTGCGGAGGCAACCGCAAAGAGGCCGCCAAACGCCTCGGGCAGAGCGAACGAACCCTCTATCGTAAAATCAAGAATTATGATTTATAGTCGAAAGCCGAAAGTCGAAAGCCGATGGTCGTTAGTCGTTGGTCGATGGTCGTTGGCCAAAAACCTGCATCTCTGCCTGCTGGCGCTGGTGGTTATAGGGCTGACGGGCTGCTCCATCAGCTATAAGTTCAACGGTTCGAATATCGACTACAGCCTGATCCGCTCCATCTCTATCGAGGACTTCCCCAACAATGCCGCCCTCGTCTATGCGCCGCTGAGCAACGCCTTTAGCGAAGAACTGCGCGATACGTATCAGCGCCAGACGCGCCTGCAGATACGTTCCTCGGGCGGCGACCTGGAACTGAGCGGCGAGATCATCGGCTACGACGTGACGCCTATGGGTGTAGCCTCCGACAACTATGCCGCCGAGACCAAGGTCACGCTGCGTGTCCAGGTTCATTTCACCAACAATATCCACCCCGACGAGAGCTTCGACCGCACCTACTCGGCCTACCAGACCTTCGACAGTTCCCAGACCCTGAATGCGGTGCAAGAGACCCTCTGTCAGGCCATGATTAAAGAACTTGTGGAGAATATTTACAACGATACGGTTGCAAAATGGTAAAAAAATTTGCGTATATCAAAAAAAAGTTGTATCTTTGCCGCCCGAATTGTGAAATACGAATAAATATATACTAAACGAATATGACAATACTACTTTCTATCTTGATTTTTATTGCAGCTATCCTGCTGATCCTTCTCGTGCTGGTTCAGAACAGTAAAGGAGGCGGCTTGGCTGCCGGTTTCTCGAGTGGCAATCAGGTGATGGGTGCTCCCCGTACGGCTGACTTTCTGGAGAAAGCCAGTTGGACCTTGGCTGCTGTGATCGTACTGCTGAGTATCTTCACGGTAGGTCTGCAGATCGGTCAGAACAAGCAGCACGAGGCTATCGACGAGGATGCTGTCGAGCAAACCGCAGAAGAAGGTGCAGCAGAGGATGCACCGGCTGCAGATTTCCAGGAAGAGGCTGCTGAGAAGTAATTCGCTTTACCAGCGCTTCGGATGCCTGAGGCCGCCTATGAGCGTGCCGAGCATATAGAACGGATACACCACTTCTAACAGTAGTGCCACCGCCCACGAGGTTGTGGCGCTACGTTTTTTTAGCATCCGGTATTCTATCGGGAATTTCACGAGCAAGATCGGCGGACATACCACCTGCAGCAAGTTCAGCACCACCACCCACGCGCCGCAGCGACGTATATCCCGATCGGTATAGTGCGGCGCCTTGCCGGCCCAGCGCATGCGTTGACGCAATAGGGCGCGCAACGAGGTCAGCGGACGCACCACGGCTGTATACTCCGGTGCATCCATCACGCCGATACGCATGCCGCGGCGCTTCATCGCCTCCAGCAGAAACATATCGTCGCCGCTCGGCAGTTCCGGATGCAGGTCCTCTTCGCATTGTAGCCATGCCTCACGCCTAACGATCATATTCGCGCCCGAGCACATCACGGCCCGGCCGCGACGGGCCGTACGCATCGTCAGCTCCTGGATGGCTGCATACTCGGCTATCTGGAGCTTCTCCAGTAGCGAGGGTTTTTCCCGCTGGCTCTCCATGCGTAGCGGCAGGATGAGCATATCCGTTTCCGTCAGGGACAGTCGCTCCACGGCCGGAGGCAGCATTACATCATCGTCGTGCAACCACACATAGTCCCCCACCGCCTCACGGATCAGTTTACCCAGCGCATGCTTCTTGCCCAGGTTGTCGTCATTAATACCACGCCGCGGCGTCACATGTTGTATGCCAAAGCCGGGATAACTCTTGCGGATACACTGCTGGTCTTCCAGCGACACCGGATAGTCGGCCGCCATGAGGGCCATCGCCATGCGGTGGTCGTCGTTCACCTGATGGAGTCGAACCGATCGTAGCCGGTTCGACTCCTTATAGCGCAGACGCTCCGTACCGGTGGCCTGCAGCATGATGCCGAGCCGTTCGCAAGTGAGGGCCACGGCGGGATAGAGATCGGGTATGTCGGTGAAGTCGAGCGTCAGCGACCGGGGGTACTGCACCTCGTCCACCCTGCTGATACGTACGCCCTCGGGCACATAGACCGTCGTGACGCCGAACGAGCGGTTGTAGATGCGTGCTACGGCATGGTCGCCCTGCAGGGTGTTGCGTTGCAATCCAGGCAGGATCAGCGTTCCGCCATGCAGCGCCACGTATTCGTACCAATAAGATGCAGAACTCCAGCAGCGTTCTGCAGACCACTGCGTTATAAGATCGGCTACGCCTGTAGGACCGTTACACTGCAAGAGCGCTTCGCTGTAAGACGCTGCCATCTCGCGGCTCATCCTGATATACGGACTCTCGTTCTTTTCTACGGGCACGTCCTCGCCGTGCAGGATACGGGCCGAGAGGGTCTGGGTCGTGGGTTTGCCCCGCCGCTCCATCAGGCGATCGTCACCGGTGAGGGTGATGGGTTCGCCCGGATAGCAATGCGCTAAATGCACCTCCAGAAAACGCAGCGCCGTGCCGCAGTTCTTGAGATATAGCGTCAGCGGCTCGCCCTTTTTATGCTGCTGCAACGCCTCCAGCGCATCGTGCATCACCCGTACATCATCCGGCATATTCATAGAAACCCTCATCAGAGGGTCTCCATGAATAGCTTGCAATAGCAACAAGCGATTTGCAATGCTCTTAGATATCGGCAGTTTGATAGTCAAAAGTCGAAAGTCAAAAGCACTTCGATATACTCCTTAATCGTTAACATCAGGCAGCGGACTGTAGTCGTGCGAGTAGCGCAGGTGTTGCTCGGTGTAGCCCTCGTCGTAGCGGATGAGCACGTCCTTGATCTTGCCCTGCTCGTCGAAGACGGGTTGGTACACCGGATTCACAAATCCCTTGTAGGGTGCGATACCCAGCGGCTGATAGCGTGCCAGCAGTTCGCGATGCAGGTCCGGATCCACCTTCACGGCGTAGTCCTCCACCAGTTGGCAGGCGCGCTCATAGTCACCCGTCGATACCACCTCTTGCACGATAGCCAGCAGTTGGCCGAACAAGCGGCGTACGCCCTGGTAGTCGTTCACGCGCAGGTAGTGCTTACCGTCCTGCACGATGATCTCGGCCTCGGGTTTCACCGAATCCACATGGGCCAGCACCCAACGCGCAATGAGCGCGCGGTCGCGCATGTGCGATTCCTCTATATTCTTACCCTGCTCTACGCGCACGAGTTGCGTCATGGCGCCGTTCAGCAACTGATGGTAGTACTGCGTCTTATACGCTTCCTCGTCGGGTACGATACCCAGTTCCACCAGTTTCGGATCGGCCATATAGTAGAGCGAGAAGAGGTCGGCACGGGCTTCCTCCAGCGTAGAACCGTGCTCCTTGAGGTTGTCCTTGGTTACGCCGGGCATCAGTTGTCCCGATCCGTGGCCGAGGCACTCGTGCAGGTCTACGTGTACGTCGCTCATCAGTGCGCCGTATTTCTTAGCCAGTTCGCGTTCCTCGTCCGAGAGGTAGTACTCTTCGTTGAAGCCATCACCCTGTGCAGCCAGATAGTAGGCCTCGGTCAGGTTGGCTATCGTTACGGACTTGGAGCCGTAGTTCTTGCGGATCCAGTTGGCGTTGGGCAGATTGATACCGATAGGCGTAGCGGGATAACAGTCGCCGCCCAGTATAGCCGCCGTGATCACCTTGGCGGTCACGCCGCGGCACTCCTTCTTCTTGTACTTGGGGTCGGTTGGCGAGTTATCCTCAAACCACTGTGCGTTGGCCGAGAGGGTACGGGTGCGGTCGGTAGCCACCTCGTCGCGGAAGTTAACCATCGCTTCCCACGCACCGGTGATACCCAGCGGGTCACCATACACCTCGGTGAAGCCGTTCACGAAGTCCACGCGGCTCTCCAGGTCGCGCACCCAGGCGATAGCATACTCGTTGAAGGTCTTGAGGTCGCCCGTGCGGTTGAATGCTATCAGTTTCTGCAGCACCAGTCGCTGCTCGTCGGTCTCGGCATACTCCAGGGCTTTCTCCAGGTTCTCTACCACGTGCTGCAGCGCCTCGCGATACAGGCCGTCACCCTCGGCGCGGAAGACGCGCTCGATGATTTGGCCGTCGCGCTTGATAAGCTTGCTATTGAGGCCTATCCAGCGGGGTTCGGCGCTGGTGTCCTTATGCTGCTCATACCATGCTTCGGCTTCGGCTCGGGTGAGACCGTCGTAGTAGTTGCAGGCCGAAGCCAGCAGCAGGTCTTTGTCCGCGTCCTGGCATACCTTCTTCGGCAGTACCGTCGGGTCGAACATGACGCGCACCAACTCGTCCGTCAGCGCTATGTTATTCTCTTGGCAAGCCTGGCGGAACCACGCTTCCGTACATTCCGGCAGGAACTTATCCTCGGCATAGTGGTGGTGAATACCGTTGGAGAACCATACACGCTTCAGATATTTCTCAAAGAGCAGGAACTGCTCGTCGCTGACGACTGAGGGCTGACGGCTGAGAGCTTCATAGAGAGCCTCGCACGTACGACGCACACGCAGGTTGTAGCGGCAGTTCTGGTCGTACAGGATGTCACGTCCCCAGAGCGCAGCTTCGCTCAGGTAGTAGACGAGTGCCTTCTGTTGGGTACTCAGGTTCTCAAAATCCGGCACACGGTAGCGCAGGATAGCCAAGTCGTAAAAACGGTCCACGTTGTATTCTATCTCGTCCGCACCTACGGTACGAACCTTATTGTTACCCTTGCTGCCGCAGCTCACGAGGGCAAGTGCGGCCACAAGGATGATGAGTAGTCGTTTCATACTATGCGGGGTTAGAAGCGCTCCAGTACGGTGCGTACCAGCTCCTTGATACGGGGTTTGTAGTCGGTGTTGGCGGCCTCTATCTTACGCTGTGCGATCACGCAGCATACGGTCATCGCTTTGTGTCCCATGTGCAGGGCCAGACCGGCGATGCAACTGCCCTCCATCTCGTAGTTGGTGATACGCTGCCCCTCGTAGCGGAACGACGTGATCTTCTCGTTGATATCGGGTACAGCCAGGTCCACGCGCAGCACGCGGCCTTGCGGGCCGTAGAAACCGTTGGCGGCAATGGTGCAACCGCGCATCATGTCGTCGCGAGCGATCTTGTTGACCAGCTCGGGATCGGCCGATACTACGTAGGGCACAGCCGCTTTCTTGGGATAGCCGATATGCTCCACGAGCGCTTTCTCAAAGCCCAGGTCCACCACCTTGTCGCGGTCGTGATAGAAGGCCAGCACGCCGTCGAAGCCGATCGACTTCTGGCTAACCAGGAACGTACCCAGCGGGATGTCTTCTTGCATACCGCCGCACGTACCGATACGTACGATCTCCAGGTGACGCGGTTCGGCTTTCTCCTGGCGGGTCTCAAAGTCGATATTGGCCAGGGCGTCGATCTCGTTCATCACTATATCGCAGTTGTCCGTTCCGATACCGGTGGAGATACAGGAGATACGCTTACCCTGATAACGTCCGGTGATGGTATGGAACTCACGACTCTGTACGTCGCACTCTATACTACCTTCGTCGAAGAAGGATGCTACCATGTTGACACGGTCTTGGTCACCCACCAGGATAATCTTGTCGGCCAAGAATTCCGGACGTAGGTGCAGATGAAATGCAGAGCCATCAGCATTGATGATCAACTGCGATGCAGGAAAAGTTCTCATGATATATAGGTATTTACTTTAAACTCTAAACTCTAAACTTTATCTACGCTTCCCCGCCACCGAACGACATCGGATAGGTCGAACCCGGGATCGGACGATTCTGGTTATTGCCGGGGTTTTTGATGGTACCGAATTGTTTCTCGTACTTCGCCACGTTGTCTTGCAGCGCTGCGAGCAGACGTTTTGCATGCTCCGGAGTGGTCACGATGCGCGACACCACGTTAGCCTGCTTCAGTCCAGGCATCATCTGTGCGAAATCCAGCACGAACTCCGTAGGAGTATGTGCAATCAGTGCCAAGTTGGAAAATACTCCCGTAGCCTTGTCCTGCGGGATGTTAACGCTAAGTTGTTGATTTTGTTCAGCCATAATATAGATAGTTGATTAGTTTATAGGTTGATTAGTTTATAGGTTTATTACCATGTCGGATTCTTCTGTCCGTGCGGGTTCATGAGCAAGAGGGTGAGTACCGGCATCGACAAGTCGTACCACCATAGGCGCCACGCGCCGAAGCTGCGTTCGCCTAAGCGTTGTGCACCGTGGTTAATGACAACCACCAGGGTGATGCCACGCACCAGCGCCAGCAGCAGTGCGGCCACCCATGTGATAGGGTGCGCCAGGATGCCTATCAGGATGAGCGATACGTACCATAGTCCGCGCACCGCGGGTTCGATGCCCAGCCATAGCTTGGTCTGCCAACGGTAGGCATGCGAGACGCTCAGGTGGCGGCGGCGCTGTATGAGCCAATCGTGCCAGGTATGCTTACTCTCCGACCACGTGATGCTCTCTCTCGAGCTCACTACGGCCGTGTTGCGGGCGGTAGCTACCTTGTTGACAAACAGGTCATCGTCGCCCGAACGCAGGTGCATCGTGTCGGTGAAGCCGCCGCTACGGAAGAAGAGCGCCTTCGAGTAGGCCAAGTTGCGACCCACGCCCATGTACGGATGACCGCATAGGGCGGCACCCATATACTGCAGTCCGCTGTAGAGCGTCTGGTAACGCGTCAGGCGGTTGACCATACCGGGTTCGTAGAAATAGCCTCCGTAGCCGATCACCACCTCGATGCCCGTCTGGGCAAAGGGTGCCACCATCTCGCGGATCCACTGATTGGATTCGGGACGGCAGTCAGCATCCGTCAGCAGCAGGTAGTCATACCGTGCCGACTTGGCGGCCAGGGTGAGGCCCAGCTTCTTGGTGCTCATCACGCGCGCACCGGCCGGTACGAACGTGGTATGCAGTCGGTCGTACTGACGGCTGTAGCGGTCCAGCACGTCGCGCGTATCGTCCTGCGAACCGTCGTTCACCACGATCACCTCATACTCCGGATAGTCTTGCGAGAGCAGCGACTGCAGGTAGGCCTCCAGGTGCTCGCCCTCGTTGCGCGCACATACCACCACGCTCACGCCGGGCAGCGGTTTCGTCTCCGTTTCGGCCTCGGGCGCATCGGTCGTCTTCGGCCGGCGGCGGCTGACAGCCCCCAGGTAGCGTATCGCATAGTACATCAGGTAGCACCATAGTGCGCCGGCCACGGCCAGCAGCACGATGTCCAATGTGGTAAACCTCAGCAAGTATGTCATCAGTTCTTCATTCAGCATAGCCTCGTCTTATTCATCATATACCAGTCGTACATTGTCGATCCATAGCGTGTTGCCCTCGTGGCCGGTGAAGGCCTCAAAGCGGCTGGAGGTCATCATCAGCACGGCATGCGTCGGCGTAGCGTTGCCGTCCCAGCCTTCCTCCCGGATGGGCACGTTCTTGCCCTTGCTGTTCACGGCGCGGAAGGGTTTTACGAAACCCATATAGGGCTTGTAGAACGCCTTGCCCGTAATGTCGCCGTAGTGAAGCGGCAGACGGTGGCCGTCCGCCCAGGTCGTCTGGGTCTTGCCGAAGCGCTCGTAGGCAGTCGCTACGCGTACGGCATGCAGCTGGCCGTCGGGTGTCTCCCAACGCTTCTGCAGAAACATATACACCTCGCACTCGTCATGCTGGCCCTGCTGCTTCTTGGGGGCCGTGAGTCCTTTGGCCACCCATACCCATGTCTCGGGCGATACCTGGCAGCGATAGTCGAACATGAGGGCCTTCGGCCGCTTCGTGAAGGGCACACCCATATCCAGGTAGCGGTACGGATCCTTGGCCGAGGTGATGGGCTCCAGCGTACGGCCCCAGAAGAGCGTGCCGGCTGCCAGCACCGATATATCGATCATGCCCAGCACCTTCACCTCCTGCATCTTGACGTCCAGCCTTGCACACGTGCCGCCACCGGGTCGCTTCTCGGGGCTGGCGGTACACGAGCCCTTCTCTATGCCGGCTACCTTGGCGTACGCATTGCTGCAGGTCCAGGGGTTGGTCCATTTGCCCGAGTACGCATAGGCGGCATTCTCCGTGAGTACGCGGTTGGGGCCGATGCAGTAGAGCGTGCGGGTCTGGCCGCCGATCAGGCGCGACTCCTTGATATAACGCGTCGTCCACGACTCCATCGTGCCAAAGGGCACCTGCTCCACCCGCTCAGCATACGCGCTATGCGCGAACGCGAGCCCCAGCACAAACACTATAATTCGTATGATTCGTTGCATCTAAAAGCGGTTTTCTCCAATTTCGGCTGCAAAGGTACAAAAAAAAATCGACACTCGCAAGAGAATGCCGATTTTTTTTGTACCTTCTTTACATTCTAACGTATCTGACGGCCATCCTGGCTGTAGATACTCGATCCCCGTAGAATATACAGTTGTCCGTTTATGAGCACTTTTTGTACTTGGTCACTTTGTCCTTGGTCACTTTGTACTTTGTCACTTTGTACCTTGTCACTTTGTACTTCCTCGACGTCTGTTGCATCGCCCGGAGTCTCCGTCGAACCGAACGTACGTACGTACTTATAGATCGGTGTATCTTTCTTATGGTCGCTCGTAGTGTAGAACGTCGTGGAGTCGAGCCATGCCAGCGACTCGCCCTGCTTCTCTTCCACATAGGCTGCTACCTGTTGCGGACGGCGCTGGGCCGTGGCGCTCAGGCTCTCCGAACCCTGACGCTCCCAGAGCAGCACGTAGGGTTTGCTCTTGATAGCCATCCATCGGCCGTCGGGCGAAATGTCGCCACCGGTGCAGTAGTTGAACTTCGATCCGTTGCCCAGAGCGCATACCTCGGTCAGCCGCTGTACGCCCGTGCCGTAGTCGGTGCGGAAGGGTAACTTATAGAGGTGGCATATGCCGCCATCCACCTTATCGACGATATAGAACATCTGCTCCTGGTTGTCGTACATGAGTGTCTCGGTGTTGTGGGCTTGGTTGTCCGGATAGCCGAACTTGATAAAGCTTACCGTGGCGCTCTTCGTGCCGCTGGTGATCGCCGGCTCCGGACAGTAGTAGATATAGTACTTGTCGTTGTATGCCAGGTCGTTATCGCCGAAAGCGCCGATGAAGAGGTAGTTCTGACCGCCGTATACGCCGGTAGCTATATCTTCCCAGTCGTCGCGTCCCGCATCGCCCGAGATGGTCAGGGTCATCGCGAGCGTACCGCTGGGCTGGATAGCTACGATCTTCTTGTTCGAGCCGGTGTTCTCATCGCCGTGTGCCCATAGATAGCCCGGCGTCGTGCGCGAGCAGGCCATGCCGCTCGTCTCCGGCATCACGTTTTTCGACATCGTGCCGCATTCCGTGCGGGTAAACTCGTTGTTCCAAGTTAGCGTCGTACCGTCATAGTTGATCGGGCTTGCAGCCCATGCTGCCAGGGCCGTCATGAGCCCCGCCGCAGCCATGCAAATCGTGCGTTTCATACTCTCTGTATCTGGTTCTTCAGTTAGTCTATTCCTGCGGGTTGCATAGTTTTTTTTGAGACATTTTAATATTGAGTACAAAATTACTGCTTTTCCCGCATACGCGTGTGCATATTTTCGCTAATAATGTAGAAAAATTGACAAATAGAACAAAAACGCCGCCCCCTTTGCAGAGGTCGGCAAGCACGCTCCGGTTTTACGTCATGGATGGGGACGTAACCGCCGGAGAGGAATTTTATGGATTATTTGTCTTTGTCCTCGTCTAATGGTAATTCTTGCGCAGGGGCATCTTCGATGGGGTGGAGATAGTCGGAAGCACGTTCGGAAGAGATGACGGAGCGACCTAAGCGGCTTTCAATGTCGGCACGAGCACTACGAGCCACCTCACCACCCTCTTGGGCTGTTTGTGCACTTTGCACCATACCTTTCGGATTGCGTTGACGAGAGATCTCGGTAGCAGTAACCTCGGCAAGCGTATTGAGCGCAAGTTCGATATTGGTCATGTTGTCGCGCAGGTTCTCTTTCGTCAGTCCCTTATGGCGCTTGTACTCGCCGGTAGTCATGCCGCTCCAGGCCTTGGTCAGTACGTTCGTCAGGATAGCAAAATCCCGATGCTCCGTGATGCCTGCGCGCTGCCATTCGTCTGTCAACTCTTTGCGCATCTCTATGGAACGCATGCGCTCGTTGATCCACTTGTCGGAATAGCCCTGACGACGATAATCCTCAACCGCCATTTGGAACGTCAGTTCCGGGTCTATCATCTGGTCAATACGCTGCTGTCCCAATTGTGCAAGCCACTGCTTGACAGGCTCTGCCTTCTTGGATGGGACGGATTGAATGATGCGGAAAATTCCCTGTAAATCAGCGGCCAACGTCTTCCGTTTCTTGCCGGTAAAAGTGAGCATTTCTACCTGGGGACAATTTGTCCCTAGGAACGAACCCAACTCAGGATCACGCTTCCGTATTTTCTTAAGATAGTCCGTAGGATTTGTACTATCAGTTAACACTTGTACTATATCTACAACTGAGAAATAGTACTTCTCCTGCTCCTCGTCCCATACGATGCGAACTTTCTTACCCTCGAAAAGTTGTATAGCGAAATTGTCTTCCATAGTAATATCTATTCCGCCTGCAAAATTACTGCTTTTTTCCGATATATGCAAAAAAAATCGCCCAGAGAGCGATTTTTTTTGTAGGCTTTCAGCATTCAGCATTCGGCTTTCTGACGGCTGATGGCTGATAGCTGATAGCTGACGACCTGGCTGATGGCTTACGAAAGGTCAATAGCTGCGCAAATCAATTCCCCCGAATACTGAGGGGAGTAGTTCTGTGATCTTTGACGTATTGTAGAGAAAAAAGTTATTCTTCTCCAAGAATTTGCAGCATTTGTACCGGAGTTACTACTCGCGGATCAATCGGAAAATGCTTCAAGTTGCCTGTGACAAGGAACGAATCTTCCTCAGAAAGTGTTACTTCATAGAAAACACGGTCATCCTCATCAATCAACATCTCACCAAATGAGGTTCGATTCGTATAAACTCCGTTCTTTCGAATATGAGCCAATAACGTATCCCGTTCTACTGGGTTTATTCGAAGATGAGGACGTGAAAGAACATCTACATATTCAGCGATTATTTCGTCGTTATACAAAATGTTTATTTCACCTTTAAATAATAGTTGAACGACTTTTGAAGTCGCAGATTCCAGATTGTGCGTCATGTACGCAGACACAAATACGTTTGTGTCAATTACTGCATATACCATACACTTCGCCATTTAGATTTTACCTTCTTTTGCTAAACGCTCTTTACGCTCTTGACGAGCTTTACGAATCTCTTCGTTAATCTCATCCAATGTCATTTCCGGTCTGTCAGAACGGTCTGCAGAGAGAAAGGCTTCTAATGCGCGTTTACCTGTCTGATCCTCTTCAGCGCTAATCGTGAAAGGAATAGAGCGCGTACGAACAACAGCATTGATAAAGACATTTACTGCCGCATTAACACTCATTCCAAATTGCTCACAGAGGGCATCAAATTGCCGCTTTACGTTATTGTCCACACGGACAGTCATTGCTGTTTGTGCCATAATTATTCCTCCTTTTTGATGTTAATTGATGTCAATATGATTTCATTTCGCCTGCAAAATTACAACAAATATTTGGAATATGCAAGATTTTGACCGAAAAAATAATCGATTTGCGTGCAAAGAGAAGATTCCTCGGAGTCACCTATGCTTGCATAAGCAGTATTTTTCGGTCAAAAGATTGTTGTTCGCACAAAGATGCGAACGTAAATTCGGAGGGCGGAGCGTCCTTCCGCTTTCGGAAGGAGCGGCCTCCGCCTAGGATGGTATAAAATTATTAAGGGGCGTGCCGAAAATTGCTCTGCAATAATCGTGACCTCCGGGCTAAGAAATTACTTCATTCACAAATAATCCGAATATACAAGTTTTTGTGCAAAAAAAATGCAAAAAATCTCTCTTTTTCTCTACATACGTGTACATATTAAAGAAATAACTAACAGCCAATGCCAACGACTAACGACCAACAACTAACGACTAAAAATTATGAAAGTAGAATTTATGCCCGGAATAAAATCTATCTCCGGCTCCACAAAGCCCCGTATGGGCAAGCGATTAGTTTTTCGCCATTACAAGTCTGACAAACCCGGCCACGGCCATGCCACCATCTACCGTGACGATGCCTTCAAACGCCGTACACGCATCACCGAACGCGAAGAGGCCGCACGTCGCCTCTTCTCCCAACGAGCCTCATACGTCAAGAAGCTCTGTGCCGCTCACCCTAAACTCTCCCGTGCAGAAGCCTGGAAAATCGCCAAAGCCGACATTCGCAACGACAACCAACCGCCCGAGTCGATCTTCCTCCACGGCGCGCCGCTATACAAAGCGATGAACGACCACATACCACTCGTCCAGGTCGATATACCCGACCGACCCGAAGGACGTTACCCCGTCTGCACACGTGAAAACGCCGAACGCTATGGTCTCACCATCTCCTCAATCATCCCTTGAGTAGGGGTTAGTAAGACCTAAGTAGGACTTAAGTAGGACTTAAGTCGAGATGTGAAACCTTTAAATAACAATTTATATGGAAATCATTCTATCTAAAGACTGCCGGAGCTTTACCGGCACCATCAGCCGCTCTCACGGCTATTCTGTACGCCGATCCGGCGAACGCTTCTTTGGAATACGTAGTACACGAGGAAATGTTCCACCCGACGGCCATTGGCGGTTCATCCTGGCTATCGCACACCTCGCTCCGTCCAACCTCGTCGTCGCCGACATACGCATACGCGGAACGGAAATCTTCGACGCCCTCTATGAAGCCGACTACCCGTTCTCGGCATTGGATATAGTCGAAACCGGAGCCGTAT
>JAFWOU010000010.1 GCA_017509715.1 Paludibacteraceae bacterium | reverse complement strand
TATCGACCATATATGGGCGATCTTTATCATCTCTTTCGTCCGTTGTGCCGTCTTGGAGACGGATCCCTTTGTCTATTATCCCGGCATTTGATGCCGGTCTTAGTTCGTCCCCTGCTCCGCGTGATAGCGCGGAGTCCCCCCGCATCGCCGTCAGTATCATCGCGATCCTCTCGATCTGCACCGCCATACGTATCACGGCCGAGTGGAAATTATCGCCCAGCAGCCCGATGAGCGTCCCATACTCGGTCTCCAGATGCTCCCCGAGGCGCTCCTTCTGGGCGTCCGTGAGGCTCCACTCGCGTTCGCCAGCATTCAGCAGATGTTCGTAGGTACGCAGAAGGCGATGGCCTACTATCTTCGGCACGGCACTCTACTTCTTGCCGGTCGGGCCGTACGTAAAATACAAATTAGGTACGCACGCGCTTGCGGCCGCGAGGGTGGACATGAGCAGGATGTCCTGCTCCTCGGGCGTCGTGGCCAGCGACAGCATCTGTTGCAAACTCTCAGGAAGCTTTTGCATGTCGAGGTGACTGACGATGCGGAGGTCTTCCTGTGCCTCCGAAGAAATAGATTGGATTCTTTCCATAATTAAAGTAGGTTTTTAAATAGTTAATAAATATGAGCCGACCATTGTCGACTATTTTTTCAAAATCGGGTGCAAAGGTACGACAAAAAATCGATATCTGCAAGGTTTTGTCCCCCGTTTTGTAACCAGGAAGACTTTTTAGGGCTCCCGCAAATTTGAATTTGTGGGAAGAGGAGGAATCGCGACAATTACATAAGATACAGAGTATCGCAATCATTGATCGCCGATTCCGACGACAAATATACGATGAAGATTAGGTGTTTTGCAAATTTTTTGTGAAAAAAAGTGCATTTTTCTACCTTTCGGACAAATTTTTGTGGATTTTTTAACACTTTCGCCCTCTTACAGAATAAAAGTTGGCGAAAAAATCGCCGGCCTCGGGAGGGAGGTCGGCGAATGGTGTATTACTATTTCCGCATCTTTATGTCATCACTTCATATGAGTAAGGTCTTATTATTGCGGACGCTTGCGATTTAATTTATCCAATCTTTTTTGGATTACATATCGAAATCTTTTCAATTGTTTGTACTCATTATATACTTTTTCACGTTCTTTCGTAGAGATTTCGGGAGAATCAACTCTTTTTCCTAATTTCTTTATTTCCTTGTCTGCCTTTTCTATAAATACTTGCATCTGTTTGTACTCAAAATCAAATTTTTGAGCATGCATCCCAAGTGCAAATGCGAAAAATATAATCGTTGTAAAAAACTTTTTCATTGTTTTCATGCCGTTTATATCCCATTGGCATATCGGTTTAATGTTTTGAATTTTGGTGAGAATATTCATACTACTTACTTAAATCCGATGACCTGCCATTTCCCATTATTATTTACGACCAACACCTTTACATTAGTATTCCCATAGCGTGTAATATCTTGGAATCCGACGTGTCCCAGTTCTGATAGAGGCACACACCCCACATACACTTTCTTGCAAACGCGACCTAACTCGTCATAACCCTCATCTTGAACATACAGAACAGCTTCTGCATATTTTCCACTATTTATAGCGGGCTCCCAGCCTTTTATGTTCAGTTTGTCGCCTGGAATTGAAAAATAGGGATCATAATTAGAATTGCCGTCCGCTATTCGAAACGATTCAAATCGTTCCTTGGCTTCGGAAGTCATGAAAGAAAGCATCTTTTCTGAGTTACTGTAATAAATACAATCTACAAAATTATATGCAACAGCACGCGGAGTTTCACTTTCGAGGATTTCACCAATTGGAATTCTTGTGACTATGGGATTCGTATCATCATTCCGTTTTTCCTGATGTTTTGATTTTACAATCGGAAGTTTTCTTCTCTCATATGGAACAAACTTATAGATCATACGCCCATAAAGAGTCAAATCTGCAGCCAGAACCAATTCGCGACTATTAAGGATCAGCACTTCGAAATTTTGATACCTATTTCCCCGAGATAAAGTTAATATCCGATTTTCATTGATAGAAAAATTCCAACTTTCCGTATCATATCCGATGATATTCACGACACCATATAGGAACTCCAATTGATCAAAAAAACGGAAACTTGCATCTTCTTCAAATTCTTGATCCTGTGGAATCTGTACTTCCTGCAATGCCCAGTGCCCGATTATCCTCGATGAACTAAACTCAGAAGATTCAATTTCTCCTACCTCTGCGATCTCAATATAAGTATTTTCGTCAACAGAGGAGTCTATATAAATAACAGAATCAGGAACCGCCTCTATATCTTGCGCTCCTGCAAATGACATGTAACTCAATAGAGTTACTAAACAAACAAATATCTTTTTCATATCCAATATGATTTTAGTCATATCAAAGAAATCCTTTTACTCACCCTTGTTCAGGATGATTAGCGCACCGATGACACCGGGAATCCAGCCGCAGAGAGTGAGGAGGAAGACTATAGTGAAGGATCCGCAGCCCTGATCCATCACGGCGAGGGGCGGAAACAGGACAGCTAAAAGTACGCGTAGACAGGACATAGGGCAACGGAGATTTTATGCCTCCGGTTCGCCGTAGTCGTTGGCACCCGGATCACTCGCGTAGCACATCAGGATTATATTGTAGATCGGGCAGAGGATCCACCAGCCGCTATGATTAATATCATGCATGCGGCGCACACCGGCTGCCATACTCGGCAGGAGGAAAGCCAATTGCGCAATGCGCAAGAACACTTCGCCCGTATCCTCCATGATATCGAGATACATAGCCGCCATAGTGACCAGAGTGGTAAAGAGATAGAACCACCAATACTCTGCACGAGTGGCACGACCGGAGAAAGTGGCATACTTGCTTAAGCAAGTCTTGATAGATTCAGCAAAGGACATCATACTATTATCGATTTAAGATTTGTATTCAGGCTACAAAATTACGGAAAAAATCGGATATGTGCAAATTTTTGTGGTGTTTTTTACAAAAAATAAGAAAATCGCACTCGGGGGAGTGCGATTTTCTTAGCATTTCGTTTTTCTTTCTACTAGTGATACTAAATCTCCTTAAGTCGTTTAGCCTCCAAAATTCTTTTCGCCTGTGGCATTACGGGATAGTATTTCATTTTTCCAAAATGTTTCTTTTGAGCAGGCAAGATGTCAACATATCGCCGTTTCCAGATCTGCCCTTCATCTGTAATAGCCATACGATACTCACCAATAATGCATCCGGAGAGCAAATCATCTGCAAGATCTATAATCAAATCCTTCAACTCCAGCTGCTGAATAAAATGGTTCGGAATACCATTTAGTCCCACAATAGCACCCATTATGTTGCCGCATATAGCACCAGTAGAATCACTATCTCCGTCATGGTTAACCGCCGCAATGACGGCATCTTCAAAGTTATCCAAGTGCCTCATTGTGCAGTACAGAGCGATAGCCAAGGCTTCATCACCGGTCCATCCTTCGCCTAACTGAGGTATAGCATACTCATCTGCGACGGAGAGATCCCTCGCCAAACGGATTGCTTTCTCTATCAATAGCCGGAGTTCGTCCAAGGCTTTCTGTTCTTTCGGATTCTTGTACTCGCTGCGACAATCGGCATCTATCTCATGAAGAAACTGCTCAAAGACGGCAAACGTGATTTCACCATCATACATCATGATATAGTAAATCAAATCCGCCAAGAATGCAGCCGGTAGATAGCCCAACGGATGTTTGTGGGTCAGTTCGGCACAGTCGCCTCCGAGACGGACTATTTCCTGTTTTTCCCATCTCCGGCGCGAAACTTCCTCGCCACTCCAATCCTTTACAATCACCAGTTCATCTGTGGCAGCCATTAGTCCTACAGGTGCTACCCGCATCACACCGCCGCAACCTTTGCTGTCATTCTGCACTTCTTTATGGTGCGTAATGTTGTAAAGTGCCGACATGCAGGTGTTTCCGGGTGCTCTCCGAACATTGAGTTCTACGATGTCCCGAATCCAGCAATAATGGTACGCATAATAATCCTCTACGCCTGTCTGAGTCTCGTACCAATCCGTATAGGCATACCGCACAAAATCCTTCAGCCCGGCTCCAAGTATTCCATGCGTACAGAAACGCGTGACACCAAAGAGCAGGCCATTGGCGGTAAAAAGCGTCATCTGCGTATCATCAGAGATAAGTGCTTTTCCGTTGCTTGCCAAATCGAACGCCGTAATTCCCTTAGAGCCGTATTGAGCCAAGATCTGCTTTCTGCTCATAAACTCCACCGGATAACCCAAAGCATCGCCGGCTGCTCCGCCAATAAGTGAGCCGCGTATGCGGTCGCGCAAATCTACATTGATAAGGCTTCTCTGTTTCATGATATAGTTGTTGATTTTACGGCACAAAATTACTACTTTTCTTCTAACTATGCAAATTTTTGTGGGGGAATTTCGTGAAAAAACAAAAAAATCCCGCCACAGGGGCAGGATTTTTGAGAATAAGAGGTAGCGGATTACTTACGGATACCGAGTTGCTTAATGATAGCACGGTAGCGCTCAATGTCTTTTGCCTTGAGGTAATCCAGCAGGCGGCGACGCTTACCTACCAGGTTGGTCAGTGCACGCTCGGTGTTGAAGTCCTTGCGGTTCTGCTTGAGGTGCTCGGTCAGGTGGTTGATACGGAAGGTGAACAGGGCGATTTGGCTCTCTGCAGCACCGGTGTTCTTGGCGTCGTTGCCATACTGAGCAAAGAGCTCAGCTTTCTTCTCAGATGTTAAATACATAAAATGATTTACGATTTGACGATTTACGATGTACGATTATCGTCGGTTAAACAATAGTGGCTGAAGCAGGATCACAAGGATGGCAACTTCGCCACATCTACAGCTCTTCCGTCGAAAAGCGGGTGCAAAGGTACGGCTTTTTTTCGAAATACGCAAAAAAAATGTAAAAAAAAT
Source organism: Paludibacteraceae bacterium (assembly GCA_017509715.1). Lineage (GTDB taxonomy): Bacteria > Bacteroidota > Bacteroidia > Bacteroidales > Paludibacteraceae > Colicola. The sequence goes on along the minus strand of JAFWOU010000010.1, from coordinate 25,404 downwards.
GAAAAAAATTTGCGTATTTGAAAAATTTGTAGTAATTTTGCACGCTTTTTCGCTGAAAAGGCAGCCATGTTGAGCCTCTGGCGATTGAAATAGGTCCGTCCGAATAGTAGTAAATGCTCAGCTTGGAAAAGTATTAATCCATATATTAAGGAATAGAGAAATGGATTTGATTAAGATTGCCGAACAGGCATTCGCCGGTGAGAAGAAAGAGTTTCCGGCATTCAAGGCCGGTGACCAAATCACCGTAGCTTATCGTATTAAAGAGGGTAACAAGGAGCGTATTCAGGAGTTCCGCGGTGATGTGATCTGCATCCACGGTTCGGAAGACAAGAAGCGCTTCACCGTTCGCAAGATGAGCGGCAACGTTGGCGTAGAGCGTATCTTCCCGATGGACAGCCCGTTTATCGAGAAAATCACGATCAACAAGTACGGTAAGGTTCGTCGCAGCAAGATCTACTACCTGCGCAACTTGACAGGTAAGAAGGCTCGCATCCAAGAGCGTCGAGTTAAGTAAAGATGAAGAAAAGGAGCCGATGAGCTCCTTTTTTTTACTTTACGATTTATTCATTTTCGCATTTACTTATTTTTTCATTTTTTGTTTAAACTGGAGAGTAAATACAGACCGACGGGCGATCAGCCGCAGGCGATTGATCAGCTCGTAGAGGGCATTGAGGCGGGCGCACCGGCTCAGGTGCTGCTGGGCGTGACGGGAAGCGGCAAGACCTTCACCGTGGCCAACGTGATCCAGCGGCTCAACCGTCCGACGCTGATACTGAGCCACAACAAGACCCTGGCGGCGCAACTCTACTCGGAGATGAAAATGTTCTTCCCGCATAACGCCGTAGAGTACTTCGTCAGTTACTACGACTACTATCAACCCGAGGCCTATATCCCCAGCACCGACACCTATATCGACAAGGACCTGAGCATCAACGAGGAGATCGACCGCCTGCGTCTGCGCGCGACAGCCGCCCTGCTGAGTGGACGGAAGGACGTCATCGTCGTCTCGTCGGTAAGTTGCATCTACGGCATGGGTAGTCCGGTGGATTTCTCGGAGAACAGCATCCGGCTGGAACGCGGACAGACGACGGGGCAGGAGCAACTGCTCAAGCAACTGGTGGCCGCACAGTATGTGCGCAACGACCTGGACCTGCAGCGCGGTAAGTTCCGCGTGAAAGGTGACACGGTGGATATCGCATTGGCCTATGCCGACTACCTGCTGCGCGTAGAGTACTTCGGCAACGAGATAGACGCGATATGCACGGTGGATCCCGTGACGGGTCAGACCATCGAGGAGTTTGAGCACTACCAACTCTCACCCGCCACCATCTTCTGCACCTCGCCGGAACGCACGGCGCGGGCTATTGAGCAGATCAAGGTGGACCTCGGAAAGCAAGTGGAATGGTTTGAGTCGATCGGCGAGGACCTATACGCCAAGCGCATCGAGGAACGCGTAAAGTACGACATCGAGATGATCCAGGAACTGGGCTACTGCACAGGCGTAGAGAACTACAGCCGATACTTTGACGGCCGCGCGGAGGGTACACCACCCTACTGCCTACTGGACTACTTCCCGGATGACATGCTACTGGTCATAGACGAGAGCCACGTGACGGTGCCTCAGATACGCGGCATGTACGGCGGCGACAAGGCCAGGAAGGACAACCTGGTGAACTACGGTTTTCGCCTACCGGCGGCACGGGACAACCGTCCGCTGAAGTTCGATGAGTTTGAAGCACGTACGCCGCAGACCATATACGTCTCGGCTACGCCGGCAGACTACGAGATGGAGCGATCGGGCGGCATCGTGGTGGAGCAACTGATCCGACCGACGGGCCTGCTGGATCCGGAGATAGAGGTACGACCGCAGAAGCACCAGATAGATGACCTGCTGGAGGAGATCCACCAGCGGATTGACAAGGACCAGCGCGTGCTCATCACCACGCTGACGAAGCGCATGGCCGAGGAACTGGACGACTACCTACGCAAGGCGGGCATCCGCTCGGCGTATATCCACTCAGACATCGACACGATAGAACGCGTGAAGATCATGGAGGAACTACGACGGGGCGAGTTTGACGTGCTGGTAGGCGTGAACCTGCTGAGGGAGGGACTGGACCTGCCGGAGGTGAGCCTGGTAGCCATACTGGATGCCGACAAAGAGGGCTTCCTACGCGACACACGCTCGATGATCCAGACGGCAGGACGTGCAGCACGTCATACGGAGGGCAAGGTGATCATGTACGCCGACCGTATCACCAGATCGATGCGCGAATGCATCGAGCAGACCGCCTATCGCCGCCATGCGCAACAGGCCTATAACGAGGCACATCACATCACGCCGCAGGCCATCAAGAAGGATATCAACACCTCGGCACTAAGCGAACTCTACCACGATGCCGCACAGAAGAAGCAGGCGCTGGAGGAACAGATACGTGCAGGATGGAAGACGGCGGAATGGCAGACCATGGACGCCAAGGCGCTACAGAAAGCGATCAACCTGAAGATACGCCATATGCGTGCCGCAGCCGAGAACCTGGACTTCGACACAGCCGCCCGTCTGAGGGACGAGATGCTACAGATGAAAGACCGGCTGGAAGCCATCGGCGGTTAGTCGTTGCGGGACAGAGCCTGGTCGTTAGTCATTGGTCGTTAGACCTATTTACTTATGGTAAGTCGATATGCTGCACGGAGATGGTGCGGCGCAGGAATATGTTGGCTGACTCGCGGAAACGAGCCGCCGATTCGGTCGTGAAGAACCGGCAGGTACCGCCACGCGTAAGAATACCGTTGATCTCACCATGCCGATGCAGATAATCGTCGAGGCTGGCGGCTACGAGATCGCCCTGAGCTACGACGCGTATGTTGCGACCGTGGAGAGCTTCCTGGATCTTAGGCATGAGGAGCGGATAGTGGGTGCAACCGAGCACGATGGTATCGATCTGCTCATCCTGCGCCAAGAGCGCGTCGATATACTGACGCACGAAATAGTCGGCTCCATCGCCGGTATGTTCACCCGCCTCGATGAGAGGTACCCACAGCGGGCAGGCTTGCTGGGTGATACAGAGCTTGGGGTTCTGGTGCTGAAACTCGATCGGATAACTGCCGGACTGAACGGTACCGGGCGTTGCGAGTACACCAATATGACCGGTCGTGGTCATGCGGCTGACCACCTCGGCCGTAGGACGGATGACGCCCAGGGCGTTGATAATCTGGCCCTCCTCGCGCAAGGCCGGCAGGTCGTTCTGCTGGATGGTGCGCAGGGCCTTAGCCGAAGCGGTGTTGCAAGCCAGAATGACGAGTGCGCACCCCTGCTGGAAAAGATAGCGAACGGCCTGCCAAGTATAATTATATATAAGTTCGTACGAGCGCGTACCGTACGGCGCGCGCGCGTTGTCGCCCAGATAGATATAGTCGTACTCGGGAAGACGCAGACGGATCTTCTCCAACACGGTGAGTCCACCGTAGCCACTGTCAAAAACTCCTATACGCATCGTTTTGATCGTTTTGCGCCGCAAAATTACAAAAAAATCAACAAATATGCAAACATCTTGCATTTTTTTTGCAAAAAATTTGCGTATTTGAAAAATTTGTAGTAATTTTGCACGCTTTTTCGAAAGAAGACTTAGAAAAAGCACCTCAATCGAGCTGCTAGCGAAGCGATAGGTCGATTGAAGAGGAGCAACCGCGGCGACCCTTTGTCGTGAAGCGACAAACCTTGTCGCAAGCAGGTTGCGACGATGTCCACTCGTATATCGGTATTACACCGGATTTTGGTTCCGAGAAGCGAGGTTCGACTCCTCGGTGGACAACAAGGCTGCGCAAGCAGCCTTAATCGTCGAAGTAAGAACAAGACGATTAAGCGCAAGCAGCCTTAATCGTCGAAGTAAGAACAAGACGATTAAGCGTAAGCAGCCTTTATAGTCGAAAGTCAAAAGTCGAAAGTCGAAAGCTGCCTGCGGGCACTCCGATAAATGTCGATAGATTTCGACAACGAGTGTGATGGAATACTCGGTATTAAGTAACACAACACAATTTAAATTTTTTATGAACGTATTTCAACTGGTAGGTACTCCTCGTAGCGAGTACGGCAAGAAGGCTGCAAAAGCCCTTCGTCAAGAAGAATTAGTTCCCTGCAACCTGTACGGTCTGGGAGAAAACAAGACTTTCACGGTAGTAGAGAACGATGTTCGCAAACTGATTTACACCCCCGACACGATGGCTGTAGAGCTGACGATCGGTGAGGAGAAGCAGATGGCAGTAGTAAAGGAACTTCAGTTCCACCCGATCAGCGGTCGCGTACTGCATATCGACTTCCTGGCTGTAGATGAGAAGAAGCCCGTTACGGTGAGCATTCCTGTTAAGCTGGAAGGTCTGGCAGAGGGTGTTAAGGCCGGTGGTAAGCTGGCGCTGCAGGCTCGTAAGCTGAAAGTGAACGGTATCTATACGCAGATTCCTAACCGCGTAGTAGTAGATGTTACTTCGCTGGGTCTGGGCAAGAAGATTGCCGTAGCTGACATTCAGCTGGAGGGTCTGAAACTGATGAACCCGGCTGACATGTGCGTTGCTGAGGTTAAGGCTACTCGCCAAAGCAAGCAAGCATAATGTGGCACAGACTGATTCACATCCTAACGGCAGGGCTTTTCCCTGCCGTTATTCGTAAAGAGACAAAAGAAGAAACGGAGATGGCTAAGTATCTGATAGTAGGACTGGGCAATATAGGTGACGAGTACCAGCGGACGCGTCACAATATCGGTTTTGACATCATCGACACCTTCGCCGAGAGCGTAGGCGCGACATGGCAGGACCGCCGGTACGGCATGGTAGCTACGTGCCGCGTGAAGTCGGCCCAACTGGTGCTGCTGAAGCCCTCGACGTATATGAACCTGAGCGGCAATGCGGTGAGGTACTGGTTGCAAGCGGAGAAAGTGCCGGTGGAGAACCTGCTGGTGCTGGTGGACGACCTGAACATACCGTTCGGCAAACTACGTATCCGCAAGGCCGGCAGCAACGGTGGGCACAACGGACTGGGGCACATCCAGCAGGTGCTGGGTACCGACGCGTATGCACGCGTACGATTCGGCATCGGCAACGAGTACACCAAAGGTCGACAGATCAACTTCGTGCTGGGCGAATGGACCGACGAAGAGAAGCAGGCCCTACCCGAGCGACTGAAAATAGCTGCCGAGATTATTCCCTCGTTTTGCTTACAGGGTATAGACAGAACCATGAACCTCTTTAACAACAAATAGTATGGCAGAGGTACGGGTAGATAAGTATCTATGGGCGATGCGGATATACAAGACGCGGTCGATCGCGGCAGACGCATGCAAGAACGGGAGGATCACGATGAACGGCGTGCAACTGAAGCCGAGCCGGACATTCAAGATCGGCGACCGATTCTCTGTCAGAAAGGGTCCGATCACGTACTCGTACCGCGTGCTGCAACTGTCGGAGAACCGACTGGGTGCGAAACTGGTGCCCGACTATATGCAGGACATCACGGCGCCCGACCAACTGGAGTTGCTCGAACTGGCCCGCATGGCCGGACAGACCGGTCGCGACCGCGGTACGGGACGACCGACCAAGAAAGACCGACGGGAGATAGAGACCTTCATGTCGGACAGCTATCTGGACGAAATCGACTGGGACGATGAAGAATAAGCGAGAAAATATTGCGGAGTATGTGCTGTATCTATGGCAGATAGAGGACTACCTGCGGGCGTTTCCGGAGCAAGCGGAGACGCATGAGGAGTTGCGGGATTTACGGGAGATGCTGCACCGCGAAGGCAAGATAGACGGCGGACACCTGCAGCTGGCCCAGAATGCGCTCGCGGAGATGGAACAGGTACATGGTGAGTTGCTCCAGGAAGACGGGCAGTACCGCGCCATGGTGATGCGCCTGCAGCCGGCGCTGAATATCCTGAAGTCGAAAACCGACCGCCCGACGATGAGCGACGTAGAGGCCTGCCTGGTGCTGCTCTACCAGATCATGATGCTACGTCTGCAGAAACGCGAGATCAGCGAAGACACCCAGCAGGTGCAGCAGCAAGCGACGCGCCTGCTACAGATCATCAGCCGATGCTACTATGACGACCAAACAGCGATTTGAACATATCTTAGATTGGTTTGCGGAGACAATGCCCACAGCCGAGTCGGAACTGCAGTACAGCAACCCGTATGAGTTGCTCGTAGCCGTGATGCTCTCGGCACAGTGCACCGACAAGCGGGTGAACATGGTGACGCCGGCGCTGTTCCGTGCCTACCCCACCGTGGAAGACCTGGCACGGGCGCACGCGGAGGATGTATTCGGGTACGTGAGTTCCGTAAGCTATCCCCGCAGCAAAGCGACGCACCTGGTGGAGATGGCCAAAAGGGTAACGGAGGTATATGGAGGCCGGATACCCGACAATATCGACGATCTGCAGACCCTACAGGGCGTAGGACGGAAAACGGCTAACGTGGTATGCGCCGTGATCTGGCAACAGCCGACGATGGCGGTGGATACGCATATTTTTCGCGTGAGTGAGCGACTGGGACTGACGACCAATAGCCGGTCGCCGCTGCAGACGGAGAAACAACTGGTACGATACATCCCGGAAGAAGTGATCCCGAAGGCGCACCACTGGCTACTGCTGCACGGACGGTATGTATGCCAGGCACGCAAGCCGAAGTGCGAAGCATGCGGACTAACAGCATACTGCCGATACTACGAAAAGATGGAGAAATAAACGGTCTTCATCTTTTTTTTATGGGAAAATTTGCGTAATTGAAAAAAATGTATTATCTTTGCACACAAAATCGAACATATCGAATTTATTAACCTTTATTAAAAACCCTAAAAGAATCATGAACAAGAAATTTATCTGCCCGATCTGTGGTTATGTACACGAGGGCGCAGAGGCTCCGGAGCGTTGTCCGCAATGCAAACAAATCGTAGAGTGGAAAGTGGCTGAGGAAGGTAAACTGAACTTCGCTTGCGAGCACATCGTAGGTGTAGCAAAGGACGTGACCGATCCGATTATCCACGACGGTCTGCGCGCACACTTCATGGGTGAGTGCACCGAGGTAGGCCAGTACCTGGCTATGGCTCGTCAAGCTGACCGCGAGGGTTATCCCGAGATCGCTGCAGCGTTCCGTAAGTATGCTTACGAGGAGGCAGATCATGCTTCGCTGTTTGCCGAGATGCTGGGTGAGATCGTTTGGGACACCAAGACAAACTTGGAGAAGCGCATGATGGCTGAGGCCGGTGCATGCGAGGACAAGCTGAACATTGCTAAGCAGGCTAAGAAACTGGATCTGGATCCTATCCACGACGCTGTACACGAGATGGCTCGCGACGAGGCTCGTCACGGACGCGGTTTTGAGGGTCTGTATAACCGCTACTTCAAGTAAAAAAAGATCAGACGACTACTATTCATAGTACTCATGGCAGTATGCTGCGTGACCCAGGCGGTCGCGCGGCATACTCGCATATACGGCTACGTGACCGACTCGGACAACCGCGGCATTGAACTAGCGAACGTCTTTGCCCGTTGCGAACAGCAGGAGGGTACGTCGACCAACAGGAACGGCTACTACGAGCTGATGGTGGAGTGCACAGACACGGTGGAGCTGGAGTTCTCGATGCTGGGTTATGCCACGGTACGGCAGCGACTGATCCGGCCGAACGAGGTGGTGAACGTGAACGTAGAGCTCACGACTGAGAGCGAGTGGTTGCAGGAGGTGGAGGTGCGCGGCATCCAGCACCAGCAGGGTACGCTGGACCGCATCGATGCCCAGACGGCACGCGTGATGCCCGACGCCACAGGCGGCTCGATAGAGAGCATACTGATCACCTTTGCAGGCGTGAATCAGAACAACGAACTGAGTTCGCAATACAACGTACGCGGCGGTGCGTTTGACGAGAACTCGGTGTATGTCAACAACATAGAGATACACCGTCCGCTACTGATCCGCAGCGGTCAACAGGAGGGATTGAGTTTCGTAAATCCCGAGATGGTAGAGAACGTCAGTTTCTCGGCGGGCGGATATGATGCCAAGTACGGCGACAAGATGTCGTCGGTGCTGGACATCGAATACAAGCGTCCGGATCGGTTTGAGGCCAGTCTATCGGCCAGTCTGCTGGGCGCGCAGGTGTATGTAGGCCACGGCGACAGCACCTACAGCCAGATGCACGGCATCCGCTACAAGACCAGCCAGTACATGCTGGGCGGACTGAACACATCGGGCAACTACCAGCCGAATTTTGTGGACTACCAGACCTACCTGACATGGCAGGTAGGTAGGCGAAAGGCGAAAGGCGAATGGCGAAGTCCGTGGACGATGGCGTTCTTGGGCAATTTCTCGCTGAACGACTATCGGTTCAGGCCGGACTCGCTGAGCGAGAGCTTTGGAGGGCAGAGTGCACGAAGCCTAAACATCTGGTATGAGGGTCAGGAGAAAGACCGCTTCCTGACGGGTTTTGCGGCGCTGAGCGCCAGCGGACGGGTGAGCCGGGAGGTGGAATTAGGTTTTGACCTGAGCGGCTTCTATACCCACGAACAGGAGAATTTTGACATCACGGGCGAGTACGTACTCTCGGCCGGAGGCGACGATACGCAGACGAGCAACACGCATACGGCGGAGGTGGATCCCGGTGCGGCGCAGGCCGAGGTGCTGGGTACGGGCGTGTTCCACCAGCATGCACGTAACCTGCTACGGGCAGGCGTGCTGACCCTGGCGCACCACGGCGAGTGGACGCGAGGCAGGAACAAACTGAGCTGGGGCGTGAACGGCCAGGCAGAATGGATACGCGACCATATCAGCGAATGGGAGTGGCGCGACTCGGCTGGCTATAGCTTGCCGCAGGTGGGGCAAGACATGAAGCTGTACTACTCGATGCGAGGCGACAGCGCCATGCTCTCGGCGCGCGTACAGGGCTACGTACAGAACACGCATCGCTGGACAACAGACCACGGCCAAGTGGCGCTGACGGTAGGCGGACGACTGCAGTGGTGGAGCTGGAACAACGAGGTACTACCCTCCCCTCGTGCGAGCGTGGTATGGTCGCCGGGATGGAAGCACGACTTCAGTTTCCGACTGGCTACGGGACTGTATTACCAGGCGCCTTTCTACAAGGAGTTGCGCGACACGGTGACGGACAAGTTGGGCGTGACGCGTATCCAGCTGAATCGAAATATACGGGCCCAACGTTCGGTGCACGTGGTGCTAGGCGGCGATTACTATTTCCGCGCCTGGGGTCGTCCGTTTAAGTTGACGGCCGAGGCCTACTATAAGTACATTGACCGCATGGAGAGCTATACGGTGGACAACGTACGGGTGCGCTACTCGGGCAAGAACGACTCGGAGGGTTATGCTACGGGCGTGGACCTGAAGCTATACGGCGAACTGGTGCCGGGTGCCGACTCATGGATCTCGTTCTCGGCCATGCGGGCACGGCAACGACTGACGCCGGCCTATACGGAGACGGGCGTAGCGGGCGAGTGGATTCCGAGTCCGCAGGAGCAGCGCTTCGCCTTCTCAATGCTCTTCCAGGACTATTTGCCGCAACTGCCGCAGCTGCGCTTCCACCTGAAGATGCTCTTCCAGGACGGTATGCCCTACTATGCGCCACGCAATAACCAGGCATGGGGACGCATGCCGATGTACAAACGTATCGACCTGGGAGCAAGCTATGCGTTCAACCGCAAGACGGCCAAGTTCATGCGTAAGGAGAGCGCCAAGCACGTGAAGGAATGGGCGATACAGTTTGAGGTATTCAACCTGGTAGGCTGGAAGAACGTGAACTCGTATTTCTGGGTGTCGGACGCGTATAACCAGCAGTGGGCGAGCCCGAACTACCTGACCGGCAGACGGTATAACCTGAAGGTCACGGTGGATCTGCAATAGTCGAAAGTCAAAAGTCGAAAGACAAAAGCCGTTTATTTTGCACCGACTACTTTCTTTATTTCACTCAGTTTGTTGAGGGCCTCGAGAGGGGTCAGATTGTTGATGTCGAGGTTCTTGACCTCGTCACGTATCTGCTCCAGCACGGGGTCATCGAGTTGGAAGAAACTGAGCTGCATGCCTTCGCGTCGTTGGCCTATCTGCGAGACCTCGCTCTTGGTCTGGACGGCATTGTTGGTAGCGCCGTTCTCCAGGTCACGCAGCACCTCCTCGGCCCTCTGGACGATAGATTGCGGCATACCGGCCAACTTGGCCACGTGGATACCAAAGCTATGGGCCGAGCCGCCGCGCACCAGTTTGCGAAGGAAGATAATCTTGCCGTTGGATTCCCGGACGGAGACGTTGTAGTTTCGGATGCGCTTAAAGGAGCGCTCCATCTCGTTGAGTTCGTGGTAGTGGGTAGCAAAGAGGGTCTTAGCATGTCCCTTATGCTCGTGGATATACTCCACGATAGCCCATGCGATGGAGATACCGTCGAAGGTGGACGTACCGCGACCGAGTTCATCGAAAAGGACGAGGCTGCGTTCGCTGAGGTTATTCAGGATGGAGGCGGCTTCGTTCATCTCGACCATGAAGGTGGACTCACCCATGGAGAGGTTGTCGCTAGCGCCTACACGCGTGAATATCTTGTCCACCACACCAATCTGCGCACTCTCGGCCGGCACGAACGAACCTATCTGGGCGAGGAGCACGATGAGGGCGGTCTGGCGCAGCAGGGCCGACTTACCCGCCATGTTGGGACCGGTGATGATGATGATCTGCTGACCGCTGTTGTCCAGCAGGACATCGTTAGCCACGTACTGTTCACCCATGGGCAGCTGGCGCTCGATAACGGGGTGGCGTCCCTGGCGGATGTCGATCACGAGACTGTCGTTGACGTCAGGGCAGACGTAGTGGTTGTCCTGCGCCACGGCGGCAAAGCCGAGCAAGCAATCGAGTTGGGCCACCACCTGGGCATTGAGTTGCATCTGGGGCACCCACTCCGAGAGGGCCAGCATGAGTTCCTGGTAGAGGCGGTTCTCGATAACCTGAATCTGGTCTTCGGCGGTGAGTATTTTCTGTTCGTACTCCTTGAGTTCCTCGGTGATATAACGTTCGGCATTCACGAGCGTCTGCTTGCGTATCCACTCGGCCGGCACCTGGTCGCGGAAGGTGTTGCGCACCTCCAGGTAATAGCCAAAGACGTTGTTGTAACCTATCTTAAGGCTCTGAATGCCGGTCTGCTCTACCTCGCGTTGCTGAATGCGCAGCAGGTAGTCCTTGCCGTCACGCTGGATAGCACGCAGTTCGTCGAGCTGACGATCCACACCCATAGCGATGATATTAGGACGTCCCTGGGCTACGGGCGGATCGGGTACTATCTCGCGCTCGATACGCAAGCGCATCTCTTGGCATACATCCAGTTGCTGACCCAGCAGGGCCAGGTATTTATTGTCCTTACCGTCTTCACATACCTGCTTGATCGGACCGATGGCACGCAGGGCGCGGGCCAGTTGCACCATCTCGCGCGGACCGATACGTCCGGTGCTGATCTTGCTGACGATACGCTCCAGGTCGCCTATCTCCTGGAGTTGCTCGGTGAGCGTCTGGCGTGCGTCGGGATGACGGTAGAGGTGCTCCACCACGCTCTGCCGATTGCGAATGGCGCGTACTTCGCGCAGCGGGAAGGCCAGCCAGCGATGGAGCATACGGCCACCCATAGGGGTGAGGGTACGGTCGATGATCTCGAAGAGGGAGTGGCCCTCGTCGTGCTGGTGGGTATCGAGTTCGAGATTACGTACGGTGAAGCGGTCGAGCCACACGTAGCGATCTTCCTCGATGCGCGCCAGGTGCTGGATATGTCCGGTCTGCAGGTGCTGGGTAGCGTCCAGATACATGAGTATGCCTCCGGCGGCGGTGAGTCCGGCCGTGAGTTGGTCGATACCGAGTCCCTTGAGCGAAGATATACCCCATAGTTTCTGCAGTCGGTCGCGGGCAGTGGACTCCACGAGCATCCAGTCGTCGAGTTCGAAGGTGAAATAGCCGCTGCCGAACTCCTGCTCCAGCTGTTGACGACGGCCACGGAGGCAGAGCACCTCCTTGGGTGCGAAGTTGGTGAGCAGTTTATCGATCTGGGCGGTGTCACCCTCGCCGGCCATGAATTCGCCGGTAGAGATATCGAGAAAGGCAACGCCGGTGGTCAACTTGTCGAAATGGACGCAGGCCACCCAGTTGTTCTCCTTCTGGGTGAGCGTAGTATCGGAATAGCTGACGCCGGGGGTGACCAGCTCGGTCACGCCCCGCTTAACCAGTTTCTTGGTGAGCTTGGGATCCTCGAGTTGGTCGCATATGGCTACGCGAAGGCCGGCGCGTACGAGTTTGGGCAGGTAGGTATCGAGGGCATGGAAGGGAAATCCCGCCATCTCGGTATGTTCGCCTGCGCTACCGTTGGAGCGGCGCGTAAGCGTGATATTGAGTATCTTGCTGGCGCGAACAGCGTCCTCGCAGTAGGTCTCGTAGAAGTCACCGCAACGGAAGAGCAACATCGCATCGGGATATTGCGCTTTGATGTCGCGGAACTGTTTCATCATCGGAGTATCTTGAGCCATAGGGATATTATTTCTGCATTTCAACTAATTTACGATAATAGCCATTCTGCCGGAGGAGGTCGTCGTGGCGGCCCTGCTCAACGATGCGTCCCTCGTGGAGTACGCATATGAGGTCGGCATGGCGTATGGTGGAGAGTCGGTGGGCGACAACGAGTGTGGTACGGTCGCGCATCAGGTGCTCGAGCGCCTCTTGCACCAGTTTCTCGGATTCGGTATCGAGTGCGGAGGTAGCCTCATCGAGGATGAGGATGGGTGGGTTCTTGAGGATGGCACGCGCTATGCTGATACGCTGACGTTGTCCGCCGGAGAGTCGACTACCGCGGTCACCGATAGAGGTCTGATAGCCCTCCGGGGTGGCCATGATAAAGTCGTGGGCGTTAGCAATACGAGCAGCCTGCTCTACGGCCTCGGGCCAGGTCATGCCGCCCGGCGCGGGCTGGGCAGTATCGACACCGAAGGTGATATTGTTGTAGAAGCTATCGTTGAAGAGGATCGCTTCCTGGTTGACGATACCCATGAGGGCGCGCAGATCGCGCGTTCGTACGTCGCGCACGTCGATGCCGTCGATGAGGATACGTCCTTCAGCGGCGTCGTAGAAGCGCGGCAGCAGGTCGGCCATCGTGGTCTTGCCGCTACCGGACTGACCCACGATGGCAATCATCTGTCCCTTGCGGATGGTGAGGTCTATGTCGCGAAGCACGGGTCGCTCATCGCTATAGGCGAACGAGACATGCTCGTAGCGTATCTCGTCGTGGAAGTCCCGGATGGGCTTCGGATCCGGCAGTTCGCGGATAGTGGACTCGGTCTGGAGGATCCGGTCGATACGATCCAGCGAGGCCTGACCGCGACGCACGCTATAGCCGGCTTTGCTAAGGTCCTTGGCGGGATTGATGATCGAATAGAAGATGACCAGATAGTAGATAAATGTCGCGGCATCAATAAGGCTGGTACCCTCCAGGATGAGCATGCCGCCAAACCACAGGATAACGGCGATCATGGCGGTACCGAGGAACTCTGACACGGGGTGCGCGAGGTAGTAACGGCGGTTGATGCGGTTGTAGGTAAGGCGTGTATCGTTGATGAGGCGCAGGAAGCGGTCACGCAGTTTCTGCTCGGCATTGAAGGCCTTGACCACGCGCAGACCGCCCAGCGTCTCGTCGATCTGGGTGAGTATCTCGGCATTCTGCTCCTGGCCACGCTTGGAGGCCCGCTTGAGCGAACGGCCGATACGTCCGATGAGCAGACCCGCTACAGGCAACAGCAGGAGGACCAGGAGTGTCAGTTGCCAGGAGATGACAAAGAGCGTCAGCAGGTAGACGAGGATCATGATGGGGTCCTTGAAGAGCACGTCGAGGGCCGACATGATGCTGGCTTCCACCTCATTGACATCGTTGGTCATGCGCGACATAACGTCACCGCGGTGCTCCTCGGTGAAGTAGCCGATAGGCAGGCTGACCATCTTGTCGTAGAGTTGCCGACGCAGGTCGCGCAGCACGCCGGTACGGATAGGCACCATGTAGTAGTTGGCCAGCCAGGCGGTGAGACACTTCAGGCCGGTCATCAGAACCAGGAAGAGGCCGAGCATGAAGAGCACGTAACCTCCACCGTGAGCAGCGGTCTGCTGCTCCAGCAGGTAGTAGAGGTTATCCTTGGCAAACTGGAGCCACTGCTCGAGGCCGACGGCCGCAGATAGGTCATGGTGGGAGACGTTAGCCTGGCTGAGTCCGAACAGGATCTTGAGCACGGGTATGATGGCCGCAAAAGAGAAGAGCGACAGGATGGTGCTCAGGAGGTTGAACAAGATGTTCAGCCCCATGAGTGTGCGGTAGGGCGGCACGAAGCGTCTTATGAGCGAGAGGAAGCGCATCGGTTCTTGGTCTCCTGAATATAGGTGGTTATTTGTTTTTCGAGTGCGGCAAGGTCATCGCCCAGATCCACCTCGATAGGGATAGCTTGCAGTCGGCTGGCGAGGCGGTCGTATAAGGGTGTGCCGTGCATACGGACGAGGTCTTTCTCCGTTGTGAGTACAAAATCGAAGGCCTCAGCACGCGCAAGGATACGTTCGGTATCGGCGGATGTGAATCGATGATGATCGGGGAAGGCCATGAGTTCCGCACCGGCATAGTGGCGGCTGACATACTGCATGAGGTAGTGGGGATTAGCTATGCCGGTCACTACCAGCGGCCTACCTTTCAGTCCCACCTGATCATAGCGTATGCGGGAGAAGTAAAGCTGCATATAGGCCGGCAGGCGGAGGTGGTTGTCCACCACGCGTCGGTCGATCGGCTGAAGGTCGTCCGGACAGTTGGTCACGATGATCGCGTTGGCCTTGAGCACACGTTGTTTGAGGTCGCGCAGCCGTCCCCATGGCAACATATGGTCGTCCTTGTATAGCCGGTCGTAAGCCGTGAGGATGATATTGTAGCCGGCTTTTAGGCGGCGGTGCTGGAAGGCGTCGTCGAGCAGGATGACATCCAGTTCGGGGCACTGTTTCCGGAGTTGACGGACGCCCCGCACGCGATCTTCGCATACAGCGATGCGTACATCGGGGTACTTCATATAGAGCAACATGGCTTCGTCGCCTATGGTGCGAGCGGTAGCATGTTCGTCGGCCAGCACGAAGCCGCGTGTACGGCGTCGGTAGCCGCGTGAGAGCACGGCTACGCGATAGTGGGGCGCGAGCATGCGGATGAGGGCCTCTATGTGGGGCGTCTTACCCGTACCGCCTACAGCCAGATTGCCCACACATATGGTGGGTATGTCGACGGTATAGGAGGGCAACACATGTTCGTCGTAGAGCAGGTGGCGCAACCATACCGCGGTGGCGTATAGGCCGCTGAGCGGCGCGGTGAGAAGATCGGTCCAAGCCATGGTATGATGGGTTACGGGTTATGGGTTATGGGTTATGGGTTATTGGATCTTGACCTCGGGCATGAGGGCCATGACGCGGGGTTGGGAGCACAGGATGCGCAATTTGGCAATCAGTTTCTCCTCAGGCGTCTTGTTCTCATCCAAGAGGCTCTCCAGCATCTCCTCCAGCGGGTCTTTCACATCGGGGTAGTAGCCCAGGCGGTAGGTCTCCAGGTGGGCCAGTTCAGCCGCCTTCTGGATAGCCTTATCCAGGTCACCCATGTCGTCCACCAGTCCGAGTCGCTTAGCGTCCTTGCCCAGCCATATGCGTCCCTCGCCGATGGCCTTGATGGAGTCTTGCGGCACGTGGCGTCCCTCGGCGCAGCGCGAGGTGAAGAGGTCGTAGCCGCGCTCTACCATGCGTTGCATGAGGTCGCGTTCCTCGGAATTCATGCCTCGGTAGATCACGTTGGTCTCCAGCGACGAGTGGCTATTGGTCTCCAAGCCGTCGATGTCGATGCCGATCTTGTCACGCAGTTTACCCACGCTGGGCACGAGGCCGAAAATACCGATGGAGCCGGTGATGGTGGTGGGTTCGGCATAGATATAGTCGGCACCGCAGGAGATATAGTAGCCTCCGGATGCTGCCAGGTCGCCCATCGAAACCACAACAGGCAGGCCCTGCTGACGAAGCGACTGGAGCGCCCCCCATATCTGTTCGCTAGCGTCGGCGCTACCGCCGGGACTGTTGACGCGCAGCACGACGGCCTTGACGTCATCGTCCTTGGCGATCTTACGAATGGTCTTGACCAGGTCTTTGCCCACGATGCCATCGCCCTCGCTGTCGGTGATCTCACCCTCGGCATAGATGACAGCTATCTCGCTATCGGCTTTCTGCTTGGGACGCTCTACGGATGCCAGATCGGCGGTGGAGATCTTATGGTAATCCTCTACGCCGGCATAGATACGCAGCAGGCTATCCATCTCGTAGCCGTAGAGGAGGGTATCCACGAGGCCGTATTGGAGGTATTTCTCCTGGGGCTGGAGTCCCATGTACTCGTCGGCATAAGCGTTGAGCTTCTCAGCCGTCAGGCTACGCGACTCGGCTACGCCGGCCACCATCTGGTCCCAGATGCCACGTACGTAGGTCATGGTCTGCAGGCGGTCAGCCTCCGACATCTCGGTGCAGAAATAGGGTTCGACGGCCGACTTGAACGTACCGACCTTGAGCACCTGCATCTCGACACCGATCTTTTCCAAGAGGCGGGTATAGTATAGTTTCTGGGCGGAGAGTCCGTTCCAGTTGACCTCACCCACGCGGTTGAGGCATACGCGGTCGGCCACCGAGGCGATATAGTAGTTCATCTGGCCGTAACTCTCGGCATAGGCGATCACCCACTTGCCGGACTTCTTAAAGTCCAGAAGGGCTTCGCGTATCTCCTTGGCCGCAGCCTGTCCTACGCTCAGTTCGCCACCGCAGAGGTAGATACCCAGGATGCGGTCATCCTCTTTGGCGAGGCGGATATTGGCGAGTATCTGATCGAGGCCGACGGTCTCCTCGGAGGAGTACATACCGCCGGGCATCTCACCCAGCAGGTCGGCCCAGGGGTCGCGGGGACGTCCCTGCTCCACTACGGTGCCCTTCATATCCAGGCGATAGACGGTGTTCTTCTCCAGCGTCACTTCCGACGAGGAGAACATGTTGCCGAACAACATACCCATCAGGCCGCAGAGCACGATGTAGATGATAAATGCCCATAGGCAGCCGCGCAGGCAGCCAAAACGGCGGGTACGAACTTGGGTTTGCTGCTGACCGTTTTGAGATTCGGTCATGCGAGTCTTTTCAATCTTAATAAAACACATATATTTTTCAATTTTAAATTTTCACATTTAATTGGCATTCAGTTTTCAGCTTTCAGCATTCGGCTTTTTACCGGAGTGCTCGGAAGCACCTGATAGCTGATGGCCGATGGCTGATGGCTCTTCAATTCCCAACCGAAAACTCTTCCTATGGTAGGGCGTGGGGCCGAACTGGCGCAGGGCGCGGTAGTGTTCGGCGGTGGGATAGCCCATGTTGTGGGCCCAGCCGTACTGCGGGTACTCCAGGTCGAGGCGCCGCATATAGTCGTCGCGGTAGGTCTTAGCCAGTACACTTGCAGCGGCTATGGCCATATACTTACCATCTCCCTTCACCACCGTGTCGGCCTGTATGGCCAGCAGTTCGCCCTCGGGCACGTAGGGTCGCCATTTGTTGCCGTCGACCAGGATATGTTGCGGCCGAACGGTGAGCCGGTCCAAGGCACGTTGCATACCCGTAACGGATGCCCATAGGATATTGAGTCGGTCGATCTCCTCGGGCGTCACTTCCACCACGGCCCAGCTGAGTGCCTCTCGCTCGATGAGGGGGCGAAGCCGGTAGCGTTGCTGCTCCGTGAGCTGCTTGGAGTCGTTGAGTTCCGCCAGGCTCTCCCAGTTAGTCGTATGTTCGTCAAAGATCACAGCGGCGGCGAATACACTGCCTGCCAAGGGTCCGCGTCCTGCCTCGTCGCATCCCGCCTCCACTATGCCCGATATCATTTGTTTTAGCAACATACTTTTTTATAGCTTTCGGCTATCAACTATCAGCTTTCGGCTTTCGACTTTTTACTTTTGACTTTCGACTAGAACGGATGTCCGATAGCGAAGTGGAACGTCATATCATCTTTCCAGCAAAGCCCGTTGGCGGCGGTGCGCCACTGCGTACCGGCGGAGATGAGGCTGGGGTCGTAGAGCTTGACGCCAAAGTCGATACGGAAGATGAAGAGGCTGAGGTCGATACGTGCACCTACGCCATAACTCCAGGCTATCTGCTCATAGAACTTATCCCAGCGGAAGACGCCTCCGGGTTGCTGGGCATAATCGCGTATAGTCCATATATTTCCCGCATCGGTAAAGGCGGCGAGTTCCAGGTATTTCCACACTTTCCATCGGTACTCGAGGTTGAGGTCGAGCCGTATATCACCGGCCTGCAGGTCGTAGACCAGCGTATTGCCGTCGCCTCGGAACGTACCGGGTCCGAGGGTACGGGCCTGCCATCCGCGCACGCTGTTGCTACCGCCGGCGAAGTAGCGCTTCTCAAAGGGGACTATCTCGGCATTGAGGTAAGGCACTACGATGCCGAGTGCGGCATGGTAGACCAGTTGGTGCTTGGGGTTGAAGAACTGGTGATAAGTGATGGCGGCATCGCCCTTGGCGTACTGCGCAAAGGGGATGTTCCATAGCATGTAGGAGCCGCTGGTGTTCTGCGAGAACTTGCCCAGCTTGGCTAATCCGTACAGGAAGTTGCCGGCTGTCTCTACCGAATAGCGGAAGTCGAGGTAGCTACGATATGGATGCCGTTCGCTATGGTTGCTATACGTACCGGAGTAGCTCCAGTCGAGGATAAAGAGGTCTTCGTAGGAGGCACGCAGCACGCTGGATTTCTTGATGAAGTCGTTGTAGAACTGATCGGAAATCCAGGGCAGGTAGATATAGTTGATGTCGATGAGGTTGAATCGGTGGGTCCACCGGCTGCGCGGCTTGCGGGGCACTTGGTAACTAAGGCCGGCGCTCGCGAGCGTACGGGTGTACTCTTCGGGGCGCTGCTGGTAGTTGTAGCCGATATTGATCTTGAGCGAGTTGGGGAACTGCAGTCCGGCATCGGCGCGTGCCTCGATGGCTCGTCCGCCGTTCTGGCGCCACTCGTAACTGCCGCGTGCATTGAGCGTGAACAGTTCCGCGCCACGGAAGAGGTTCTTGTTCATATACCCTACTCCTACGGCTACTCCCCAATCTCCGGCGGAATAGGTGCCCTCTACCTCGGCCGATACCGAGTGGATCTTGCTGCGTGAGATAGTAACGTGACAGTCCATCAGTCCGCTATCTACGGCCTGGAATGCGATATCCACGTACTTGATCGGCCCCAGGGCATTCATATTGGCATAAGTGCGCTCCAGCCGGCGCTCGCTGAACATCTCGCCTGGACGGATGAGGCATTTGCGACGCAACACGCGATTGCGCAACAGCGGCATGCCTACGTAGGAATATACATAGCCGTTCTGGTCGCTATCCTCATGCAGGATCAGGTCCTCGGGCAGGCGATTCGGGTCGTAATCGACGTGGAAGAACACGCGGCGTATGCGTTGCTTGACGTACACGCGATCCATGATGCTATCGGGTATGATACCTCGATAGTGGGTCTCGTGGAGCTGCAGGCGCACGGTATGGTCACCGTTGCTACTATCGGCGGCGAAGGCCAGGAGCGACTTGTCGTAGTAGTAATAACCGCGATTACGCATCGTGGACGTGATGCGTTGGCGCTCCTCGTCCAGGGTGGCGGAGTTGTACTGGTCGCCCTCATGCACCTTGCATAGCATGCGCTGGCACGCGATGGAGTCCACCTCGCCGTGCTCCATGAGCGTGGTGTATTCCGAGATGGTGTAGGGCTCGTGGGCCGTAACGCGGTAGGTCAGGTTCATCTTCTTCTGGTCCTTACCGCTGATCTGCTTCGTAGTATCTACCTCGGCGTTGAAGTAGCCGCGGTTCTGCATAGCCAGCTGAATCTGGCGCATGGATACCTCGGTCAAGGTCTCGTCGTATATCTCGGGTGCCTCACCCATCTTATGGGCATTGTTGGCAAGCCAACGATTGGTCTTCGTAGAAGTATCGCTGGGGGCGGTATTGTAGACATGGAGCTGCAGTTTCCAGAATCCGAATATCTCCGAGTTCTGCTTCTGGCGCAGGTAGGAGCGCATCTCCGAGGGTTGCACGTCCTTGGTATCCACGACCTCGACCTTAGCTTTATTGAGCAAGTACTGCCCGTCCGGCACGAACTTGGTGGTCCGGCATGCCGACAGCAGCACCGCCAGCAGACAACAAAAGCTGAATGCTGAAAGCCCATTATTATATTTCACGTACGCCCGCATTACGCGTAAACTAAAATCGGCTGCAAATTTACTACAAATTTTTCAAATTTGCAAGATTTAGACGTAAAAAAATCAAAAATGCTTGCATAATTTGTGTTTTTACGGCTAAAGATTGGAGTTTGCACGATAGTGCGAACGGAAATTCGGGGGGACCCTGCTATAAAATATTTTATAGTAGGGAGGACCGAAGTTACTACAAATCAAGCGCGCGCGGCGATAATTTTTATCATTTGTCAATTTTTCTACATTTTTTACGAAAATGTACACACGGGTACGCGGAAAAAGCAGTAATTTTGCAGCGTAAATGAGAAAACGCAACACAAAACATTAAAATAAATACCAACATTCATGAAAAAAAATTTTTTTACTCTCCTGGCAGCCCTGATGTGTCTGCCGATGATGGCTATCAAAGTGCATACTATTGGCGACAGCACGATGGCCGAATATGACGAGAACACGACGGACAAACGCGGCTGGTGCATGTATCTCGGCTCGTTCTTCGACCCCCAATTTGTGACCGTCAACAACCGCGGTAAATCCGGTGCGGACACTCGCGGATTCTATAACGGCGCGGCCTATTGGGCTTCCGTGAAATCGCAGATGAGTGCCGGCGACTACCTGATCATTCAGTTTGCGCATAACGACGAGGGTACCGTGACGTATGGTATGGACAACCTGGAGTATGCACAATACTGCTCGGATAACAGCCTGCCGGCTCCTACCGATGCACGCGGAACGAATCCCCAGACTACGTATCGCGACTACCTGCGCCTCTTCATCGACGAGGCACGCGCACTCGGCGTTACCCCCATCCTGGCGGCACCTATCTGCCGTGCCTATTTCCAGAACGGCGATATACGTCGTAACGGACGTCACGACCTGGGCGATAAGTTCTCCAAAATAGAGAACGGCGTGCTCTACGAGAACCAGTCGCTGCCCGCAGATGACCACTCGATGGATTATGTGGAGGCCATGAAGATCGTGGCACAGGAGAAGAACGTACCCTTCATCGACCTCATGCAGGCTACGCGTGAGCTGTACCTCTCCTACGGAGAGACGCAGTGCCTGAACCTGCTCTTCTGCCAGGGCGACAAGACCCATACCAACACCATGGGGGCGAATCTCATCGCACGCCAAGCCGCCCAAATGATGAAACAGGCCGGTATACTGGCAGACCACATCAACATCCCCACCTCTATCTCGGCCAATCCTACCGCGCTGGATTTCGGCGAAGTATATAGCGGTGTGCAGCAGAACAAAGAACTCCTGATCACCGGTTTTGGTCTGGCGCCCGCAGAGGGATCGGTAACGATCAGTTGCGATGGCGACCTCAGCCTCTCGGCCGACAAGACGAACTATAGTCAGTCAGTAAGCGTCAGCTACCAAGGCAACACCCTGTTCCAAAAAGTCTACGTACGCGTATCCTACACCGGTCAGGGCGCACAGAGCAACACGATCACCATCAGCAGCGGTGACATGCAACTGACCGTTCCGGTAACGGCCAACGTGATCTCGCTCGCCGGCGGTAGTGCGGTAAGTGCCCTATGGCCTATCGCTGACAAAACGACCGTCGACAACGCCAACGTACAGGGTCCCATAGCCGCCACTTTCACCATGCGTCACATGATGGCTGCGGATACCAAGTCCGACTTCACCCAAGGCGATGAGACAGGTATCACGCTCGTACGTCTGCACAACGCAGATGACGGTGGTGCCAAGACGGCATGGCCGGCAAATGAGATCGACGAGAATGCCACGCGCTATATCGACTTTGCTATCACCGCTCCGGGCACCATGGAGGTGCGCGTTACCAAGATCTCGCTGGACATCACATCCCACAGCACCGGTTTCATGTGCTATCATATCAACACCGGTTTTGGAGACGACTTCACCGACGTGCAGACGATAGCAGAGAAGGTCAACATGACCAACTTGGAGATCGATCATCTGGAGCTAACGCCCACCCTCACCATTCCGGCCGGCGAGACGCTCCATCTGCGCGTACTGCCTTGGCATAACCTGGGAGAACAAAAAAGCGGTAAGTATATCTGCATACGCAACGTGCAGATCGAGGGACTGGCCTTTGATCCGGACGAAGAACCACACGAAGGTATCGACACTGTCACCGGTAACCCGTCACCCGTCACCCATAAAATCATTCGCCACGGACAACTCATCATCATCCGCGGCGAAAAGCAGTACAACGCACAGGGGCAGCAACTCTGATCCCTAACGTGACAACTCGATACAAGCGAGCAAGAACGGGGCGACTCCTTTGGGGTCGTCCTTTCGTATGCGCTCGTGTACGTAATACGAATAGGTGCCGTCGCGATACGGATTACCGCCCAGACCGGCTACCGCGCAGCAGTCTGTGAGCGACCATGTGCCGTCCGGTTGACGCTCCAGCTTATGCTTCTTAAGACCGTCTATGACGCGTTGCGCCTCTTTTCTGTAACGCTTGTCCAGCACGCCCAGACGCACGCCCTTAGCCATCGCATAGGCATACATAGCCGAGCAGGTCGACTCCAGGTAGTTACCCTCCTCGCCGGGACGGTCCGGCACTTGGTACCATAGGTGCGTCTTACGGTCCTGATAGGTCATGAGAGAGTCGATCACGCGACGCAGGATCGTCTCCAGTTTCTCACGTTGTTCATGGTCCCTGGGCATCAGTTCCAGCACATCACATAACGCCATGACGTACCATCCTTCGGCCCGTCCCCATGTCTCCTCGCTGCAACCCGTCTCGGGATTGCTCCACTTCATCTGGCGGCTCTCGTCCCATCCGTGGAAGTTCAATCCATTCTCTTTGCGCGTATGCTCATCCACCACCGCAAACTGAAGCGCTATATCGTTCCACGCCTCGGGTTCGGGACGCCAGGCCGCATAGCGGGCATAGAACGTCGTACCGGTGAACAGGCCGTCCAACCACATCTGGTGGGGATAGACCTGCTTGTGCCAGAAGCCACCCTCGCTGGTGCGGGGCTGCTGGCGCAGCTGGTCACGCAGCGTCTCAATAGCCTTCTCATACTGCGGCTGGGGATTCAGTCCATACAGCATAATCAGGAAGTTACCGCCCTGGATACGATCCATGTTGTAAAGCGACTGCTTGTAGGTCTTCACCACGCCGTCCTCGCCCACAAACTGGTCGGCAAACTGCTGGGCATGACTAAGATACTGGCTGTCGCCCGTAGCCTCATACATCTCCACAAAAGCACGTGCCATCAACGTAGGCGTATATTCCCACTTGGGCTTCTCGGCCCCGTCGCAGGTCCATATCTCGGGGTTGTGCACCATCTCCGACTGAGCAACACGTTCGCCCAGTTTCAGATACTTACCGCGGCACACTGCCTGTGCCGATATCACGGTCGCCGCAAGAGCAACCAACAAAACGATCTTTTTCATAACTGCTGCAAAAGTACTACAAAAATTTGGAATATGCAAGATTTTGGCCGAAAAAATATCGTCTATGCTCGCATAAGCAGGATTTTTCGGGCAAAAGATTGTTATTCGCGCGAAGACGCGAACGTAAATTCGGAGGGAACCCACCCTAAATTTATTTAGGGAAGGGGCGTGCCGAAAGTACGATTCCAAGTTCCTATATTACATAAAGCAGAGAAGCCTTATTGATAATGAACACACATTTTTGTGTGAAATAATCGTTCGAGACTGAAAGTCGAGATAAGAATTTGTGATTTGTGTGAAATAATCTTTCTTTTTGGATTAGAATTTATCCCCCCCCCTTTGGAGCGATCTACTTACGTTCGATGTCTCGTATCTCGCCTCGGTTCTAAAATTACCACTCGCTACTATATCTTGTCCGTATGCCTCCAGCGGGTACCTACCTGCGGTGCCGACCGGTCGTAGCCGGTGTTCTCAGGGGCTTAGATAATACAAGAAGCGACCTCTTTCGGGGCCGCTTCTCTCTATGATCCGGGAACCCCGCGAAGTGCTAACGTAGTGATACTTCGTGGGGAGACCAAGCGTGAACATGACGTAGTGCTATACAAGGGCTGTGCCCGTAGTCGCAGAAGTCATTGTTTGCGCTTACCCGTATATTCCTCCTGCGTTTTCGTCTGGATAGTGGTGGTCAACTTGGTGCTATCTTGCACCTCCGTGTACGTAGCCGTGGTCGTTACCGTCCGCCATGCCTTGCAACTCGTCATTCCGAGTGCGGCGGCGATACTAATACTCACGACTGATAGTAAGATAAACTTTCTCATTTTTCGCTGCATTTTTCGTTAATAACTCTTTGATCGTTTCTACGCCTTTTGGCGTCATGAGGATACAACCTTTCGAGTGCTCAGGTATCGTACCGGTGTGAATACGGATGCCCGCTCGTCCGGGCACAGAGCAGACCAGTGGCATCTTTTTCTTGAACCTCGGTGACCAAGTCATCGCCAGCTCATATTTGCCTTCCGGTATGATATACTGAGCGTTCTCTAAGGTGGGGAGCACATGAGGCACACCCGTAATGGTGCCTCTGACCGATTTCGCCGCTTGGCTCAGCCGCTTCAGATGCAAGTTCATCATTTCGATACCTTTTTATAGACATAGTCTATACCGAACAATGCGCCTGCAAAAGTCGCGATCTCACCAAATCCTACCAGTAGCGACTCGTGTACCTCGCCCTGCGGGGCAATAAATACCCCGCAGAACAATAGTACTAATCCGCCTACTGACAGCACGGCTGCGGTCAATAATTGGACATCAACCTTCATAGTCTAATTCCTTTCGCCATTAGTCATTAGTCTTTCGCCTTGACAAATTGCGCTTAATTGCGCAATTTGTCATACTCCAGGCCGAAGATGTAGGCGTAGAAGGTCTTCTTGCCTCCGGCCAGATCCTTCTGCTCGTTGAAAGCAGCGCGGTCGGCCTCCAAGGTGGAGAGGTTCTTCATACGTGCCTGAGCGGCGGTGGCTGCCTGTCCGAAGCGCGAGCGGAGCTGCAGCTCGTAGGCCGAAGGCGTGGTACTGCGCTCTACCTTCTTCCGCAGGTACAGACGGTTACAATGGTTGTTCTCCGTAGGTGCCGTACGGTGGGTTGCCAACAGCATCTTGTTGCAAGAGTGCTGACCG
>JAFWOU010000009.1 GCA_017509715.1 Paludibacteraceae bacterium | reverse complement strand
TGATGTGACCCCAAAAAGTTAGACAAATTATTAACCGATTGAATTTTGATGTTGCATTCGGTATTGAGTTGGACTCATCCCTAAACGCAATTTTATTCGTTTTGTATTATAGTAATCTATGTATTCTTTTAGTTGTTTCTTAAAATCTGTAATACTTGCAAACTGATTGATATACAATAATTCTTTCTTCATTAATCCAAAAAAGTTTTCAATCATTGCATTATCCAAACAGTTTCCTTTCCGGGACATACTTTGCGTAATATGGTATTTTTGCAACAAAGCCTGATAAGTTTTATGTTGATAATGCCATCCCTGATCAGAATGCAAAATCAGTTGTGTAATTTCCGGATGTTGCTTACAAGCTCGTTTGAGCATTGTTGTTACCATTCTTAGATTAGGACTATCTGAGATGCTATAGCTTATCACTTCTCCATTCCACATGTCCAAGATAGGAGACAGGTAGCATTTCTTGCCTTTAATATCTACTTGGGTCACATCAGTACTCCACTTTTGATTTGGCTTGTCAGTAGCAAATTGTCGGTCAATTATATTGGGAGCCACTTTTCCTATAACTCCTCTAAATGAGTGATAATGTATACGGCGCTGCAGGGCTTTTAGACCGGCGTCCTTCATCAAGCGGGCCACGACTTTTCTGCTAATAATTGTCCCATTTGCTCGCAGTGTCAACCATATGCGACGATAGCCGTAACGTCCTTTATGTACCTCATATATAAGTCGTATCTGTTCACGAGTAGTGCTATACTTATCTGCGCGCTCCTTGACGTGATAATAGTACGTAGCGCGCTTCATCCTACTAACCAGGAGTAAATCCTCGAGGCTATGTTCCGGCCTTAATGATTGGATGATTAAGGCTTTGTCTTTTTTGCAAGACGTTCCCTTTCTGTCATTAAGGCCTTCAATTTTTTTAAGTAGGCATTCTCAGCACGGAGTAACTCGTTCTCACGTTGGAGTTTCTCTAATTCTGTAACTGGTTCCTTCTTCTTTGGACGTCCCATAGATGCGCTTTTTCGACCGTATTTTACTTCTCGCAAAGCATCATAGCCGCCTTTGCGTACGATGCCTATCCAACAATGTAAAGTGGAACGAGCAACACGATACTTTGCGCTAACAACGTGCAAAGGTACATGTTTTTCTTCAATCTCGCAAACAATTTTACATTTTTCTTTAAAATTATATCTGCAATTATGTGGAAGACGCTCTAAACCAGCTATCCCATATTGCTTATATTGTTCTAACCATACTGTAATAACATTTTTAGAGAAACCTAATTGTTTTGCAACTTGGAAAATAGGTACACCTCGTCGACACATTTTAATTGCCCTCAACTTTTCTTCTAATGAATGTTCCATAAGCGACACTTTTGTTTTGTGTCTAACTTTTGGGGTTCACTTCACACGCAAGCGTCCCACCTCGAAATTCCGTTCGCACTTTGGTGCAAACAGCCCCTATTTTGCAAAAAAAATACACAATTATGCGCGCATATTGAATTTTTTTTGCAAAATATTTGCGTATTTGAAAAATTTGTAGTAATTTTGCACCCGCTTTTCGCCTCTACGAAAACTGAGGGGCGGATTTTTTATCGCTAACTCGTCCTCGTGAGAGGACATTAAATAGACAAAAAACACTATGAAACGTACATTTCAACCCTCGCAGCGTAAGCGTCGCAACAAGCACGGCTTCCTGGAGCGTATGGCTACTGCCAACGGTCGCCGCGTACTGGCAGCACGTCGTGCAAAAGGACGTAAGAAACTTACTGTAGCAGACGAAGGTCGCCACAAATTTTAAGGCATCGCCTTCCTCACGGTAGTAATGAAATAGGGAAAAGAGACGCAGGTCTCCTTTCCCGAATTTTGTTAATAGTATAAACAGAAACGAATTATGGAATCAACACGTCAACATAAGATCGCGCGCCTGATACAAAAGGACATGAGCGACATCCTGCTGCGCTATGCGCGCACGTTGCACGGCACCCTGATCTCGGTGAGCGAGGTGCGCGTGTCGCCCGACCTGTCAATAGCGCATATCTACGTATCCGTCTTCCCACAGGATAAGGTGCAGGAGACCATGCAGCAGATCGAGGACAACGCACATAAGTTGCGTGGCGAACTGGGTCAACTGGAGCGTCATCAACTGCGCATCATTCCCGAACTGCGCTTCCACCTAGACGAGACGATCGACCGACTGGAGCATATCGACGAACTGCTGAAACGGTAAGGATGCGTCTGGCCTGGCACATAGCATGGCGCTACCTCTTCTCCCGGAAGCGGGTGAACGCGATCAATATCGTATCCGGCGTCTCGGCTGCTGCTGTAGCCGTCGTGTCGGCTGCGATGATATGCGTGCTGAGCGTGATGAACGGCTTTGGCGACGTGATCCAACATATGTTCTCGCAGTTCGACCCCCAGCTCAAGGTGGTGGCTACAGAGGGAACGACATTCCGCACCGATGCACCCGAGATTCGTCAGTTGGCAGAGTGCAGCGAACTGAGTTACCTATCAGAGGTGGTGGAGAACACGGCCCTGGTGCGGTATGGCGACAAGCAGACGCCGGCGCAACTGATGGGTGTGGACTCGGTCTTCGCCCGAGCTACCCGGATCGATTCGATTCTCACCGACGGCGAGTTCTGCGTTCGGGACGAGGGAGGCTTCGAGCGCACTGTGCTGGGGCGCGGCCTGGCCGGCACGCTGGGTGTAGGTGCCCATTTTCTGGAACCCCTCTATATCTATGCCCCCAAGCGGGTGGGACGGATCAACATGATGAGACCGGACAAGAGCCTCATGCGCGAACATGCCTTCATTGCCGGTACGTTTGCCGTGAATCAGGTGCAGTATGACGACCACGTCATGTTGGTCTCGCTGCCGCTGGTAAGGCGGCTGTATGAGTACGACAGTCTGACGGTAACCTCGCTCAACCTGCGTCTGCAGGACGGTGCCAACGAGAAGCGCGTACAGCGACAGCTGCAGAAGCAGCTAGGTGACCAATACCGCGTACTCAACCGCTATGAACAGCAGGAGGATTTCTTCCGCATGTTCGGCGTAGAAAAACTGCTGACAGCCCTGCTGCTGATATTCATTCTGCTGGTAGCCAGCTTTAATATCATCTCATCGCTCACGATGCTCATCCTGGACAAACAGGACGATATTCGCATCCTCAGTCACCTGGGCGCAACGCCCACTCAGATACGTCGCATCTTCCTGCTGGAAGGCTGGTTGATCTGTCTGCTGGGTGCGCTGGTAGGACTGGCGCTGGGCGTCGGGCTATGCCTACTGCAGCAGCACTACGGGCTACTGAAACTGGGTTCTGGCGAGGACTATATCCTCTCGGCCTACCCGGTGCTCTTGGAGTGGACCGACGTCGTGCTGGTGATGGCCGTGGTGGTACTATTGGGATTTGCAGCAGCGTGGTATCCTGCACGCCGGAGTGCCTCCGGAGTCGAAAGTCAAAAGTCAAAAGTCGAAAGAAAAAAGGTGAAAGGATGAAAGCATATCGTGTTCTATATATCATGGTCCTGGTGGGACTGCTGGTGGCGTGCAATCGGAACAACCCGACGCAGCGGACCGTGGCGCCGCGGGAATATACAACGGCCTATGTCGGCGTGCATGGACATTGCTACGACTCTATACCGCAGGCCGTGGTCTCGCTCGACCTATATAGCGAGGGCCTCGTGCTCGACTCCACCCACCGCATGCAAGGTTCGGGCTACAACCTCTATTTCTCCGATCTATTTGTGGATAGCCTGCTGGAAGCAGGTACGTACCGACAGGACACCACCGGTGCACGCATGACCTACCTGCCCGGTCGCGACTACGAGGGCATACCCTCCGGCGCCTACCTGCTGCAGGTGGATGAGGGACAGCTGACCAAGATTCAGTTGATTGACTCCGGTATGGTCATCGTCCGCGATACCCTGGACGGGCAGACCGATATACAATGTACGCTCTACTACGGGCGGCAACGCTACGATGCCCATTTCCAAGGGGCACTCACCATAGAATAGTATGAGTGATCTGCGACGCGAATATAGGATGTATCTCAAGATGGAACGGGGACTCTCAGAGAACACCGTTCTGGCCTATGATCGCGACCTGGATAAGCTATTTGCCTATTTCGACGAACGCGGCATAGAACCCGTACACGCTACGCTGGAGCAGCTCCGCGAATTCATACAGACCACGTTCTCCGTGGCCACCAACAGTCGTACGCAGGCCCGCGTGGTAGCCGGGGTTAGGTCGTTCTACCGTTTTCTGCTGTACCACAACTACCTGGAGCAGGACCCATCCGAACTGCTGGAGAGTCCGCGTAAAGAGCTGCACCTACCCGAGGTGCTGAGCCTGGAGGAGATCGACCGCATGGTGGCGGCCATCGACCTGAGCAGCAACGAGGGGCATCGCAATCGCGCCATCATCGAGATGCTCTACGGTAGCGGGCTGCGCGTGAGCGAACTGGTCAACCTCAAACTCAGCAACATATACTATCAGGAGCACTATATGCTCATCGAAGGCAAGGGTGCCAAGCAACGACTGGTACCCATCTCGCCCGTGGCGGAAGAGTGGTTCGGCTATTGGTTGCAGGAGCGTGCACAGTGGCCCGTCAAGCCCGGCGCCGAGGACTATGCCTTCCTCAATCGCCGAGGTGCACCCCTCACCCGCGTCATGGTGTTCACCATCATCAAACGGCTGTGCCTGGAAGCCGGTATCCGCAAGAATATATCGCCCCATACGCTGCGCCACTCGTTTGCCACGCATATGCTGCAGAACGGTGCCGACCTGCGTATCATCCAGCAATTGCTCGGCCATGAAGATATCTCCACCACGGAGATATACACCCACGTCGAGGTGCAAGACCTGCGGCGGGCTATCCTACAATATCATCCGGCGAATAGAGTCGTTGGTAGTTAGTCGTTGGTCGTTTGACAATGAGAAGACGAATCTGGATCATAGTGCTACTGATGCTATCGCTGCCGATGTGGAGCGAGGAGACGATCATCGTCGGTGAGGTGTACTCCGAACTGACGGGTGCACCTATCGGTGGCGTGAACGTCCATTTTCGCGGCACCAAGATCGGTGCGGCTACGGATGAGACCGGTACCTTTGTGCTGCGCGTCGACCTGCGCGCCAAGATGCAACTGGTCTTCTCGGCCGTGGGCTATCATACCCAGCGCTATGAGATAGAACCCGGCACGATGGCCGGCATACAGGTGGTGATGAAGGAACGCGTATCGATGCTGGAAGAGGTGCTGGCCATCCCGGGCGAGAACCCCGCCCTACCCTTGCTGGCACAGATACGAGCCCATCGGGCGGAGAACGACCGTATGCTGCTCGCGGGACAGACCGAACTGAAGCGTACGCGTGAACTGTATGTCTCGCATATCCGTCGCCGCCACCTGCAGAAAGCCCTTTGGAGGTCGGTGGCCTCCGGACTGGTGATGCAGGCCGATAGCACCTACCTGCTGCCGCTCTACCGCGAGACACAGACCTTCCGCTCGCAGGGACAGCAGTTCATCCCGGCCAACGACCGGCAGACCCAGGCCCTCATCCTGAGCGAGACCGACTATTCGGCCCTGCTCTCGATCCGAGGCAACCTGAATTTCTACGCCACCACCGTCTCGCTCATGGATCATCCCTTCGTCTCGCCCCTGGCGGCGAACGGCGGCACCTACTACAAGTACTACCTGGCCGACTCAGTCCAAACCGAGACAGGTAAGCACTATATCCTCCATTTCCGCACCCGCAACCCCTATTATGCCACCTTCGACGGTTCGCTCACCGTGGACTCCGCCACGTATGCCATCCGCGAAATAGAAGCTACCGTACCGGCCGAGACCAACGTCAACTACCTGAGCAACTTGCATATCCATCAGCAGTTTGCCGAGAACCGCAGCCTGGAGGAAGAGCATATCTCGGCTCTGCTGGATTTTGCCGTCAAGACCGACACGAGTCATATCTTCCCCACGGTGCTCATCGAACATACGATGCGGGCCCGGGCGTATGACGAGCAACCGGTGGTCATCACCGACACCATCCCGGCCGAAGAGGCATCATCGTCCATGGACTCGCTCATGCAGACGCCGCTGGTGCGCACCGCCACCTGGATCGCCACCATTGCCATGACGGGCTATATCCCTACCGGTACGTGCGTGGATTTCGGTCATGTGCAGGAGATCCTGCAGGTCAACCGCCAGGAGGGGGTCCACCTGGGACTACCGCTCCGCACCAACGAGCGACTCTGGCGCAACGTGTCGCTGGAGGCGGCTATCGGCTACGGCTTTAAAGACCGACGGCTCAAGGGCTTGGGACGCGTCAGTTGGCAACTCCCTACGCTGCGCCGCAATATCCTCAGGCTGGAGTACCAGGACCATTACGTATGGACCGAGGTGGACGATTTTTCGCGCCTGATGCGTGAGAACAGTGCAGGTCTTCGATTGATGGACTTCACCTCGTATGCTTTCGAGGCACTCTATCGCGACACCTTCTGCCGCAACACGGCCATGTTGCAACGCCAGGCACAACTCTACTGGGAGGCCGACTGGAGCGACATGCTGGAGACGCACAGCTACCTGCGCGTAGGATGGCAGGACGACTACCGCTACCAGTCGCTCAGCTTCATCGCCCGTCTGGGCTGGGGCGAACAGAAGCACGACGGCTATTTCCGTCGCCGCTATACCTATAGCGACCGTTATCCGGTGCTGTATCTGGGTGCGGAGGCCGGTGCTTATACGCGTGGAGAGGCCCGCAACCGGCTCTATGCCCACCTGCGACTGATGCTCACCCAGCATGCCTCGCTGGGTATGGGCGGAACGCTGGAATATACCCTGCAGGCCGGATGGATCTTCGGCCAAGTGCCGAATCCGATGCTTTGGCAGGCTTCCGGCAACCAGGGCTACGGCTATGATCCCTATCGCTTCACGCTCCTGCACAACGGTGAACTGATGGCCGACCGCTACGTGGCGCTCCATACCGAGTGGAACGGACGAGGCGTGCTCTTCAACCTAATACCGGGTGTGCGCTACCTGCGTCTGCGCGAAATGGTGGAGGCTAAGGTGGCCTACGGCTACCTGAGTGACCGGCAGGGGCTGTCTGTAAGCCGACCGCATCAGCTATATGCCGAAGTAGGGGTAGGTATAGGAAATATCTTCCGAGTATGCGACCTCTACTCCGTCTGGCGACTGACGCCCGACCTCAGCACCGAGATGCCTAACCCACGCTGGGCGATGCGCTTCCGAATTCATTTAGGATTATAACGAAAAGAGCACTCCTTGACGGAATGCTCTTTTTCGTATATGCCGGTCGCGGGATTAGATCCAGCGAACGTAGCAGAAGTCCATACGGTGCGGAAGCAGGTCGTGCTTCGGATACATACGGATACCGAACTTCATACCGCCGGCGTAGTCGAGCTGGTAGGTCATCTCGTAGAAGAGGTGGCTACCTTCGGCCTTCACGAGCTCAAGCGGTTCTACCTCGTAGAGCTTGTCGTTGTTGTGGGTCGAAGTGCGGATAGCTACCAGTTCCAGACCGATACCCTTGTCGTTGAGGCTGTGGGTATCGAGTTCTACGGCTACCTTGAACTTATCACCTACGTTCAAGTTCGTAAAGTCAGGACCCGTCTTGCTGATCACCTCGATCTCATCCCAGTGGGCTACGATATTCTCCTTCCAAGCGGCCAACTCGCGAGCTACCTTGTAGTTATTCTTCACGAGCAGGTTATGACGTTTCTGGAGCTTGTTGTAGAAGCGATCGAAGTAGTCGTCCAGCATACGCTTCATGGTGAAACGCGGCGTGATCTTGGTCACCGAGTTCTTGATAGTCTGGATCCACTGCGTGGAGTAGCCCTTAGCATTCTTAGCGTAGTACATCGGGATGATCTCGTTCTCCAGCATCTGGTAGATGGTAGCGGCATCCAGCTGATCCTGGTGTGCCTGGTTCTCATAGGTGCGATGCTCGGTCAGGGCCCATCCGGCACCCTCTACGTAGCCTTCGTACCACCATCCGTCCTTCACGGAGAAGTTCAGCACACCGTTCATCTGGGCTTTCTCGCCGGACGTACCGGAAGCCTCCAGCGGACGAGTCGGGGTGTTGAGCCAGATATCCACACCGGAGATGAGGCGCTTAGCCAGCGACATATCGTAGTTCTCCAGGAAGATGATCTTACCCAGGAACTGCGGCATACGGCTGATCTCGATGATACGCTTGATCAGACCCTGTCCACCGCCGTCAGCCGGGTGAGCCTTACCGGTGAAGAGGAACTGAACCGGATAGTTGGGGTTGTTCACCAGTTTATCCAGACGCTCCAGGTCGGTAAAGAGCAGGTGGGCACGTTTGTAGGTAGCGAAACGACGTCCGAAACCGATGATGAGGTTGTTCGGGTTCATCTCGTTCAGTGCGCGTACGATACGTGCGGGATCACCCTGCGTCTTGAGCCAATCCTCACGGAACTTAGCCTTGATATAGTCGATCAGACGCTGCTTGAGGCCCATACGGGTCTTCCAGATCTCGTCAGCGGGGATGTTGTTGAAGTTGCTCCACATCGCCAGATTCGACTGGTCAGCCTGCCATCCTGCGGGGAAGTACTTGTTATAAACTGCTTTCCACTCGCTGGCAGCCCATGTAGGCATGTGCACACCGTTGGTCACGTAGCTTACGTGCAGCTCCTCGGGGAAATAGCCAGGCCATACCGGCGCGAACATCTTCTTGCTCACCTCGCCGTGGAGCCACGATACACCGTTGGCCTCCTGGCAGGTATTCAGAGCGAACACCGACATCGAGAATTTCTCCTCGTGGTCATCCGGGTTGTTACGACCCATACCGATCAGTTCGTCCCAACTGATACCGAGCTTCTCAGCATAGCTGCTCATGTACTTATGGAACAGGCCCTCGTCGAAGTAGTCGTGACCTGCAGGCACCGGCGTATGGCAAGTGTACAGGCCGCTTGCGCGAACTACTTCCTTGGCTTCGTTGAAGCTCAGGCCCTCTTCCTGTACCAGGTCCACAAGGCGCTGCAGACCCATCAGGGCAGCGTGACCCTCGTTGCAGTGGTATACATCCTTCTTGATGCCCAGCTGCTTGAGCGCCAGTATACCACCGATACCCAGCAGGATCTCCTGCTTGATACGATTTTCCCAATCTCCGCCATAGAGCTGGTGCGTGATCTGACGATCCCACTCCGAGTTGAGGTCGTTGTCGGTATCCAGCAGATACAGATTCATACGACCTACGGCTACGCGCCAGAGATAAGCATGTACGTAGCGATCGGGATAAGGAACATCCACTACCATCGGCGAACCGTCGGCGTTCTTCACCTGCGTAATAGGCAGGTTGCTGAAGTTCTGTGCCTCGTAGTTAGCGATCTGCTGTCCCTCGGGCGAGAGGGTCTGGGTAAAATAGCCATAACGATAGAGGAAACCGATAGCCGTCATGTCGACGTTGCAGTCGCTGGCTTCCTTCAGGTAGTCACCGGCCAGGATGCCCAGACCGCCGGAATAGATCTTCACCACCTGGCTCAGACCGTACTCCATCGAGAAATAGGCGATGCTCGGTTTCTTCGTATCTTTGGGCTCATCCATATAAGCGCGGAAATCGGCATACACCTTATCCAACTTCTTCATGAATACTTTGTCCTCGCTCAGGGCCTGCATCTTCTCGTAGCTCAGGATGTTGAGCAGCACGATCGGATTCGACTGAGCGCGATGCCACTCGTCCAGATCAATACCGCGGAAGAGATTCTTTGCCTCATGATTCCATACCCACCAAAGGTTGTATGCCAACTCCTGCAATTTATTCAGGTTTTCAGGCAGGTTAGCATGTACGTTCACCTCTCTCCATACGGGTTGATTGACGTTACTTACTTTTACTTTCATATACTATAATTTTGTGATTTTATTTTCGATTTGTACCTTATTTACAAAAAGCGGGTGCAAAGGTACGAAAAAAAAATGACATACGCAAATTTTTCGTATGCCATTTCATGATTTTTCTATTTCTGCAAAGTGTATAAGCAATGCCCATCTACGGTCTCCTGCGTGATACGTATAGTCCCCGGATGCTCTTTTGCCTGTTGGAGCAGATCGGGAGCAGGTACACCGGGTTCCTGGAGCGTCAGTTCGGGCGCCACCTCGATATGCGCTTCGTCCCATAGCCCGCTCTCCAATATGCTACGGAGCACCGCCGCCCCACCCTCTACCATGACGGAGTGGATGCCGCGCCCGGCCAGGTCCCGGAGTATATACGGCCAGTCGGTGCGCTCGCGATAGACAATGGTCTCTGCTTCGTCCGACAGGATACGCGCCGTAGGCGGGATCAGTCCGTGCCGATCCATCGTAATGCGGATGGGGTGGCGTCCTTCCCAATGGGTGTTGAGTAGGCGCGGGTTGTCCAGCAGCACAGTACGTGTACCCACCAGTATGGCCATGTTCTCCGCCCGCATGCGATGCACCAGTTGCTTGGTCGCAGGGGTAGAGATAGTGAGCGCCTGCTTGACGGGCAACTCGCTACCCGGAGCGGGTAACTCACGCTTGCGGTCCAGGTAGCCGTCGGCCGTCTGGGCCCACTTGAGCACTACGTACGGACGCTTCCGTTCATGCAGACACAGGAAGCGTTTGTTCAGTTCGCGGCACTGCTCCTCCAGTACACCTACCACCACCTCAATGCCGGCGTCGCGCAACATCTGTACACCGCGTCCGGCCACCAGCGGATTCGGATCCAGCATACCTACCACGACGCGCCCTACGCCCTTCTCGATGATCAGTTTGGCACAGGGCGGTGTCTTGCCGTAATGACTGCATGGCTCCAGCGACACAAAGAGCGTGCAGTCCTTATAGCTGATGGCTGACTGCTGATGGCTGATGGCCTCTTCCGCATTGCGAAAGCAATTCACCTCCGCATGCCCTTCACCGTAACGCTCATGCCATCCTTCGGCCAGGATACGGCCCTCGGCATCCGTAAGCACGGCCCCCACCATCGGGTTAGGCGCTACATAGTACTCGCCACGACGGGCAATTTTGATACAATGTGCAATATAATTTGCGTAATCCATATTTTTTTACTAATTTTGCACCCGAATTGATATTTTGCTCCGGTTCTAAACCGGTTTGCAGCGTGATTTCGTTGGTACGACATATTACCGGCTTGCTCAACGCCGCTTATCCCGAGGACGAGGCGCGGGCCTTGGCATGGTGGATCCTGGAGGAAACCACAGGGTTGACGCGTACCCAAATCTTAATCGACTGCAAAGATACAGCTTTTTCTCCACATATGCAAGCGATCGTGGATCGTTTGCTGAAAAAAGAACCGATTCAGTACATTTTTGGCCATACTTTATGGTGCGGGCTCGACCTAAAGCTCACTCCCGCCACCCTCATCCCGCGTCCCGAAACCGCCGAACTGGTGGACCGGATCAATGAGAAAATGGTAAATGACCAAATGATCAAATGCCTGGATATCGGTACCGGCAGCGGTTGCATCGCCTTGGCGCTCAAGCAGCAGCACCCCGACTGGCAGGTGACGGGTCTGGACATCTCGGCCGAGGCCCTGGCCGTAGCGCGTGAGAATGCAGCGCGCAACAAGTTGGAGGTACGATGGCTGCAAGCCGACATCCTCACGGACGAGATCGAACGGTATGACCTCATCGTCTCCAATCCGCCATATATCGCCGAACAGGAACGCGTCGGGATGGACCGCAACGTACTGGACTACGAGCCCCACAGTGCGCTCTTCGTACCCGACGATGACCCGCTGCGCTTCTATCGCCGTATTGCTGAGATCCGCCGCGCCACCTGGCTTTTCTTTGAGATCAACCCCCGCTATGCCGATGCGATGCAGCAGATGATGCAGGAGCTTGGTTATACCGACATCACCTTATATCATGACAGTTATGGAACGACCCGAATACTCTCCGGACGAATTGCGACAGAAGGCTGAGCGCTATTGTGCGCGGGCCGAACGCTGCCCGATGCAGGTACAGCAGAAACTCTATCTGTGGGGGGCTGACAGCAGCCTCCGGGACGAGATAGTGGCGCACCTCAAGGCGCACCACTATCTGGATACCGCGCGTTTCTGTCGCGCGTATGTGCATGATCATTATTTCTTAAGCCGTTGGCCGGTGGAGAAAATTCGCGCCGGACTCTACCAACTTCGTCTGCCTAACGACGACATTTCCGAGGCTTTGCGTCAGCTTGCCGAATCGCTTCCTGAATGAGCGGCACCATCTGGCTGTTGTCGTGCCAACCGGTGAAGAGTTCGGCCCCTACGCCCGCTGCAAACACAGGTACGGCATGACCGGTATGGGCACGGCTGGTCCATCCCACCTTGGCTTTGCGGTTGAGGATGGCGATACCCAGGTCGCCCAGACGGTTGATATCCTTGTACATCGTCTTCTCGTCGGTTGACTCATGGCGCGCAGCTTGGTCGTAGGCGGCACGCAGTTCAGCCTCCTCGTCCTCGGTCAGTTCCACCTGTGCCCAGAAGCCCAAACTCTCCTGCCAAACCTGCTTGACCTGCTCCCACGTGGGGGTAGCGTCCTTGAAGAGCTCCGTGAAGCGGTCGCTCAGCACCCATGCCGAGCACTGCTGGTACTGCAGCAGCTGGAGGTTGAGCGTATAGTCGGAGTTACCCAGCGCCATGCCGCCTGTCTCATGGTCGGCGGTCACCACGATGAGCGTCTCGTCCGGATGACGCAGGTAGAAGCGGTAAGCCACCTCCAGCGCCTCGTCCATGGCCCATACCTCGTCGATAGCCGTGCGGCCGTCGTCGCCATGACAAGCGTAGTCTATCATGCCACCCTCCACCATCATGAAGAAGCGGTCGTATTTCTTTTCCAGGAACGGGATAGCCGTGCTCACGATCTGCTTGAGCGTAGCGTTCTCGGTATGCTGGTCGATGCTGTAACCGATGCAGTCGCTATGCACCATGCCCGTGTCGCCGGGTTGAACCATGATCATGCGGTCGGCACGCATATTGCGATGTGCCTCGTCGTACGAACGAACGATGGTGTAGCCGGCTTGTTCGGCCAGGTCGTAGAGGTTCTCCGCTTTGTCATCATGCTTACCCTGCGGATAGTGAAAACCCGCGCCGCCGAAGAAGTCAAAACCGCTCAGAATCAGCTGCTTACCAATCTCGTAGTAGTGGCTGCGCTTCTCGTCATGGCCGTAGAACGCACCCGGCGTGGCATGGTCGATGGCTACGGAGGTCATGATGCCGATGCCCCACCCTTCGCGTTTGAGCGTCTCGGCAATGGTGGTGATGGTGTCGCCTTTCGGTCCGATACCGAGCATACCATTGTTGGTCTTGCGGCCCGTAGCCAGACACGTTCCGGCAGCCGACGAGTCGGTGATGCCGTTGCTGGCCGAGTAGGTACTGATCTGACCCGATACAGGCAGTTGACTCATGCAGGTGGGTACACGACCTATACCGCCCTGCAGTTCAGCGCGATACATCTCAGCCGCCAGCACCTGGTTGGTGCCCATGCCGTCGCCTATGAAGTAGAAGACATACTTGATCTTGGCGTTCAGTCCCAGCGTGAGGACCAGAGCCAGAAAAAGGATAAGGGTGCGTTTCATATTTTCTTATTTTTCTATTTTCGTATTTTTCGAGTTTTCAGCTTCTCTTGCAGCCTGCACCTCCATCTGGTGC
This sequence comes from Paludibacteraceae bacterium, assembly GCA_017509715.1. Lineage (GTDB taxonomy): Bacteria > Bacteroidota > Bacteroidia > Bacteroidales > Paludibacteraceae > Colicola. Next base: position 84,856 of record JAFWOU010000009.1, on the reverse strand, counting down.
TGACGTTGCTTGTCCAGGTCGGCCAAGCGCAGCGCTTCGGCCTCTTTCTTAGGTAGCGGGTTGTGGTCGAGCAAATCCTTGTAGATCAGGAGTGTAGCCCAGGCATCAGTGCTGGCGTAGCGGGCTTGCTCGGGGGTGAGGTGGGAGTTCTCCCAGTTGGTCAGTTGCTGCGACTTGGATATCTTCCGTCCGAAGCAGATGGCAAACATCTTCTGAAGCCCCAGGTCCAGGATGCCGTAGCGTCCCACCATCTGCTGCAGGTCCACGCAGTTACGGGGCTTGAAGTCGCGCCGGCGACGCAGACCGTTGATATCGTCGCGAAAAGCCAGTCCCACCTTGCATATCTTGGAGTTGGCAAAGAAATCCGCCAGGTCCTGCGGCATACCGATATGCGTCAGGCGAAACAGGTAGCAACGCTCTTCTGTGGATATCTGCACCAGGGCCGTGGGATAATGTACGCCGCGCTTGAAACTGGGACGCGACTCAGTATCCACGCCGACGATAGTCTGGCGATTGAGGTAGCCAACGGCTTCAGCCACCTGCTCCTCATGATCCACCACAATGACTTCGCCTTCGAACTTCGCCAAGGGCATCAGTTGCACCAACTCCTTGGCAATACGATGTATGTACTGATTCTCCTTCACTCCTTTCGCCTTTCGCCATTAGCCTTTTGCCATTCCCACCGCATGCAATGCCGCCAACGCATTTACCAATTTCTGTCCCCAATGTTCCTTAAACTGCCGATGGCACTCATACACGGCATCGTTCATCACCTCCTCTTGGCCCGTCTGAAAACTGGCGGCCATGTTCTTCAGTTCCTGGTAGATATCAGCCAGGTCCTCAGATATGCTGGCCGTGCAGGGTTCGTCGGTGTAGAGGCTGTTGTCGGTCAGTACGCTCAGGTAGGTGTCGTCCGAACCCAATAGTTGCTGCACGCCCAGGCGAACAAAATTATAGTCCTCTTCCTGCACAAACTGCTGCATCTCGCCGTCCATCAGCGGTTCCGTCTCGTCCAGCATCCGCGTACGCAGGTAGAGCAAAGGAAGCAGGCGCAATAGCTGCTCCTGCATCTCCTCACGTTCCATCTCGCCGGCATGCTCCAGCAGCAGGCACGTCTGCGCCGCCGCGGTCACAAAATCCAACGTAGGCTGTTGGTATACATAGTGCGTCTCGTTCATCAATCAATGCTTTTTACGCTACAAAATTACAACAAAATTTGCATATATGCAAATATTTTCGCAAAAAATCTTGCGTATATACAAAAAAAACACTACCTTTGCAGCATGAACCGCAAAATACTGCTGACCGAATCGGATATCAGCCTGGCGACGATCCTGGTGGACTACCTCTCGGCGCAGGGCTATGAGCCCGTGGCGCATGCCCTGGATCAGGACACGCAGCGCCGTATCCTGCTGGGCGAATACGATCTGCTTTTGCTCTCGCAGAACCAGACCGACGTATCCGTACCGGAGCAGCTCACGCGTATGCGTCAGGCCGAGTGCTCAACGCCCGTGGTGGTGCTGGCCGATTCGGGCGCCAAGGACGATATCCTGCGCGCGTTCCATTGCGGCTGCGACGACTACGTGCTAAAGCCCTTTAACATCGAGGTGCTGGTATGCCGTATTGCCGCCGTGCTGCGCCGCACCAGTCCCGAGAGCCTGGAGTCGCGCGAGACGCTGTTCCGCTTTCGTGGCGGCACGTTCGATGGCGTGCGCCAGCAGTTGACCGGCACCGACGGGGAGCCCATGCACCTCTCGGCGCGGGAGAGCGAACTGCTGCTCCTGCTATGCCGCAGAAAGGACACGGTGGTCAGCCGCCGACTGATTCTGCGCCGCCTATGGCATTCCGACGACCCCTTCTCGGCTAAGTCGCTGTCGGTCTTTGTACACCGGCTCCGAACCTGGCTACAACCCCTGGGCGTACAGATCATGCCGGTTCGTGGAAAAGGATATAAACTCGTGGAAATATAGCGAATATGAAACTGATAGCCCCCAGCGTTTTGTCGGCCGACTTTGCTCACCTGGCCGATGACCTTGAGATGATCAACCGCAGCGAGGCCGACTGGCTGCACGTAGATGTGATGGACGGTACGTTTGTGCCGAACATATCGTTCGGTTTTCCCCTGATGGAACCGATGCGCAAGTACTGCACCAAGCCGCTGGATGTCCACCTGATGATCGTGCATCCCGAGAAATACGTAGAGCGCTTCTGCGACGCCGGTGCCTGGTCGGTAGGTTTCCACCTGGAGGCCGTGGACGATCCGCTGCCTATCCTCGACCTGATCCGCGCCAAGGGCGTTCGTACCTGCCTCACCATCAATCCCGATATCGCCGTAGAGCGCCTGGTGCCCTACCTGGACAAGGTGGATATGGTGTTGCTCATGTCGGTGTTTGCGGGCTTTGGTGGCCAGAAATTCATTCCCGAGACCATGAGCAAGATCCGCTTTATCCGCTCTGAGATCGAGCGCCGCGGATTGCAGACACTCATCGAGATCGACGGTGGCGTCAATGCCGACAATGCGGCGGAGCTGTTCCGCGCCGGTGCCGATGTGCTGGTAGCCGGTAGCGCCGTGTTCGGCAGCCCCGACCCCATCCAGGCCATACATACCCTGAAAAACTAAAGATTCTATGATACGCAAACCATTCATTCTACTGTTGCTCCTCTTGGCCGCTGTCATGATGCAGGCCGAGATCGTGACGCTCAAGAACGGCACTCAGGTGCGCGGCCAGATACTGATCCAGAACGACGAAGTGGTCATCCTGCGCGATGCCTCCGGTGCCCGCTACCAGTACCCCCGTGCCGAGGTAGTGAGCATTGCCGAAGAAGAGCAGACCGTGGTCGAGGAGGAAGAAGTGAAGACCGTTGGCGATGGGCATAAGAAGAAAGCCAGCATCCTGCTGGAGCCCAGCGTCGGTGCGGCTATCCTGCCGAGCGACGGCAAGACGGGCGTAGCCTACAGCGTGGACCTGCTGGTGGGTTCGCACAACCTGGCCGACCACCGTATCTTTGTTGGTGGCGGTCTGGGCTATCACGGTGATGCAGTGGGAGATAAGTACCATTTCCTGCCTATCCAGGCTGCCCTGCGTATGCCGCTCGTGGTGGGCAAGCATGCGCCGCTGATGGGTATGTCGCTGGGCTACGGCGTAGCGCTGAGCAAGCAGTACGTAGGCGGCATCTATGCCGAGGTGCTCTTCGGCTACCGCTACGAGATCAATAGCAAGACGGCTATCGGCCTCTCGGCCGACGTGCGTTTCCAGCAGGCCCGCATGACGGTCTCCGAGACGCCCGACCCGCTCGTACTGGGAGCTACCTATACGAATCAAGCCGGTCGCAGCATTGTACGAACCGGCCTGAAATTCTCGTTGTTCTTCTAAGGGACTTATCCCAGATAGGTCTGCAGGATATGACTACGCTGCCCCGCTTTGAGGCGGCGTATTGCTTTTTCCTTAATTTGACGCACGCGCTCGCGCGTGAGGTTCAGGTCCTCACCGATCTCCTCCAGGGTCTTCTCCGGGCATCCGATGCCGAAGAACTGACGCAGGATGTCAGCCTCACGGGTGGTCAGGGTGGCCAGCGCACGGTCCACCTCACGCTGCAGCGACTCGTTGATCAGTCCGCGGTCGGCGTTGGGCGAATCCTCGTTGACCATCACGTCGATCAGGCTGTTGTCCTCGCCCTCTACAAACGGAGCATCCACGCTGATGTGACGACCCGACATCTTGAGCGTGTCGGCGATCTTATCTACCGGGATGTCCAGTTCCTCGGCCAGTTCCTCGGCCGACGGCTTGCGCTCATGGACCTGCTCAAAGCGCTGGAAGGCCTTGCTGATCTTGTTGAGCGAACCTACCTGGTTGAGCGGCAGACGCACAATACGGCTCTGCTCGGCCAGGGCTTGCAGGATCGACTGACGGATCCACCATACAGCATACGAGATGAACTTAAAACCACGGGTCTCATCAAATTTCTCTGCTGCCTTGATCAGTCCCAGGTTACCCTCGTTGATCAGGTCAGGCAGCGTCAGACCCTGGTTCTGGTACTGCTTGGCTACCGACACCACGAAACGCAGGTTCGAGCGTGTCAGTTTCTCCAGCGCAGCACGGTCGCCGTTGCGGATCCTACCCGCCAGCTCCACCTCTTCCTCCACCGAGATCAGGTCCTCACGACCGATCTCCTGCAGGTACTTGTCCAGCGAAGCCGATTCACGGTTAGTGATCGATTTTGTAATCTTTAGTTGACGCATATCTTTATAAAAACTATGTACAAATATTAGGGCTTTTGCCCCGGTCGGGATTTCTTCGTAATCCCTATGCAGCTTGCAAGGCAATCTGCACATCCGTTCATCTCGTTTTGTCTTACAAGCGAGCTTGACGACAAATCGTTCTGAACGTTTGTGATCCGGTCGGGATTCGAACCCGAGACCCACAGCTTAGAAGGCTGTTGCTCTATCCAGCTGAGCTACCGGACCCGCCTAGTTAGGCAAAATAGGGCGCAAAATTACTACTTTTTTTTCAAATACGCAAAAAAAATCGTAATTTTATGCATTTTTTAGCAGTTCCGTGGCAAATTCCTTGACATTTACCCCGTCAAACGTACCGCTAGACATCATGAGCAGCGCCGCGTTGCTATAGCTTATTCCCTTCAGTCGCTCCTGCAACGCCGCGCTCTCCGTGAATACTTCTACATTTTCCGTGCCAAAGGCCTCGCGAACTTCCTCTTTTGTGATGGGCGTCAGTCGTTTGTGCTCGATCACTTTGGGATTGAAGTACACCAGCGCCAAATCGGCCTCGGCCATGCAGTCGCGGTATTGCGGCAGAAAGTCGGCCATCAGGCTGGAGAAGGTATGCAGCTCCATGCAGGCGATGAGTCGCTTCTCGGGGTAGCGCTCGCGTACGGCGTTCACCGTGGCGCGGAGCTTGCTGGGCGAGTGGGCGAAGTCTTTGTAGGCTACGCTCGTCTCGGTCTCGCAGATCTTTTCCAGGCGGTTGCTGGCGCCGGTGAAGGTCGAGATCTCGCGGTAGAAGTCGTCCGGACTGACGCCGATGCAGTGGCAAGCCAGCATGGCGGCTTGCAGGTTCTGCATGTTATGGCGTCCGAAGACTTGCATCCGTACCTCGCCTTGGTATGCATCATACGGGATGCAGGTGATGTCCTTACGCGCACCGGCAGCTATCTGGCGCAGGTTCTCATCGCCCTGGTAGTAGATAAACTGACCGTTCGGCTCAAAGCTGTCCACAAACTGCCGGAACGTATCCACATACTGCGGGAAGGTGGGAAACACGTTGATATGATCCCATGCTATGCCCGTCAGGATAGCTACGTGGGGGTGGTACCAGAGGAACTTGCTTCGCAGGTCCAGCGGACTGGTCAGGTACTCATCGCCCTCAAACACAGCATATTTGGCTGTATCAGAGAGGCGCACCATGCGCTCAAAGCCCTCGATCTGGGCACCCACCATATAGTCGGCCTCGATGCCCAGACGCTGCAGCACATAGAGGATCATCGACGTCGTGGTGGTCTTGCCGTGGCTACCGCCTACCACGATGCGTATCTTGTCTCTGGTCTGCTCGTAGAGGTACTCAGGGAAGGAGTAGATCTTGAGTCCCAATTCGCGGGCACGCACCAGTTCGGGGTTGTCCTCGCGGGCATGCATACCCAGGATGATGGCATCGATGTCCGGCGTGATACGCTCCGGATGCCATCCCATCTCGTCGGGCAGCAGACCGGCCTCGCGCAGGTGGGTGAGCGCCGGATCGAAGATCTCGTCGTCCGACCCGGTCACCCGGTAGCCTTGCTTCTGCGCCACGGCCATGGCCAAGTTGTGCATCGCCGCACCGCCTATAGCTATAAAGTGGATATGTGTCATGCGGTCTTTCTTCTTTCAGCGAACGCAGTGAACGGTCTTAATTAAACAATTTGCCGAAGTCCTCGTGCGAGATAGCTTTCTCCTCAATCTTGGCTACGCCACGCAGGGCGTCATAGATCTTGTTCTCAGCCACGCGCTCTACGATGCCGCGCAGTTGATCCTCCTTCTTGAGCATATCCTGTGCGAAGCTCTCCAGGTACTTGTCCTCTACGTGCATCATGCCGTACTGCATAAACTGCATGCGGGCAACCTCCTTGGCATACGCCTCTACATCCTCTTTCTGGATCTCGATACCGAAGGCCTTCAGCAGTTGGTCCTTAGCCAGGTGCCATTTCAGTTCCTCCAACATCTGCGGGAAGTCCTTATCCAGTTGCTCCTCGGTCATCTTGTCGTTGGTAGCCAGTACCCAGCGGCGCAGGAAGGCCTCGGGGAAGGCCACCTTCTCCATCTTCTTCAGGATGGCAGCCTTGGCGTCCAGACCGAATTTGTACTTCGAGTCCTCGGCCATATTCTGCTCAATCTCCGCCTTGATGCGTGCGCGGAACTCCGCCTCGTCCTTCGGGGCGTTCTCGCCATATACCTTAGCAAACAGTTCGCCGTCGATCTTAGCAGCCTCGTGGCGGGTGATCGACTGGATCTCAAACGTGAAGTCCGACTCCAGACCCTCGGCCTGCTCCTTGGTGATCGAGAGCATAGAGCTTACCTCTACCTCGCTGCCGTAGGCTTTCATCGGGTTGAAGGTCACTACGTCACCTTTCTTCACTTTTGCGAACAGCTTCTGCTGCTTCTTATCCTGCATATACTGCGGGTTGAGGATGGCGTTCTCCTTCACGATGCCGCCCTCTTTCTGCTCGGTCAGCGTACCGCGCAGAATGTCACCTTCCTTGGCGGCGTCCACCTCTACGTACTCGCCGTAGCGGGCAGCGTAGCTCTCGGCCTGACGCTGTACCATCTCGTCGGTCACCTCGATTTTGTACTCGGTCAGCTTGTTCTTGCCGGTCAGCTTAGCGTCAAACTCCGGCGCTACTGCGATGTCGAACGCGAAGGTAAAGGTGTCCTGCTCGTCCATGTCGATGTTGGGCGTCAGCTCGTTGTTGGGCATCGGGTCGCCCAGGATAGCGAGCTTGTTATCCTCGATGTGCTTCTGCAGGTTCTCACCTACCAGCTTGTTCAGTACGTCGGCCAGTACACCCTTGCCGTACATCTTCTTCACCAGTCCCAGGGGTACCATACCCGGACGGAAACCCGGGATCTGGGCTTTCTGACGAACCTGCTTCAGTTGCTTCTGTACCTCGTCTTGGTAGTCAGCCGGCTCGATCGTGAGCGTCACAACGGCCTGCAGGTCTTTCAATTCACTTTGTTCAATTTTCATAAATTCTGATTATTCTGATTTTTCTGATTATTCCGATTCTTAAGCGCGGCCGGCACGTTTCCGCTCCAGCTCGTCGAGTATGATCTTGCGGATACGCATCGCATGCGGCGTCACCTCTACGTACTCATCCTCCTTGATATACTCCAGCGCCTCCTCCAGCGACATACGTACCGGCGGTGGCAGCACAGCCTTGTCGTCCGACGACTTGGTACGCATATTGGTCAGTTTTTTGGATTTGGTCACGTTGATGACGATGTCGCCTTCCTTGGCGTTCTCGCCCACTACCTGACCGGCATACACCTCCTCTTGCGGATCGATGAAGAAGCGACCGCGGTCCTGCAGTTTGTCCAGGGCATAGGCATAGGCCGTGCCGGCTTCCATGGCGATCAGCGATCCGTTGTTGCGCTTCACGATCTCGCCTTTCCAGGGCTGGTACTCCAGGAAGCGGTGGGCCATGATGGCCTCGCCGGCCGAGACGTTCATCACGTAGGTACGCATACCCAGGATGCCGCGACTCGGGATGGTGAACTCCAGGTGGGTGCGGTCGTTCACCATCTCCATCTTGGTCATCTCGCCCTTGTGGGTCGAGACAAACTCGATGATCTTGCCCGCGCACTCCTCCGGCGTATTCACCGTCAGGCTCTCTACCGGTTCGCACCGTACGCCGTCTATCTCCTTGACGATCACCTGCGGTTGACCTACCTGCAGCTCGTATCCCTCGCGACGCATGGTCTCGATCAGCACGCTCAGGTGCAGCACGCCGCGTCCGAATACGCGCCAGCTGTTCTCCGACTGACCACGCTCCACGCGCAGCGCCAGGTTCTTCTCCAGCTCCTTGTTCAGTCGGTCCTGGATATGACGGCTGGTCACGTACTTACCGTCCTGTCCGAAGAAGGGCGAGTCGTTGATGCAGAAGGTCATACTCATCGTCGGCTCGTCGATAGCGATGGGCTTCAGCGGCTCCGGATTCTCAGCGTCGCAGATGGTGTCGCCTATCTCAAAGCCGTCAATACCGATCAGGGCGCATATGTCGCCGTTCCGAACCAGGTCGGTCTTCACGTGACCCATACCCGAGAAGGTGTGCAGCTCCTTGATCTTGGTCTTCTGCATCGTGCCGTCTTTCTTGGCGAGGGTGACGGTCTGTCCGTCACGCAACTCGCCGCGGTGCAGACGGCCTACGGCTATACGACCTACGTAGGGGTTGTAGTCCAGGCTGGTGATCAGCATCTGGGGCGTACCGGGATTCTCCTGCGGAGCGGGGATGTACTCGATGATGGCGTCCATCAGGTCCGTCAGGTCCGTCGTCGGCTTCTTCCAGTCGGTCGACATCCATCCCTGCTTGGCCGAGCCGTAGAGGGTCTGGAAATCCAGCTGGTCGTCCGTGGCGTTCAGGTTGCACATCAGGTCGAATACCTCCTCTTGCACCTCGTCCGGACGGCAGTTGAGTTTGTCCACTTTGTTGATCACCACGATGGGCTTCAGTCCGATCTCCAGCGCCTTCTGCAGCACAAAACGCGTCTGGGGCATCGCGCCTTCAAAGGCATCTACCAGCAGCAGCACGCCGTCGGCCATGTTCAGCACACGCTCCACCTCACCGCCAAAGTCGGCGTGACCCGGAGTGTCGATAATGTTGATCTTCGTACCCTTGTACTCGATAGCCACGTTCTTGGCCAGGATGGTGATGCCGCGCTCACGCTCCAGGTCATTGTTGTCCAGGATTAGCTCCTTGGGCTGATCGCTGAACTCAGATTGCTGACGACTGACCACATTCGCCGTGTAGAGCATCTTGTCCACCAGCGTCGTTTTACCGTGATCCACGTGCGCGATAATCGCTATATTACGTATATTTTGCATATCAATTTTTGTTAACGGCCATAAAAAGCATGCAAAAGTACTGCTTTTTTTTGATATACGCAATACTTTTGCACTTTTTTTTGCAAATTTACGTCATTTTCGCAAATTTGCTACCCTTTAGGGTAAGAAATCTTAGTCTATAAGATGTGCCCTAAGGGCAAATGGCAGTTTTCAGTTTAGCGGAGTTCGATCCTGCGGGTCACGGTCTCGCCGTTCACCTTGGCAAACAGGCGGTACTCACCGCGCTCCAGTTCAAACTGGGCAAACTTACCACGCTCCTTTTGCAGCAGACGTCCTTGCATCGTGTAGATGCGCGCTTCCTCCATCTGCTCCGAGCTTACTACCAGTGTGTTCTCGCGGAAGCGAACCGTAAATATATCATTGCGTTTCGCGGCATCCGCGCTCGTAAATCCTGCCAAAATTGCAACAAGACCTACAAAATACAACATTTTTTTCATCTTTTTCGTCCTTTCTTAATACCTTTAAATATAACAGACTAATACTTCCGGACTCATAGACTAATACCTTTCGGACGTTTGACTAATACCTGTAGTTTCGCGCCTATTCATCCGAAATCGACGGCAAAATTACAGCTTTCTGCCGACATGACCAAATAAAAATGACGAAATGGCACCCAGAGATGCCATTTCGTGTTCCGTATTTCCTATTTTGTATTTCTTATGTAGGATTTAGAAGGCTTTCAATGCAGCCAGTACGTAGTGGTAGAATTGCTGTACTGTCTTGATATTCACGCGCTCATCGGGGCTGTGCGGGTGCTCGATGGTGGGTCCGAAGGAGATCATCTGCATTTCGGGGTAGTTCCTGCCGATGATGCCGCACTCCAGTCCGGCGTGGATGATCACTACGCGCGGCTCGTGGCCGAACTCGCGGTTGTAGACCTCCTTCATGGTATGGAGCAGCGGACTCTTGAAGTTGGGTTTCCATCCCGGATACGAACCCGAGAACACCACGTCGGCGCCGGCCAGCGAGAAGGCCGAGTGGATCACCGACTGCAGTTCCTCCTTGCGGCTCTCTACGCTGGAGCGGGTTAGGCAGCATACCGTCACCTTCCCGTCCTTGGTATCGATCATCGCCAGGTTGTTGCTCGTCTCTACGATGTCGGGCATCTCGGGAATCATGCGGTATACGCCGTGCGGGCAGAGCGTGATAGCGTGGATCAGGAAGTCCTGAACGTCCTCGGGCATCTCCGTCTTGGGGCACGCCACCTCTTCGGCGCTGAGCTTCAGATCTGTCTCTATGCCGTCGTACTCCACGAGCAGCTGGTCCTCCATGCGGGCTACCAGGTCGCATAGGTCGTCATAGTTCTCGGCGGGGATGGTCACGATGGCCGATGCCTCGCGCGGGATGGCGTTTCTCAGGCTTCCGCCCTCCACCATTGCCAGACGGGCTTCGTAGTTCGTTACGGCCTCTTTCAGCACGCGGAAAAGCTGCTTGATAGCGTTAGCCCGCTGCAGGTGGATATCGCATCCCGAGTGACCGCCCTTGCAGCCCGTCAGGCTGATACGTACGGCGATGTCGCCCTCTTCGGTCTCTACGGGTTCATAACTGAACGTCGCGGTGGTATCTACGCCGCCGGCGCAACCTACGTACAGTTCGCCCTCGGTCTCCGAGTCGAGGTTGAGCAGGTATTTGCCTCGCAGCCATCCACCCTTCAGGTCAAACGCACCGTACATGCCGGTCTCTTCATCTACGGTGAAGAGAGCTTCCAGCGGCGGGTGCACCACGTTCTTGTCGGCCAGGATAGCCATGGCGGTCGCTACGCCGATGCCGTTGTCAGCACCCAGGGTCGTTCCGTTGGCTGTTACCCACTCGCCGTTATCCTCCACATAGGCCTCTATCGGGTCTTTCTCAAAGTCGAAGACGCGGTCGTTGTTCTTCTGCGGCACCATGTCCATATGGCCTTGCAGGATGATACCCGGATGGTCTTCCATGCCGGCCGATGCCGGTTTGCGGATCAGCACGTTGCCGATCTCGTCCTGCAGGGTCTCCAGACCCAGGCTCTTACCGTAATTGACCAGGAAGGCAGCTACTTCCTCTTTCTTTCCGCTCGGACGCGGAATTTGTGTTAGGGCGTGGAAACTCTCCCACAATCCCTTCGGCTCAAGATTTTTCATATATTTCGGATTATTCGGATTATTCTGATTATTCTGATTGGTCTAATCCACCGTCACTTCCCCACACAGGCTTGTACCTATTAGTTTGCGTACGCGCGGGAGGTCGTCGGGGTTCTCGCCCAACAGCAGCATCATCTTGGTCAGCAGCGCCTCCGTCGTGATATCGTAGCCCGAGAGCACGCCCGCACGCATCAGGTTGAGCGACACGGCATACAGTCCCATCTCCACCGATCCGGTGTTGCATTGCGTCTTGTTGACGATCAGTATACCGCGATCTACCGCCTCTTTCAGTTCGGCGTACAGCCACTCGGCCGAGGGCGCATTGCCTGCGCCGAAGGTCTCCAGCGCCACGCCCCTGAGTCCCGGTGTCCTCAGCACGCTGCGTACCACCTCCGGCTGGATGCCCGGGAAGAGCTTCAGCACCGCTACCCGGGTGTCAAATTCCGTATGCAGCGTGAGCGGCAGGTTCGGGTCGCTATAGTGGATCAGGTGGGGCTGATAGGTGATGTGTACGCCGGCCTTGGCCAGGGCGGGATAGTTGTAGCTGTTGAAGGCCGAGAAATGCTCGGCGTTGCGCTTTGTGGTGCGGTTGGCGCGGAAGAGGCGGTCCTCAAAGTATATCGCTACCTCCGGCACCACGGCATTGCCCTCTTCGTCCTGCTCGGCCGCTATCTCGATAGCCGTCAGCAGGTTCTCACGCGCATCGCTACGCAGTACGCCTACGGGCAACTGGCTACCCGTGAACACCACCGGTTTGCCCAGGTTCTCCAGCATGAAGCTCAGCGCCGAGGCCGAATAACTCATCGTGTCGGTGCCGTGCAGGATCACGAAGCCGTCGTATTCCTCATAGTGGTCATACACCATCTCGGCCATGCGTCGCCAACTGTCGGGACCGATGTCCGACGAGTCGATCATGGGGTCGAAGGCTTGGATATCCACCTGTATCGTTCCGGCAAAAAGTTCGGGCATGAAGGCCTTGAAGGTCTCCAGGTCGGCGGGCACCAGAGCGCCGCTCGTCTGCTCACGCACCATCGTAATGGTGCCACCCGTCGAGATCAGCAATACTTTGCTCATACGCGTCTATTCGTTTTGCGCTGCAAAGGTACAAAATTTTTCGCACATACGCAAGCGTACGCGAGTTTTTTTTCAAAAAAGTCTTGCGTATGTCGGGAAAAAGTAGGATCTTTACAGATAGTTTGTGCAGTATATATTAGGATTTTATTAGGCTATTATTAGGTTATTAATAGGTTATTATTAGGCTATTATTCTGATAATATTAAATTTTTAATAGGTTTCTAATAGGCGACTACTATACTGTCACTATACCGTCACAATAATACAATCGGCTAATAATAGCAATGATTCACTCATAAAATCGCAAATATATTTGATTTTTTCGGCCAAAATCTTGCATATTCCAATTTTTTGTAGTAAATTTGCAGCGCAAAACGTGTAGACATATATAAACAACACGCAAACAACACAAAAATATATACAAACACATCAATTTTATACAACAATGAAAAGAGTATTTTTCGCTTTGGCCCTTGTGGCTTTTTCGCTGGGAATGAGTGCCCAACATGTCAATCCGCTGAACATCAAGTTGGCTGAGTTCAACCTCGACTCGATGCGTACGCAGTACGTCAACCAGACCGAGATGTATTCGACCGAGTTGCAACACATCGTGCTGCTGCAGGATGCCGACACCAAGGCCATCAAGGAGGCTTGGAAAGAGCTGAAGGACGAGAAGGCACACGCTAAGAACGTGGCCGCTTGCCTGAAAGAGGTGAACAGTTCGGTTAATAACCTGGAGAAGAGTGCCCAGAAGGAGATCGACGTGATCAAAAACATGATCAAGACCATCGAGAAGCAGCAGAAGAGCCTGCGCGAGCTGAAGAAACTGAACGCCGACACCCGCGATGCGTACAACGACTACCTTGTGGGCGAGAAGCAGTATCTGGACAACATGCTCGACGAACTGACCGCACGTCAGAAGAACCTGAGCGACGCCCTGAACGGTGCACAGAGCCTGCAGACCAGCCTGGATGCCTACAACCTGGAGATCCAGCAGAAAGAGCTGGACCTCAAGCAACTGGAGGCTACCTGCAAAGCCCGCGTAGAGACCATCAAGGCCGAGCAGAAGATCGTAAAAGCAATGCTGAAAAACAAATAAACAGACCGTCATGAAAGTCGTTAACCTATCCGAGCATAACAGTGTGCTCAACCAGTACCTGCGTGAGATACGCGACGTAGAGATCCAGAAGGACCCGCTCCGCTTCCGCCGTAACATAGAGCGTATCGGCGAGGTGATGGCCATCGAGATGAGCAAGGTGCTCCACTACGAGCCCACCGAGGTGCAGACCCCTCTGGCTAAGGCTACGGTCAACACGATCACGGACCAGCTGGTGCTGGCTACCATCCTCAGAGCCGGCATGCCGCTGCACCACGGCTTTCTGAACATCTTCGACCGCGCGGAGAACGCCTTTCTGAGTGCCTACCGCCGCGAGAACGCCGATGGCGAACTGGAGATCGTAGCCGAGTATATGGCTGCGCCGGCGATAGAGGGCAAGACCCTGGTGGTAGTAGATCCGATGCTGGCTACCGGTATGTCGATGGAGGTGGGCTACCTGGCCCTGCTGCGCCACGGCACACCCCGTCACACCCATCTATGCTGCACGATAGGTACGCCCCAGGCTATCGACTGCCTGCGCCGGTCGCTCAACGACAGCGAGGACGTCACCCTCTGGTGCGCCGCGATAGACCCGGTACTGAACGAGAAGAAATATATCGTGCCCGGCCTGGGCGATGCAGGTGACCTGTGCTACGGCACCAAGATCCACCTATCCGACCGTAAGTAATGGCCGACGAGCGACTATACCAACTCGCCCTGCTCGCGCTCTACCCCTACCGGTTGCGACAGCTGCACCAGTTGCTCGCGCAGTTGGGTAGTGCCCATGCCGTATGGGACAGTCTGGACGATGCCAACAAGCCCAAGGCCTGGGTCCGCGCCGAGCAGGAAGCCGAGTGGATAGCGCAAAAGGATATCCAATGCTGGTGGCATACCGACCCGAACTACCCCACCCGCCTGCGCGAGTGCGCCGACCGGCCGCTCATGCTCTTCGGCAAGGGACGGATAAACCATTCGGAGGGCAAATTCGTCAGCGTCGTCGGTACGCGCCGCGCTACGGAGAGGGGTAAGGAGCTGGCCCGCAGGCTGGTGCTGGAGCTGGCGCAGGAATGTCCCGACGTGACCATCATCAGCGGACTGGCCTACGGCATCGACGTAGCGGCCCATCGTGCCGCGATAGAAGCCGACCTACAGACACTCATCATACCCGCCCACGGACTGGACCGCATCTACCCCGCCGTGCATCGCCCCGTAGCCGTTGAGGCGCTCCGGAACGGCGGCATACTGACGGAATATATGTCGGGTACCGAGCCCGAGAAGATCAACTTCGTCGCCCGCAACCGCATCGTAGCCGGACTGGCGGACGCGGTGGTGGTAGTAGAGTCACGCAATCGAGGCGGATCGCTCATCACGGCCGGACTGGCTACCGACTACAACCGCGACCTCTTTGCCTTCCCCGGCCGACCGGGTGACGAGGAGTACCGTGGCTGCAACGACCTGATACGCCTGCAACGCGCCACGCTCATCGACTCGGCGCATGACCTGGTGCAAGCCATGGGATGGCAGACGCAGCAGCCCAAGCAGACGCGCCTTTTCGAAGGCGCAGAGCCGACGGAGGATGAGGGGAAGCTGCTCAGCCTGTTGCGCCAAGCCGAGGACGGCATGCATATCAACCAGCTGGTCGCCCAGAGCGGCATGGACTATGCCGAGGTGTCGGGCGAACTGATCATGCTGGAGATGGAGGGAAAGGTACGCGCCGTAGCCGGCGGAATTTATCGAGCAGTTTAGATTTAAAAGAAAAAAACATAAAAAACCGGAGTGCCTCCGGAGTCAGATATTTTAAATAAGAGTGACCATTGATAACTTTTTTATGTTTTTCTGATTGTTTATAAAAAATCATACCATGAAGAGATATTTCGTATCTATTATGCTGTTGGTGGCATGGTCGCTGACAGCGGGGGAACAGCAGCAATTGCCGCAGCGGCCGAACGTGGGCAATGCACGGATCATCGTACTGGCCAACAACTTGGAGAATTTTTACTACAACTACGACGAGTCCAGTCGCCCGTCGTACAGCACCGATGCCGGACGCGCCGCCAAGACCAACAAGATCGTGCAGATGATGATCGGTTCGGGTGCGGATATCTTTGCGTTCTGCGAAGTGGAAGCCAAGCCGATCACACTGGAGTATCTGGTGCAGGAACTGAATACTGCTGCCGGCGGCGACTACTACGCTGCCGTATCGGACGGTATCAACGTAACGAGCGACAGCTATGACAACGCCATCAAGTCGGGTTTTGTCTATCGCAAAGCAACCGTAAAGCCCTACGGCAGCAACTATGCCGCTACCAACGTAACGTACTACAAGAACACGATGCGTATCCAAGCCTGGGAAGAACTGGCGACCGGCGAGCGCTTCACGCTCTCGATGAACCACTTCAAGGCCAGTTCGGACGACGCCTCGAAACAGAAGCGCGTGGACAATGCCAACTGGCTGATAGGTGGACTGAACAACAGCAGCAAGGTGAAAGACCCCGACATACTGATCATGGGCGACCTGAATGCCCAGATGGCGGAAGAGGCCATGCAGATCATCGTGAATAACGGCTATGAGGAACAACTGCTGCGCTATGACGAGGACGCCTACTCGTATATCTACAAGGGTACGCACGAGCTGATCGACCACGCCTTTGCCAACAGCACGATGGCGGATCAGATCACCGGCGCCGTGGTATGGCATACCAATACCTCGGCCAGCTACAGCAACCGCTATTCGGACCATGATGCCGTGCTCGTCGGTCTGCGTCTGGGCGAAGAAGATCCGATCGATCCGTCAGGCCTGGATCAAACAACCGTCAGCGTTCCATGCCGTAAAGAAATACGCCACGGACAAATCGTAATTATCCGTGGCGATGCTGTATATACAATCACCGGCGTCCGCCTGTGATTTCTGCTTAGCGGGATAGCGGACGACCCATCAGGTCATACGTCCGATCTCCACGCTCAATAACTACCTGACCATGGCGCAGTACTTTACGTGCTGCGTCATTTTCTTCAGGCGTCGTGAGGCCGGTGCCGCTGCCGGAAGCGATGAGGCGGATGACGACGATACCCAGGCGGACGTTGCTGCTGCCCTCGCGCTCGATTGAATAAGTGCCGGGCTCCAGGGGTTCGCTCTCCAGACGCTGGTAGGCGCCGGCGCCGCCGGGCACGTTGAGTTCCTGACGATAGTCACCGGAGACGAGGTTGATCTGGCGGTCACCGCCACCCGACGAAACGGCCAAGGCATAGAAGACGGCCGTATAGCCATCGGGGATGGTGAAGGAGCCGAACTGCTGGTTGTCGCCCGTACGGCGCGTGATAGCGTAGCTGGTGCCATCGATGGTGATGGAGCCCGCCATCTGGCTACCGGCGGAGGCCATATTGCTAAACATCGTAGCGTCGTTCTCTACGCCGTTCGTAGCGGCATCCGCAGCGTGGAAGAACCAGAAATGCAGGTCACCCGTACCGGTAGGTTCGGACGAGCTCTGCTGCTCCCAGGCGGCATAGAGCGTAGCGCCGGAGGGCGTGGTCCAGCTATTGGTGCTGCTACCGTTGGCATCGTAGTACTGGGTTCCCGCACCGTTCTGCTGGGAGAAATATCCTAAGAAGGAATAGCCCGCGCGCGTGGGGATGGTGATATTCGGCATAGCCTGGTCGAAGACGGCCGAGATGCTGGTGGTACCACCTGCGCCGCCCTGCGGATCGAGCGTGACGGTATAGGTCTGGGGCGACCAAACAGCATAGAGCGTGAGGTCGGCCGTGAGGGTCACGGACTGGCCGATGTTATACTTTGTACCCGATCCCTTGTAGTTGTCGTTCCACTCCCGGAAGGCGTATCCTGCCGGTGCGGTGAAGGTGCAGGGCTGGACGTTGACAGCCTGACCCTGCTGGGCCTCCTGGTCATCCATCTCGCCCTCGCCGCCGTTCTCGTCGTAGCGGAGGGTATAGGTGGGGACGGAAGGCGTATCGCCGGCATAGACGAGGTTGACGGCGTAGAAATTGATGCCGCTATTGGCGCTACCGAGGTAGATGGTGGTGGCGCCGCCGGTGTAGCTATAGCTCTGCTTGGCAGCCGTAGTAGCGGCAGTCATGGTGGTGAGCGGCGTTCCGCCGTAGGAGCCGGCGAAGATATTGAGGGTACGCTCGGACTTAGCGTTGGCACTGATGAGATAGACCTCTATGGTACAGGGACCGGTGACAGCAAAGCTGAGGCTACGCGCCGCCGCAGAGCCGGTACCGCCGGTCTTGAGCACATGGGTAAAGGCGATGCCCTCGACGGTCTTAGCCGCAGCAGCAAGGGTCACTTTCTTATCCGCAGAAGCGGCAATGGTGAGTCCGTTGATGGTAGTGGTAGCCGTGATGTCGCCGGTGAGAGCCGTAAAGTCGCTGGTGGAGAAATTCCAAGTCAGGTCGCCGCTGGGTGTCGGCGGGGTGACGGGCGTGGTGTCCTGGGGCGTCGGATCGACGGTAGGCGTCTGACCGCCATCGCAGGAGGAGCCTATCTCGCCCTGGGTGTTGACTACGAGCGTAGCGCCTGCGCCGCAGGTGGCGTCGGTGACGTACTGCTTGGCCGTAGCGGCCGCGAGCTGGTCGTAGGCATAGGTGGGGGCGCTAACCGTACCGCTATTGGACGGCAGTTTGCCCTCGCAGTTGACGAACTTGCAGGCGTTGGTACCGCCGTAGGACTTGAAGATATTCTTGGCCGTATTGGCCTTGCCGGCAAAGGTGCAACCCTCGAAGTAGGCCTTGGCATTCTCCGGGCCGACGTAGTAGTTGGCTACGGACGAGTTCCAATAGCAGTTGAGGAAATGGAGCTCGGCATTGCGGCAGCGCACCATACGCTCCTTACATCCCTCGTCCCACCAGCAGTAGGCCCAGGTGAAGTTGTAGGTGCCGTCAGAGGGTTTGTCGGACGACGAGGCGCCCAGCAGATTGGTGAAGCGATGGTCGTCGGCGCCACCCGAACCGCCGGCTCGCGGCGCTTTGAGGTAGCGGAAGCGGCACCAGCTGACCGTGACATTATCCGTAGTACTCTTATTGTCAAAATTGCCGTCGCAGCCATCCTGGAAGTCGCAATGGTCCACCCAGGCGTTGGTCACCTTCTCGAAGCAGAGGTTATCGTTGCCGTCACAGTCGTAGGCACCGGGTCCCTCGAAGATGAGGTTGCGGATGATGACGTTGGACGAGCTCTTGAGGAAAAGGATGCCCGAGGTGCTGGCGGTCTGCTCGGCGCTCGTGAGGCGCACGCCCGGCAGGCCAAGGATGGTAATATTCTGCGCATTCTGGATGGTGAGCATCGAGCTGAAGGTAAGCGACTTGGTGATGATGACTACCTTGTTCTTAGCCTTGCTGCCCAGGGCCGACTTGAGTTCGCTGACGCTCTTGACCAGCGTAGGCGTAGCGCTACCGCCGCCCGTGACGGACGAGCCGGCATAGCCCCAGGAAGCGGGTGCACAGTAGTTGACCGCGCTCATCAGTGAGTAGGCAGAAAGCAAGATAATAGCGAGAAACAGTTTCTTCATTGCACAACGATTTTAAGAAATCGGGTGCAAAGATACAAAAAAAAATATTCTGCACCAAATTTCGGATGCAGAATACACATTTTTCGTCAATTTGTCTACAGCATGGCGAGGGCCCGGTCTTCTTTAGCCGTCATCCGGGCCTTGGTCTCGGGCGTCTTGTCGCCCTGGCCGGTGAGGTGGAGCGCACCATGGATGATGATGCGATGGAGTTCGTCCAAGAAGGGCACGCCTACCTGCTCGGCATTGGAGCGGACGGTATCGAGCGAGATGAATATGTCGCCGGCGATGGTTGAGGGCGTAGAATAGTCGAAGGTGATGACGTCGGTATAGTAGTCATGGCCGAGGAAATCCCGGTTGACCTGCAGTTCGCGCTCGTCGGAGCAGAAGATATAGTTCAGTTCGCCCACGCTGAAACCATAGCCTGCCGCCACGGCACGTATCCATCGCGCTATGCGGGCCTCGTCGATGGAGGGCATCTCGATACTATCTGTTTGAAAAATTATCATTTTTCTGGTCGTTAGTCGTTGCGGGACAGAGCCTGGTCGTTGGTCGTTGGCTATGCAAAAAATATTCCGGCGAGGACGAAGGCGGCGATGGCGCCGGCCAGGTCAGCCAGCAGACAACAGGCCACAGCGTGACGGGTGTTCTTGATACCTACGGATCCGAAATAGACAGCCAGTACGTAGAACGTAGTGTCGGTCGTACCCTGCAGGATGCAACATAGGCGTCCCACGAGGCTATCCGCACCGTGGGCCGTCATAGCCTCCAGCATCAGTCCGCGTGCGCCGCCACCGCTGAGGGGCTTCATCAGGGCTGTCGGTACGGCACCGGCCATCCGGGGATCGATACCCACTTGGGCAAAGCACCAAGCCAGCCCCTGCTCCAGCAGACCCATGGCGCCGCTGGCGCGGAACATGCCGACGGCTACGAGGATAGCAATCAGGTAGGGGATGATGCTGATGGCGGTCTGGAAGCCGCCCTTGGCGCCGTCGATAAAGGCGTCATAGACGTTCAACTTTTGCACAGCCGCCTGGATGACGAACCAACATATGATGCCCAGCAGCAGGATAGCCGCTACGGCCGCCGAGACGTGACCAAGCACGTCGGGCTGGAGCAGCGTCGCCCCCCATACCAGTGCGCCGACGAGGGCGGTGAGACCGATGATGGTGGTGAGCACCACGCCGTCGGTGAGTCGTATCTTTTGCGCCACGCAGCAGCAGAGCAGACCCACAAGGGTTGCTACATAGGTGGCTATGAGCGTAGGCAGAAAGATGTCGGCGGGATTAGCCGCACCGAGCTGGGCGCGGTAGGCCATGATGGTGGTGGGCACGAGCGTCAGGCCGCTTGCGCCGAGCACGACGAACATGATCATGGCGTTGCTGGCCTTGGTTTTGTCGGTGTTGAGTTCCTGGAGTTCGCCCATGGCTTTGAGGCCCATCGGCGTCGCCGCATTGTCGAGCCCCAGCATGTTGGCGGCGATATTCATCATCATGGAGCCATAGACCTTATGGCCGCGCGGCACCTCGGGAAAGATGCGACTGAAGAAGGGCGCTACGCCGCGGCTGATGGTGTTGACTGCACCGGCCTGTTCGCCAATCTTCATAATACCCATCCAGAGCGAGAGCACGCCCGTAAGGCCGATAGAGAGTTCGAAACCCGTCTTGGCATTGTCGAAGGTGGAATTGAGTATCTCGGAGAAAATATCCGTCTGACCATAGCAGAGGGCCTGGATCAGTCCCATCAGTACGGCCAGCAGAATCAACGCTATCCAAATATAATTCAGTATCATATATCTTGCGCTTCAAAAAACCGGCTGCAAAATTACTACAAAAATTTGGAATATGCAAGTTTTTGCCTTCTTTTTAAAAAAAGACCTTATGAAATAGCAGAAAAGATGTCCTAAAGGTAGAAAAAGGGTTAAAAGATTTGCACATATCGATAAAAAGCCGTACTTTTGTAGGAAATTTTGTGTGGTAAAAGTATGATGAATCCATGGAAACGTGCACAAGGTGTACAATTGTTTTTTATATTGCTCGTTTTGTTGCTCGCGCCTATGCGCGCGTTTTCTGTAGGTTGGACGCCGACAGATGGTGGTTTGGTGTTGAACTTGGAGCAGGATGATCGCTTCCTGCTGTCCGTGATGGTGGATCACGATAATAACCCTTCTACTCCGGATCGTGAGTATTTCGTTGTCAATTATTCGCGCTATGAGGGCGATGACTATTTCCATTACAAGAATGCCCAAGGTAAATTCATCTATGCGGACGGAAAACACCTGAAATTAGCACAACAGGATGCCCACGCTACGAAGCCCTCCGACATGTCTATTTGGAGGGTCGGTGCGCCTTTGGCGCGTGGAAAATACGATTTGGGTGGTATCGCTTATACGATCTGGAATGACGGTAAGACACTTAGAACAAGTGACTCTTTTAAGTTCCTCGGTGACGTCACGGAAAATTACAACGATGCAAAGGCCGCTGATGTCGTATTCGTCATTCCGACAAATCATACGGGCATTGAATCCTTTGATCCGAATAAAACCTTACGAACTGTGTATAACCGTACCGATCAAGATCCCGAATCGGGTAGAATCAACGGTGCGATAGGCACGGGTTTCTTGGGAATGGTTTACCGCGAAGTGTATATGTTAGACATTCCGAAAGCCAACAGCCCGCAATCCTACACCAATGCCTCTTTGGTGACTTTCAATACGACCAATTCGACGCAGATATGGTCCGAAAAGCAAATCACATGCTACTCGGGTTTTCCGGCTTATGCCTATGCCGATAACAAACATAAACCGACGTACCGTACCCTCTTCCGTCTCTACATGCTGGACAAACCGATTCAACGTTGCAGCAGTTATTTCTTCGCTACCGACGAGCAGGACTACAAAAAATACCGTAAAGTGGATAACCCAAAATCTTCTGCCGACTCTACCGCGGCAAAGAAGATTTATACATGGGATTACTTCAACTGTATGGAGCCGGTGGATAAAGCTTCTTCTAAAATCTACAAGACCGACTATATGTTCGTGCCCGTCCCGGACAGTACGTACTACTATGTGGGCTATAACAACGAATATTGTAATGGTAGCGGCGCGACACCTTCTGAGCCTTTGGGCTCTTCTACCGCCAAGTCGGCTTTTGAGAAAATCCGCAATTTGCCCCTACTGAATCTGCCTACCTTCAAAGCTCCTGCTGGCGCGTTTGGACAGATGGTCGTAGATA
Source organism: Paludibacteraceae bacterium (assembly GCA_017509715.1). GTDB lineage: Bacteria > Bacteroidota > Bacteroidia > Bacteroidales > Paludibacteraceae > Colicola. The sequence continues at coordinate 62,710 of JAFWOU010000009.1, read as the reverse complement.
CCAGTGAGACAGCAGATAACTTAGGCGTCAAGTTCGAACCGGCGGGCTATTTCCTGAAGGTTAGTTCCGGTAAAAACGTCAGCATGCATGATAACGGCGATGGTACCTGGATAACAGAAGAGATGTGGACGATTGACGAGGAATGGGTAGGAAAGACTATCAAAGCCACGCTGATGACGGGCTCGAGTTTTAGCGAGACTGACCCGGGAGCGGATGTGGCAGGATGGAGTATTGACGTATTCGGATCGAATGTGCCGGTAAAGGATCACGACAAGCTGACTCCGGCAGGTCAGTCCGGTTATGCACAGATTACAACCAATAGTACTGCTGCGAACGGAAATATGGTGTTTATCTTGGCGAATAAAGATAAATGGCTTCGCTATGACAACAACGGATTAGTAGGCTTGGAGATGCCGCTGCAGTATCCTTTGGAAGGTTCAAATACAGTAACACTTCTGCAGCCTCGTATTAAACCGGGATATACATTCTATGGTTGGTGCAAGAAAGCCGATGGTTCGAGTGACACCTTAAAGGTGGGCAGTACGTATACTTTGACTCAAACTGGTGCTGACACGCTTTATGCACTTGCTTCGTACGATGGTACCTTGCAGATCGCAATATCCTTCTTGCAGGACGGCAAGCGATACTTCCTTACACATCCCGGTATGGGTACCGGTTTCCGTTTTGCTCGAGCTCGCCATTTCGACAGTTGGGTCAATACTTGGCAAGGTATGGAGAATGCGCAAAACTTGGACACAAACTACCTCAGTACCTATGAAGTGCGATGCCCGATCAATGAGATCAAGAAGAAAGAGCCCGGTCTGGATAGCTTGTATTTCAACGAGCACGTACTTGACCCGCGAAGCTACACGATGAAGGGTTTGGTGGACTCCCTCACATTCTATGAGAACTTCCATCCGTCAAAGGATGAGCACATCGGTTTGTACTATATGGCTCCGAATGTCATTTTGGCAAACAACACCTGGGCGGGTCTGTTCACGACGACCAGCAAAGCAGAGACCAGCTGGCCAACCTTTAAGCAGCCGTATATACCAAGTGCCAAAATCAGATCCGAACGATTTGTGGAGGAATATGATCCGGAGAACAAACCGGACTCGCTGATTCTCAAGAAACGTACTAATTTCGCAGAGCCCTATGTCATATACGACCCTGTAAATAATCAGTTTAATGGACAAGCCGATTCGGCATCGGCTACCGATTTCCAACTATCGGCTATTTCGGTAGCGGATGAGCACTATATCATCCTGCCGGATACGGCATATGCATGGAGCGATACAATCACCTTCGATTTCCATGAGGGAGAAAAGACCACAGAGGATATTTGGTCGGCGTTAATCGGTAAGCAGCTGTTGGCGGTAATGGTCGTAGATGGAGATACTGTCTATTTCCACCCTAACCGCGATAAGATCATTAGTGACCCGAATAACCTGTATCTGTCACCGGACTTCCGTATTACGCAGATCTTTGAATGGATTCCGGACAGCCGTGTGACATCGGTAGCCGCAGAGGATCGCGTGGCTTATTCAACGACCGGTCATTACTGGCATCATACGGTCACCAGAGGTCTCAACCCTCCGCTAAACGTGAAGGATGCAAGCGGTAACTATATCGATATCCTCGATACCTTCTGTATCACCCTTAGTCAAGGTCGTATCAGTAAGATCAAGAAATACTATGGTCGCTGGAAGAAACAAGGCGAGAATGACGGACTGACAATCAGCGCCGACGGTTTGACGCGTCAGCGCAATATTATCGTCAAGACCAAGACCTATCACTACGGTGAAGAGCAGACACGTATGGTGCTCAAGCCGGAGAAAGAGAGATATGGTTTCGGCGCGTTGGCAGGGCAGTCACAGAAGATCAATTTCATTCTCACCCGCGTACATGTTCGTGACTTATTGGATGCGCAGGGCGCGTTTGTACGCGAAGATACCATCTCCATCGATACCCTGACAGCGCAGTTAGGTATGTTGCCGGGTAAGTGTACGTTTAGGGTTGGTACCGCCTTTGAAAAGGTAGAGGCTGAAACAAGCGGCAGATATGCCACCTTAAGCACGAAAGCGGATAACACCTCCGGCGTTAATTATGATACGTTGGTTGTGACGGGATACCGATATGACAATGAAGATTACGACTGCAATGTACGTGTACCGTTGATTCAAGCACCTCTGGAGGGAGATGAGTTGATTTGGTCGGTGATGCATAATGGGCAGCGCTATTTCATCATGGCAGGAAAGGGGACGACCCAAGACAGTCTTATCTTCCGTCAATATACCCAAAAAGGTAACACGCTCTACAAACGCGTGGGTGGAAACCAGTTGATCAAAGGAGCTAAAGACACGACGAACCGCGATGAAGGATACATCACACCGTGGTATTTCTCCTATGTCAATCAAGCAGCTCAGCAACTCACACTCCGGATCGGATTAACGGCGAGCGACACGCTTCATTTCAACATAACCAGCGGCACCACACCTGCTGTTGGTGACACCACGAGTACCCTGACGTATGTGTTTACAGATGTCTATGCGAACACCAACGCGAACTACGAGGAACAGGTGAAACTCAAGTACGGACTGAATCAATGGCTGAAGTTCAACGGTTCGGCATTGGTACTAACGACTAATGAATTGGAGGCGGACACTTTCTCGTGGGCGTACCCGCTGCTGGAGTTTAACCTGCTCAATAATGGTACGTATCCCAGCCATGAACAGGTCGTGTTCGGTTACAACACCAATGTCTCGGTGTCGGTTAAAACGGCATACCAAGGATACTGCGAGTACTCCATGCTGTTGAATAACAAACTGACCTACTTCGGTCGTGAGACGCGAACCAGTCGTGCTGCCTTAATCAATACGGATTCCGAATCTCGCTGGAAGACGACTTGTGTCATTGAGAGGATACGGGATAGCCGTACGACTACTGAGAGTGGCATTGACGTGAGTGAGGTGAATGATAATTTCGTCACGACGGTGAAGACTACTACCGAAAAGCCTAGTCCTACCGAGGTGAAGATAGGAGATACCTATATCGATATTGTGGACACGCTCTGTGTGACGCTTGGGCTGCAAAAAGGTGCTCCGGATTATCGCTACAAGGACAAATGGAGTGGTTTCAGCACTATCTCCGACGGAAACCTGAAGATACCTTTGGTTCGTAGAACTTATCATGAGGCACCCTTCGACTCATTGATCTGCACAGAAGCCAATGAAGTGTATCACTACTCTTTCCCGTCCACTATTACAAAAGGAGTCAACGATACGGTCTTGCTGCAGTTCCAAACGATTCGTCATCATGGTACCCAGTTGCTGAATACGTCGGACGAAGTGATTTCGGTGATCAGTTCTACCTCCTCCAACGTGACGCACGACATCAAGAAGAAAGGAAGCGCTACCGCCGATAGCATCATCGGTATGCACCTCAACGACAAGGACTTGGCCGAGGTGCGTCTGATGGATGAATACGGTAATACACCTACGTGGTGTAAGATCAAGGCGAAAGGCGACAGTACGATCACGGTACAATGTTTGTCTAACGGCGTTCGTTCGCCGCGTTCGGTAGATCTCTATTTGGTATATGTCATCACCTTGGAGGAGGAGCAGATGAATATTGTGACCTATCGTCTGACGATCTCGCAAGCCAGCTATTTCAATTATGCCAATAACCAGCAGTTGGTTCATACCTCCGGCGCCTCGGGCGACCCGATTGGTGTTGACGGTTTGCAACAAGTGCATCAGAATAAGCGCATCCTCTATTACTATCCCGATCAGGATGTCGAATTGCCTATTCGCGAACGCAATTTCTACGGATGGTGGCGTTGGTACCGGGAAGGAAACGACGTGAATGGAAAGGATGTATCTGATTCCGATATACCGGATTCCCTATGGCGTCTGGCGCCGCGAAATGTGGGTAAATACAACTACCCGTACCATATCATCGGTGACTCGGTCAAAGTATGGGACGAGGAAAAGAAAGACTCCGTAAAAGTATTGATGACGATGGGTCGCTGGACGGTCTTCCATTATCGGTCGAAAGACTACGGCAGTGATGGATCGAAGAAAGATCCGCCGGCTAAGAACGCCCGCGTAGCACCGCCTATCACCGACTTGGGATTGGCAACCAAGCCGACATTGACCTACGCTGTCGATATCAGTAACTACTATGACAACCTGCCTTTGTCTCTCTCGCAGAAGAACCAAGTCGATACCGCCTTGCTCGATACGATCCTCGAGATCAAAGAACCGACCCTCTCGATACGCGAGGTGTTTGAGTTGCATCCCTGGACCGAGATGGCAGATACGCTGGATCATTACAAGTCCCGTATCACCGGTGATGAAAAATATCCGTTGGCGGGCGAAAAGTACATGGAGGACCATGTGGTCATGGCGCCTACGGGTACCAAACTGCTGCTCTCTACCGAGCAACGCTATAACTACAATAATCTGCATAAAACCGGTCTCTCGGAGTCGTTGTTGGGTTACTACATGCACGACGACAATTGGAGTAACTGGAGCGCAGATAAGGTACGTCAGGATACGATGATCTGGTGCGGCGGTTGGGATGCAGACTGCCTATGGTATATCTACAATTCCAAGACGCAGAAATATACGCGGTGTGACCACCCTATCACCGAGAGCGATGACTTCCTCAAAGTGCCGGTGAAGAACAACGTCGATACCGTCTATTACTGCTTGCGTGCACGAAGTTGGAAGACACTGTCTGATAAATCAGGTGAAGACTCTACTGTGGTCGGCGACTATTATTTCAATATTTGCCGGTATAAGATCTGCTACCATTATCCGAATATATATGGACCGAAGGTAGAGACGAAATCCAAGAAAGAGACGCGTGCCCTGATCACGAATGATGAGATCGAGCAGCGGTATGAGGTCTTGGAGCGCTTGAACTTCGACTATAACGAACCCGGTAACAGCTATACGGTATATCCCCATCCGCTGCCTTGGGCAGACGCTTCGTACGGATATACCTATCCCGAGACCGCTGATCTGCCGCATAACCGTCGTCACGATGAGACCGACTTCCCGAACCACGGTGAGTACGGGTTGATCAACCGCATCGGCTATACCACCTATTGGTTTCCGATGGAGCAGCATGGTGGCGCATCGAAGGGTTATATGATCTACTGCGACGGTATGTCCTCGTCCGGTCAGGTAGCTGCCCTCTCGCTCAACAAGACCCTCTGCGCGGGACAGAAAATGTTCCTTTCGGCGTACGTAGGAAACCCGAGTAACCAGACCAAAGAGGTGGCAAAACCGAACTTCATCTTCTCCGTACAAGGTTCTGTCAACGGCACGAAATGGGATGATATCACAACCTACATGACGGGTGATCTGGATCCTTCGGATAAATGGTATCAGATCCTTTTCCCGATCAACCACACCCGAGAAGGTAGCGGCGGAGAATACGTGCATTTCCGCGTGCGTATTTATAATATGGCGTCAGACTTCGATGGAAACGACTTCATCATTGACGATATCTGTATCTTCGCTACCAAACCGCCGTTGATCGCTTATCAGGCAAGTACCGCTTGTAAGGAAGAAGGTGACACGAAGGATACTCATGTCATCTTGCGTGTGGACTATAAGGGTATGGTCGGATCAACAGGTGATGGGGATGCCGAAGTGGAAGAATATAACGGTCATAAAATATTTTATACCGTCAAAGGGGTGAATAAATCAGGCGAAACGCGATTCGTCCGGATGGAAGACGGATATGTGGAAGAAGATACGCTGAAGGGTAGTGCAGATCCGTACAAACCGGATACGCTCTACGGAAAAGTATATATCCCGTTGAAGACCTATGAACCGACGGACTCGGACTCGATCTTTACCAATATGAACGACCTGCTGGATCGCTTTGAGGAAACGTTTACCATTCATCAAGAGCATTTAGACGATCCGTCCAAACCGGATACTGCTATCTTCAGAGAAGGATATGTCTATGAGGTCTTGGAGGGTGAGAGTAGGCCTGTGAAATACCTGATTCATATGGCCAACCTGAATCCGGAGGATGAGTTCACGGTGCATATGTATCCGGATTCATCCATGCTGCTGAGCAGTATATGCGGTTTGACGAGTCGTCTGAAAGTGAGCAACCGAATGCTCTTGGAGCTCAACGGCATGGAGCAACCCTACACCGAGGTGATGGGTATGTGCGTCAACTCGACCTATAATGTCAGCCTCCGCGTCAAAGGTTCGCTCTACCTCGATAGTGTGGCGCCGATCGATCTCAACGGCTCGTGTATCAACGACTGGTTGCTCTACGGCGATACAGCCGAGGCTTCCAGTAAGGAACGGTATGGCTACTACTACAGCGATATCAAAAAGGTCCTCAGAGATGTACTGCGTGTGGAAGGCGCGAATGTCAACCAGTTCGCCCCGAACCTCTCGTCTATCAATAAGAACGTGCTGAAGCGTAACGCTCAGGGAAAAGAGTTTAAGCAAGCGGGGCTCGATGCGTATGATATGATCAGTTCGCTGGTGAATAATGGTTTCCTTACGCTCTATCAACGTAAGCAGACCGTGACCGTAACCACCGGCGATACGGCGAAATTCGTCATCTTCCCGATTGTAGGAACAGGTACGGATGCGCTCTCGAAAGCCAATATCGAGGTGTGCCCGGCGCCGATCTTCGTCAAACTCAGTCCGGATACATCGAAGGCCGCTTTGCCGCTTATCATCGGCGGTCTGCATCGTGATTCCACGCAGATGCGGAAGCCGATAGAGGTCTTGCTTTCCGAGACCGTGGCAAATGACGAGTTCAAACTGCGTGTCGATTCGATCGCACCCAAAGTGGGTATCAAAACGATCACGCTCAGCGAGACCAACGATCCGAACTTCCTTGATGGTATTCATACGCTAAGCCTGATACCGGATAAAGACTATTTGTCCGATATAGCCGATTATTACGAGAAGGGCGATAGTATCCTTTTTGTTCCGGCCCCCGATAGTTACCATATGCGACCGGGATACAGCTATACCTTCAATATCAACCTGCAGGATTACTTAGGCCATGATACGATCAAGGGCGGTTGTGCCGTAGGTACGGTGCCGTTCATCCTCTCCGTTGTGCCGAGTTACCTGCGTTGGGAGCCGCAATCGGAGCATAGCAACGGATGGAATAACGCCGATAACTGGATCGCTATCGACGCGCATAATAATCCTATTCCTACGGAGACACATTTTGCGCCGATGGCAGGTATATCTGTCCTGATTCCGAAGATGGAAGACGGGGTGCCTTATCCGGTTGTACCACCTATGCCGACCGAATGGAAGGACTCGGTTCAGAAAGTGAACTTTGAGTACAACACTTGCAACGCCATCCGCTTCCTGCCGGAAGCTGCGATGGGACAGCAGCAACGTATGGAATACAATGACGCTGTGGCCGACATGAGCATGCCGTATAACAAGTGGGCTTTCCGCGGCGCACCTGTCAAGGGTATGATCAGCGGTGACCTCTTCCGCGCCAATGCCGATCTCAACGGCGAGACGCCGCTTTGGGAGGTAGGTGAGTTCGATGCTGCCGGACGTAACCATAACACCGGTAACACTTCGTTCTGGCTCTCACTCTACAGCCGCACGACGCTCCGTAAGGGTAACGGCGAAGATACGGAAGATACTATCCGGAATGCGACTGCTGACTGGTCGAAAGTGACCAACGGTCTGTCGCTACCGTTGCCTGCCGGTATGGGTTGGGCCGTTTATAGTCGTTCGCATGTGGCAAACGAGACCTCTGTTGTACGTCTGCCTAAGCAAGATGACAAGTATTATTACTATAGCAGATCGGGCGATAAGATGTATGACCTCTACGAGCATAACCTGCAAGACCTGCGTACGACCGTCGCAGGCGGTAGCGATGCCGGCAAACTGGCCTTTCATGCCGACTACGAGGAATACACGATTACGAACGATACGATGGCTAACGGTACAAGAGTAACGACGAGCTCCTTCGTCTTCGCGAATCCGTCCATGGGGTATCTCGATATCTGGGGCTTCGTGGCAGATAACTGCCTCAAGCAGGAGATCGATTATATTGACGCAAGCGGTACGCATCGTACGGTGAGCCGCGCGGTAGCTGAATCCAAAGAATCGCCGAATAGTATTTCGAACGAGACGCGTTACTTGCCGCCGATGCATGCGATGGTGGTTAAACTGCGTGACGAATCTGCTGTCAACTCGAAGACACTCGTGCTCAACGCCTATCGCGTGCTGACCGAGGTGGAGCAGAAAGTGCCGGCGGTCTATGTCTGCGGTGGAGGCGGTGGTGATCAAGAACTCGCGCAAGCTCCGCGCAGGATGACTGCTCCGCTAAGAGAGGGTATCATGACCGTTACGGCGATCAACCCTGTTTCGCCCAGATGTAACTCCCGCCTGATCTTAGGTCAGGGTTATCACGAGGCGATCATCCAAGGAGAAGATGCGATGCTGACAACCGTTAATATCGATAATTTCCACATGACCAATACACCGACCACGCCGTTCAATATTTACGCGATGAATGATGGCTATGGGCTGAGTATTGATCTGCGTGACTCGATCGTGAACGTACCGGTCTCGTTCTACATGAGTGCCTTGCCGTACGATCCGACAACCGAACTGTGGTTCACCGGCGTGAATAATATCGACGGCAGTCTGGTGCTCTACGATGCGCTCCTGGATACAGAACGTCCTATCTGCGACGGTATATGCATCACGATTGAGACGCCGACGCAGAACCACGAACGCCGCTACTATATCCGCCGTCCGGGCTATATGCCCGACGAGCAGGGTACGACGACCGGCAATACCATAACCTACGAAACCAACCATGACGAACAAGCCGTAAAGATCATCCGCAACGACCAGGTGCTCATCCTGCGCGGCGGACATGTATATACGGTGTTTGGACAAAAAATTAGATGACAATGATGACGCAAGAGAGAAGAATAACACATGGTTGGATGCTCGTAGCATGGTTGCTACTATGGGGAGGGCTGTTGGTTCCTGCCCGGGCATATACGGAGGCTAGCCTGCCTCAGACTTGGCAACGCACGCCCGTCATGAGCGAAGACGTACGTCCTACGTACGAGTTCCGCTCCACCTCCAGCTATACAGCTACCAGCGGACGCGGATCGTCAGTGACGGTAGGTGCGGCCTATTCGTCCAGACCGCGCAGAGGATATTGGAATAACGGCGAATGGGTAGCGGATGACGATCTTCCGGTAGGAGATGTGGATGATCCGATACCAGTAGGCGAGCCGCTTGTGCTGCTCGTACTGGCTATGGTTTACGGCTTGATAATGGGCTGGAGACGTTCCCAGAGACGCTCTACGGGTAGGCCCATGACGTTGAAGTAGGAGCCATGGAGGGCGGTGCAGCCCACGTAGCCTATCCACTCCTGGATACCATACGCACCGGCCTTGTCCAGCGGACGATACCGATCAACGTAGTAGTCGATCTCCTCGTCCGTGAGCTCGCGGAAGGTCACATCCGTTGCATCTACAAACGAATCCATTCGGCCATCCGCGCCGGTGAGCGTCACGCCGGTATAGACCTGATGGGTGCGGCCGGAGAGCAAGCGCAGCATACGCCGAGCATCGGCCTCGTCCACGGGCTTCCCCAACATCTGAGCGTCGCACCATACGATGGTGTCGGCCGTGATGAGCCACTCATCCTCGCGCAGGCGATGCGCGTAGGCGCGCGCTTTCGCACGCGAAATATATAAAGGAATGTCGCCGGCACGGAGATCGGTCGGACAAGTCTCATCGGCATCGATATCTACGACATCGAACGGAATATCAAGCCCCGCCAGCAGTTCTCTGCGGCGGGGCGATTTACTTCCAAGAATCAGGCGCATAACTGAATGTATATCACATAGCTATATAGCAATCCGAGCAGCATAGCGAGCTTCATGAGCCGCTGCGCATTGCGGTAGTCGGACGGAATACGGGCAGCCCATACGAGCGCGAGCACGCAGAGCAGCGGGATGATGAGTCCGAACGAGAGGTAGCGCACGCTCATGCTATTCCATGTATGCGGGAAGGGCAGCAGGTCGAAAACGAACCAGCAGAGCATGCCGATCGTAATGGCGATCATGACGGTGAGAATCACCTTGGTCCACAGCTCACCCAACCGGATTGGCATCGTGCGGCATTCCAGCTCGCGATCGCCCATCTGGTCCTGCAGGTCCTTGATCACCTCACGAATCCAGGTATAGAGGAAGATCATGAGCGCGAAGCCGCCGAGCCAGGTATAGATGACGCGGATGACGGGCTGCAACTGGTCCAGGATAGGCTGGAAATCATGCGCCAGGATAAAGGGCAGAAACATACCCTCGTTAGCCAGCCCCAGCAGCATGGGCACTGCGGCCGAAGCAAAGGCTACGATCAGGTTGCCCACCAGGAACTGACGCTTATAGGCCGACGAGTAGAACCACAGCAATCCCGGCATGAGCAGGATCACGATACCCAGCGTCCAACTGCGGCATAGCCAGGCTACGAGCAGGCCCACCAGGATACCGGCTGCACTCAGGCCGATGCTCAGGTGCATAGCCGCAGGTTTGCTCATCGTCTCACCCACGATGACGCGGTCGGGACGGTTGATGCGGTCGATCTTGATATCGAAATAGTCGTTGATCACGTAGCCACCGGCCGCCACGAGCACCACGCTCAGGATGAGCATCCAGAGCACCGGGTCGGGCAGCACCTCGGGCAGGCCACCGTGGCTGTAGAGCAACGGCACCACGAGCCATTTCTCCAGCACCCACATCAGCACGGCCAGAAAGAGCAGGTTCGGCCAACGAATCAACCGGAGTATGTCGCGCACACGATCCATCATGGTTTCTCTATTTTGATAATAGCACCCTTCCAGGCCTCCAGGCTCAGGCAGACAGGTTGCTCATCGGTGAAGGGCGCCATGAAGGGCTCGCCATCATTCAGCAAGTCGGTCATCCGGGCATGGGTACATGCCTCCAGTCCCAGATAGACAAAGGCATCGGTCGGGATATTGATACGCAGATCCACGTGGCGGTCGTCGAAGTTGACTACCACCAGCAGCAGGTCGCCCTCCACGTGACGCAGGAAGACAAACTGGCGGGCACGGTTGAAGCCGTCACCCTGGGCATACTGCAGGTCGTACATCTTACCCTCCGAGAGCGCACGGTTGTCGCGCTTGAGGCAGAGCAGACGCTGGTAAAACGCACGCAGCGAGCGCTGCTCGTCATCCAGTCCGCCACCGTCGTACTGGCCGTGGTTGCTCCAAGCTTGGAGCGAACGCAGACTCCAGAAATCGAATATCGTGGTGCGTCCGTCGATGCCGGAGAAGCCCTCGAAGTCCATACCCTTCTCGCCCAGCTCCTGCCCCATATAAATGAGCAGGGGATTCGGCGTCAGCGCTGCTGCTACCACCATAGCCGGCTCGGCATTCGCGCCGTTACCGCAGAAGAAGCCGGAGGCCAGACGCTGCTCGTCGTGGTTCTCCAGGAAGTAGAGCATATGCTTCAGCTGCTCGCCGCGCTCCAGCCAACGGCAGGAGATACCCTCGGCCGACCAGCCGCGGCTGACCACGCCACGCAGATAGTCGTACATGCCGACTTTGTCGTACAGGTAGTCGAAGCCGGCATGGATATAGGCCCAATAGCGATTCGGGTCGTAGCACTCGCCGATGAAGATGAGCTTCTTATGGCGCGCCTTGACCTGGGGGATGACCCACTCAAAGAACTCTACGGGCACCATCTCAGCCATGTCTACGCGCAGGCCGTCGATGCCCTTGCCTGCCCAGAAGAGCAGGATGTCGCGCATCTTCTCCCAGGTGTTGGGGATGGGCGAGAACTGCTTCTCACCGCCGCCTTGATAGAAGACGCCGTAGTTGAGCTTGACGGTCTCGTACCAATCACCCTCCGAAGGATGGTTGGTGAAGCAGTCGTTGCCGGTCACCTTGGCCGGCATCTCCTCATAGCCCTGCAGGTCGCGGTCCATCGAGAAGGGCATACCCGGCAGGTAATAAAAATTGTTGAGCGGCGAGAAAGCCCAGTTGGGGTTGTCGTCCTGACCCAAGTCGCGAACGCCCTTGGGCTTGGCCTTGGACTTATACTGGCGTGCTACATGGTTGGGCACAAAGTCCATGATGACCTTGAGTCCGGCCCGGTGCGTGCGACGCACCAGGGCCTCAAACTCGGCCATACGGTTCTTCTCATCGGCTGCGATGTCGGGATGGACATCGTAGTAGTCGGTGATGGCATACGGACTACCCGCCTTGCCCTTGGTGATCGCGGGGTTGTTGCGTTCGCCCGTAGCATGACGGATAATACCGGTGTACCAGATATGGGTAGCACCCAGCTCAGCGATGGCCCGTAGCGCACGGGGCGTTATGTCGGCCATCGTACCACAACCGTTCTGCTTGCGCGAGCCATTGGGGATACGGCTCTCATTCGCATTGCCGAACAGTCGGGGCAGGATTTGATATATAATCATTCTATGTGTGTTTGGTTGGTGTATAGGTTAAGTTATTGTGTTTTTCTGCCCGAGGCTGTTATACCAGCGCCGTCGTATCCATGGCGATCATGAGCTCCTCGTCGGTCGGGATGAGGCATACGGTCACCTTGGAATTCTTGGTGGAGATGATACGCTCCTCACCGCGTACGTTGTTGGCCGCTTCGTCCAACTCGATACCCAGGTAGGAGAGTCCCTTCATGATCTCGGCACGGATATACGGATCGTTCTCGCCGATACCGGCGGTGAAGACCAGGATGTCCAGGCCGTTCATAGCGGCAGCGTATGCACCGATATATTTCTTCACGCGGTAGATAAACATCTTGCGAGCCAGGTCAGCACGCTTGTTGCCCTCGTTGATAGCGGCCTCGATGTCGCGGCAGTCGCTGGATACACCCGAGACGCCGAGCAGACCGGATTGCTTGTTAACCAGGTTGTTGAAGGCCTTGGTATCCATATGCTCCTTGTCCATGATAAAGGTGGCAGCACCCAGGTCGAGGTCGCCGGCACGCGTACCCATCACGAGTCCCTCTACCGGAGTCATACCCATCGAGGTATCTACCGACTCACCGTTCAGCACAGCCGTGCAGCTACCGCCACCGCCGATATGGGCCGTCACGATCTTCTGCTGCTTGGGGTCTACGCCCAGGAACTCGCATACGCGAGCGCTCACGTAACGATGGCTGGTGCCGTGGAAGCCGTAGCGACGGATTGCATATTTCTCATACAGTTCGTACGGGAGGGCGTACATATAGGCGTAGTCGGGCATGGTCTGATGGAAGGCCGTGTCGAAGACTGCCACCTGCGGTACGTCGGGCAGGATAGCCGAGATAGCATCGATGCCCTTGAGGTTAGCAGGGTTGTGGAGCGGTGCGAGTTCTACGCACTCGATGATCTGCTGCTTCACCTCCGGGGTGATGACTACCGACTTGTTGAACTTCTCGCCGCCATGCACTACGCGGTGACCTACGGCGTCGATCTCCTTGAGGTCGCGGATGACGCCGATCTCGGGATCTACGAGTTTTTCGAGGATCAACTGGATACCCACGGTATGCTCGGGCATCGACTTCTCAAACTTCACCTTCTCGCCGTTCGGCAACTTGACCAGCAGGAACGAGTCGGGCAGACCGATCTTCTCTATACCACCCTGGGCCATGACGGACTTGCTCTCCATATCAAAGAGCTTATACTTAATACTGCTGCTACCGCAGTTTAAAACCAGAATTGTCATATATATTAAAAATTGTTTGTTAAATGTCTTTTAGGCCGCAGGCCGGTCTTACAGCGTAGCGGTCTTATAGTGCAACGGTCTTTCAAGCGTAGCGGTCTATTTTATAGCTTGGTTTGCTGTGATAATTACCATTTGCACGATGTCTTGCACCTTGCAGCCGCGGCTCAGGTCGTTGACCGGCGCTGCGATACCCTGCAGGATCGGACCTACGGCGTCCGCACCCGAGAAACGCTCTACGAGCTTGTAACCTATATTGCCAGCCTGCAGGTCGGGGAATACGAGTACGTTGGCCTTGCCCGCTACCGGACTACCCGGCGCCTTGGTAGCAGCCACCTTGTCCACCAATGCGGCATCGGCCTGGAGCTCACCGTCCAGGAGCAGCTCGGGCGCCATCTCCTTAGCCAGACGGGTAGCCTCCGTTACCTTATCCACCAACTCGTGCTTAGCGCTACCCTTCGTGGAGAACGACAGCATGGCTACGCGCGGCTCTATACCCGCAATAGCGCGTGCGGTCTCAGCCGTAGAAACGGCGATCTCGGCTAGCTGCTTGGCATCCGGATTCGGGTTGACCGCACAGTCGGCAAACAACAGGAAGCCACCTTCGCCCAACTGCTTAGCGGGCGTGAACATCAGGAACGCACCGCTCACGATGGAGCAACCCGGCTTGGTCTTCAGTATCTGGAAAGCAGGACGGATAGTATCGGCCGTCGTACCACGTGCACCGGCCAGCTCGCCGTCGGCATCGCCCGCCTTAATCATGAGGCAACCCAGGTAGAGCGGGTCTTGCGCCTTCTTCTGAGCCTCCTCCTCGGTCATACCCTTAGCCTTACGCAGCTCATAGAGCAGGTGGGCATACTCCGGCATCTTAGGATCATGGATCGGGTCTACGATCGTGGCTTCGCCGATATGCTCATAGCCGTTCTCGGCAGCCATCGCGCGGATCTTGTCGGGATCACCGATGAGAATCAGTTTTGCGATCTTGTCACGCAGAATCAAGTTAGCCGCCTCCAGGGTACGCGGCTCATCACCCTCGGGCAACACGATACGCTGGGGATTCGCCTGCGCGCGTTGCAACATTTTTTGTAGGATGTCCATAGTAGAAATTGTGTTTTATATAGTTAGTAAATATGCATGTTTCTTTTGTCGTGCAAAGTTACGAAAAATTATGCATATACGCAACAGTTTTGAAAAAAAATATTTTTTTTCTGTTAAAAATTTGCCAGATTCAAAAAAAAATTGTAATTTTGCACCCTGAATTGTGATTTGGAGCACACATCTCCATATGTAAACGTAAAAATATACTATATGTTATTGAAGAAATCTATCGTAATTCTAGCCGCTTTGGTGCTGAGCATGAACGTGCTGGCTGAGGAGCAAAAGGAGCAGAAAGTCAAGGGATGCCACCCGTACAAGGTGCCTGATAATGAGCTCACGGCAGAGAAGACGGGCCATTGGTCGATCATCCCACGTCTGGGTTTCAACGCCTTTGACGGAGACTTCAATTCTGAGATGAAGCACAACGTAGCTATTCCGAATGCCGGAATAGGCTTCGAATACAACTTCACGCCGGTATGGAACATCGGCTTGGAGTATATGTACGACATGTATACCGTGACGGGCGACGACAGTCAGCCGCTGCAGCATGCCGACACCCTGCTGTGCGGCGATATGCACAAAGCGCAAGTCTACCTGTCGATGGACCTGATCAACCTCTTCTTCCCCAAGGCACGCAAGAAGATCTTCTCGCTGTTTGCCCAGGTGGGTGGTGGTGCAGGTTGGTACCAGAGCCGTAAGTACTACATGGACGACGAGGAGCGCAACCCGACGCACCAGCGCGGACATACCGCTACGTATATCAACGCCGACGGCGTGAACGGTCCGGACCGCATGGACGGCTATAAGTGCTTGCCGTTCGTCAATGCCGGTATTACGGCTGAGTTCAACCTGAACCGTACGCTGGCCCTCGGTATCCGTGCCGACTACTCGTACTACACCAAGGACTACATCGACGGACGCGGATTCTCGGGCGAGGCATCGCACGCTTCGAAGAACAACGACGGTATATTCGACATCACACTGGGTCTGCGTATCAAGGTGGACGCAATGTACAAGAACCACGTACGTAACTACGCTCCGTATCGCGAGATCGAGGATCTGGCTAAGCGCAGTGCCGGAAAGGATACTGTCATCATCCACCACGACACCGTCATCATACGTGAGAGCGAGAAGAGCGCAGAGCGTCACACCAAGGAGACTGCACAGTCGTCGATGCATGGCCGCACGTTCTACCTCTACTTCGACAACGCCAAGAGCGAGCTGACCGAACAAGGTCTGACCATCGTTCAGCAGCTGGCTGACTACATGGCTAACGATACGAGCATCTATCTGGACGTAGTCGGCGTATGCGACAACACCGGTCCGGAGGAGCTGAACAACAAGTTGGCAGAGGCCCGTGCTAAGCGCGTAGTGAACGAACTGCAAGAGGAGTATAACATACCGAACGATCGCTGCCTGACCCTGGGTCGTGGCAAGGTGGTAGGTCGCCGCAGCAAGGCTGCTTACGGTCCGAACCGCCGTGTAGAGGTTCGCATCATCTCGCGTGAGGACTACCTGCGTCTGAAAGAGCTGCGTCAGGAGACGGCCAGAGTGGATGCCGGCGTCAACCACAGAGAGTCGGTGAACGAAGTATCGCTGACCAGCCTGGCTCGCCGCCACTACGGTAACCCCAACTGCTGGGTATATATCTACGAGGCGAACAAGAGCAAGATCCAGGATATTAACAACATGCCCAAGAACCTGGAAGTAACCCTGCCTATCCTGAGTGACAAGCAACGACTGATCACCGCCGAGGAGGCACAGGAGTACTACAATAAAATCAAACAATAAGGTGCGTGCCCTTACAAGAAAGCACGATGGTCCTATAGCTCAGTTGGTTAGTAGCACCTGACTCATAATCAGGGGGTCCTTGGTTCAAGCCCAAGTGGGACCACGAGAGACTTCATCGAAAGATGGGGTCTCTTTTTTTTGTAAAGGTTAGGGGTTACGGGTTACGGGTTAGGGGTTACGGGTTACGGGTTACGGGTTACGGGAAAGTTGCTCTTAGGAGCAAGTGGATGTCGGTGCGGGTCTGGGGACGGCTCTGGGCAGCTGCCCAGGCGGAATGATAGACCGTCTCACTCACGCGCATATAGAGCGAGAGTTGGTCCAGAATACGCCAACGCATATTCAGATAGCAGCGTCCGCCCCGACCATACGAGGCCGGATTGGAGATAGCATAGAGCACATCGTTCTCATAGAGATAGATGCGGTTGTCCCACGCCCGGGCATCGAAGCCCTGGAGCCGTAGCTGCAGGGTGAGCGGCACGCGTCGGAAACTATACTCCACATCCTGCGCCAGGCTGACGCCCCACCCCAACTGATGCAGGCTATCGCGGGTGAGGTTGGCATCGGCTATGGTGCGGAGCGACCATCCGCCCTGCTGCCAAGCGAACTGGCCACGCAGGCTATAGTGCTCCTTACGGCCCTTCTCACGTGCGCGCAGGCGCCAGCGCACGTTCCATATCTCACTATGCATATAGCTCGTCTCCAGCGAAGCGTCGTAACCGTAGGACGGGCTGTAGGGAATGGCGTACTTGATGCCCGAGAAGCGGAACAGGTCCACATAGCCGCGGAACTGCCAGCGCTGCAATTCCCGGATATCGAAGCCCAAGTAGATACCGTGCTCGTCGCCCAGACGGCTGGTCTCGGAGAAACCATAGCCCAGCGCATTGTCGAACCAGGGTGCATAGTAGCGGTAGAGGAGGGTGAGCAGGCTGCGGTCGGAGGCTGCAAAGCGTGCCCCCGCTTGCAGACCGGGCGCCCACTCGCGATTCTGAGCCACCGCCACCTCGCCAAACAGATCGAGCCAGCGCCAGCAGTAACGGGCATTGATGCCCAGCACCGCCTGACGGCGACCGCGAAAATAATGCTGGTTGTACTTGGCATTCTGGTAGGGATGCACGCTATCGGAGTAGAGGTTCTCCACGGCCGTCAATCCTACCCACCACCGATCGCGCCGAACAGTAAGATTCATGCCCAGCACGTGATGACGCACCGTGTCCTGCACACGCTGCAGGCTATAGAGCGCCGAGGTCTCGATATGGGTACGGCCCCGCTGCCAAGCCATCGTCACCCCTGCCCCATGCAGGCCGCTACCGTCCACCGAACTCAGGCCACGCACCCCCTCACGCTCAAAGCCCACATTGTTGACATACGCCGATCGCCCCATATGAAAAGGCGAGGCCATGACCAGCCCCAAACCAAACGAGGCCTGCATATTGCCCACGACGAGCGACTGGAGCGGTCCTACGTTACGCAACCTAAGATAGCCGCCATACTGCAGCGAAGCGGCGTCCCCGCCTGTGGGTCGCCGGAGTTGCAAGTTCATATCAAACTGATCACGATAGCGCAACTTATAGCGCGCCTGCACATAGACCGGATCGCCCACCGTCTGCTCGGGGTTGCGCACATCGGTGCGCACAGAGATTTCGTGCTTCAGTTGCCGCAACGCCTCGCGGGGATAGACGCGCTGGGAAGCCGCCTGATCGACAGGCCGAACACAGACAAAGGCACACAGGTTGCGGATATCGTACTCGCTCAGGCTGGGGATGAGGCGCAACTCGTAGAGGCTGTCCATCGGATGGCGATAGATATAGAGCAGGATATCATCTATCTGGCGGGGACTGAGAAAAGGCAGTTGTTGCAAGTCAGCCTGAGTGGCCGCATTGAGGTTGATCGGTTGCTCCGCCAACCGGAGCAGGTCCTCCTGCAGCTCCTCCTGATCCACGGCACTCAGTTCGGTCAGTTGGGTATAGATATCCTGAATGATATCTTCCGTCCTCACCTGCGCAAAACAGACGCTCGTGCATAGCAGCCACCCTATGAAAAGCCCTTTTTTCATAAATCCGAGCACAAAGATATACAAAAATTTGCATATTTGCAAATATTTCTGTATTTTTGCACAGCGAAATGAAGCAAGCGAATCGAAAGCAGACATATTTACGCGGGGCAGCATGGGCTATCACGGTCCTGGCCTACGGCTATCTGGGCTACCGTCTGTATATCTACGACGGCTGGACAGAACTGGGCAACCACCTCTCCAAGGCAGATACAGCGGCTTGGCTATGCGGCCTATTGGCCCTGCTGCTCATGCCGGTGAACATGCTGCTGGAGGCCTGGCGATGGCAGTTCCTGATGGGCGATCTGTCGCTACGCGAGGCACAACGTCAGGTGTATTTCAGCAAGATGGCGGGGCAACTGACGCCCTACCAGTTGGGCGAATATCCGGCCCGCGGCCTGCTGATGGAGCATGGACGATGGGCCGAACTGCTGAGCAAGGGTGTGGTAGGTTCGATGACGATGACGCTGGCCATCACCCTGGTAGGCATCCTACCCCTGGCGGTATGGCTCAGCGACGGCCGCTGGCGTCCGGAATGGATGACGGTGGTCGGGCTGATGCTGGCTGTAGTGGCCCTGACGGCCGCCCTGCCTTGGTTGCTACGCCGCTGGATACGCGTGGACAGCCGCCTGCTGATGGGTTCGCTGGGGCAGAGCGTGGTACGCTACCTGTGCTGGTGCCTGCAGCTGGCGCTGGTGCTACGGCTATTTGGCATGCCGTTCTCGACCGAATGGCTGGTGCTGATACCCGTCTATTACCTCATCATCACCATCGCTCCCTCTATCGCGGCGGCCGAAGCGGGGGTACGCGGAGCGGCTGCCATGCTGGTGTTCGGAACAGCCGAAGCCACCCTGGCCGGCATACTGCTATGGGCCATAAACAGCCTTTTACCTATGCTTATTGGCACTTTTGTAAACAAAAATGCAAAATAATTTGGCTATTTGAAAAAAAATGCGTAACTTTGTAGCCGGAAAAATAATACTTAAACAAAATATATCATGACACTCACTTTTCAAATCAACTACCGTACCGAGTACGGACAGACGCTATGCGTCATTGAAACACGTGAATCTATCTTGGGCTGGACCGAGAAAGCGCCCCTGTTGCTCTCATGCCAGGGCGCTGATTTCTGGACCGCTACCATTCCTGTATCCGATTTTGCCGGCGTGATAGAATACAAGTACGCTATCCGTCTGCAGGACGGCGGCTTCATCTACGAGGCCGGCGAACCGCGTACACTGCAGCTTCGCGCTGCCGATCGCAAGATGGTGGTACGCGACTACTGGCAGGTTATCGACTATGAGAAGTCGTTCTATACGACCGCTTTCCTCCAGTCGCTCTTCCTGCGTCAGAAGCCGCATAAAGCCAAAGCTCCGAAGGGCAATATCCGCCTCTCGATCGACCTGCCGCAGATCCTGCCGACCCAGGGCGTAGCCGTAGTAGGTAATATCCCGGCGCTGGGCAACTGGGACCACAGCGAGAAGCTCATCATGGCCGATGGCGAGTTCCCGCTATGGCGTGCCGACTTTGAGGCACCGGTGGATCAGATCATCGAGTACAAATACCTGATCTACGACCTCAAGACGGGTGCTACCGTGGACCAGGAGTGGGGTGAGAACCGTAAGATTTGGGGCGTACAGAAGGGTGTGAAGATCCAGCAGAACGACCGTTCGTTCCGCCGTACGCAACCCCGCTTCAAGGGTGCCGGCGTAGCCGTACCGGTCTTCTCGCTCCGCACGGAAGAGGGATTTGGTATCGGTGAGTTCCTGGACCTCAAGAAATTGGCTGAGTGGGCTGCCCTGACCGGTCAGAAGATGATCCAGACCCTGCCGATCAACGATACCACGCTCACCCACACCAACCGTGACTCGTATCCATACAACGCCGTATCCGTCTTTGCGCTCCACCCGATCTACATCAATATCGAGCGTATGGGTCGCCTGACGCCGGCACAACTGAAGAAATACAAAGCTACACAGGCCGAGTTTAACAAAAAGCCGATCGCTGACTATCAGTGCGTATACGACGAGAAGATGAAGTATTTCAAGGCCCTGTACAAGGCCGAGTCGGCTGCATGCTTCTCCAGCGCAGAGTACAAGGCCTTCTTCCAGAAGAATCAGGACTGGCTCGTACCGTATGCCGAGTTCCTGCATCGCCGCGACAAGCAGCCGAAGGAGTTCTACTACTACCTGCAGTTCCATGCCGACAAGCAGCTCTCGGAGGCCGTACACTATGCCCACTCGATCGGCGTAGCCATGAAGGGTGATATACCTATCGGCATCTCGCCCGACTCGGTGGACGCCTATACCGATCCGCAGCTGTTCAACCTGAACGCTTCGGCCGGTGCACCGCCTGATGACTTCTCTATCTCCGGCCAGAACTGGGGCTTCCCGACCTACAACTGGGACGAGATGGCCAAGGACGGCTTCGGCTGGTGGCGTCATCGCTTCCAGAAGATGCAGGACTACTTCGATGCTTATCGTATCGACCATATCCTGGGTTTCTTCCGTATATGGCAAATGCCTAAGACCGACGTATGGGGACTCTGCGGCCACTTTGTACCGGCTATGCCGTACTCCTTCCAGGACCTGCAGAACCAGGGTATATGCCTGGACTACGACCGCATGACCAAGCCCTATATCCGCGCCAACTTCCTGGGCGACGTATTCGGTTACGACACCGAGTGGGCTAAGCAGCACGCGCTGGCTACCCACGACAACTACGTCTACTATTTCCGTCCCGAGTTTGATACTCAGGTTAAGGTACAGGAGTGGGCAGACACCTTGCTGGCCGACGAAAAGAAGATGAAGGCCGAGGGCATGACGCCGGAGAAGGTTCATAATATCTGCAACGGACTGATCTACCTGCACTGCGAGAAGCTGTTCGTCATCGACCAGAACAACCCGTACTTGCTCCATCCGCGTATCTCCGTATACCAGTCGCACTCGTTCACCGAACTCTACGACGACCAGAAGGAGATCATCATGCGTATCTACAACGACTATTTCTTCCGTCGTCATACCGAGTTCTGGCGCCAGTCGGCTATGCGCAAACTGCCTACGCTGATCAACGCCACGGGTATGCTCTGCTGCGGCGAGGACCTGGGTATGGTACCGGCTTGCGTGCCCGACGTGATGCACGAGTTGCAGATCCTCTCGCTGGAGATCCAGCGTATGCCGAAGGATCCGACGCTGCTGTTCGCACACCCGGCCGACGCACCCTACCTGAGCGTATGCACCACGGGAACGCACGACACCAATCCGCTGCGCGCATGGTGGGAAGAAGATCGCGAGGTGACACAACGCTTCTACAACGAGCAGATGGGCTGGTGGGGCGAAGCACCGATGCAGATGACGCCGCAGATCGCCGAGTTTATCGTCAACCAGCATATGTACAGCCCCGCTATGTGGGTCATCCTGCCGCTGCAAGACTGGCTGGCTATCAACGAGGAGGTACGTCTGCCGGACGCACAAGGCGAGCGTATCAACGTGCCGGCTAACCCGCGTCATTTCTGGAACTACCGCATGCATATCTCGATCGAGGACCTGCTCCGCAAAGACGAGTTTAATGCACAGGTACGCCGCCTGACGAGCGTTCGCTAAACGCCACCCGGCTATGCGCGACTGGCTACGAACCCATCCGATGTGGGTGCTATTGATACCGCTCATAGGCGGACTGCTCCTATGCAGGTTCTATCAATGGCCGGTCAGCCTACAGAGCGACACCGAGTTTGCGTATCTGGACAGTACGCACATCTATCGCACCGTGGTGAGGGACTATCCCTCGCCACGGCGTCGTACTCAACGGGTAGAAGCCGAACTGCTCAGCCTGGAAGACAGCCTGACGATCCCGCTTCACCGGCGCGTCTACCTATACGTAGCGACGGATAGCGCCGGCCGGGCTGCCGGACTCCGGATGGGCGACACCCTGCTGGTACGCACCCAAGTGCGACGCGGCGGTATGCTGGGACGTTTTCGCTACGGCGACTACCTGCGTATGCAGGGGCTGGTAGGTACGGCCTACGTACCGGCGCACGCATGGCTACGCATCGGACAGAACGAGAAGAAATGGCATCCGCGCGCATGGCAACACGGCCTGTCGCAACGGCTTCGGCAGATGAGGTTTGCGCCCCGTGAATTAGGTACATTAGAGGCCCTCACGCTGGGCTACAAGGAGGATATCGATCCGGACGTGAAACGCAGTTTTCAGACCTCGGGAGCCGCCCATGTGCTGGCGGTGAGCGGACTGCATACGGGTATTGTGTACATGGTGTTATGGTTGCTGCTGACCGGCTTCGGACGCTGGAAACCGCTCTACGAAGAGACCCGCCGACGTGTTGCGCTCTCGCTATTGGTGATCGCCGGGCTATGGGGCTACGCCTTGCTGACCGGCATGACCGCCTCGGTGGTACGCTCGGCACTGATGCTCACGATCGTACAGATAGGCTATATGTGTCGGCGCAATGCTGTATCAATGAATACGCTGGCTACGGCGGCGTTTATCCTGCTACTGCTGCGTACGCGTGACTTGTTCTCGGTGGGCTTTCAGTTGAGCTTTGCCGCCGTAGGGGCCATCCTACTTCTGGTGCCGCTGATGCAGAGCTACCTGCCACGCCGTGTGTCGCGCCGAGAATGGATCAATAGCGCGTGGCGGTACGTAGCGACCGGACTGATCGTGGTATCCGTCGCAGCCTGGCTGGGCACCATGCCGCTCATGACCTACTACTACGGCTATGTGAGCAACTACTTCCTGCTGACCAACCTCATCGTGTTGCCCCTGGCCAGCGTGGCGGTGACAGGCGGTTTTCTATGCCTGCTGCTGGGTACGGTGCCCGTACTGGGAACTGCCATATGCCGGTTGACGGAAGGCGTGATATGGATCATGAATAGCACGACGGGCTGGATCGAATCGCTACCGGGTTCGCAGACCGCACTACATATATCACCCCTGATGGTGGTGCTGCTATACAGCGCGATCGTATGCGGGGCGCTGGCATTGCAACGCAAGCTATGGTGGGCCATCCCATGCGCCGCCTGCCTCGCGGGATTTTGTTATGAATATACGATAGTCTGAATATGGAAACAACGATTTATACTCTGTCGGAACTCTCCTCTATGGTAGAGGATGCTATCCGGGACTGCATGCCTGAGACCTATCTGGTGCAGACCGAGATCGCCTCGCTCAGCGAGAAGGGCGGTCACCTGTACCTGGACCTGGTGGAGAAAGCCGACCGCGGCCTGCTGTCGGCCCGGATGCGGGCTACCTGTTGGCAGGCGCGTCAGGCTATGCTGCGGGCCTATTTCCAGCAGGAGACCGGCATGCCGCTGCAAGCGGGATTGCAGATACTGATCGAGGTGGAGGTGCAGTACCATCCCGTCTACGGGCTGAGTCTGAATATCCTCAATATCGACCCACGTTACACCCTGGGCGACCTGGCCCGGCAACGCCAGGAGACCATACGCCAACTGACCGAAGAGGGCGTAATGGACATGCAACGTGCGCTAAGCCTACCTACGCTCGTTCGGCGACTGGCTGTCATCTCGGCCAGCGAAGCCGCCGGCTACGGCGACTTCTGCCACCAGTTGGAGGAGTCGCCCTACCGCTTCAGCACCACCCTCTTCGCGGCCACGATGCAGGGCGAACGGGCTGAGCAGTCGATCATAGCGGCCCTGGAGAGTATCTACCGGCAGGTGGAGGACTTTGATGCTGTAGTCATCATCCGTGGCGGCGGTGCCACGACCGACCTGAGTTGCTTCGACCGCTACGCCCTCTGTGCACACTGCGCCCAGTTTCCCCTACCCGTCCTAACGGGTATAGGTCATACGCGTGACGTGAGCGTACTGGACATGGTGGCACATCAGGCGCTCAAGACCCCTACGGCCGTTGCCGCATGGCTCATCGAACGCATGGACTCCCAGCGCCTGCGTATCGACGATATGCTCCGACGTCTACAGCAGACCGCCAAACGCCAGCTGCTGATTCGCCAGCACCGCATCGAGATGCTGGAGCAGCGGCTCCAGAGTTGTTCACCGGAACGTATCTACCGCATGGGTTATAGCCTGCTCACCTCGGGCGGTAAGTTGATCCGCAGCGTCGGGGATGTAACGCCGGGACAAACCATAACGACCCATCTGGCCGATGGTGAGATACAGTCGACCGTATGCTAAAACACAAACAATGGATAGGACTCTGTATCGTAGCGGTGCTGGCCGCAGCAACAGTCGTGTTTGTGCACCTGGTGCCGCAACGTCCTCTGCCGCCTCTGGCCGCGGGCGACACCCTGACGACTACCTCCCGTCCACACTACTCGGACACGACGCGATACACCAAACACCGCTATCCGAAACATAAGAAGCAACCGGCCCCACCCCTCCGGCCTCGTCGTTTCAATCCCAATACGGCCGACTCGATCGTGCTGCTGGAGCAGGGGCTCAAGGAATGGCAGGTGAGCAACATGCTCAAGTACCGCCGCGCCGGCGGACGGTGGCGCAAACGTAGCGACATGAAGCGGCTATACGGCCTGAGCGAAGAACAGTATCGCAAGATTCGTCCGTATCTGGACTTGCCCGACAGCCTGCCCGGCGACACGGCGCGGCGCGACACTCTGCCTCGGTATGTGTCCCACAAGCGCGACACCATCCTGGAACTCAACATGGCCGACACTGCCCAACTCGTGCTGCTGCGCGGTATAGGTAGCTGGACAGCCATGCAGATCGTGCGCTACCGCGAGCAACTGGGCGGCTACTACAGCGTGGAACAACTACGCGAGATACCACGTATCGACCAGCATATGCTGGACACGGTCATTCGTCGGTTTACGCTGGACACCACACGCATCACGCCTATTCGGGTCAACCGTTGTGCCGTAAGCACACTCAGCCGTCATCCCTACTTGCGCTTTGAGCAGGCACGGGCTATCTACGAGCACCGACGCCGGCATATACGGCTCAGCGGCATGGACGACCTGCGCGGGCTACCGGAACTCAGCCAGGATGACCTACAGCGGCTGCGCCCCTATCTATCGTTCGAACAGTAACAAAACGAATCGCACCCCGTTAGGAGTGCGATTCGCTGTTAGTATATCTCGTAAACGCGGATTTAGAAGTACTTGGTCTCCTGGCCTACGATAGACGAGAGCAGGTTGTTAGCCAGACGGCTGGCGCCGAAGCGGAACGACTCGTTGTTGAGCCAATCCTCGCCCAGGATCTCCTTAACCAGCGTGAAGTGCTGCACAGCCTCGTCCGTGGTAGAAACGCCTCCGGCCGGCTTGTAACCCATCTTGATGCCCGTCTTCTCCTGCCAAGCCTTGATAGCATGACACATGATGAAGGTAGCTTCCGGGGTAGCGTTCACGGCGATCTTACCGGTAGAAGTCTTGATGAAGTCGCAACCGGCGGCCATCGACAGGATGGATGCCTTCCATATATTCTCAGCCGTCTTGAGCAGACCGGTCTCGAGGATGACCTTCAGGTGGTGCTCCTTGCAGACTGCCTTGATCTCACGGATCTCGTCGTAGCACTCCTCGTAACGCCCCTCCAGGAACTTACCCACGCTGAGCACGATGTCCACCTCGGTAGCACCCATCTTGAGTGCAATAGCGGTTTCGGCCACCTTGATCTCGGGGAAAGTCTGTGCAGCGGGAAAACCGGCACAGCAGCATGCGATATTAAACTTCGGATCCTTCAGCGCACGACGTACATACTCGGCCATGGCGGGATAGACGCAGATAGCGGCTACGTTGGGGATACCCGGGAAGTCCTTCTCAAAATTGTTGACAGCATTAGCCATACGCTCCACGCGCTCGATGGTGTCATCGGCACTGAGAGTGGTATAGTCGATCTGGTGGAGGCACTCCTTCCAAACCTCTACATTATTGTTCTCTGCAAAATGATTTGCCTGGATGTCAGCCACTTGAGCCTTGACTTGCTCATCGGTAAACGGGCAGGGATACTGCGCGAATAGTTCTTCAAACTTGTTCATGATATTATTGTTTTCGTTATTTTTTTCACTCCTCCTTATCGGCCAGACGGGCTACAATAGTCTCGTTGCCACGCACCAGGTCACCTACCTGCACAAACATCTCGGTATCCAGCGGCAGGTACATATCCACGCGCGAGCCCAACTTGATGAATCCCAGATGGGTGTTGCGACGGCAGCGTTTGCCGGCCTTGGCATACGTCACGATACGACGGGCCATCGCACCGGCTATCTGGCGCACGGCGAGGCGCACCTTGCTATCGGTCTCGATGACTACGAGCGAACGTTCGTTCTCGGTAGACGACTTAGGCAACCAAGCCCCTTTATGACGTCCTTTCTGATGCGACGACTCGATGATCGTACCCTCGATAGGATACCAGTTGGCATGCACATTGAAGGGCGACATGAAGATCGACACCTGCAGGCGCTGGTCGTGGAAATACTCATTCTCCTCGGTCGGTTCGATCACCACCACCTGTCCGTCAGCGGGCGCGATGATGAAGTTAGGATCGTCCACCTCCAGTACGCGCACGGGGTTGCGGAAGAAATAGGTAACAAACACCAGCAGCAAGGCCGTCAGCACCAGAGTGATGGCGAAGATCCAACGTTGCTCGGAATAGATGATAAACACGGGTACGTTGATCAAGAAGAGTAGCAGTACGACGCCTATGATCAGGTTGCGTCCCTCACGATGTATTCTCAGTCGCTTCATATTGTGTAGTATTCAGTATTCAGTATTCAGTCTTCAGTTTTCAGTTCCATTGCCGATACGGGAACTGCGTCAGCATCTCGGCAGCGTCGTCGATACCCTTTTGGATCTTCTTGTCCAGCATCATCTTGAACATCATAGGTATATCGGCCTTGAGCGTCAGGCGCACGAAGCAGTTGTCGCCCTCGCCCGGCTTGAGTTGGATCCAGAAATTCATCGGCATCGGCAGGCCTTCCGCCCCGAATTTTACCGTATCGTTCTCTATACGATCCTCTATGAGGATGCTGATCTTCTGACCCAAGCCGTCCACCTTCATGCGGACGCTGTCGGGCGTGATCTCCAAATCTTGGATGCGGTCCTGCGGGATATGCTCGCGTACGCGCTCCAAGTTTTGCAAGTTGCTCAGCGCCGGATAGACCACCTCCACGGGAGCCGGTATCTGACGCACAGCGCTGGTATATTTCGATTCAGACATAGCGATTGGTTATTTATGTTTCTTGGCCCATGCGGCCGGATCGGCATGCCACTCTTTCAAGCAAGCCATCGTCTCCTCGTCATAGCCGTACTGCGGCAACTGACGCTCCAGCTCGTCGTACTGCGCCAGAGAGAGCAACGGCACACCGGCCTCGTTGAACTTCTCATGCGCCAAGCGCAACTGATAGTCGAAGATCGTCACTACCCCCAGCACAGTACATCCGGCCGAACGTATCGCATCGATTACCGACAGGGCATTCTTGCCCACATTGACCTGATTCTCTATGATGACCACCTTCTGACGCGGACGCAGGTCGCCCTCTATCTGGTTCTCCAGTCCGTGGTTCTTAGGCGTAGGATAGACATAGACAAACGGCAGGGCCAACTGCTCGGCCACCAGCACGCCGTGCGCCACCGCGTTGGTCGCTATACCGGCTATCACGTCGGCATCGGGATAGAGCTCGGCCACCAGTCGGCCCAGCTCCAACTTCACGAAGTTGCGAGCCTTGGTATAGGATAGTATCTTGCGGTCGTCGAGATAGACAGGCGCCTTCCAACCGTTGCCCCACGTGAGCGGGTTGTGGATCTGGATCTGGAAGGAACGCAACTGGAGCAATTTCTCCACCACCATATGCGATAATTCGTTCATATTCGAATCTAAGTATAGTATTCAGGCTGCAAATATACTGCTTTTTTCGCACATACGCAAGCATAAGCGCGTTTTTTTTCAAAAAAACGACAGATTTATTTGCCTATGTGCAAAATTTGTTGTAACTTTGCACGCTGATAAGTGTGCACCTATCATATCGTGGCACGAAAACGAACAAAAACAACATAAACAGTAAACATTTTTTTTTAAACAAAACAACAGCATGAAGAAAATTACATTTCTTTTGTCACTCATGGCTATTGTCATGATGACATCCTGCTCGAAAATTGTGGACAAACCACAAGAGATCAAAGTCAATCCGGAGGATGTTGCCGTAGTTGGTGGACAGATCAAAGCGGACATCACCGGTACGTTCCCGCCCAAGAAATTTGCCCGCAAGGGTGAGTTGAAGGTGACCCCGGTGCTCAAATACGGCGACAAGGAAGTCGTTGGTGAGACCGAGACCTACGTTGGCGAGAAAGCCAAAGCAAACGGCAAGACCGTTTCGTACAAGCAAGGTGGCAAGTACTCGCAGTCCTGTAACTTCAAGTACACGCCTGACATGGAAGGCAAGGAGTTGAAACTCTATCTGCGTTGCGACGCTAAGTGCGGCAAGAAGGTGTATGAAATTCCTGACGTACTCATCGCCGACGGTATTAACACCACGGCTACGCTGGCTCACACCGAGGAGCAAGCTGTTCCTACTCCCAGCAAGTATCAGACCGTAGTAGAGGAGCTGACCGAGGCTGACATCAACTTCATCGTAGCACAGGCTAACCTGCGCGAGAGCGAACTCTCAGCAGCAGACATGAAGGCCCTGAACGAGGCTATCAAGGCTGCCAACAAGGACAATAGCCGCCAGATCAGCCAGGTAGAGATCTCGGGTTATGCAAGTCCCGAGGGTGGCTACGAGCTGAACGACCGCCTGGCTAACAGCCGTGAGGCCAACACCGAGAAGTACATCCGTGGCAAGGTCAACGGCAACCAGACCCGCTACATCAGCAGCACTACCGCTGAGGACTGGAACGGTTTCCGCGCTGAGCTTGAGAATAGCGACATCCAGGACAAGGACCTCGTGATCCGCGTACTGGAGATGTACAGCGACCCCGAAGAGCGTGAGCAGCAGATCCGCAACCTGGCACAAGTATATAGCGACCTGGCTAAGGACATTCTGCCCAAACTGCGCCGCAGCCGTATCGTAGTGACTACCGCCGTTACCGGCAAGTCGGACGAGCAATTGCTCCAGGAGGCTAAGGAGAACCCCGAATCGCTGAGCGTAGAGGAGTTGCTCTATGCTGCTTCTGTAGCACCTACCAAGGAGGAGCAGATCGCGCTCTACAAGAAGACCGCTGAACTGCACAACGACTACCGTGCATACAACAACCTCGGTATGATCGCTTACGAGCAGAACAAGCTCGACGAGGCTGAGAAGTACTTCGCTAAGGCACTCGGGTTGGCTCCGAACAATCCGGACGTAAACTACAACGCCGGTCTGTGCGACCTGGCCAAGGGCGATGTAGCCAAGGCTGAGCAACACCTGGGTAAGGCTGCCGGCACCAAGGGTGACCTGGATGGCGCACTCGGTACGCTCTACACCATGAAGGGTGACTACAACAAGGCGCAGAAGTCGTACGGCACTACCCGCTCCAACAACGCTGCGCTCCAGCAGATCATCGACAAGGACTATGCGGCTGCTCGCAAGACCCTGGCTGAGATCCAGGAGCCGAATGCTAAGACCGCCTATATCAAAGCTATCCTGGCTGCACGCACCAACGATCGCGAGGGCGTTTACAGCAACATGGCCGAGGCTGTTGCAGGCGACGCTGCCTACAAGACCCGCGCTAAAGCTGACGTAGAGTTCGCTAAGTACAAAGAGGACGCTAAGTTCCAGCAGATCATTAAGTAATGTCGGTATTATTTCCGAAAGT
Organism: Paludibacteraceae bacterium; assembly: GCA_017509715.1. GTDB lineage: Bacteria > Bacteroidota > Bacteroidia > Bacteroidales > Paludibacteraceae > Colicola. The sequence continues at coordinate 32,298 of JAFWOU010000009.1, read as the reverse complement.
AAATAAACCGCGTGAGTGGGACTATCGTCCCATCTACTTCGACCCCGATAAGGAGGCGCGCAACGAGCGACGTGCGCGCCTCCATCGAGGTTCGTTCCGCGAGGAACACGAGAAGAACATGACCACGCTTCGCAAGCAGCAGAAATCAAAACTCCTATTGTGGGTTGTACTGCTTGCAGCGCTCGTCATCGGATTTTATATCTTTCTATAACTTATCGTTATGGACATCGTCCACCTCCTACCCGATCATGTAGCCAACCAGATAGCCGCCGGAGAAGTGATCCAGCGGCCGGCTTCGTGTCTGAAGGAGCTGGTGGAGAACAGCCTGGATGCCGGGGCCACCAATATCCAGGTCATCGTGCGCGATGCCGGACGTACGCTGCTGCAAGTGATCGACAACGGCAAGGGCATGAGCCAGACCGATGCCCGCATGGCCTTTGAGCGGCATGCCACGAGCAAGATCAGCCAGGTGGAAGACCTCTTCTCGCTGCACACGATGGGCTTCCGCGGCGAAGCGCTGGCCAGTATATGCGCCGTGTCGCAAGTGGAAATGACCACCCGCCGGCAGGAGGACGAAGTGGGCATATGCCTGGAGATCGACGGTTCCCAACTGGTGCACCAGGAGCCTTGCGCCTGTGCGGTGGGCACCAACCTGAAGGTCAAGAACCTGTTCTACAACGTACCCGTACGGCGTAAGTTTCTCAAGACCGACCAGACCGAGCTGCGCAACCTGCTGACGGAGTTCTATCATATCGTGCTGGTCTATCCCAAGGTACAATTTACCTTTGTCCACAACGACGAAGTGCTGCTCGACTTGCCGTCCGGCACTGAGAAACAACGTATCGAAGCTATCTTCGGACGCGGACGTACCCACGCCTTCACGTCCAATCTCATCGACCTGCGTACGGATACCGAACTGGTATCTATCCGCGGCTTTGTCAGCAAACCAGAAGCCAGCGGCAAGAACCCGCAGCAGTATTTCTTTGTCAACGGACGCTATATGCGTCACCCCTATTTCCACAAAGCGATACTCACGGCCTACTCCGGCATGCTGCCCGGCGACTATGCGCCGTCGTACTTCATCTATTTCGATATCGCACCCGAGGCCATCGATGTGAATATCCACCCCACCAAGACCGAGATTAAGTTCGCTGACGAACAGGCCATCTTCCAGATTCTAATGGCCGCCGTACGCGAATCGATCGGTAAATTCTCGCTGGCGCCCACGATCGACTTCAACCGCGAGGGCGAACTGGAGATGCCGCTTCCTACTGCCCCCGGCAACACCATAGGCCGACCGGCCACCGGCATGCCCCACATACAGGTAGATCCCACCTACAATCCCTTCCATCGCAACCAACCTGCCGCGCCTCGCAACTGGTCGACCCTCTATCCCGACCGGCCGGCTGCGCCGAAACCTGCGGACGATGCCCAACTGCCGCTCTACGAGCATGATATACCTACCGGCGTTCCCTATCAGTATGCCGACCGCTATATCCTGCTCCCTACCCGCGACGGACTGCTCATCATCAACCAGCACCGGGCGCATATATGCGTAGAATATGAGGCCTTGCTCCAACAGTTGCGCGAGCAGAAGGGCGTTAGCCAACAGCTGCTCTTCCAGGAGATACTCGACCTCACGCCCGACGAGATGGCGGCTATGGAGACCATCCTGCCCGACCTGCGAGCCATCGGTTTTGCCATCGATCAGTTCAGCAAGACCAGCTACGGCATCTCGGGCGTACCGGCTCAACTGCCGCAGAGTGACGCGCTCACGATGGTGCGCGACATCCTGCAAGCCGTCATGGAGACCGGCACCGACGTACAACAACGCTGGCAAGAGCAGATCGCGCTCTCGCTGGCACGTAGCATAGCTATTCCTTACGGTAAGATATTGACGCAGGATGAGATGCAGGATCTATGCGACCGACTGCTCTCCCTCCCGACCTACTCGCGTACGCCGGACGGCAAACGCGTAGTGACCCTATTAAGCAATAATGAGCTAGAGAATCGCCTCTAACTCATTATAAACTCATCAACCTATAAACTTATAAACCTATAAACCTATAAACCTATCAACCTACTCCACTACCTCGCCCAGCAAGGTAGCGGCGGATGCCGACGTGATACGTACCTGCACCAACTCGCCTATATGGCGTCCGGCGCGCGGGAAGACCACCGTCTTGTACTGACTCGTGCGACCGAACATATCATCCCGGCTGCGCTTGGAGTAGCCCTCTACCAGCACTTCTACTACCCGACCTATCTCGCGTTGATTCGACGCCAACGAGAGCTCCTGTTGCAGGGCAATGATCTCGTTCAGTCGGCGCACTTTCTCATCCTCCGGGATATTGTCCGGCAGGTGTTTCTGGGCATACGTACCGGGGCGTTCCGAGTACTTGAACATAAAGGCGGTATCAAATCCCACCTCGCGCATCAGGCTAAGCGTCTGCTGATGATCCTCCAGCGTCTCGCCGTGGAAACCGCAGAACACATCCGTACCGATCGTAGCATCCGGCAGGATACGACGAATAGCGGCGATACGGTCCAGGTACCACTCGCGCGTATACTTACGGTTCATCGCCTTCAGCACCGCATTGCTGCCCGACTGCACCGGCAGGTGGATAAAGCGGCATATATTCCGGTGGGCTGCTATTGTCTCCAGCGTACGGTCCGACATATCCTTGGGATGACTGGTCGTGAAGCGGATACGCATATCCGGCACCGCCTCGGCTACGATAGCCAGCAAGGCCGGAAAATCTACAATTTCATCCGACTCGGGCTTTTGACTTTCGACTTTCGACTTTCGACTATATCGATAGGAATTCACATTCTGCCCCAGCAGGGTCAGCTCTTTATAGCCCTTGGCCTGCAGGTCGCGCACCTCGCGCAGGATTGACTCTACGTCGCGGCTACGCTCACGGCCACGCGTATAAGGCACTACGCAGTAGGAGCAGAAATTATTGCATCCGCGCATGATGGACACAAAGCCCGATATCGACTTACCCAGACGAGCCGGTAGCACGTCGCGATAGGTCTCCGTGGTGCTCAGCGCTACGTTCACGGGCTTGAAGCCCTGTTCCCGCTGCGCAATCAGGTTGGGGATATCCATATACGCATCCGGTCCGGCCACGAAATCTACGCCGCAGCGGTCGATCAGTTCCTGTCCCATACGCTCGGCCATGCAACCGATCACGCCGATCATGGCCTTTCGCCCTTCGCCTTTCTGCTTTTGACTTTCGACTTTCGACTTTCGACTATACTCCGCATGCAGTTCCTGCAGACGATGCTTTACCTTCTGCTCCGCGTTATCGCGAATCGAACAAGTGTTGAGCAAGACGATCTCGGCCTCGTCAATCTGATCGGTATATTCCGCGTCGGTAGTAGCCATAATAGCCGCTACAACTTCGCTATCTGCCACGTTCATCTGGCATCCATAAGTCTCAATATAGAATTTTTTTGCCATTTTTCACTAAAAAAATGCTTTTTTACTTGCGTATGTCAAAATTTTGTAGTACCTTTGCACCCGCTTTCGTAAAAAGCGAGCGGGATGTGGCGCAGTCCGGTAGCGCAACGGTCTGGGGGACCGGAGGTCGCAAGTTCAAATCTTGTCATCCCGACGAGGAGAAGTCGTAAGGCTTCTCTTTCTTTTTTTCTCCTTACTCCTTGGCTTCCGGTACAATGCCGTTCTGTTCGATAAACTCAGCCAGGGTAGCGTTCTTACGAATCAGCCCGATCCACCACTCGGCTTCGGCGCGCGACTCAAACGGTCCCACCTCCAGAGCCATGCCCTCGGGTGTCTGACGCGGTTGCAGCTCGAAGTCGCGCAAGAGGAATACCTCAAAATTGAACAATGCTACCTCATACTGCAGCTGGTGCAACAGTTTCTCATCCTTCTTGGGCAATACCAGCAGCGCTACCGGCTTGGTCTCTTCCGCGATATCACCGGCCTGCTTAGCTGCTTCCTCGGCCTCCTTGGCCGCCTCTTCAGCCGCTTTCTGGCGCGCATCGCTCAGGTCCGACGCACCGCTACCCTTCTGCGACTCCATACCCTGCCCCATCATAGCCAGCATATCCTTGGCTTTGGCACTCAGTTCGTGGGTAGGATACTTTTCCACCATCTCGCGCAGCCGATCCGCAAAGGGCGTCTGTCCTTCCGTGCGGGCCGTAGCTACCGCACTAAGGAACATAAACCGCGGCATGATCGTCGACTGATCCGTCTCACCCGCTATCGTCTTAGCTTGTTCCAAGTCGGTCTTCACCTGCGCGTACTGACGGGCACGGAAAGCCACATACGTGGTCTCATAGAGCGAATCCAGACGGGCCGTTATCTCAGGCCATTGTTCACTCACCTCCGTACGCGGACGATCGGGGAAACGACGATCCAGTTCGGCTAAGGTCTGATCGGCCAGACCGATATCACGCAGGTCGTAGCGATAGATACGCTCCATCTGGGTGAGTGCATCGCATATCATGCTGTCCGAAGCCTGACGTTCCGCTTCGGTATGAGGTATCTGCTGGTAGTACATACGCGCCTGGGCATCCAGAGCGGCCAACGGGCCTTGCAAGATGCTGTCGTTGCCCGCGATAGAATCCGTAGCCACCGAATCCGTAGCGCCCATGGTAAGATCCTGTGGGCTGATCGACTTCGACAACCGACGCCAGTTATCCTCCAGCGGACGGTTGCCCCAGGTACGTTGGAACTGCTGCTTACCTTGTCGCATCAGTTGCGCATTATAGAAATACCACGCACCGCCGGCAGCTCCGGCACCACCCAGCATATTGCTGGTATTCACGCTCAGCGGACCATCGTCCATCTCCCGCTCACGCTGCTCTTGCGCCATGCGGATCGAGTCGCGCTTGCGTTGCTCCTCTTCGGCCTGGATCACGCGCTGCACGGCTGCCAACTGCTCCTCCTCGCTGAGCAGGCTGAGGGCCTGGAGCGAATCCTGGAGCGTGACGGTATTCAGGTGGAGGATCAACTGGTCCAGCACCTCCGAACGGGCTTGCAGGCGCTTATACTGCGCATGCTCCGTCGTGAAGATAGTGAGGGCCTCGCGATAGCAAGGTTGTGCCTCGGCATATTGCTTGCGTTCGAAGTACAGGTCACCTGCCTGTACCAGAATGCCAGCCTTGTCGAGCGTGGCATTCTTGGCCGTATCGATTGCCAGTTGGTACAGTTCCAGCGCCTTCGTCGTATCGCCGGCTTGCAGCCATATATTGGCCATCGTACCGTAGATAACATCCAGGTGGTCTTTGTGCTTCGACTGACGCGTCATGCTCTTGAGTCCCTTCAGTCCGGACTTGCCTTTCAGTTCGGCCATGTTGAGCCGCGCATGAAAGTCCATCACGTTGGGCGGCGCCAAGCGTATCACCTTGCGATAAGCCTCTATAGCCTCCTGGCGTTGGCCTTGCGTCTGGTAGAGTTGTGCCAGTACGTACTGAAAACGCGGCCGATAGACCTTGCGTTTCTCGTGCGGTACCGCTATCTTCAGGAAAGGTATCGCTTGCTTGTACTGACCGGCATGCAGCAGCACGTCGGCTGCCGTAGCGCCATACAGATGGGCATGCTTGCTCTTGAGCGCATCTTGCTGCACCTTGCTCAGCATGTCCTCAGCCTCATATTGCCAACCCATCTCGGCATACGCACGCGCCACCATCAGTTGGCAACGCGCCACCACATCGCCATCGTAGTCATAATGACGAATCACGTAGTTGAACGTACCGACCGAACCCAGGAAGTCGCCCTTATGAAATTCCGCTTCCCCCAGGCGCACCCATGCCTCCGACATAGCCGGATTGAATTCTTCCTGCTTGAGCCATGCGCGGTACTTGGGATCGGATCGGCGTTTGGGATCGGGCTTGGGACGCGCCTTGATAGAGTGCAACTTGATCGACTTGCGGCATTTCTCTATCGTGCGATCCATCTGCGAGGTAGCCGCCTGGGCTGCCTTATGATCGCTCACGGGATAGAGCGACAGCACGCCCGTATAGTCATCCTCGGCGGCCGACTGGATGGCACGCAGGCCCTCCTCGTAAGCTACGTTGCCGTTGTAGAGGATATTGTAGCGCACCTTGGTCTTATGGAAGCTACGCGATGCCCGCGTATTCTTCTGCGTAGAGCACGCGGAAAGAATTATCGCCAAAACGGCGATAATAATGGATATTTGATATTTGAAATATACTTTCTTCACTTCTTTTCTCCTTTACTCCTTCACTCCTCTACTCCTTTACTCCTCTTCTAATGCAGTCCCTTCACGTGCGATGGAGCTGCCACAAATTGCTTGAGATAGAATGGCTCGTAGTAGGCCACATCCGCTCCCTCAAAGCCATCTGCCAGCATCTTCTCGGCCAGCAGGCCCATATATTGTGCATCGGGTACGATACCCGCTATATAATGCATATTCGGTTGTGTCAGCACTGCCTGACACTTCTCTGCACCATCACCGAAGTAATAGACCTTCCTACTCTTCAGTTCATCATTCTCTACCAGGCTCTCGGCCGTCTCTACAACGACCGCCCGAGTCTCTCCCTTCGGTTGCAGTTCGGCATCGTACAGACGGGTATAGACCTCCATACGACGCGCATCAATCATCGGACATAGCAGTCCGTCTTCTACGTGCGCATGCGCAGCTGCGCTCGCGCACAATATTTTTAAGGTGTCGATCGGCAGCAGGGGTACCTGTAGGCCATAGCATAGTCCCTTTGCCAGGCTCGTACCTATCCGCAAACCGGTATAGCTGCCCGGTCCGGCGCTCAGGGCTACCGCCTCGACATGTAGTCCCTTGCGGGTCAGTTCCGCCAGCAACTCATCCACATAGCGGGGGAGCAACTGTGCGTGGTTCGTTTCTCCGATAGAGATACGCCGGTCTGTCGGCACGCCACCTATACAGATGGCGGCCGAACAAACTTGCGTACTGGTTTCGATACATAGTATCGTCATGCGGCTTAGAAAAGTTTATTAGCTTTATACTCTTTGTACTGCTTCTTGGGGAAGTTGAAGTGGTAAGCTAACTTGATACCTGCATCAAAGTAGCCGAGCTTATCAGCATATGCGTGCGTAGCCGACAATACATCCAGGTGAGCCTTGTCCGTATCGGTCGGAGCCGTCAGGTTGAACAGACCTTCCGAATTGGTGGTGTTCTTGAACGTATTGAATACGCTGTAGTTAGCATATGCACCCAAGCCGATCGAGTTACCCGACTTCAGGAGCCACTCATAGCCGATCTCAGCCGTCAGCATCACGTTGATATTGAACTGAATACCGTTCTTCTCCGTCGGTTGCTGACCGGTATACTGACCGGTTACAGGGTTGTTCTGGATAGTAATACCCGTCTCGGGGAAGTATGCCGTGATGTGCGTATCCTGCGTGTTCACGGTCTGCTTATACGGGGTATAGAGCGGGATCATGAACTTCGGACCGACGTTGAAGAACAAGCCGTTGTCGTGGATCAAGCTGAACATCAGCGGTACCTCCAGTTGGAGCTGATGGTCCGTCTCCTTGATGTCCTTAGCCACTACGGTGTAGTTCACGTTAGCCTTGGTGAAGGCCGTACTGTCGTTGGTCTTCAGGCCACTCTGCTCGTAACCGATACCCAGACCTACGATCAATCCCAGGTCCACCGGACGGGTGTCGTCGGTCCAGTAGTGCGCATACTGCAGATCCAGTACCACGTCACCGCCGCAGGTCCAGTTGCCCTTCTCGGCATGGTGCATCAGTGCCGAAGCACCGCCACGCAGACCGATCGTGAAGCGGTCGTAGTTGTGCTTAAACTTCTTCTCAGCCTCAATCGAGTCGGCTTTCTCCTGCTTGATAGAGTCCTTGCGAGCTTTCTCAGCAGCAGCTTTCTCCTCTTTCTCAGCTTTCTCTTTGGCTTTTTGCTCTTCGGCAGTGGCTTCAGCCTCTGCAGCCGCCTTCTCAGCAGCCTCACGCAGCGCTTTCTCACGCTGTGCCTGCTCAAAAGCAGCCTTGTCCTCAGCCTGCTCCTCCTGCGCCTGCTCCTCAGCCTCTTGTGCACGACCGTTGACCGGGATCAAGCAGTCCTCGCACATCCAAGAGTAGATATTCATCAGCAGAACACCGTCCGGGAAACGCTTGGTACCCAACTGACGAACAGTATGTACCTTGTCCCATACCCAAACAGAAGGTTTCTCACCGGTGAGGTACTTCTGGCACTCGCGCTTGATCATCACGGAGTCGCCTATGGCCACTTTGAACTCATGTTTCTGAGCAGGCGCAGCCTGCTGTGCCGACATAGTCGACACGGCAGTTGCGCATATCAAGGTGGCTGCAATTAGAATTGATTTTATAGTCTTCATAGTGCTACCTCCTATTCTTATTTAACGATGTAACGTAAGGTTGATTTCATGCTGTCGTTAACGAGTTCTACCAGGTAGAAGCCGTTCTCGCGAGCAGCCGTGATCGTGTAGGTCGACTCACCCTGTACGGTGTACGTACCCATGAGCACACCCTCAGCCGTGTAGATACGAACCGTCGTCTCCGTCTCCGGATCCAGGTTGATCACGCGGATGTTCTCACCCGGACGTGCCAGCGTCGGCACCAGTGCCGGAGCGGCTGCATGGGTAGGAATGGTGTACTGAACGGTCGTACCTTGTGCGCCACAACTTACACCCGAACCCGGGATATTCACTACTGCATAGTAGGTGTAGCCCGTCGGCAGCGGTTCACCGCTTGCCAGGTTGTAGTAGTAGCCCGTACCGCAGACGCGCTCGTTGCCGGCCGGATCAATCTCATACCAGGTCACGTACTCCGGATGCTCGATATCGAGCGAGTCGAGGTACCATCCCGGCATAGCGTTGATCTCGTTACGGTCAATCATGATCAGACGATCGCCGAACTTATGAACCAAGCTGAGCGAGGACTGATACGGCACGTTGATGGTCAAATCCAGCACATAGACAGAGTCGCAACCTGCTACCGTGGTCAGTGAGTCATAATAAATACCCGAGGTAGTATATGTCACACCACGCCAGGTGTACAAGTTACATTTGGTCACAGTCTCTGGAATCGTATAGGTCGGATTAACGGTCAGGTGCAGCGTGATTGTCGAGTCGCAACCGGCTACGTTCAGGGTGTCGAACGTGTAGGTTCCGGCGGCCGGACAATTGATGCCCTTCCAGGTGTAAGGCAACTCGTTATCACAAATCGATACATACTCGTCGCCCGTAGTCGAACTCAATACAGTCAGGTTGAGCGTGATTGTCGAGTCGCAACCGGCTACGTTCAGGGTGTCGAACGTATAGGTGTTAGCGGCCGGACAAACGATGCCCTTCCAGGTGTAAGGCAACTCGGAGTCGCAGATCGTCTTATTGACAACGCCCGTAGTCGAACTCAATACAGTCAGGTTGAGCGTGATCGTCGAGTCGCAACCGGCTACGTTCAGGGTGTCGAACGTATAGGTGTTAGCGGCCGGACAAACGATGCCCTTCCAGGTGTAAGGCAACTCGGAGTCGCAGATCGTCTTATTGACAACGCCCGTAGTAGAGCTCAATACGGTCAAGTGGAGCGTAACTGTCGAGTCACAACCGGCAACGGTCAAGGTATCAAATTGATGGTCACCGGCAGTCAGGCGTGCAACGCCCTTCCACATATACGGTAATTCGGTATCACAGATGGTCTTGTACTCCTCACCATCACCCGGCTGGTTGATGATCAGGTTGAGCTCATAGTACTGGTTGCATGCCGAACCCGGTGTGAGCGGTCCGTCGTCGTAGTAGTACTTACCGCTGATGGTATAATCCTGATCATCCATAGTCCAGTGGTACGTACCGCAGCTGACAACCGGTGTGGTCATGAATACCGTATCATGCTCACACGTTCCTGCGAGCGTATAGTTGATATTATCGCTATTCAGTACGTCGCCGCACTCGGTAGTGATCACGTAGCGCATAGCCAGACTGGTAGCACTCGTCGATACGGTGTACGGCATATCCTGCCATGTTGCGCCGTCCAGCACTTGCCACTTAGCATCCGTTACCTTCATCGTCAGTTCGTCAGCATCGTCCTCAAACTGCTGCTTGAGCGAGCGGAGCGTGAAGGTGGTGTCAATAGCCGCACCGTTTGCTACGATCGGCTTAGCCAGCAGCTGCGTCTCGGTATAGAGCGTCGGAAGCGTGCGGGCAACGTAGGTCACGATCGTATCTATCTGACGATCACGTCCCAGCGTATCAGCTACGAGCACCTGCCATGCTATCGTATCCGGGTTCTGAGCCGGAACCGGCGGACAGATGGTGTCGTTCTTCGTAGCGTACTTGTAATCCTGGATCGGGAATACCACATCCTGACGCAGCACAGTCTCGCAACCGCCCTTGATGACGAGCAGCAGCGTATCCTGCGTATCGTTCTTGGTGTAGAACGACGTCAGATCCAGCGGATCCTCTTTCTTGATATCCAGGTCGCCGTTAGCCTTGTAAACCGGCTTAGCCCAGTATACGGTATCTACCGTAATGACGGTATCTTCCGCGAGACCGATATTCTGATAGTACGTCATCAGGGCAGCATTCGATGCATCTACATACAGCTGCATACCCTGAACGAGCAGCGGAGCAGCATCCAGTTTCTTCATCGAGTCAACGGTGATTACCGCAGGAGCGGTGACCGTATGGATGAAGAACGTCGTTACGGAGTCACGCATCGTCACGCCGTCTTGCCATGCTACGGTGTCGTTCCATGTCATGTAGTTATCCACCGGATCGTATACATTGCCCTTGATCGTATCGGTGAACGAACCGCCCAGACATACATAGGCCGTGATGGTATCGTAGTCGCACTCACGCGGCTTGTTCGGGATCAGTTCTGCCCAGATGTGCGAAGCCTGACCCGAAGTATAGTTGATGATCATGTCGGCCCAGCCGAGCTGCTGCAGGAAGTCGCGGTCGATATCCAGCGAGTCCTTGCCGTTAGCACCCAGCGTGTAGGTCTTGCTTACTGTAGCCGGATCGTTGCAGTCGAAGTAGAGGTCTGCACCGATATTGTCGTCGGTCGTACCCCAGTTATCCACATGCAGACGCAGGTCGCATGTACCCGGAACGATCAGCGAGTCGAGCTTAACGTGATACCACGAATCAGCGCCGGCCGGATTCACGTTACCGTGCTCCCAGTCAAAGGCCATCGGGTTGGTACACTGATCACCCGTGATCTGCACCAGATTCAGTTTCACCTTCAGGTCCTTATCCGTCTTGATGCGAACATAAGCCGTTACAGAATCCTTGGTGATGTAGCGGTGGAGCAAGCTATCCATAAACTCAGGATCCGTACCCGAGAAGTCGAAGGTTTGCCCGGCTTTCTTAATAGCTTTCTCAATCAACTCACGAACCGGTTTCGAACCCTTGTGGTAGCCACCGCTCTTATTGATCGTACGTTTACGAACAGGCATCTTGCAGTCCATCTGATCTTGGAACGTAGCCGTAGCCTCTATCGTGGCCTTGCCGTTCAGTTCGTATTCCAGTGTGGCACCATCCGTATAGATGTAGTTATTCTGCATATACGGCAGACAAACCATATACCAATGCTCTTGGTTATCACCCGGCACAACGTACTCTACATTCGGAGCCAACAGTTTAGCCTCAGCTTGCTTCGGATCCACAGCCTGCGGCGCATACGTACCGTCAAACTTCGACAGGAATACCAGCGAATCGGTGGTGCGAACCTTCACGTACATCTCCACGTCGCCCAATCCATATACTGCCTGTGCAGGAATATCATGCGAGCGGTTCTCACCTTTCTTTATCGTACGTTTACGATAATCACTCAGTCCGTAGTCCTCCAGAATATCTACTTCCGAGAGCAGACCCTCATAAGCCGATACCGTCACTTCGGCATCGCCCTTTCCGGCATTCTTGGTCTGAACGAACAGTCGCTTGTTAAACAGCGTCTTGTCTTTCTTCCAGTCAGCCGTGTTGATCTTGTACCACATCTCGGTATTCGGTCCCTGCGTATACTGCTCGCCCATGCGGATAGGCAGTGCGTCGTTACGGGTGTTACCATTGAAGGCCTTCACCAGCTCGGCGCGGAATTGGAAGTCGGCCGAACCCGTAGGACGGGTCACGCGCAGGATGATCGAGTCTTTCTTCAGGAACTGGTCAAACGTACCGGCCGGAACGGTATCCGTATAGTGCTGACCTGCCTTGAGTGACTGACTCTTAGTCATCATCTTCTTTCCGATCGGGAAGGCAAACGCAGCCTCACCCTTGATGGTGTTGGCAGCGCCCAGGTTGATCAGGTGAGCCACCGGCTTCACTTTCTCATCCAGGTTGCGCACCTTGTCAATCTCCGACTTCGGAATGATATACCATGCGGTATCTACCGTCTGGGTATAGAGCGTATCCCACTGCAGCGGAATCAGCGTCAAGCCATCGGCATAAATAGTGTCAAACGACTTAAGCGGCAGAATCTCCACCCAGAAACGAAGCGAAGTCGTTCCCTGTACGTTGACATATACCGAACTATCCTCCAGCATCTCAAATGCGCTGTTCTGCACCGTGATGCTCTGCGTACCATACTTGCCAAGCTTGAAGTTCTGGCTCGACGGCGCCTCGTTGGTCGGACACTCATACAGAATCTGGGCTACACCCTTGCACTCTGCATTGTCCTTGTTCTCCACATGCAGGCGGATATCGTTACCGTTCTTCATGATCTCGCGCATATCGACCGAGTACCAGAGGTTGGCATTCGCAGCCTGCGTGTTACCGGATACCCAGTTGAACGGGATAGCCGACGAGCAACTTGCACCCTCAGCCTCTTCGGTCAGACGGATCTGCAGCGAGATATCCTGCGTGGTGATCACCTTCAGGTAGATCGTATCCTGCACGATGTTCTCAAACAGGTTACGCGACAGCTGCTTGCTGTACGACTCGTTGGCAGCCAGGGTCTTCGAGCGCTTCTGGTTAGCAATCGAATCCGGGCACTCCAGCGACAGTTCAGCCGTGATCTTCGCAGCCTCAGTGCTGCTCAGGTTCTGTACAAAGACGGTCGGGAACTTAGCGGATTTCTCACGTACCTCGTCCATCGAGATCTTGTACCATACGGTATCGCCGGCTTGCTGCATCACGCCTTGCTCCCAGTCGAACGTTACAGCGTTCAAGCAGGCTTCGTCCGGCTCATTGGTCTTAGCCGGCTTGGTGGTAGCCCAGAACTTAATGTCCTGGTTGGTCTCCACGCCGATCCAGATCGTATCCGTCATCATGGCATACGTCGAGTAGCCCAGGGTACGTACCTCGGTGGCACCGGCAGCAATACTGTGGTGCATCTCCTGTACGTCGATATACGGACAAGAGAATGCAACCGATGCATCCAGCGAAGCCTTCTTGCTGCCCAGGTTCTGCAGATGTACCACGATATCCTCGATGTTATCACGTGCATCCGCTACGTCCACAGCATACCATAGTTTGGTGCTTGCGCTCTGCGTATGACCGTTCACCCAGTCAAAGTCGATGTTCGTCTTACATGCCTTACCCTCACGCAGATGCTTGAAGCGGCTTACCAACTGGATATCCTGATCCGGAGTGATCTTCACGTAGATATAGCTTGCGTCCAAACCGATCAGGGTGTTCTTCGTGAGCACCTCAATCGACTCTTCACCGCCTTCCAGCACGAGGGTATTGCCCTGTGCGGAATAGGCCGGCACTTCAAAGGCCATCTTGCGATCAATCGTAGCCTCTGCCGAACCGATATTGCGGAACGTGAACTCCGGCTCATACTTCTTCAGCGCATTCAGCTTCGCTACGTCATACTTCAGGTAGTACGTCTGGCCGGCCAGCAAGGTCGTTACATCCGACGTGTGCAGGGATGTATCCGGCACGACCTTCTCGGTGTAGACGACACCCATCGGATCCGACGGCATCACCGGAATCAGCGGACGGTTAGCATACTCGGCCGTCACCGTGATTGGCTGATCGTTCTCCAGTCTGACATACAGTTCGTCGAAAGCCACGCCGTTAAGCATGCTGTTCGGAATAGTGTCACGCAGGGTTTGTCCTGCTCCCAGTTCGATAGTACGAGTGGTCACACCGCTGGACGGACAGTCGAGCGACTGACCTGCCTGCAGGGTAAGCGGCTTCGTACCATTGTTTGTCACAACGACACACACGTCTTGAGCCGTGTTAGCCTTGGCTTCCTTGATGTTTACCTTGTACCACACCGGCACACCGGCAGGCTTGGTAATACCCGTGGTCCAGCTGAAGCTGAGCGCATCCGTACATGTCTCATCCAAATCCTCAGCTTCGAAGACACGGGCACTCATCATGACTGTTCCGTCCGATGTCAGCGTCAGGTAGATCTCCTTCTGCTTCAGGCGAACCAACATCGTAGCGTTAGCAGACCAAACGCGCTGCTGCTTGGGATGGATCGTGAATGATTTCTCATCCGTCTGCCCGGCAACGGTAGCCTTCAAACTCGTGTGAGTGTCGTTAAATGCATCCTTGTTAGCCAAGAACAGATTCAACGCTGGCGTCTCCTCTTCATACAAGGGGGCCAGATCTACGCGATACCATTTCGTACCACTGGTGTGCGTCATCGGGGCTTCCCAGTCAAAGTCAATTGCATTGGCTTTGGTGGAGCCGTCGTTTCGGCCAATAGCCATCGTAGGGATGACCATCGCCAACGCGACCACAAATGTTAGAAACTTCTTCATAGAGTTGTAATAAAAATTTAGTTAATTTAGTTTGTATTTGTATATTTCCATATTTAGTGGTTTGATTATTTGCTATTTACGGGTCTACCCATCAGGTCATAATCCTTTCCTTCGCGGCGGATATACAGTACGCCGTCGCGCATGTATTTATAGGTCTGTTCCTCTATCGGGATAGTTTCAATCAATGTACCGATCTCCCGTTCCTCCACATGCAGTTGTATCCAGCGTGTACATTGGTTTTTCTTGGTTTTCACAATCAGCGTATCGCCGTATCCATATAGCGTCACGCCCAGATCGTTGTACCAGTATCTTCCGTTCACGAACCACGAAGCCGGAATCGCAATCGTGTCGTATTCTGTTTCCGGTTCGGTAAACCGAATCGTGATATCGCTCGTCACCCATGTGTCTGCATCGGCCCATGCCGAGTCACGAATCACGGTATCCATGTCGTAGGTCACACCGCCGAACGTAACGGTCTTGCCCAGACATACCGCTGTATCTACTACGGTCGAGCGGGTCACCACGTCATGCTCCACGTGCAGCAAATAGCGCTCGTCGCACTGATCCGCACGATGGATCGTCAGGTCATAGTCGCCCCAACCGTCCTTGGGTATCAGCTGGTTGCGGTAGCTGTACGGCAGTTGAGCTGCCTTCAGCACAAGTGTGTCTTGCTGCGGCGTCGGCGGCTCAATCGTCAGGTAGTAGGTCGTGAGCGACAGCGTATCGCCTTTTTTCCAGAGCGTATCGTTCGGATACACGGTCGTCTGGCTCAGCGCTGTATCGTTCAGCTGCAGCGTCTTGCCCTGACAGAGCGTGGTATCGATGCGTTGTACATCCCATTTGATATTATTGTGATAGTAGATACGTCCTACGTAGTCTGCCGGATGCGTCACGTGTATAAACACGCTCCGGCCCGCCTGCTTGGCAGCCAGCATACTATCCGCATTCAGCATCATCACGCGCGTAGAGTCGGTCAGCGTCATCTGCCCTATCTCCGGTCCGTCGCATGCGCCGTCGGTTAGGCGTATCGTGCCGGCAAAGTTCTTCTTCTGTTTCCAGCGGATGAATCCCTGGCCGTTCGTAGCTATCCGATCCGGGTGGAGTTCATACACCTCCGTCGGCTGGTCGCATACGTAGGTCATACGCGGGATAATCGGCAGCGTCTCCTGGCAGGTCGACACCGGCCCCTGGTCGTACGGATAGCAATATACCGTACCCGTTCCGCCATTGGGATATACTTTCACGCGCGGTGTCAGCACCTGCGACATCAGCTCCGCCATATCGCCCATCTCATCCAGTTTCTGATTGATATAGGCCACATCCATCTCGCGCATCTGATTCGCGCCCACCGTCATCGCAATCGTCGGGGTCTTCGAACTGCAGAACGCATATACCTCAAACGAGATTGAGCAGTCGGCAAACCAATAAGCCGACAGTCCCTGTTTCATGTCATCCACCGAAGCGTAGAACCACATCGTATCAGCCACCTGCACTTGCATCGGATAACTGAATTGCGTAGATGCATTGCGGCACGTACAGTAGTGAGCCGGATAACCCGGCAACCATCCAAAGCAGTTAGCCTGCGGCGCTTGCTCTTGCGCATAGCCGCCAATCGCAGCCAGCAGCATAACAAATATATATAGGATTTTTTTCATAAATTCTCCAATCTTCAATCCGAAAATCGTATACTTCCGTCCTCCACGGATGATCACCACTTGTCCGTTCTCAATCCGCTTCACGGGTTGTTCCTCACCGGCCGTTTCCTCCACACCCTCGGTCATATTGCCCACGGTGAAGCTGCCGTAGTAGCGATAGCCGCAGCGGAAGATGACGTCCATCGAGAGCGTTCCCGTAGCGAACCACTGCGGACCCGGCTGGGCCGTGATCGTCTGATACTGTCCGTTGCGCGGCATGTAGCGCCAGTTGATTTGATCCACCGGCGTCAGCGGTGCCACATAATGTGCATCCAGGTTGCTCCATACGCGCTCCAGGTCCACGTTCGCACCGCTATTCGTCTCGCCGCTTACTACGCCGTCCATATACATATCGGCTGTCGGACGCTCATACTGATAAGCCATGTAGCTGATGATCGGGTCGCCCGAGTCGTCGATATGCTCCGTAATACCGCTCTTGGGGCAGTAGTACTCTACGATCGTATCCCGTTCCGGCATCGGCAACACCACTAGGTGAAGCGTCGCCGTGCTGTCGCAGCCGGCCACGTTCTTGGTCTCGTAGGTATAGTCGCCGCTCTCGGTATAGGTCGTGCCGTGCCAGATATATTTACCTACGGCTTCTTGCCACTCTTCGCCCACAGTGGGCTGATGGATAGTCAGGTGGAGCGTTACCGTCGAGTCGCAACCATGTGCGTTAGCGCCCTGCAGCGTATGCGTATAGTTGCCGCTCTGGGTCAGATGCTCGCCGTACCAGTCAAAGGCCACGCAGGCTGTAGCCGTCGTATCGCCCTCGGTAGGCTGATAAATAGTCAGATGGAGCGTAATGATGGAGTCGCATCCATGTACGTTCGCGCCCACCAAGGTATGGGTATAGTCGCCGCTCTTTGTCAGATGCTGACCACGCCAATCAAACGCTGCGCAAGCCGCAGCCGTCGTATCGCCCTGGGTAGGCTGATAGAGCGTCAGGCGGAGCGTCACGATCGAGTCGCACAGCGCCTGCGTCTTGCCGTTGTACGGATAGTTACCGCTCTCAGTATAGGTCGTACCGCGCCAGGTATAGGATGCGGCGCAGAGCGTCACGACGGTATCCGCCGCATAGCTCGGACATACCGTCAGCACCATCGTATGCACCGTATCATAGTATATCTTGTTCTGCTCCGGACCGAGAATAGTGTCCGTCGAGTACGTACCGCTCTCCGTGTACGGCTGACCGCGCCATACGAACGGCAACTCCGTATCGCATACCGTCCGGCGCACCGTATCCTTCTCCAGGTGACGAATCGTCAGTATCAGGTTCACGATCGAGTCGCAACCCGCTGCATTCTTCAGTTCCATGGTCGGACCGCCGTTCATCGACTTCTTATACGTCATGCCGTTGATCCAGGTGTAGCTATCATAGGCCGTCACGTGGTCGTATCCGATGCTTTGGTAGTTCACCACAACGCGTTGTTTCACGATGGAGTCGCAACCATACACCGAACGGAACCGGCGGATGTATTCGCCCGATTCGTAGATCGTGGTATCGCTGTGTGCGCCGCCCTGCCATACATAGCTCTCGCATACCGTGGTATCCGGTAGTGCGATTCGGTACGACGGATGGATGGTCAGCCTGAGCACAGCCGTGCTGTCGCATCCGGCGGCATTCGTGGCATGTACCTCATAGTCGCCCGACTCGCGGCGCCATTCGCCGTTCCAGAATAGCGAGTCGCAAGCCTCTTCTACGGTCAGGCTCTGCGTGGCTTGACACGTGAACGGACGTATCTCAACTGTTGCACCATTCTCATGCGCTGAGAAATAGAGATACTGTACCGTCACCTCTTCGCCGGCTACAGGCAATTCCCAACGCCAGCCTTGGCGGCAACCCTCCGTCACCATGTCGGCCTGCAGGGTATCGTCGGCCACTACGTTGATGAGCATCGGTATCGGACCGAACGCCGTATCGGGCCAGTAATAGACCGTAGCCGGCAGGTTCTCGGCCAAAATCCGGAAGTAGTTAGCCTCGCCGTCCGTTACGTCGGCGGTTACGGTATCGCTCACTTGGGGTGCGCTACTTACATTGTCGCCCAGCGCGATATATTGCGCCTGCGCGTATGTAAATGCAGTCGCGAGCCAGCAGAGTGCCGGCAACAGAAGTAGTATTTTCTTATTGATTTTCAATGCGTTCATATATCTTCCTTACGTGCGTGCATACCCAGCGTGCGTACACACGAACACAAAATCGGCTGCAAAGATACTACTTTTTTCCCAATTACGCAAGAAAACGCCCCGAAAAAAATCAAAAAATCGACTTTCTGCAAAGAATAGTTAACAACCGCGAAATTTTTAACCTTTCAATTTTCACTTTTCAATTTTTATTCGTATCTTTGCAGTCGTTATGAAACGGATAGTTGTCTTCACGGGTGCCGGGGTCAGCGCAGAGAGCGGACTTGGCACATTTAGGGACGCAGATGGTCTATGGGAGAAATACCGCATAGAGGATGTCTGCACCCACGAGGCTTGGTTGCGTAACCCGCAGCTATGTGTCGAATTCTACAATGCGCGTCGTCGTGACACCTTGGCCGCGCAGCCTAATGCGGCCCACGAGGCTATTGCCCGCCTCCAGCAGGCCATACCGGGTACGCAGGTGATCACCCAGAATATCGACGACCTGCACGAGCGGGCCGGTAGTACCGACGTGGTCCACCTGCATGGCGAGATTCGTAAGCTCCGTTCCGAGAGCGACGAACTGGCCACTGTGCCGCTCCAGGGCTGGGAACAGCACTACGGCGACCGTCATCCTGACGGCAGTCTGCTGCGGCCGTATATCGTCTTCTTTGGCGAGGGCGTACCCTATTTCTCCCAGGCTTGTGAGGTAGCCGCCCAGGCGGATATACTGATCGTAGTGGGCACTAGCCTCAACGTCTATCCGGCCGCTTCGCTGCTCCATTACGCCAAGCCGGACGCCAAGATATGGTTTGTCGATCCTGGCATGCCGGAGTTCGGTGCGTACCGCGACCGCATCACGCATATACGAAAGCCGGCCACGCAAGGTGTACCGGCTTTGGTAGATCAGTTGATCGCTGAGCTGAAATAGTCCGCGTTCTGTTTACGGCACGATGATCTCCATTTGCTCCGTGGCGCCCTGCAGCACGTACGTGCCCGGGGCGAGCGTCAGGGTGTGCATCTCCGCAGGCGTCTGGTGCCAATATGCAATCGGCGTCCGACTCGCAATCTCGTGTATCGGTCCGGGATAGACATTCAGATCCTGCTCCGCGCTCACGCGGATGATATACCGCTGTCCCTCCGCCGTCGGTTCGCCGTCACATACTACGGCTATCCCCGCCGAGGGATAAACGATGGGGTCTGGATCTACCTCCTCCGGTGCGGTAGTAGTGACTGTTATCTTTCCTTTGCCCTGCGAATAGAAACGAATATAGAGATAACCATCCGGATCTACGTTTGTCTCCCAGGAATCCACCGTAGCCATTGGAATGGTAATAGTGCCTCTTTTTGGTGCCTTGTCGGTATAGAAGACAGGGGCTACGTTGGAGTTAGGTACATTACACGTATCGGCAATATAGAATGGACAAGTGGCTTGTGTATTCGTCCAACTGATGGCCATATCGCCGCCCTTCCAATCGGCATAGTATAGACTAAAGATTGTATTCGCTTTAGCGCTCACATCAAATTGTTTACCGGATTCGATGCGCTTGGCTTTGTCCATACAGTCCGACGGTGTCCAGAGCGTAGGCAACACGGTCGTATTGTCAGTGCACTCGAAGCGAACATACATATAGTTCTCGCCGCTTGCCTTGTGCAACCATAGCGATTTCATATCGTTAGCCATCAGGCTGAGCACATGTCCGTCGGCCGTACGGTCAAACTGATATGTAGCCACCGCATCCGTGGTATAGAAATCCGGTGTTGTGCCAACGTACATGCGGAAGATGTGGTCGGTAGGGGTGGTGAACTGCATCGCCTTGATCCAACTATCCGGCATGGCATAAAGGGTGTTGGTGTCGTTGCGATGAATAGGCGTCTGCGTACCGTACTTCAGCATGATTGCACCGGCTGCTGGAGGTGGCGCAGGTATTTTCTCTATTTTCATCACGCCGGGAGCCGAACTGTAGAACTTAGCGAAATACATACCGGCATCATTCGGATAGTTGACCTGATCCGATACGTATTGCATCAGCAATGCGCTAGACACCTTGAATTGTCCACCAGGCTGAATCACACCGCCATCCATGATAGAGGCATCTTCCGCATCCGTAGGATCAAATCCGCACTTGTTGCCGATAGCTATGGTACAAGGAGTCGTGCCTGTCCATACATAGCGGATAGAGTCGTACTGCCACTGCACGTAGGGCACAATCACGTGGCGATCTTTATCCAGAGCCTTGACGTTGACAGTATCACCTAAATGCATAAACTTGGGTCCATCCATACAGTTGTTAAATGGGTCCGGCTCCATTTGTAGCGAACCGGCTCCGTGGTAGGTCACCTTGATATATACCGGCACATTGTAGTCGATACCCTGACTCAGCAACATGTCGCGGTAGAACTCACCGAACTCCACGTGGTACTTCACTCGTCCTTGCTCGTCATAACTCTTCGGCGGTGTCTCTTTGTGCGGCAGAGAGATATACGCGCTGTTGGATTTGCAGAACAGGCTGCATAGGATGGAATCCGTATATACACCCGGTGTACAACCGAAATCCAACTCCAGTTCCGGAGCGGCGGAATTAGGGTTAGTCGGATAGAAATCGATCGCCATTGGCAGGTCGAAAGTATTAGCGATATACCATCTGGAATAGGCCATGGTAATCGTCTGAGAATAGTTTGGCGTAAGCACGATCGGGTTGGAACAACTGGTTCCCGCCTGGGCAAACGCACGCGGGCTAATGCACGCTAACAGGAGCGCGAGCAGCAATAGTCTGCTATGTATCTTTTTCGTTATCATTCTGTATCTTTTGCACTTTTAGCGTGCAAAGGTACGGCTTTTTTTTGATATATGCAAGTTTTTTCGTCAAAAGTCGAAAGAAAAAAGTCGAAAGCACACAAAAAATCGCACATACGCGGGAACGTACATGCGATTTTCCGTAACTTGTAACCGTTAACCTATAACCGTTACACTAGAACACTTCTGCTCGGCGCCTGGGAGCGGAAGAGAGCGGATCCTTAGGCAGGCTGGCCTGATGGAAGACTTCCATGATCTCGCCGGAGTCCAGACGGACTTGCTCCGTCAGGGGAATAATATACTGTTTCTTCATAATGCGTTTCCTTTCTACATTAACCTATAACCAATCACCTTTCGCCATTACTTTACCAATTGTCCGTCTACGGTGTATATATTGTTGCCGCGGATGATATAGACCTTGTTATCGATCAGCACCTTGCGGGTATCGCCCTGGGCATCAATGATGGCCTCGTCTATACCGGTAGCCGTCTGCGGCGCCTTGCGAGCGCTCAGGCGCAAACCATATTGGGTAGTAATACCCTTGGCGAGCGTGAGCACGTACGGCATTTCGCTGAGGTTCCAGATAGCTTCGCCGTTCTGGGTCAGATAGACAATGTAGTCCTCATCCGGCTGCGACTGCAGATCGATCGTATACTCGCCTGCAGCAGGAGCATAAACGCTAATCGGGAACTCAGCTACTTCGTTAACCGGAGCGGTGGTGTTCAGACCGAGCTTCGTTCCGTAACGATTTACCCAAATCTGTGCCTTGCGGTCGCTCATACCCATCTTGAAGAGGTCATGACCGATGACGTACTCGTTCTGCTTATCCTCCTCGGGCAGTACGTATACCTTAGCCTCCTGATCATCACAGGTCAGCGAAACGGCATAGTAGTCGCTCAAGGAGAGATACTCCTTGTCGGTTGCACGAGCCGTACGTCGTGCAGGAGCCGCAGCAGGAGATATACCGCTGGACGGCGTGAGGTTCTGCTCGGAAACTACCTGTACGTATACTGCCTTACCTACCACGAACGGATCCGCCAGGTCGTAGGTCTCGTAGCCATCGTGACCAATCTCACCGCCATCGTGTACCTGGCCTACACCGGCCACAGACAGCGTAGCATGGTAAACCATCGGATTGGCCACCGCATTGATACCGCTATTAGCTGCATCGCTACCAGCATTCTCCGGTACGTTGACTGTGCCGTTGAATACCACAGGAGCGTCACTGGCCTTGGTGAAGCGAACGGTGCCTACCGGACGGGTGAAGGCGATCATATATCCTTGACCCGGAGTGAGGGTCTTGCCGTTGTGCTCTACGTACTCCCAGCAGTTAGCACCAGGACCATTGGCGGCACGGGTGGCGCCGTTGTAATAGATGATATCATAATCACGACCGAGCGTGAGCGGCGTACCGTCAGCCAGCAGTTTGACATTATCCAAGTTACCAATTGCCCAAGGCACACCGAACGAACGCCAGTGACGAGCCGGAGTATTGAGCTTCAGATCGAAGTAAGCATTGGTGGCGTGCAGATTGTCATAGCCTGCTACGAACTGACCGGAAGCGGTCGAGCCGTTGGACTCCAGGATGAAGTTCGTTACCGTCACATCGCCGGTGATGGTCAGTTTACCGGTCGTGGTAATACGCAGGTCAGTTACCTCACGCGTATCCGAGATGGTTGTCGGAGCCGTTACGTTCATATTTACCTCAGAGAACTGGGCATAGAGCGTACCGATGTTACGCTGGATAACCGTCTCGTTCGTGATTTGATCTCCTCCTGTAGCCTTCGTGAACCAGCCTAAGAAGGCACGACCGGTCATCGTTGCTACCGGAAGCGTCTCGATCGTAGCGCCATGCTTCACGTCAACTGAAGCCGTTTCGCATATACCACCTTCCGGTACATTGAGCGTAATCGTGTACGTGCGACGCGCATAATTATAGGTCACCTCGGTTGTTTCACCAATCTTAACCGTTGTTGCGGCAGGTGAGATAAATCCGTCATAGGTCTTCACGGCCGGAGTGACGTACGCATTTACCTCACCGGTTACGTTCTCTGTTACATCCAGCGTGTAGTCATCATCGGCGAGATTCTGCTTGTAGTGCTTAGCCGCAATCGACCATTGTGCGGTGTAAGTCACGTCATGTGCCGGCATGGTAGTTGCCGGAGTAACATCCCAACCGATGAAGGTATGACCTTCGAACGTTGCCGTCGGCTTGGTGATAGCGGTGCCATATTGTACCGAACCGCTTTCGGTATATGTGCCGGACAGAACACCTCCATTGGCATTCCAAGTCAACGTATAGGAATTCTTGGAATAGCGTGCGTAGTAGGTAACATCCCCACTTATAACCGTATTGGTAGCCAATTGGTTGCCTCCTGTAGCCGCTGAAGTATCGAACCATCCCACGAAGGTGTAACCATCCTTGGTCGTTCCAGCAGGCACGGTACCAATTGCCTCACCGGTAGTAACATATACGTACTGCAATCCTTCCTTTCCGCCGTTAGCGTTCAGCGTGACGCAACTCTCGCCTGCATCTAACACTTCAAATTGTGCGGTATACGTTGCATCTGCTACAGCTGCCACTACCTCAGCATCCCAACTGGTGAATTTATATCCTTCTTTCGTCGGTGCTGCCAGTGTATAGATCGGCATCTCACCCGGCTTTACATGCAGCGTCAAGAGTGTATTCGCCTCATCCATAAAGGTGATCGTCCATGCGTCGGATACCTCATACTTATATTTCGGATCGGTCGTCTCAAACGGATACTTATGCGCTGCAGCATAACTTGCCAAACCGGCATTCTTATTGAAATGACCACCGCTGATAGAGCAAGTACCTGTGCCTGTTGTATGGGCGCATTGCGTACCTGCTGCGAAATAACCGCCGTTGATGGTGATAGCTGTAGTAGTAGCACCATCGATTGCGTAAGTGGAGGCCGATTCGATCGTACCCTTTGTTACCACAAGCGTACCTTTTTGTACATAGACGGCCTTGTTGGCAGCATTGCTGATCTTACCGGATGTCAAAGCCGAGTTGTCGGTGATGGTAAACGTTGCACCCGGAGCATTAACGGTAATCATATTGGTGATGTCACCAGCCAAAAGATGTCCGTTCAGATCCAGCGTACAGGTCGTGTTCTGCGTTGTGTACGTCAGCACCTCGGTTATATTCGGGATATCGCGCAAGAGTTTGATCGTTGCATCCTTCTTGATCGAAGCGACATTGAATGCCTCTTTAATCATATAGAACGTACGCGGATTCGGCTCCGGATCGATAGCGTCGCTCACGCTGACATACGGCGTAGCGATCTCCCATTCACCGTTGACGTACTCATAATAGGTGCGGACATTGGTGATTTCGTCTTCCGTATAGAAGAACGGTTCATCGCGCAGCACGTTCAGCCAATCGTTGTTGAACCAGATATAATGCAGATAAACGTCTGTCTCGGGTTCGATGGTGTAAGCCTTGCTCTCTCCGGTATACGGAGTAGCAGGGTGCCAGTTACAACCGGTGAAGCAGATGTAATACTTCGTAGCATCGTCAGTCTTGTGATATGCCGGGTCATAGCCGTTGCTTGTCAGCGGAATGAAATGACCATCCACAAGGGCTTTCTTAATCAGATTACCACCCTCTTCGAAGGTATAGAGACAGTTCTCATCTACAGCTCCGGTCTCAACCCATTCGCACGCATCTTTCTGATATAGCATATTATTCGAACCGCTATATACATTCTCCGTTTCAGTTGCAATGAACTGATGCCATTCGTTGAGCATCGTATGGTTGTAGAGGGCTGCAGGGTTAGCACCAACCCACCAGTTTTCACAGTTCTCATCAGCCTCTACGTTGAACCACTTCATACGTTCCGTCAAACCGGTCTTATCGTGCGAATAGATGGCCAAGGTATCGATGATCTCCGTGCTGGTATTCGTGGTCTTGTATTCGAACGTATAGGTATGATCGTCGTTAATATCCTTAAGGTCCGTACGGAACCAACGTCCGTGGATATTATAATAGGTCTCATATCCGGTACTCGGGGTGTACGTACCGTCCTCGTTGCAGAGGTTAGCGGCAGCTTCTGCGGTAGATACCCATTCAATATAGGGTTTCACGTTCAAAACAGTTACATGCCAAAGTTCACCGGCTGTCGGCAGCGCACCTTCGAAGACGATCTTTCCGCCTCCGTTACCCATGAGGTTAGCACCTCCTGCGGTAGAATAGATATATCCCTGATCGGCTTTCACGTTCAGTACACCGTCGATGATGAACTTCGCATCCTCCAGACCGGCTTTCGAGTTCTCGGCTCCACGGTTCTTATGGCTGGTCAAGTTATTGAAGGAGCGGAAATAATAATTATGGATATACTTGCCCCATTCGTCCACATCGAACAAGTGCACCTTCGCCGTGAGATTGATGGTAGCCGTATTCTTGATCTCCAGCACAGCTCCTGCTTGCACAGTAAGCGGCTTGGACAAGGTCATATTACAATCAGACAGAATGATATGCATGCTATTGGATACCGGCAGATTGCAATCTCCGGACTTGAAGTTACCCACGAACGGCAGGTTCATTACCAATTCGTCCAATTGCGCGGTTCCGCTTAACTCATAGCAAGTCAAATCGGTTGTCGGGTCATACCATTTGCGGATAACCGACCCTTCATCCTGGAGCAAGAACAAGGTATTCTGTGATCCTATCATGGATACCGCGAAAGGAACAGAACCGAATCCGGTATTCACCGCCATGAAGGTTTCCAGTTTGGAGCCATATGTATAGGTAGTCGGGATCTCCACGTTCTGGAGCGCATAACTTTGGAACGGGAACAATTCCTTACTTCCTCTCTCATAATAGATATTGGAAGATGCCGTACCGCCTCGCCAGTCGCCTAACTCAAAGTTCTCATGTACGATAGCACCGTTGTTCACTGTGATCGTACCGGTACCAACCGTGTTATTTCCTTGGTCCATATCCTGACCCTTGATATATCCCCAGCAGTAGAGTTCTGCACCATTGTTCAATTCGATATGACCGCCGGTTGCCATGTTGATCACACCGCACTCACCGGTGGTATAAGCAGACTTAAATCCACCACCGGTTGCCTTGATCTTACCGCTGACGCAGATCGTACCGTTACATACGATGTTTGCACCCTCTTTCAAAGTCAACGTACGATAAGCAGAAAGTACCTCATCAGTCGTTGTGATTTCCGGCGTAGTTTGCAGTACATTAAAGTCATCCTTATACGGGATCAACAAAGTCACACCTACCGGAATCGTATGCGTTGCCGCTTCCAGCGCCACATCTTTCAGCAGTACCACTACAGGCTTGGTATCAGCAATACTTCCAGCTGTGCTGAGTGCGTCGTCCAAATCAGCAAATACCGTATTATCCAAGCCATATACAGCCTCTTCGGTAGCGACGAATACCGGTTCTACTGTTGCGCCACTTGCCGGAATTACCGTAAAGGTAGCTTTGCAAGAAACCAAGTTGCCATTTACTTTCCATCCGCGGAACATGTATCCACTTGCCGGAACAGGCTCGCTCAAAGTAGCCGTACAACTTGTCTCCACAATCGACGATACAGTATGTACATAATCTGCTGCCGTTGAAACCGCGTGATGAGTGTCCATATCATCGTGATACGTTACTTTATACGAACCGTTCGCATCATGCTTGTATGTAACTTGATACGATTCCTCCAAAGCGATCGGCAATACAACTACTTCGGAATTGTAGGTGTAGTTATCTTGTAGAATGATTTGGAAGCCATTCACAGCTGCCGCTTTCGCATCGGCATAGTTCACACCATCCTTGATGGCAACCGTGAACTTTTTGCCTTTTACAAATTTGTGTACTGCCAAACCATCCGCGTTGTCATATACCAGTGACGAACCGGTCGGTTTTCCTTCCGCACGCAACTCAAAATACGGTTGTGCAGCAGCATTCAACGATACCGTGACTTCACGCTTATTAGCAAATGTAGCCGTTATATCACGTGTCGTAGCACCTCCATCAACGAAAACAACTCCGTGATAATTTACATCAATCGTATCATATTCGAAATAGCGAATATTCTTGTATGTATTGTTTCCGTTTAATCTTAACGTCTTAATAGTGGGAGGTACGGAAATAAGATGCGTACTGTCATTATAAAAATCGCCACTGAATATTTCTTGCTGAGTATCATCCTCATATATTCCATATATCTTTCCGGATGAATGGTCACTATACTGAGTGGACATCTCATAGTCAAAAGCAAAGGTAGATTGGCCACTCCATTGGAAATATACGTTGTTACTACCGGAACATATTATTGCATTTGTTGTTGGGTCATATGTTAAATAAGAATCCCAATGAGTTGGACTTACCACATACTCATCCACATTTGCCTGGTTTTTGATTTCTATAACGGGAGGAACGTAGGCATTAATCCTAGCGTAAAAAGTATCAATCTCGACACGAGCTGTGTAGGTGTCCGTTTGTGGGATATTAAACTCGAACGTTGCCACATACCCCGACTCGTGATGCATATACTCCGTGGTAATTGACTTTGTTTCGGCATTATAGGTCATACCGCCATTACCATCACGTTGCACCAAAGTCCATTCGCCATCCGAATTGGTGGTAATCGGATTGGTATAAGTAGCATCTTCGTTCAGAAGTGTCCAATTCCAAGTAACCGTTGTCGGAATTAAAGGCAACGCACGGTAATTCAAGGTCAATGTTGCAGTAACATCGTTGTTGTTACCATCCTTACCGGAAATAGTCAACGTTGCCTCGTAGTCCTCTGCCGAAGTAACCGGCGTAGCACGGTGTGCACGAATAACAAATTGTTGATTGGATTTGGACAAATCAATCGCGTCTGCATCAAATTCAAACACGCCTTCTGCATTAGTTACCCATGCTTTAGTAAGATTTGTCAGACCGTGGTTATACAAATCCACCGTAACGGACTGCGAGTTAGTACCAATAATCTCGCCAAAATCAAGGCTTTCATTATTAGAAGCTGTTTCGCTTCCATTAAGCGCCATAGTCAGCATAGGCACATCTTGTGCCTTTCCGGACAAAGCCACTTCTCTGACACAAGTTAGTGTTTGCGGTGTAGGAGTCTTCGCATCGGTATAGCTAACCTCAACATGCAATGTAGCCGAATGAGTGCCTGCTGCTTGTGGTGCATAAATGACATCTAACAATTCCGGAGAATAGGGTCCGCTGACTGATTGAGTACCATTCGCAAATTTAAACTGGTTCGCGTTATTACCTGTAATAGTGGCAGTCCAAGTGGCATTTTGAGCAAAAATATTAGCGCTACTATATACCAATTTGTTGGCTAACCGATCACGTTGCGAAGCAGCTACTTCCATTCCGGCATTGAAGGTCTCTACTAAGTTCTCTCCGTCATAACTCCAATCGAGTTCACTAACAGCCATTTCAAAGGCAGGTTGCAGATCCACAAATGCGGTTGCCGTAGCGGTCTTTGAAGTTGGTTCTGATGCTTTAGAAGTGATAGTAACCTCTGTGGTAGAAGCAGGCGTTTCGCTTCCGGAATGAATATTCTGTGCGGTATAGGTTACCGGAACCGTGATGACATTACCGCAGCGGGTAGGTTCACCCAATACCCAATTCTCATTATTAGATAACGAATAGGTGAAATGTTGTGATGCATCACCAGTGTTGGACACAGAAAAGCTCACATAGGCAGTACCGGAAGCCGTCGGAGACTCAGAAATCGTTACTGAACCATCCGATTTTTTCCCATATACGCTGGTGTGATTAATGACTGTGGTGTCTGGAATAAAAAACCAACATTGCGTTACGGCACTTTTATTACTTGTAGCGTAAGTGGTAATATTGACATTGTCGTTAGGCGCATACCAATACCAAGGACCGCCTTCATCATCTTTAGCTAAGTGAACTCTGTAGCTATATCTATTTTTTTTATCATTATACTCAATAGTATGCGTCACAGATGATGCCGTTAGGCCTGTTCCGTCTTGATTAAGATAATACGTATTCCCATTTATAACAGTACTAATTGTAGCTGCGCCTCCTTCTCCTCTTGTTAGCGTAAACAGCAATGCGTCATTTACATCCGCGCCGGCTTTTAGTTTTTGATCGTAACTATCATAATACAGAAAATTACCTGTAGAAGAATGGAGTATATAATACTTACCGGCACTGGGTATGTCGGGCAGGAAACTTTCTCCTACCGACTTCCAGTTTACATTTTCTCCCTTAGTAAACTTTGCATAGATTGTCTGGATTTTAACGCTATCAGGGTCGGTATATCGTTGTATTAAGGCACCAGTTGAAGAAGTAGTCCCATGAGTAGCAGACGTATGAAGCAGTTGCGTACAACAAGAATCTAAATACCAGCCACAAAATGTCTCACCTTCACTTGCCGTTGCTGCAAACCTAACAGACGGGTTGACGCCAGACATATAATTGCTCACCTCCGGCATCGTATAATCACTCGATACGGCAGTCGGATAAGGATATTTGTATGGTCCTACCCCTACAATACTTTGCGCCGGAAATCCGTCGCAAATAGCTACTACGCGCAGCTGCCAATACTCAGCCCACACGGCATTGGTGCTCCAGCCAATGGCCAGTAGCACCATTAGAAACTTGAGGAACGCATTCCTCTGAAAAAATCTTTTTCTCATATCTTTTGTTTTTATTACTACACACAAAAAAAGCGAAACTACTCTCGTTAGTTCCGCATATCGGGGTCAGGTAATTTACAACTCAAAACAATAAAAAACGGAGTCCATAGAAGGACCTCTGTCACCATGTTTCGGAGTTGAATGAATTTTCCAGATTCGATATGCCAAAACTTAGTGCGATAGACGCATTTTTTTCAAAAACGGCCGCAAAGGTACAACATTTTTTTGAATTATGCAAATTTAATTATTCAAATTCAATAATTTATTTTCAATAATCTGCATTTAGGGACAAATAGGTGAATTTTACACAAAAAAAATCGCACATACGCTGAGCGTACATGCGACTTTATGACAATCGACAATCTTAATCATCACCATTTTCTATCATTCGCTTCACTTCCTTATCGAAGTCCGATTCGATCCGTTGCGTCTTATTGAATATCTCATATTCCTGTTCTGCTTTCTCGTCTGCTTGCTCTCGAGAAATGCGCCCCTTATTCGGTAGAATCTTAAACTTACGAAATTCCAAGAACTCATTCACGCTCTGTGCAAACTGCTGCATGGTAAATGTATTCTCATCCTCTATCAAGTCCTCTACATAATCAAAGAATCCCGTTACCGCTCGCTCCAAACGACGAATCTGCTGTTCGTCCAGATAGTTCTTCGCTATCGTCACGTCCGACTTCAGTATTCGTCCATCGGGCGAGTTTTTCCATGTCGTCAAACCCATGTGCGGCTTCGTATGGTCGGCTGCGTCATATACGATCTCTGCAGCTGTCTTTCCCGTAATCGCGTAATGGAACTTATTCTGTATCATCGCATAAAAGTCACGTGTGGTCGGCGAAGTACGGTCATAATCGATACTGCATTCCGCGTAGATATCTGTTATTTGCTGCCATATACGCCGTTCCGATGCCCGGATCGAGCGAACGCGCTCCAGCAGCTCACGGAAGTAGTCCTGCCCAAATGCAGTCTTGCCTTGCTTCAGCCGATCATCATCCATCACAAAGCCCTTTCGGATATACTCATTCAGCACCTGCGTTGCCCACTGGCGAAAACGCGTCGCTTGCTTCGAGTTCACGCGATAGCCGACGGAGATGATAGCATCGAGGTTATAAAAATTCGACTCTGTAGTTTGCGTCTTCCCTTCTATTGCTCCGTGTTGAGTGGTTGTTTCAATTTTTGCAACAACCACTTTTTCGTCCAACTCGCCACTCTCAAAAATATTCCTCAAGTGCCTGCTAATTGACGACTTATCCACCCCAAACAACTCCGACATAGCCTTCTGCGTCATCCAGAGCGTTTCGTCTCGGACAACCACCTGCACTTTCTCCGAATACTCAGGAGTGTTGTATAATATGAATGCGATATTATTAGGCATAGCGTTACAAATTTGCTGCAAAGTTACAATAAAATTTTCACATATGCAAGTTTTTAGTCAAAAGTCGAAAGAAAAATGTCGAAAGCACACAAAAAAATCGCACATACGCGGAAACGTACATGCGATTTTTTGTGGGTATTCAGCCATCAGCCGTCAGCATTCTGCCTTAAGCATTGATAGATCTCGGAATACATCCAGCCGTAGAAGTGCTTGTACTGCTTGCACTCGGCCGGAAAGCTGGCGCGGTACTCGGCGTACTTCTCTTGCCAGATACGTGCCTGGGCGATGTCTTCTTCCGTAAACTCCTCTGGATGATAGCAGACACGCTCTATATCATGCGCCATGCGTTGCGCCGCTTTGATCATCTCCCTATTCCGTGTCGCTCCTTCGGACCACGGCCCTTCGTGGAAATGATACGTATACACCAGATGTATCTTACTGCCATCCTTATCGTGCCATTTCTCACCCCAGTCATGCCATTTGCAAACCAAACGCGCCCGATTCTGCTGCCCTTCTTTTTCACTATCCAGTGCTCCTCGCACCGTGTCTATCAAATCTATAAATATTACTCTAGCCATAATTTTTTCTTTTTGGTATCCGCCTATGCATGGCGGATTGGTTAATATTATTTTGTTAATTGTCCCGGCATACCATGCCGGTCTTTATGTATCCGCCTATGCATGGCGGATTTCCCTTCCTCTCTGGGAGATCTGGTGGGGCCTCCATACTTGAGCCGGGTCTTGTCCTGTCTATCTCATGTCATAGTCCGGGTAATCCTAGACTTTAGTCCTAATGTCACCCTAATCACACCCTAACCACAGCCTCTTCAATTTGCATTTTTCTCGCATCTTTGCGAGAACCCTAGCAACGTCCATTAGGTCGGATACCATCCGACAATAATTTGCGAGAACATGACGGTTTGACGGTTTCTTGTGCCTAAAATCACTCGTTTTTAATGTCTATTTCGCTGATTTTATGCCAATTGAGAAG
>JAFWOU010000008.1 GCA_017509715.1 Paludibacteraceae bacterium | reverse complement strand
TCGGGGTTACCGCCGTTCCGTCCACGGTCGCAATCACGTTGGGCTGCGTGCCCACATTCGTGATGGTGCTGTCAGCCGTCATTGCTACGGTGAAGGTGTGAGCATCGCCCGTCTCCAGCTGGCCTGCCTTAAACGTTCCGTTCGTCAGAGCCTCGCTGTTGTAGGTCTTGCTGCCGCTGCCGGCTGTGATCTCCACGGCCTTCGCGTTGACCTTCAGTTCGCCGTTCTTCACGGTGACCAGGTAGTTGCCGACTGCCGTCGCGACGTTCGGGGTTACCGCCACGCCGTCCACGGTCGCGATCACGTTGGGCTGCGTGCCCACATTCGTGATGGTGCTGTCAGCCGTCATCGCTACATTGAAGGTGTGAGTATCGGTCGCTGCCAGCTGGCTTGCTTCGAATGTTCCGTTCGTCAGAGCCACGCTGTTGTAGGTCTTGCTGTCGCTGCCGGCTGTGATCTCCACAGGCATCCGCTTGATCGTCAGTGTAGCCTGTTCCACCTTCTCGATTACATACTTGTTGCCGACATCGATCGTTTTTCCGATTACAACACCGTCAAACGCTGTGGTGTATGTGCCGGCGTCAGTACCGGTGGCAGATACGGTCACTCCATCAAATACAGCATCTTCGACTTTCTGGCCGTTCTTATCAATCACTTCATAAGTAGTTCCGATTGTCTGCTCGATGCCATTGTAAGTGGTTTCCACATCCACGGCTCTCAGCGTAACCCTCTCGTACGGACTTACATGGAGTTCCGCCAGATAGTTCCGGTGATAGCTCTTGGGGCTCTGATTACGCGGAGTGGTCCAGGTTTGGGTCTGACCCCACTGTTGCATGTCAGCGCCGTCGAGCCAGCCTTCAGGATCTTCATACCACTTCTGGGTTTCGTTCAGCTTCCGCTCGACAACAACATAGTTGGCGCCGTGCGAAATCTTGATGTAGGGATCATACAGTTCGTTTTCCGGCTCGTATTCACTCGGCTGGTATTTGTACTCTATACCCCTAATAGTGAATGTCTTGCCTTCGAACTCATACTCACCAGGTATCAGCGTGTAAGGATACTTGGTCGTATTCACATTACCAGTGGGTACCTCTTCCACAGGAGTTCCCTTGATGGAAGTCTTCAGCAGGCGGTAGAAATCACTGCTCGACTTGGTATTAACCTGCAGGAAGTTGTACAGCGGCTGCTCCTTGAATGTCTCATAGGTTGTGATGGCATAGCACCGGTGGAAGCTGTCCACCTGAGGAAGATTCTTCGGGAGGCCTGCCGCTTCGCGCTGTGCGTCAGAAATTGCCCAACCGTTGGAGCCGCCGATCTTATTCGGATAGGCCTTTACGTACTCACTCGGATGAATCGTCCATGTGTAGTACCGGATACCGCGTGTCTGATCCGGTTCGCCTTCTTCGGTCCAGGGATAGTATTCCTTCCCATCGTAGACGATAACCTGATGTGCGAAGTCATATTCGTCAGGATCAGCGATATAGTTTGCCCTGTCCACCGTTACCGGTTGACGTTTGGTTCCCAGGTAAGCAGTGCTGGACTTGTCCGCCAGAATCTTGGTCGGCAGCAGTTTGTACCAGTTTTTACCGTTAATCTGCACCTGGTTGTAAAGCGGTTCGGTGCCGTCCTTGATTTCCATATTGCCCGGGACAAACTGAACCAGATAATTGCCCTGAACTTCCTGAGTCAGTTCGGAATTGTTGCCCCATACAACGATCGGGTGGTTGCCCACAGTGTTGTCAGGAGCATCCGGACGGGCAATGTTGATCGTCAGAAGCGCTTCGTCTTCCGCGTTCACCAGGCCGGAGACAGTATAGGTAATCTTGGCCGGATCATCCACTTCTCCGTAATAGTTGTACCGTTCGACATCGCTGGCCTTGACAGTTACGGGTTTCGGATCGATGGTCAGCTTACCGGACACATAACTGATGTTGTAGTTGTCCGTCGCTTCTCCGACTGCCGCTGCGCCCGCCGCGATCTTGTCCGCGTACTCGCCGGCATTGGTCTCCTGGCCATTCAATGTAATGCTGGTCAGAGCATCGCTGCCCTGCAGGCCTTCAACGGTAACCTTGGATTCTTCAGTATCGAAGCCATCCGTATAGATCGCGTTATCTTCGCCCTGAGCATTTCCGTTGTAGGTGACCTTCTGATCTTTCGCGGTGATCGTCAGATCGGCCTTGTTGATCACGAAGTCGCCCGGTACCACTGTCACGCTGTAGTTGGCGTTCGCGGTATAGCTCGCCGTCAGAACATCGTCATATTTCTTGGCGTTGTTCTCTTCCTTATTCGTACGGCTGTAGGTGATGGTCCCCAGATCGCCGTCATTCACCAGGCCTTCTACTTCGCCGCTGAATGCCGGATCATCGTCTCCATAGGTCTTGCTCGCGTCCGCAACTGTTATCGTTACTTCCTTCTGAGTTACGGTCAGGGTGACTTTGGTTCCTTCAATTGTGTAGTTGGCATTCGTCGCACGGATCTCGACTTCAATGCTATCGACATCCTTGACCTTCGGCGCTTCCGTAGTCCAGTCGTTTTCTCCGACTTTGTACTCTACGGTTGTGCCCTCCGGCAGTTCAGTCGTGATCGTCGCGGTATGCTCCGCTCCGTCATACGCTGCATTGTAGCCTTCCGCTTCCAGCTTAAGCGATGCGGGTGTGATCTCGAAGGTGCCGTTTACGTAGGTAACATGATAGTTGCCCTGGTTT
>JAFWOU010000007.1 GCA_017509715.1 Paludibacteraceae bacterium | reverse complement strand
GCGGAGCTTATGCTCCTTAAAGGGGACGTAATTTATGACGGCATGGCATGCCGGACAATGAACGACGTGACTGCCGATTGTCAATCGGCGAAATATGAAGAAAAAAATAAACGCGAGCCTGACGACTCGCGCACGGAACAAAAATACACATCCGGATGATATCCGGAAACAACAAACAAAACATACTCCGGCATCAAATGCCGGACTGCTACGCTTCTCCAGAGAGATGGCTGTTGACTGCTATATTTATGGACTCTTCGAAGTCACAACAGAAGATGAAATCGGTGAGGGCAAAGTTGGTATGGTCAAAGAGATTGTGGAAGGCATTGATTAGATGTAGGTCCTTGGTGAGGCTTTGATCCAAACTTTCATTCCAATTGGGCAGACCACATTTCATACCGATAAACTCATCGAACGTCATGTTTAGGTCGCGAGGAAGTTCTAACCTGTTTGTCACACCGCTCTCATAAAGCGGATTCCATCCGGTATCACTTAATGCTTCCCATAAATTCTGTCTGCTCTCATGTTGAAACGGATGCAACGAAGGATATTTATAAGGTAAGAGGCATTTGGCTTCTAGTTCTATATCTGACTGGATGGCAGATACTTGGCGATAGAGTTCATGCGCACGGTCGTACATGTGTTTGAGCGCGTCACGAAGTGCGTCGTTAAAGGCTATGATATGCGACAGAAGTTCTTCTTGGTTCTTGCGCGTAAGTGCCTGATCGTTAAGAATGTTCTTACGCAGGTCAAGTAAACATCCGTAATGCGTATAGTCATCGAAGATATCGTACTTACAATCATATACGGATTGTATTTCCTTTTCGAGTTTGCGAAGGAACTTGTCGTTGTAGTGTATCATAGTCTTTTGATTTCAGTTCTAAAGGCCTCAGCCGGTAGGGAGGACTTGGGTAGTGATATTTTTGCGGATGTTTCGGATTTGCGTAATCCGAGGAGCCCGGAGCTTATCAGGTGTCGGATTCGATTGTACACAAACCACTCATGCACGATATTTCCTTCTCTTCCTGCCGCGTTTATAGTTAGTCCGATAGTATATGAGATGTTCATGAATATATTTGGGCTATTCGCTAATATGAGGTCGTCATAATAGTCTGTAGATCTGCGGACTATGCTACCTTTTCGATTGAGTATGCGCAGTTCTCCATTATGAAAACAGCAATGGTAGAACCAGCAAAGCGATGCATAGCGTCTATAAATGGTCGTCATCTTTATCTCTGTGTTTAGAAGATGTCGTATTCCTATATCGGACATGTTTCCCATAGGGATAATTTTGGCATTGTGCATCACGCATTTTCCTCGTAACAAGTAGCGAGAACTTGCTGCGTCAATATAGTATAGCCGGATATTCAGACTGCAAAGCCAATATAAAAGGAGCGTGGATTCGGCGTCATTACTATGCCACAAAATCACTTTGTTGAAGTCCGAGAAAGGTAATTTAAGGAAAGCGGATAAATCTTGCTCTCGACCATTACAAGTCATGGACGGGATGGAGGCTTCGTTTATGCGGCATGGCAAATGACCATATAGCAATGATACCGGGAATGAGCGAACTATAATCTCGTCTTGAAGTTTCTCTAACGCACTCTGCACAATATGGGCGGTGCGATCGTTGGGAGTGATGTGTAATACCTTCATACTATAAAAATTACAGCGTGACTCAAATCGAATCACGCTGCAAAATTACAATACTGCTCGTTCACAAAGTGAGTGAGAGCAAAAATTTACGAGATTTTTTCTGCCTCAAGATGCCCAACTGTGATCAAATCCTTTTTTAACATGTCAATTCCGTACTTGCTCATAAACAAGTTGTTGATCTTCGGTTTGTTTTCTCCGGGGTTATAATTCAAAGGGTTAGAAAAGTAGGATGAGGTCACCATATCCACAAACATCCCTTTCTCCAAGCGAACGCCATTGACGGATTCGCTTCGCTTAACTGAAATTCTCCAAAGTGCCATAGTAACTACTTATTAATTTCTACAATATGCTTTAGTATTCTTTTGTAAATTGCAAAAGTCTCTTCTAAAGTATTACAATATTTCCAAATGTAATTGTTCGCACTATATTGATACAAAGATAATCCATCTCCTCGATATATAATACCATCTTTCCATATCGAACTTGGGAATATACGTTCTTCTGCCGGTGTTTCATCTGACCATTGAATTTGTACGAACCACCTACGAGGTTCACGCCCAATTATTAATTCCAAAGTTTTTCCCTCATACTGAAATTTGTGTCCACCATATTCAGATTGAACTCTTTCTAATTGAGATGCAAATTGTAGTTCATTGTTCATGAACTCTTGAATCTTAACCTTTCCTATCTTGGCAAATTCTTGTTCTAATTCTTCTCTATAATTAGATAACTCATTTACAACAGACTGATATTTCTCGATAGTTTCATCTATCTGTTTAGATTTTTCTACTAAATCGCCGGATAAGGCAAGTTCTTTATCGAATAAGTCACGTATTTGATTTTCCATATCGTTATTATTTAATTTAAATAATTCTTTTAAGTAATCACAATATTGAATGATAGCAGTCAATAATAGATTATCTTTGTAACATATATTTGGAAGCACATAGTTATCAATCCACTTTATAATATCCTCCCTAAAAGATAACTTCACATATCTTTCGGTATATTCTTCTTTCAATCCATTCCATGAATCATCAGAAGGTTCCTTGTCATCGGTAGGGGGAAGATAAATAACAAAAATCTGTTCATCAGTATAACCTCGATTTCTAGTTTTTTCGATGTACCGGAAAATCTGAGTTTCTTGATCAACGGCACCACATGCTTTATTTTCCATTATGAGAGCAAATTGTTTGTCTCTCACCCACATGTCAATGCGTTCAGCCTCTTGAGAAATTTCTGGTTTTTCAACTCGATCAGGGAAATCTTTACGTTTTGTTGATATGATATAATTTAATAATGACTCAAGAAAAACATATTTTCCATTGTCAGAACGATACTGGAGGAGTTTTACCAATATGCGACTATGACCATTCTCATTAATGTGTAATTCATCTATGACATTCAATCGATATGGATGCTCACATTGTAAGCCATCTATTGCATGCCATATACACTCAATTTCTTTAAGCAAAGAACTTAATTGATCTGATTCCATATTCATTCCTCCTCATTGAAGTCATAATCACCATCGGCATCAGCAAATTGTTCGTTGATGCTATCGATGATATCTTCTTCGGTCTCGTAGAAATCATCCAAATACTCGTCAAATGATTCTTCAATTTGACCTGCTACACGGTCGAAGTAAGCGCATTTCTCTTCACCGTACACAGGTTCTTGATCGCTCATCTTTCTATATTTCTCAATGAGCTCATTAAGTTGTACTCTCTCCATATAGATATAGATTTACAAAAGTTTTTGGATGTTAGCCAATACATCTTCCTCGGAACGGCCATTTTCAATGTCCGTGTGGGCATTCAGTAAACAGTGTAGATGAGTGGCGCATTTGTCTCGCACCTCGGCTACGATAGACTTAATGTGACTTTCGGCAAGAGGAAGCGCTGAAGCGGATAGAATTTCGGAAATGCCGGAAACGATTTTGCGGTCGTTTTCTTGGTCTATGATGCCTATAAGAATGCGCCCCATAACAAATATGCTTGTCGGGTCATTCTCGCCCAAAATGATTCTACAAGCAGACTCGTGCTCGGATTTGTTGAGCAAACGTAACGCACTTTTCGAAATCTCGTCAAGCACTACGCCAAAGGCCTGTTCGTTTTTCTCTGATACATTCATAATTTTCCAAGTTATAAGGTTATACAATTATATGATTTCTCTTGCTATCCATGCGCAGGCTTCGGCGTCGGCGAGGGCATGGTGATGGTTTTGCAGATCATAGCCACAAACCGCTGCGACGGTATGTAGTTGATGATTCGGGAGTGACGAACCGAAGTGTTGACGGGAAGCCGCGAGGGTGTCTAAGAACTCGTATGACGGTAGTGCCAACTCAAAGGTAGCAAAAGCAGCACGTAGACAGCCTTCGTCAAAACGAGCGTTGTGGGCAATAAAGGGGACTTCGCCATCCTCTATGTATGGGAAATATGCATGCACTTTTTCCTGAAGATGTGCCCAGACATCCGGAAAGAGTTCGGCATCGTCTGTATCGCAGTAGTCGAGGCCATGTACTTCTTGGCAAAACCAGGCATAGTAGTTAGGTGTGGGTTTTACCAAGGAATAGAAGGAGTCAACGATTTCTCCGTTCTTCACGATGACCGCACCTACCGAGCAGATACTGGAACGTTTGCCGTTGGCGGTCTCAAAGTCGATAGCTACAAAATTTTTCATACCCAAGTATCCTTTCCTGTATAAATATCGTATAAACTTTCTGCGTCAGCCGCGAACTCCGAACGGACGGATTCGGGCGAAATCACCTGTACGTCAGAGCCATATTTACGCAGTTCCTGCAAGAACTCATAGGAAGGCACCATATAAAAGCGGAAGATGGAATAGTCGTCGTTGCGCTCGATCTCTTGTTGCGAGGCATGGAGCGGGAGGGTACGCAGGTAGTTCGCTTGCATGGCATCGATACATATTTTGATTTCCTCCGGCTCGTCTTCACAGCCGGTAACGCCGTACGTGTTTTTGAAATAGGCCTCGGCATGGAAGTCTTTCGGTAACTGGTATTTGTGCGTAGTCGGTTCAATCGCATGCACACGATCGAGTGAGTAGATGAGCGTCTTGTCAATATCCGGAGAATAAGCGAGGAGATACCAGCGTTGCTTGAACATCTTGAGGCAATACGGTTCGATGATAAACGTGGACGAATGGTCATGTGTGAAACTCTGATAAGTCATCATAATAGCGGTCTTGTCGCGCATGGCTTCAATGATTGGAGCAAGGAACTTCTCGCCGGAGGGAACGGGTTCAAACAGGATTTGATCGGATAGCTCTTTGCTGTCTTTCAGGAGATTGTTGATAGACATAAGGTTTAGCATGCGCATGCGCATATCTTCACTTCGCATGTCGGCAGCCTCTTCGATGAAGTACTCGTTGTGGGAATTGCATTTGATTTTGATCTCAAAAAGCTCCTCTATAGTGCTTTTCCAACGATGAAAATTGCTTTCCGGGAGGTAGTCTTGTTTGTACTCATTGACTCGCGAATGCGCCCATTTCTCGTCTATCGCGGCGCGTGAAATAGGACCGCGTAGGATGGTGTTCAAAAGCCAAATATAGCAGTTGAATAGATAGGCCGTAGAGGATTTTAGATTTCTCGTTTTCATGTGTGTTACGATTTTCGGCTGCAAAATTACTGCACAAAACTCCCACAAAGTGAAAGTCGATACAAAATTACAACTATTTTCTGATATATGCAAGGATTTGTCGAAAAAAAGTGCTATTTTACGACATCAGGGTCTTGAAGGCTTTGGGGCTGAGGGAGGTGCGGCGCTTGAAGAAGGTGCCGAAATGGCTCTGGTTTTGGAAGCCCAGGCGGTCGGAGATCTGCTGGATGGAAAGTGAAGTAGAGGACAAAAGGGACTTGGCCTGACGAACCAGCGCCTCGTCAATATACGAGTTGGGCGACGAACCCAAGGTCTGCTTGACGACGTTGGACAGGTATTTAGGCGAGAGGTGCATCCGGTCGGCGTACCACTCGACGGTATGCTGCTCGCGGCAATGCATCTCGACTAATGACAAATACTGACCGCATATCTGCTCGCCACGCGAGAGAGAGTGGGTGGACTGCACGTCCACCTTGTAGTCTTGCGCCAGGAAATGAAGCAAGGAACGTACCAAATCGTAGGCGGCCCGGACGTAATTGCCATCAATGACGGGACGCAGCAGGGCGATGTACTGCCGGACGATCTGCATCTGCTCTTCGGAGATCTGCCAACTGGGCCGCATGAGCAGCTGAGAGAGCTGATTCTGAGAGATATGCGTCTGGAGCGTCTCCGCAAACCGGGCCGTAAAACCTAAGATGTAGAACACGCAGTCGGCACTCACCCGGGGCTTCTCCAGCAGGCTGTCGGCAAAATAGATGGCGCAGGAGTTGGCTTGCAACTCCACAGGGATATGATTGATCTGTCCGCGGATCGTGCCCCGCTCCACAAACTCCAGGGCATACGTAGGTGGCGTAAAATGCTCGGGCACATCGGGCAGTTCGCCCTCCAGACGGGAAAGGGTCAGCAGTTCGTGACCATCTTGCCGCAGGACGCTATGCCAGGCAAAATAGTCGTAATTCTCCAAGCGCGGGATCTCGGGTATTTGCGTAGAATGTTGCATAAAATCATTTACCATTTGGTCATTTACGATGTTCCATTTGGGTTTTCGACTGCAAAATTACAACATTTTTTTGACATGTGCAAGCGAAAATGTGAAAAAGAGAACAATTTTAGTGAATTTGCCCCCTTGTGGGTATGCGCAAAAAGCAGTAATTTTGCACCGTCAAATCAAAATACAGACTGTATGAGAAAATTTATCCTCTTTTTCGTGGCGTTGCTGAGCATGACTGTCAGCGCGCAGAACTTGGAACATGTGTTCGACATGGACGAGCTGAAGGCGAGTCAGGGTTTCCTGCTCTCGCAGAACAACCCGAATCCGTTTAACGGTACAACGGACGTCTATCTGGCCGTAATGGATCCGGCGGAAGTGACCCTGGCCGTAGCGGATGTGTATGGCCATATGGAGGCTACGTATACCGGCGCACTGGAGTCGGGTATTCATCAATTCCGCGTGACGCTTCGCGCCAAAGGCAACCACGTGATGGGTGCCCATCAGGCCGGACGTAGTTCGTCGATCGTCATGCTGTGTGAAGCAGGCGGCGCCGCAGATAGGATAGAGTATATCGGCCTCGTGGAGGCTATCGACCCGGCTATCTTTGCCGAACTGACCAACGAAGACAGCGAAGAGGACTTCATAGGCTATGCGGCCATCAAGAGTGCGCAACAGTCGGCCTCGTCTGAGCCTTTCCGCGTAGCGCTCTCGCTGAGTCCGTTCACGCTTAATCAGTTTGAGGCAGGCTATACCTTCAAGGTAGGCGATCAGACCGCCACCACGCCGGCTGACCTGCAGAAGATCTACCAGTCGCTGGGTTCGACCGAGATGTACGTACGCTTGGCCACCAAGCGTCATAAGACCTACAAAGCCGACGGCACGCTGGACAACACCACGGACGGCAAGCCCGACGAGAACGCCAACGTACATACCTTCGACCAGGTGATGCAGACCTGCCGCATAGCCGCCAGCCTGAATATCCCCATCAACCCGGAGATCATGTGCGCGTATATCTATATGGATATGGACGGCACGCAGGCACCGCGTTTCTACAAGTCGGACTATCCCGAGCTGTATGCCACCAATCCCACCTGGGCACGCATCCTCAAGAACGGCGATGCCAAGTGGGAAGAACTCTCGCTGGAGGATATCTGCACCGTGCTGGAGATATACGGCGAGTTTGTAGGCGATTCGATCCTGGCTACAGGCGCCACGGTCAACGATTGGAACCTGGGCAACGAAGCCAACTTCGGCTTTGCCGGCATCGGTATCGGTATGCCTAACTCGTTTGACCAGAAGTTGGCGAATGCCGGTGCGATGAAGCGCTATATGTCGTCGCTGTTCAGCTTGGCATGGCTCAAGCGCCACGTATGGAAATACGAGGCTCAGACCCTGGCCGCCGTGCAACGCGGTATTCGCAAGGCCTATACCAAGGCCGGCAAGGATCCGATGCAGGCGAAGTTCTCGACCCATATTGCGACCGTGGTTTCTACGCCGCGCAGCTCGGCCTCGTTCTTTACCTACATGACCAATCACGGCTACGACATGCAGACCGCCGGTATCAGCTATTATCCCTCGGCACCGGCGATGAGCTTTAACAAGTGGAAACTGTTCACCAAGACCGTGACGCGTATCAATAAGAAATGCGGCTTGCCCGTCTTCATTGGTGAGTTCTCGTATCCCTCGCAGGAAATGGTAGGACCCTTTGCCGGATGGAATAGCCAGTTGAGCAACTACAAGAAAGACCAGCAGGGACAGGCAGATATCTATGCCGACGTCATTGCTTGGGGACGGGACCACGGACTGATCGGTATCCGCTATTGGGCTCCCGACTACGAAGGCGAGTGGTACCCGATGTCGATGTTCACGTTTGAGAACAAAGTAGGTACGGCAAAACAGATTTTGGTGAATCATAAAGATATCGTAAAATGAAAACGTATATGAAAAAACATATTTGTCTTTTGTCTTTTAGCGTAGCGGTCTTATGTCTTTTGTCTATTCCGACCTTTGCACAAGAACGTGATTATACGACCCTCAAAGGACTGAGTTGGAGCGTGGGTCTGCCGATCGAGATGCGTGACCTGCCGGGTGCCGGCCTATCGCTCAACATAGGCTATGACTGCGCCTATCCCGTGAACGACCACTTTGCGATGGGTTTCTACCTGACCGGTGGTGGCGGTTTCTGGGGGGAGTTCAAGCAGTATAGCACCACCGACCATTTCCACGTCGCTTTCCGCCTGACAGCCGGTCTGCAGATGGCCTTCGGTGACCTGCAAAACCGTCCTTGGCTGATAGGCGTAGCACCTTGCACGGGATTCGGACTGTACGACCTGGATATGTCGCTGCCCGTGGAGGTGCGTTTCGGCAAGTATATCACCGATCGCTGGTACATGATGGGTGAGCTGACCTACCATGCTTCGCTGGCCCGTGAGACAGCCACAATCGAACCCGCCATCCGTGTGGGTTATAACTTCGGACGGAAAATAAAGCACTAAATCCTGCCCAGAATATAGTAACTTCGGCACGCCCCTTCCCTAAATAAATTTAGGGTGGGTTCCCTCCGAATTTACGTTCGCATCTTTGTGCGAACAACAATCTTTTGACCGAAAAATACTGCTTATGCAAGCATAGACGATATTTTTTCGGTCAAAATCTTGTATATTCCAAATTTTTGTTGTAATTTTGCAGCCGCTATGACAGAACAAGATATCGAGATGCGCGCGCAACGCGCAATAGAACTGTTTAAACAGGGGTTTAACTGCGCCCAAGCGGTGTTCGCTTCCTGTGCGGATTTGTATGGCATCCAAGACGAGAAACTTGCTCTTCGCCTGTCTGCTTCGTTTGGCGGCGGCATGGGCAGAATGCGGCTTGTCTGCGGTGCGGCAAGTGGTATGTTTATGCTTGCCGGTTTGCAGAACGGAAGTGCCACTCCGCACGACAACGACGGAAAGATGGCCAACTATGCGCTGGTACGCGACCTGGCAGGACAGTTCAAGGAACAGTACGGTTCGCTCATATGCGCCGAATTATTAGGGCTTGCTCCGCGTCCGGAAGACGCTCCATCATGCCGAAAAGCGCCCTGCCAAGAAATGATAGCAGAGGCAGTACGAATCTATTTAAAAAATACAAACGAAGTATGATTGTTAAAAATTTGATTGAACTGATCGGCAAGACGCCGATGATAGAGATACAACCGC
Source organism: Paludibacteraceae bacterium (assembly GCA_017509715.1). Taxonomy (GTDB): domain Bacteria; phylum Bacteroidota; class Bacteroidia; order Bacteroidales; family Paludibacteraceae; genus Colicola. The sequence continues at coordinate 35,985 of JAFWOU010000007.1, read as the reverse complement.
GTTTACTGCTCAAGATGGAGCGATTTAACCCTGGTGGTAGTGTGAAAGACCGCCCCGCGTTGGCGATGATAGAAGATGCGGAGCGTAGCGGTGTGCTGACACCGGGAGCGACGATTATTGAACCGACTTCTGGTAATACCGGTGTCGGATTGGCATGGATTGGTCGGCTGAAAGGTTATAAGGTGGTCCTGACGATGCCGGAGACGATGTCCGTTGAGCGTCGTAACTTGTTAGCCGCATATGGCGCGGAACTGGTTCTGACGCCCGGTTCGGAAGGAATGAAAGGCGCTGTTCAGAAAGCCGAAGCGCTGCGTGACGAAACGCCGAATGCCGTTATTTTAGGTCAGTTCACCAATCCGTCCAATCCAGCCATTCACTATGCCACGACCGGCCAAGAGATATGGAAAGATACGGAAGGGCAGGTGGATGTGTTCATTGCCGGCGTCGGAACAGGCGGTACGGTGAGCGGCGTTGGGCGAGCACTGAAAGAGCACAATGCAAAGATAGAAATCATTGCGGTAGAACCTGCATCGTCGCCACTACTGACGGAAGGTCACGCCGGTTCGCATAAGATACAAGGCATAGGAGCCAACTTTGTGCCGGAGACGTATCAAGCCGACTATGTTGACCGCGTTATGCCCGTTGCAGACGACGAGGCGATGCAGGCTGCACGTACGCTTGCTGCGGATCACGGATTGCTGGTAGGCATCTCATCGGGTGCTGCTTACGCTGCGGCTATTCGGTTAGTGAAGATGCCTGAATACCAAGACAAGACCATTGTTGTTTTGCTGCCCGATACCGGCGAACGATATTTGAGTATATTATGATAGGTTTACTTAATATCCAACAACTGAAGCAATTCGTTGCCCATTTGCAGAGCGTCATCTTTCCGGGCTATTTTCCTGCAGTGGAGGCACCGGATGACTTGTGCTTGCCGGATGCCTTCTGGGCGGAAGTGCCGTCCATTGCGCGTCTCGTAAATACGGATGTCGATGCAGTGCTACACAACGATCCCGCCGTCACAGATCGGGGGGAAGTGATTCTATCATACCCGCTTACCTTCGAGATGATACATTATCGTGCGGCGCATGTGTTGTATCATTTGGGCGTTCCACGTATCCCCCGTATGTTGACCGAGTTGGCACACGCCCGTACGGGTATAGATATTCACCCGGCGGCTCAGATAGACGACTACTTCTGTATCGACCATGGAACGGGAGTGGTGATTGGCGAGACGGCTATCATCGGTTCGCACGTGGTGCTCTATCAAGGTGTCACACTCGGTGCGAAGAACTTCGAATACGATGCCGATGGTAAACCCATGGATATCCCTCGTCACCCGATCTTGGAAGATAATGTCACGGTCTATTCCAACACCTCCATCCTTGGTCGTGTGACTATTGGTCACGATACGGTCATTGGCGGTAACGTCTGGCTCACGCAAGATGTGCCTGCTAACTCCGTTGTCGTGCAATCCAATCCGGAGATTAGAATAAAAGAGAAGAAATGAAATAAGAATTGAGCTATGAGATATTTTCTTGCTATCATTGGCGGAGGCCCTGCCGGCTACACCGCTGCAGAAAAGGCTTCGAAAGCCGGAAAAGAAGTGGTGCTCTTTGAGCAGAATGCGCTGGGCGGAACGTGCCTGAACGTAGGTTGTATCCCGACCAAGTCGCTCCTGTATGGCGCCAAGCAGTACTACAACGCCACGCATGCTCAGAAGTACGGCGTGACGGCCGAGAACGTGGCTTTTGACTATGCAGCCATGCAGAAACGCAAGACCATCGTAGTGCGTAAGCTGGTTGCCGGTATCAAGCAAAGACTACAGAACGAGCATTGTACGCTCGTGAGCGGTGCGGCCACGGTACTGAGCTATCAGCCGACGGCCATCAGCATTCAGTGCAACGGTGAGACCTACGAGGCCGAGAACCTCATGATTTGCACCGGTAGTACCAATTTCGTACCGCCTATACCGGGCATCAAGGACAACCCGCATGTATGGGATTCGACAGATGCTTTGGCAGCCACGGAGTTGCCGGGCAAAATCATCATCGTAGGTGGTGGCGTGATAGGCATGGAGTTTGCCACGTTGTACCACGAGTTGGGCGTAGAGGTGACAGTCATCGAAGCGATGCCGACCATCCTGCCGAACCTGGATCAGGAGGTAGTGAGCATCCTAAAGGAGAAATACCAGAAAGCCGGGGTGAAGATCCTGACATCGACAAAAGTCGAGCGCCTGGAGGGCAATGAGGTGATGGTTAGTCAGAGTAATCCGAATAATCTGAATACTCCGAGTACTCTGAGTGCTGATAAGATCCTCGTCAGCGTAGGTCGCCGGGCTAACATGCAGGGCCTGGAGGCGTTGACCGACCTGGAGATGCACCGAGGTGGCATCGTGGTGGACGAGTTTATGAAGACCAACCTGCCGAATGTCTATGCCTGCGGCGACGTGACGGGCAAGATCATGCTGGCCCACGTAGCTTCGCGTCAGGCAGAGGTGTGCGTAGGCCGTATGCTGCGCCAGATACCGCTGCAGCGCATTGCGTATAATGCTGTGCCGTCGGTGGTATATACCAATCCGGAGATAGCCAGCGTGGGACTGACCGAAGAACAGGTGCGTGCGTTTTACACCGAGATGGAAGGCCCGGCCGGACTGGAGAAAGCAGGTGGCGTAGAGACCTTCTACGAGGTACGGAAACTGCCCATGACCTTCTCGGGCCGCTTCATGGCCGAGAACGACGGCGAGACGGGCCTGTGCAAGATGCTCGTAGATAGCAAAAACAAGACCGTATTAGGCGTACACATGATCGGCAACCCCTGCTCGGAGTTCGTAGCAGCCGCTTCGTTCGCCGTACGTATGGGGTATACCGTGAGCGAGATGGAACAGGTGATCTTCCCGCATCCGACGGTAAGTGAGATACTGCACGAAGTGCTGTAATGGCGAAAGGCGAAAGGTTAAAGGCGAAAGGCGAAAGGTGAATAGACGGATCTTGCAGTTGGCGGTGCCGAGTATATTGGCCAATATCACCATCCCACTTGTCGGGGTGGTGGATACTGCTATCGTGGGCCATATATCCGATGCGTCGGCTATAGGCGGTATCGCGATCGGCACCATGCTGTTTGATCTGCTCTACTGGAACTTCGGTTTTCTGCGTGTCGGCACCAGCGGCATGACGGCCCAAGCCTTCGGTCGCGGCGACCGGAAAGAATGCACCCGTCTGCTGACCCAGAGTCTGGGCATCGTAGGTATCGCTACCATGGCGATATGGGTGCTGCAGTGGTTGTTCGTAACGGCCGTACTGGCCTGCGTACCTTGTTCGCCGGAGGTGGCTGGTTTTGCCCGCGAGTACTTCTTCGTTCGCATATGGGCCGCTCCGGCTACGCTCAGTCTGCTGGCCATGAAGGGCTGGTTTATCGGCATGCAAGACACCGTCTCGCCGATGGCCGTGGATATTCTGGTGAACGTAGTGAATATGGTGGTCAGTTACGTGCTGGCGGTGCATACGCCCCTGGGACCGATAGGCGTGGCCTACGGTACGCTGGTGGCGCAGTACAGCGGCCTGGTGCTCGCGGTCATGATCCTATGGCTTAAGTACCATCTGCAGAGTACGCGCGCGGAACTCCGGGCTGCGCTACGATGGGACCGAATGCGGCGCCTCATGCAGCTGAATGGCAACCTCTTCATCCGGAGCCTATGCTTCATGGTGGTCTATGTGGGCTTTACGTCCCTGGCCAGCAAGTACGGCGATACGGAATTGGCGGTGAGTGCGATACTCATGAAGCTCTTTATGCTGTTCAGCTACTTCGTGGACGGTTTTGCCTTTGCGGGCGAAGCGCTGGTAGGCCGCTATATAGGCGAGCGGGCACCCCAGATGACGCGCCGGGCCGTACGGCTGCTGTTCAACTGGTCGCTGGGCGTCGGACTGATCTTCACAGCCGTCTATGCGCTGTGGGGCGACGACTGCATCCGGCTGATCACAACTGACATGATGGTCATCGACGGCGCTCGTCCGTACATGGCATGGCTCATCGCGATGCCGATAGTCAGTACGCTGGCCTTCATGTGGGACGGCGTGTATGTAGGCGCTACAGCCGGCATACAGATACGCAACTCGATGATATGGGCGGCCGTAGCCTTTGTGGGGGCGTACCTGGCTTGCTACCGATGGATAGGCGTTCAGGCCATCTACGTGGCGTATTTTGCCCACCTGCTGGCGCGCGTCGTCTACCTGAGCATACAGTGGAAACCGCTATTTAATTCGATACAACAAGATGCATAAACATACGCTATATATCCTTTCCGCCTTGCTACTCACGGCATGCGGACAGAAACCGACGAGCGAGCAAGAGGCTCGTCCGATAGAGGTGCGCGTGGTGACGGTAGGCAGCAAGGCCGACGGCCATGCATGCAGTTATGCCGGTCGGCTGGAGGCGCGCTCGGTGACCCCGCTGGGATTGCAAACGGCTGGTCGGGTGACCGAACTGCTGGTGCGGCCGGGTGAGTCGGTTCGTGCCGGACAGGTCCTGCTGCGCGTGGATAACACCCAGGCGCTGCACGCCCTGGAAGCCGCTCAGGCTACGCTGCGTCAGGCGCAGGATGCATACGACCGTGTGCGTCCGGTCCATGATTCGGGCGTGGTGAGTGACATCAAGTGGGTGGAGGTGGAGACGCGTCTCAATCAGGCTCGTTCGGCTGCGGAGTCGGCCGAGCAACTGGTACGGCAATGTACGCTGACGGCCCCTACGGCCGGCGTGATCGGTCAGGTGAAGGTGGAATTGGGTCAGTCTGTCCTGCCCTCGGAGACCGTGATCGAACTGCTGGACGTCTCGACCTACTACGTGCGCTTTGGTGTGCCCGAATCGGAGATAGCCGGTGTACATATCGGCGACCGGGGACGGCTGCATATCGCGGCCATAGGCGGTGAGGATATACCGGTGACGGTGGTGGAGCGCGGCATGAAAGCCAACGCCCTCTCGCATACCTACGAGGTGCGGGCCCAGCTGAGCCGTTCGGAGGCGGTGCTGCCGGGCATGATAGGCGATGTGACGCTGGACAGCCGCATGGTGGACGGACTGATCGTGCCTACGGAATGTGTGCGACTGATGAAGGACCAGCCGACGGTATGGGTGGTGCGCGACTCGGTAGCCGTGCGTCGTCCCGTCAAGCTGGGTGCGTACGTCAACAGCGGCGTGATGGTGGATAGCGGACTCCAGGCAGGCGACCGCGTGGTGGTAGAAGGATATCAGAAACTATATAACAACGCTCCGGTACGGTATTGAAACTGCAACGAAACCATATTGAAGGCGCTATGCGAAAACACGGTCTCGTGTTTTTCATCTTCCTGATGCTCATGGCATTCGGTATTTGGTCGTTGCCCAAGATGAATAAGGATGAGTTCCCGCAATTCACTATTCGTCAGGGCGTAGTGGCGGCTGTCTATCCGGGTGCTACGGCCGAGGAGGTGGAGGCCCAAGTGACCATACCGCTGGAGGAGTATATCAACACCTTTGAGGAAGTTAACAAGCAGTGGACCTACTCCGAGACGCACGATGGCATTGTATATGTCTATGTCATGTTGCGCAACTCCGTCAAGTCGAATACCGAGGCCTGGACCAAGATCCGTGCCGGACTGGATCTGCTGCGCAAGACGCGTCTGCCGGCCGGCGTGCTGGAGACCGTGGTGATCGACGACTTCGGTAATACGTCCTCGTTGCTGCTGGCCGTGACCAGCCCGGAACGCAGTCCGCGTGAACTGGAGCACTATGCCAAGCGCCTGAGCGAACGGCTGCGTACCATCCCCGAGACGGGACGTATACGTATCCTGGGGCAGCAGCAGGAGGAGATAGCCGTCACGATCGACCCGCATCGCCTGGCTGCCTATCATATCCCGCAGTCGGTGCTGCAGAGCCAGTTGGCCTTGCAGGGTTTCCGCACGCTGACGGGTAAGACGGAGGGCGAATTGGCCCTACAGGTCACGACCCAAAACCGCACAGAATACGAAATCCTGCAGCAGATCGTGAGTACCGACCCCGTGAGCGGTGCGGCCGTAAGGCTAAGGGATGTCGCTACCGTAGAGCGGCGCTACCAGACCCCGGACCGCTATGTGAGCTTCAACGGTGCAGAGTGCCTGATCGTCAATATCGAGATGGTGCCCGGCAATAATATCGTGGCATACGGCGACGAGGTGGAGCGCGTGATGGATGAGGTAAGGCGCGAACTGCCGCCGGACGTGACGTTCCACCGCATCACGGACCAACCCAAGGTGGTGGCGGCTTCGGTGCATTCGTTCCTACGGGACATCGTGGTGTCGATCATCGTCGTCATCGTGGTAATGCTGTTGCTCTTCCCGCTTCGCACGGCCCTGGTGGCCAGTACGGGGGTACCGGTATGTACGGCGATATGTATCGGACTAATGTATCTGACCGGTATCGAACTGAACACGGTGACCCTGGCGGCACTGATCTTCGTGCTGGGAATGATCGTGGACGACTCGGTAATCGTCATCGACGGCTATACAAATAAGTTGGAGAAAGGCCATTCCCGTTGGTACTCGGCGGCGGTCTCGACGACGCACCTGTTTGTGCCGATGTCGTTGGCGACCTGTGCCATCAGCGGTATGTTCTTCCCCATGACGGGTATCATCACGGGGCCGTTAGGTGATTTCGTCAAGCTCTTTCCCTTTGCGGTCCTGTTTGCCCTGACGGCCAGTATATTCTATGCCGGATGGGTGACGCCGTATTTGTCCACGCAGTTTATCCATCGTCAGAGCGATAGCCATCTGACGCGCTTTGAGCGGGGACAGATGCGTTTCTTCCGTTGGCTGCAGACCCGCTATGAACAACTGCTGCGCGGCTGTTTCCGCCGTCCGGCCATGATCTATACGGTGCTGGTGCTGGCGATTGGCGTGGGTGTCTTTCTGTTGACGCGCCTCAATCTGCAATTGCTTCCCAAGGCAGAGCGGGAGTGCTTTGCCGTAGAGATCCACTTGCGGGAGGGGGCTTCTGTCCGGGAGACGGCCGCGGTGGCTGACTCGATGGCGCATGTGCTGCGCGGGGACGAACGCGTGGTGAGCGTGACGGAGTTTATAGGTCAGGCATCGCCGCGTTTTCATGCTACCTACACCCCCCAGATGCCGGGCCCGAACTATGCGCAGTTTATCGTCAACACCACGTCCGTAGAGGCGACGGCTGAACTGCTACGCGAATACTCCGTACGCTATGAGGACGCGTTTCCGAATGCCTATATCCGCTTCAAGCAGATGGACTACCAGGCAGCAAAGAACCCGCTGGAGGTGCGCTTTGTAGGAGCAGACGCGGATGCGTTGGAACTGCTATCGGATACGCTCAAGCAGTATATGGCCCGGCAGCCGGAGATGACGTGGGTGCATACCGACTATGATGCCGAGGCCCGTACAACGGCTATCACCCTGCTGCCGGACGAGGCCGCCAGGCTGGGCGTGACGGAGACGATGCTCTCGTTGTATCTGGCCCAGGTGACAAGTGGCGTACAGATGACTACTGTCTGGGAAAGTGACTATGCCGTACCCGTCATGCTCTATACCGAAGACGGTAAGTCGCTCTCGCAGGAAGAATTGCTCAACCTGCCCGTACCGACCTCCATACCGGGAGAGTGGGTACCGCTGCGCCAGGTGGCGACGCTCTCGCCCGCATGGCATCACAACGTGCTGGAGCATCGTAACGGGGTACGTACCGTGACGGTAGGCTGCGACCTGCGCGGCAAGACCAGCCAGGTGGATGCCGAGCGTAAGGTGCGTCGCTGGATCGAGGAGCAGCATTTTGAGCATGATCCCCGCTTTGCGGACGTAGAGGTACATTATGGCGGACTGACCGAGATCAACGATCAGATCCTGCCGCAGATAGGATGGAGTATCGTAGCCGCCTTGCTGGTGATGTTCCTCTTGATGCTATACCATTTCGGTAAGGTGAGCCTGGCTATCCTGGCCTTGTCGAGTTCGTTGCTCTGCATCTTTGGCGCTATGCTGGGACTCTGGATCTTCCAACTGGATATCTCCATCACGGCCGTACTGGGCGTGGTCAGTCTGATCGGTATTATCGTCCGCAATGCCATCATGATGTATGAGTATGCCGAGATGCAAAGGCATAGGGGTGTACCGGTTCGGGAGGCGGCATTTCAGGCCGGACTGCGTCGTATGCGACCGGTCTTCCTCACTTCGGCAACAACGGCGCTGGGTGTGCTACCGATGATCATCGCCCATACCAGTCTGTGGATGCCGATGGGTGTCGTGATTTGCTTCGGTACGATCTTTACCCTCCCGCTGACGGTGACGATCCTACCGGTTGTTTACTGGCGCATGTACAAATAAAAAAATCCCGCCCTACGAGAGAGCGGGATATTTTTTTGCCGTCAGCCGTCAGCTATCAGCTGTCAGCCTTTCGCCTTTAGCTATTCGTCTTTAGCCTTTTAGTGCGCGAATAGCTTCTTCTATAGCTGCGATACGTGCTTCGGCGTCGGATTTCTTCTTTTGTTCAAGGGCGACGATCTCCGGCTTGGCGTTCTGCACAAAGCGTTCGTTGGAGAGCTTGGCCATGACGCCACGCAGGAAGCCCTGCTGGTGCTGGAGGTCCGCCTCCAGTTTCTTGAGTTCTTCGTCCACGTTGATAAACTGATCCATCGGGATAGCAAACTCGGTAGTGCCCACAAGGAAAGTTGAGAGTTGAGCGTTGAGCGTTGAGAGAAGTTGAGAGTCGCCGAGTTCACAGTTTGCCAACTTCTGTAAAAGCGAGGCATATTGGTACGTGTCGGCTCCTTTGAAATAGAGCGTCAGGCGCTCTTTCTGCGGGATATTCTTCTGGGCACGGGCATTGCGCACGCCGGCGATGATCTCTTTGAGCGTGGCAACTTCTTCTAGGATGCCTAGGTCTCCTAGGGTCCCTAGGGTGCCTAGTTGGCTAGTCATGATCGACTCGCCTTCGGCGCGTTCATAGAGGTTTTGCCAGAGCTCCTCGGTGATGAACGGCATGAACGGGTGCAGTACGCGCAGCAGGCGGTCGAAGAAGGCGAGTGTAGCCTCGTAGGTCGCACGGTCGATAGGCTGCTGATAGCCCGGTTTGATCATCTCCAGGTACCATCCCGAGAACTCATCGCAGTAGAGACGGTAGATAGCCATGAGGGCCTCGGACAGGCGGTACTTGCTGAAGAGGTCAGCTATCTCGGCCTGGGCCTCGCCAAGCTTGGCTTCGAACCAGCGGATGGCGTATTGGCTGGTCTCGGGTTGCAGGATATCGGCTACCTCGAGGCCTTTCACCATACGGAAGCAGTTCCATATCTTGTTGCAGAAATTACGTCCCTGTTCGCAGAGCGAGTCATCGTAGAGAATGTCGTTGCCGGCAGGCGCCGAGAGCAGGATACCCATACGTACGCCGTCGGCACCGTAGCGCTCGATGAGGTCCAGCGGGTCGGGGCTATTGCCGAGCGACTTGGACATCTTGCGGCCCAGTTTGTCGCGTACGATACCGGTGAAGTATACGTGCTTGAACGGCATTTTGCCTACGTACTCATAGCCGGCCATGATCATACGTGCTACCCAGAAGAAGATGATATCCGGACCCGTTACGAGGTCGGCGGTGGGGTAGTAGTACCGGAGTTCCGGGTTGTTGGGATGCTCGATACCATCGAAGAGCGAGATCGGCCAGAGCCAAGAGCTGAACCATGTATCCAGGGCGCCTTCGTCCTGTACGTAGTTGCCCTCGGGTTTGGTCTCCGAGACGATGATCTTGTCGTCCGGATAGTTCTCCAGACCGGTCTCGGCGAGCAGGTCGGCATCGTAGTATGCCGGAATACGGTGACCCCACCAGAGTTGACGGGAGATACACCAGTCCTTGATATTCTCGAGCCAGTTGCGGTAGGTGTTCTTATACTTAGCCGGATAGAAGACGATGTCGTCGTTCATCACGGGCGGCAGGGCGATGTCTGCAAAGTGCTGCATGCGTACGAACCACTGCAGTGAGAGCCGCGGCTCGATAGGTACGTTGGTGCGCTCTGAGTAGCCTACCTTGTTGTCATAGTCCTCGATTTTCTCCACGAGGCCGAGGGCCTGCAGGTCTTCTACGATCTGACGGCGGCAGTCGAAGCGGTCCATGCCGTGGTACTTGCGTACGTTGGGCTGGAGTTCCGGCTCCATGGTGTCCATATTGAGGTGGGCATCCGGGGTGAAGATATCGATGGTCTTGAGGTTGTATTTCTGTCCGAGCGCATAGTCGTTCACGTCATGCGCGGGGGTGACCTTGAGGCATCCCGTACCGAAGCCGATCTCTACGTAGCGGTCCTCGATGATAGGAATGACGCGTCCTACGCCTGGTACGCGTACGTGCTTACCCTTGAGCCACTGGTTCTTCTCCTCCTTGGGGTTGATACAAACGGCTATATCGCCGAAGATGGTCTCCGGACGGGTGGTGGCTACGATAGCATACTTGCCGGGCTCTTCTACCACTTCATAGCGCAGGTAGTAGAACTTGCTGTGCTCCTCGTGGTAGATCACCTCCTCGTCGGAGAGGGCTGTCTGGCGCTCCGGATCCCAGTTCACCATACGTAGGCCGCGGTAGATCAATCCCTTCTTATAGAGGTCGCAGAACACCTTGATGACGGCTCGGGAGCGCGTCTCGTCCATCGTGAAAGCGGTACGTTGCCAGTCGCACGAGCAGCCGAGTTTGCGGAGCTGCTTGAGGATGATACCTCCGTGCTCGTCGGTCCAGTCCCAGGCATGCTTGAGGAACTGTTCGCGGGTGAGGTCGGATTTGTTGATGCCCTGTTCCTTGAGGCGCTTGATGACCTTGGCTTCGGTAGCGATCGAGGCATGGTCGGTACCCGGTACCCAGCAGGCGTTCTTGCCTTCCAGACGGGCACGACGCACCAGAATGTCCTGGATTGTCTCGTTGAGCACATGCCCCATATGCAGCACGCCTGTTACGTTGGGCGGCGGGATAACGACGGTAAAAGGCTCACGGCCATCCGGCTCGCTGTGAAAGAGGTTGTTGTCCAGCCAGTACTGATACCAGCGGGCTTCAATGTCAGTAGGATTGTACTTAGAATCCATAATTTATGATTTATGATTTCAAATTTATGATTTCAAATTTTCAAAAACGGCTGCAAAGGTACGAAAAAAATCGCACATGTGCAAGGATTTTCTAGATAAAAAGGCGATTTATAATTGTATATTATATATTTATATATAATATAGTACAGATTGCAAAAATACGAGTCGTTTATTGGCTTGACAGAGGCTTGACGTCAGCCTTGACCGTCGGTTGACCGTCGGTTGACTGTCGGTTCACCGTCGGTTAAACCTGCTCTTAGGTATGGGAAGGGTATGGGAAAAGAGCAGAATCTTAAGAATCGGACATTTTTATAAGGCCTATTAACCAACTTACATATTTGGTTCTATAATCATTTTTTCGTAGAAGTGTTTTGCTTATCTCTTTTCAAGATGTCCAGGGCTTTTCCTAAATCTCTAAATGTATCTACGGCTTCTAATAACATAAATGCTGACCATACATCATTTGTGGGCATTGTGTTTGTAGATTCCCGTTTAATACTTGCTAACCTACCATCCCAGAAAGTAAACTGAAACAACACATTCCTTTTCTCAGACTTATCATAAAAAGTGGTTTCGTAGCAACAGGGTGTTACTGCTAATTTCTTATTCCCCATCAGTTTGGTAAACTCTACAATATCCGTTCCCTTGAAGTAGTCAAAAACTTCACGTGCATCTATCTCAGAAACATTTTTACTTTTCAACTTTGCCAACCTCTGCATCTCATCAACTTCTTTATTATATTCCTCTAAGAGATACTCCGACATTTTGTCAAAGTAAAATGTGTCTATATATTGGAGCTTTTCTTCAGTACATATAACCATCATTTTTTGCGAGTCTATGATGTAATATCTACTGATGTCTGTATCATATGGTGACATTTTACTGGAATAAAGAAACAGCGTATCAACGCCACAACTTCTCTGCTCAGCGATACTTATGTTGAAACTTTGAGAAAGTGATGCATATTTTTCTTTAGCCCATAATTTTCTTTTTTCCTCGGCCAGTTTTTGAAGCGCAATAGTGTTGTCATAATTGATATTTAAGTAGGCAACTTTTTCTTTATTAACATAAAACTCCGTTCTCTGACCGATATACTCAAACTTATATTGGATTATAGTAGCAGAATCTTGTGGAATAACTATGTCGCTTTTTGATAGCATTTCAATAGGTTTACTCCAAGAGATACCGGTATATATTAGGAAATATGGGCTCTTGACAGCTATGGTCTTTTTGGGTAATTTTTGGAAATCTCCTATAGCGGTCCCGGTACCAATAGAAGAAACACGAAAAGTATACAAAGCCATGCAACTTCGTTCGGTACTGTCAGAATATTGAATGTCTTGTAAATAAAACTCTAAATACTTTTTCCCATGTTTATCCAAGGGATACTGGAAACTCTTTCCCTTTTCCAATTGAGGCCATGTAGATTGTGCATAGCTCAAACTAATCATTAGGCTACAGATCAATAATAAAAATAACTTTTTCATATCATGATGTTCTTTTCATTTGTCTGTATTATATTTCCTTTTTACGTCGGCAAGCGACGATCCGGTTTTACGTTATGGATAGGTCGGTGTTTTAAATCACGGTGCAAAATTACAACTTTTTTCTGATATATGCAAGAGTGATGGTAATTTTTTCCGCCCGGCCCACACTACCTAAAGGTCTAAAGACACCGGCTTGGCCGGTCGGCACCGCAGGTAGGTACCCGCCGGAGGCAAGGTTGCCGCAAATATGCGACAAAAATGCAAGATGAAGATGATAAAATCGGTCATATATGGCCGATAAATCAGAATATTTCTACGATTTGGCGGGGGAAGCGGGTGGTGATCTGGCTGCGCTTCAGCGGTTTCACGCCCTGGGTTTCCAGCGAGGTGACGCGTTGGCCGGCCTTGAAGTGGATCGGGATGACGCGATCCTTGGTGCCGGTGATGGTGGCATCGGTACGGAGGTTTTTCTCCAGGATGTAGATCTGTCCGTTGCGGCGCTGGTAGGTGGTCTGCAGCGTGCAGTCCAAATGGCCTTTGCGTAGCCGGAACTTTTCATACTGCGACTCCGACATATTGAGCAGATTGAGTAGCAACAACTCTTGTCCCTTCAGTCGCTTTCCGAAGGGGATATTGATGTCCATAGTCAGGTGCTCGGAGAGACGGATGAGTGCATAGGTCTTGGGATTAACCACGTAGTTGCGCGTAATGTTCCACTTGAAGATACCCAGGTAGTTCTTGCCCTCGGTGTGACTGAGTATCAGTTCGTTGGCACTCTCGCTGACCACTTTCCAATGACGATAGTCGTGCATGGTCTGCTCCAGGTCGTAGCGGGCGTCTCCAATCTGGAAGAGCATGCTATGTACGGCCACCCCCGAGTCGATAGCCGCGGCATACTTACGCGTACGGGCATCCAGTTCTTTGGCCTGGTAGGCTATGTTGGCGCGTTGGCGTATCTCGGGACGGAAGAAGCGTTTGCAGTGCTCGGCATGCAGCTGTACGGAGTCATTGCCCCGCTTGGCGGCCTCGGGGATAGTGACGATGGAGGCAACCATCTGCTCGGTGCCCCAGGCGCTATTCTGCGAGGTCATGCGGGCTTCGGAAACAACGTGGTAGCGGGTGCATTGTTCCGGCCACTCGGAGGCAAGCTGGTTGTTGACCTTGAGCAGCAGTTGAGCTATCTCGCGATGCTTGCTACGGATCTTTTTATGCTTGGCCGAGACGGTGGTCTCATCCAGCGCGATGGGACGCTCATGGATGGTGATCGTTAGCGTATCGCCGTGCAGGCGGCTGAGCGGCAGGGTCTTGCGTTCGTAGCCCACGAAGCTGACCATCACCAATCCCGACTCGGGCAAGTTGGCTTCGAAAGAGAAGATACCCCGGTCGTTGGTGGCCGTACCCAGTATGACGCTATCCAGCGGAAAGACCGTGGCATAACTGACGGGCTGACCGGCACCGTCCACCACGCGACCGTAGTAGGTGGTGGCTGCGGCTGTGAGGGCGATGCAGACGAGGCAGAGTAGGGAATATAGGCGTTTCATAGGCTTGTCAATAATGTACACTGGGTGAATAGAAATAGTCGGTCAACCACTGCGGCAGGGGTTTGCGGGTGCTGTCGGTTTGATGAACGACGGCAGGCGGAGGCAGTTGGTCTTCGCCCAAGGCATGCCGTACACGGTCGCGTCCGGCACCGAGGCGTACGCCCAGCGATAGTTGGGTCTGCCAGTTCCAGTTGCTCATCGTGATTGACTTGTTGAGGCTGCTCTCGGTCTTGGAGGTGAATCGGATATTATTGGCCGTGGCGCATAGGCTCATATGGGCCCACGGACAGATCTCCCAACTGACGGCAGCACGCAGGTTGCCCGTCACGTGTACGGGGTACTGCGGCTGGATATCGTACTGGGGTTCGCCGGGCAGCACGATAGAGTCGGGCACGGTGAGCGTGATCTGGTCGATCGAGTAGCAGACCAGTTTCAAATGTGCATCCAGGTGGAGCAACACCTTGCCACGGTTGGGTGTGTAGTTGATGCCATACCCCAGGCCGAGTGCTACCTGGTGGGTACGCAGGTGGGTGACGTCGCTCATGAGCATGGCTATCATAGGTTTGCCTTCAATCTTGATAGAGTCGTGAATCGACAAGTCACTGGCCATATACGAAAGCGAGAGCAGCAACGAACCGGCTGTGCGGCGCTGGACATACGACTGACTGATCGCGGCTCGATGCGAGTAATGGGCGGCATTGAGGGCATACCATAGACTCAGGTTGGTGTTCGAGATACGAATTAGTCCCTGATCAAACGGAGCCGCAGGACTATCCGCCCAATCCGGCAGTACGATCATACCACGTATGTTGGCGCTCTTCTGGTGCAGGAAGTCCAGTCCGAAACGCTTGCTGCCTAACGAGAAACTCAATTTCTGGGAGTAGGCATGCAGCGCGTCCCAACTATAGCCGAAACCCAGCGAACGGTAGGCCAGACGAAAACCCAGGTCGACGCTCGACGAGGTGCGTGAGAGCAACTGTACCCGGCCTATTGTCGGTGACAAAACGGCAGTTAGGTTGGAGTTGATGCCCACCATACCGGTGGTGAAAGCGGCTTGCCAGCAGTGTTCGGGTAGGGTAATGTAGTTGGTGTCAATGCCATGCATGAGGTGGCGGTCGATGCGCTCTCCGGCTCGGTATAGAAATCGGAGCGCCTCACTCGGCTCCCGTTCGGTGCGAGCGTTCTTCGCGGCCACAGCCGGAAGAGCCGTACATAGTAGCAATGATAGTATGTATATCGCGCGTCGCATTCAAATAATTTGCCTATATACTAATAAAACAACGCCCCTGTGCGTTGTTTTATTACTAAGGAGGAATGACGGAGCGCTTCCAACTTGCCTTGCGCAAGTTCTGTTAGCGCAGTCCATTCCGACGTGGAGTATAGCGGACTCGAACCGCTCACCTCAACACTGCCAGTGTTGCGCTCTAGCCAGATGAGCTAATACCCCCCGCGTTCGGCACACTCGGACGCGGACTGAATCGCAGATTCATTATAGTCCTCGTGGCCTCCGCTTTTTGAATTCGGGTGCAAAATTACTGCTTTTTTCTGACATGTGCAAATTTTTTATGAAGAAAATGCGATTTGTATGCTATTTTGTTATTATATTTATTGTTAGCGTATGGATGAGCGTACGGTCGTATGCGCGTGAAGGAACATGATGGCGATAAAGGCGGTTTATTTGCGATATGCGGGCATGGCGAAGAAAAATCGACGGGGTGTCGAAAAACAGCCAAAACACGAAAAATCGCAAAAAAACGCCCAAATATTTGCGTATGTCAAAAAAAAGTCGTAAATTTGCAGCGATTTTTGGAATAAAACAGATAAACAACTATACACAATGGAAGAAAACAAAGAATTTTTGGATGCAACGTTGGATAACGACCGCATTATTCCTGTGAAGATAGACGAGGAGATGAAGTCCTCGTATATCGACTACTCGATGAGTGTGATCGTGAGTCGTGCGTTGCCGGATGTGCGCGACGGTTTCAAGCCTGTTCACCGCCGTGTGCTGTTTGGAATGAACGAACTGGGCAACACCTCCGACAAGCCGACCAAGAAATCGGCTCGTATCGTGGGTGAGGTAATGGGTAAGTTCCACCCGCACGGTGATAGCTCAATCTACGGTACGCTGGTGCGTATGGCCCAGCCGTGGAACATGCGTTATTGCCTGGTGGACGGCCAGGGTAACTTCGGTTCGGTGGACGGTGACGGCGCAGCCGCTATGCGTTATACCGAGGCGCGTCTCTCGAAGCTGGCTGAGGAAATGCTGCGTGATATTGACAAGGATACCGTAGACATGCAGCTCAACTTCGACGATACGCTGCGTGAGCCGGTCGTACTGCCTTGCCGCTTCCCGAACCTCTTGGTGAACGGCGCAAGCGGTATTGCCGTAGGTATGGCTACCAACATGCCGACCCATAACCTGGGCGAAGTGATTGACGGCTGCAAGGCCTATATCGATAATATCAAGGCCCGCATTGCCGACCCGACCGTAGAGGACATCACCGTAGAGCGCCTGATGGATTATATCAAGGCGCCGGACTTCCCGACGGGCGGTACGATATACGGCTATCAGGGCGTAAAGGATGCCTATGAGACCGGTCGTGGCCGCGTGATCATCCGTTCGAATGCCGACATCGAGACTGAGGACAACGGAAGAGAGCGTATTATCATTACGGAGTTGCCTTACGGCGTGGTAAAGGCCGACCTGGTGAAGGCCATCGCCGAACTCGTTTCGGACAAGAAGATCGAGGGTATATCGGATATCTCCGACCAGTCGAAGCGCGACATCCGCATCGTCATCGAGGTGAAGCGCGATGCTAACGCACAGGTAGTATTGAACAAGCTGTATAAGTTCACCGCTCTGCAGTCGAGCTTTGCTGTCAACAGCATTGCCCTGGTCAAGGGACGCCCGATGCTCCTGAACCTCAAGGACCTGGTCTACAATTTCATCGAGCACCGCATGGACGTCGTTACCCGCCGTACGCGCTTCGAACTGCGCAAGGCCGAGGAGCGTGCCCATATCTTGGAGGGCTTGATCATCGCCGTAGATAATATCGACGAGGTGGTACGTATCATCCGTGCCAGCCGTACGCCGGCCGATGCACAGCTGAACCTGGAGAAGCGCTTCCAGCTGGACAACCTCCAGTCGAAGGCTATCGTAGATATGCGTCTGAGCGCGTTGACGGGTCTGCGTATCGATGAACTTAAGAACGAGTACGAGGAGATCGAAAAGTTGATCGCCCACCTCAACGAACTGCTCGCCAACGAGGTAATGCGTTACGAGCTGATCGAGCAGGAGCTGCAGGAGGTGAAGGATAAATATGCCGACGAGCGTCGCACCCAGATCGTGAAGATGGCTACCGAGTTCAACCCGGAGGATATGTATGCCGACGACGACATGGTCATCACTATCTCCCACCTGGGATATATCAAGCGTACGCCGCTGAGCGAGTTCCGCCAGCAGAGTCGTGGCGGTATCGGTACCAAGGCAAGCGCATCGCGTGACAGCGACTTCATCGAGTATGTTCACCAGGCTTCGATGCACTCCACCATGATGCTCTTCACGGAGATGGGACGTCTCTACTGGATCAAGGTATACGACCTGCCGGAGGGCAACCGCCAATCGAAGGGCCGTGCTATCCAGAACGTGATCAACCTGCAGAAGGGCGACCGCGTATGCACCTTCATCAACGTCAAGGGACTCAACGATCCGGACTTTGTCAACAACCACTACCTCATCTTCGCTACCAAGAACGGTCTCATGAAGAAGACCACGCTCGAGGCCTACAGCCGTCCGCGTGCCAACGGTATCATCGCGCTCGGTCTGCGTGAGGGTGACGAACTGATCGGCGTGACGCTCACCGACGGCGAGAGCCAGATGCTCATCGCCAGCTACAACGGTAAGGTGGTTCGCTTCCCGGAGAATACGGTACGTCCGATGGGTCGTGGTGCAAGCGGCGTGAAAGCAATAAAATTGGAAGAAGATGGCGAAGATCGTGCCATTGGCATGGTTTGTGTAGAGCCTAATTCAGACAAGAACATTTTGGTCATCTCGGAGAAGGGCTTTGGCAAGCGTACGCCGGTGGACGACGAAGAGGGCAACCCGATCTATCGTATCACCAACCGTGGCGGTAAGGGCGTCAAGACTATCGAGATTACCGACAAGACCGGTAAGCTGATCGGAATCCAGGCTGTGACCGACGAGGACGACCTGATGCTCATGACCAAGTCCGGAACGGCTATCCGCATGGATGTATCCACTATCCGCGTCACCGGCCGCGCCGCACAAGGTGTCAAGCTGATCGAACTGCAAAAGCGCAACGATATCCTGATGAGCGGATGTCTGGTGCCTAAAGTAGAGGAAGAAGAAGTGGCCGAGAATGCCGAGACGCAAGAGGCGGCCGAGAATGTAGAAACCAATAACGAAAATCAAGAGTAATATGAAACGTACACTTTTTGTAGCAGCCCTTGCGCTGATAAGCGTAGGTGCTTTCGCCCAAGCTGACAATGTCAAGCTGGCTAAGAAACTGACCTCTAAGAAGGATTTCGCCGGTGCACGCGCCGCTATCCATCAGGCTCTCGAGAACGAGGAGACGAAAAATCAGGCCCTGACTTGGTATCAGGCCGGTGAGATCGGTTACCGCCAACTCAAGGCTGAGACGGAGAAGATCTACGAGGATCCGATGTATCAGGTAGACTACGCCACCGCCGGTCAGGCAGTGTATGAGAGCTGCGAGTACTTCATCGTAGCCGACAGCTTGGCTATGATCCCCACGCTCGACAAGAAAGGCCGCGAGGTAGTAGACCTCAAGACCCGCAAGAACATCCAGCAGAAAATGCTGCAGTATTACCTGAATCGTGATCTGGTGAACTACGGTGCCGCTATGCAGGGCAAAAGCGACTGGCGCTCGGCCTATAAGGCATTCCGTATGCACACCATGATTCCGAATCTGCCCATGATGCAGGATCCTAAGCTGCAGCAGCAGATGCCGAAAGATACGGTTTATCAGGAGTATATGTACTATGCTGTCAACTTCGCTTACAGCGCTGAGATGTACCCCGAGATGATTGAGATGATCCAGGAAATGCTCCAGATTGAGAATGTCTACAAGGCAAACCAGATCACCAAGTGGCTCCACGAGGCTTATCATCTGACCAACGACTCGGCCGGTATGGAGGCTACCCTCAAGCTGGGCGTTGAGCGTTATCCGGACGATATGTGGTTCTTGCAGAGCATGATCAACTACTACGTTTACTCCAACCAGCAGCAGAAAGCTATCGACTACCTCAACGAGGCTATCGAGCGCGATCCCAACTCCACGCAGTACTACGTAGTAAAGGGTAACCTGCTGGAGAGCCAAAACCGCTACACCCAGGCACAGGAGATCTATGAGAAAGTGCTTGAGATGGATCCCAACAATGCCCGCGCATATGCCGGACTCGGATTTATCAAGTACAACCAGGCCCAGATCTTCGACAATAGTATCAGCAGCAATCTGACCGGTAAGGCTCTGGACCAAGCTGAGCAGACACGTAATGCGATGTACCACGCCGCTATCCCGTACTTTGAGAAGGCTGTAGAACTGGGTATCGAGGATACCAATATGCTGACCTGCCTCCGTGGCCTCTACTTCCGCTTCCGCAAGGAGCCCGGCATGATGGCTAAGTATGAGAAGTTGGCACAGCATATCAAGGACCTGCAAAACAAGTAATTACCGACCGCTTTGGGACGAATTCTCGCCATAGACTATGGTCGTAAACGCACAGGACTAGCCGTTACGGACCCGCTCCGCATAACGGCTAGTCCGTTGCTTACTGTCGAGACCGCGCAACTGGTGGCGTGGCTCCGCGACTATTTCGCCCGCGAACAGGTGGACGAGGTGGTCATCGGCCATCCCACGCAGATGAACGGACAAGAATCCGAATCCATGAACTATATACGACCCTTCTTGGGCCTGTTTCGTAAGACTTTTCCCGATAAACCTATAACTATGTATGACGAGCGCTTCACGTCGGTCTTGGCGCACAGGGCAATGATAGCCGGAGGAATGAAGAAAAAAGACCGTCAGAACAAAGCCGTGGTGGATCGTATCGCGGCTTGCATTATTTTGGAAGACTATTTAGAAAGTAAACTATGATACTACCTATTTATTTATACGGGCAACCGGTGCTCCGCAAGGAGACCGAGGAGATAGAGAACACGCCGGAACTGAAGCAGTTGATCTCCGATATGTTCGAGACGCTCACCCAGGCCGAAGGCTGCGGACTGGCTGCACCCCAGGTGGGCAAACCCTGGCGACTGTTTGTAGTCGACGGCTCCGAACTGGCCGAGGACTATCCCGAGTGCAAGGACTTCAAGCGCGTCTTCATCAATCCCGAACTGTTGGAGGAGAGCGAGGAGACATGCACCTATAGCGAGGGCTGCCTCTCGCTGCCCGGTATTAGCGAGAATGTGGTGCGTCCCGAACGCGTCGTGATGCGCTATCTCGACGAGAATTTCCAGGAGCACGAGGAGGAGTTCTCCGGCTTCTGCGCACGCATCGTGCAGCACGAGTACGACCATCTGGAGGGACATGTGTTTACCGATCGTATCTCGCCCATCCGCCGCACCTTTGTGCGCAACAAGCTCACCTCTATCGCCAAAGGCAAAGTAGGTGCGCGCTACAAATATAAGAGACAATAGTCAAAAGTCGAAAGTCGAAAGCCGTCTTGTTATGGATCTGCTGACCATCCTCATCATAGCTGTCGGACTGGCGATGGACTGCTTGGCGGTTAGTGTCGCCCAGGGCATTGCCGTGAAGCCGACCGATCGTCCCAAACCGCTACTCATGGCGCTACTCTTCGGACTCTTTCAGGGTGGCATGCCGCTCATAGGCTACTATGCCGGAAGTCTCTTTGCCGACTTCTTCGACACCTATGCCCCTTGGATCGCACTTGGTCTGCTGGCCTTTATCGGTGGCAAGATGATATGGGAGTCGAAGCATGCGACGCAGGAAAAGACCTTCGGATGGCAACTGAGCCGTCTGCTGATCCTGGCCGTCGCCACCTCCATCGATGCGCTCGCAACGGGCGTCATCTTTATTCCGGTGCCCGAGATGCTATGGATGGGTATCGTGCTTATCGGATTGGTCAGCTTCCTTTTCTCCATCGCAGGCTATCATGTCGGTAAGGAAATGGGCCGACTCTTCCGGTTGAATCTGGAAATGATAGGTGGTATCGTATTGATTGGTATCGGTCTGAAAATCTGGATAGAAGGGGTATGTTTGTAATTGGAAATAACACATTAGTCTCGCTCGACGTCCTGGAGAAGGAGTTCTGCTGCGACCTCGACACCTGTCGCGGCTGCTGTTGTATTGAGGGCGACGCAGGTTGTCCGATCACCGACGAGGAACTCCGCCACTTAGAATCCGTTCTACCCGAGCTCCTGCCGCAGATGACCAAAGAGGCACGCCAGGTGGTGGAGATGCAGGGACTCTCGTACCTGGATCCTACCGGCGAACGGGTGCTCTCTATCGTCAACGACAAGGATTGCATCTTTGCTCGCACAGACCACCAGGGTTGGTGCTATTGGCTGATCGAGAAGATGGGCTTTGAGAAACCTATCTCCTGCCATCTGTACCCCATACGCCTCTCTCGGGTAGGGGATTACACCGGCGTGGAGTATCATCGATGGGACATCTGTCATTGTGCCCGCGTCAAGGGGAAGAAGCTCCATCTGCCTCTCTATCAGTTCCTTCGTGAACCCCTAATACGCCGTTTTGGCCAGGTCTGGTACGACGAACTATGCCTCACCGCCGATGAGTGGCACAAACAAATGAGCAAATAGGAAAATGAGAAAATGACGAAATGTGAAATTATAACCATAGGTGACGAACTGCTTATCGGTCAAGTCGTAGACACCAACTCCGCCTGGATGGCCCGGCAGCTCAATGAGATGGGTATCCAGCTCTACCAGATCACGTCCGTGCACGATGACCGTCAGCATATCATCGCGGCCCTTGACGAGGCGTTCTCTCGCGCCGATATCGTACTCACCACCGGCGGACTCGGTCCCACCAAGGACGATATCACCAAGCACGTCCTCTGCGACTACTTCCAGTCCCACCTTATAGAAAACGCACACGTACGCGCGCATATAGAGGCATTGTACCAGGATCGACCCGACATACTCAACCGTCTGACCTCCACACAATGGCTCGTGCCGGAATGCGCAGAGATACTGGAGAATAGAGTAGGTAGTGCCCCGCTCATGATCTTCCATCGCGGTCAGAAACTCCTGGCTTGCATGCCAGGCGTACCCTACGAGATGAAGATCGCTATGACTGAGCAGATCCTGCCGTATTTGGAGTCGAAAGTCTATAGTCGAAAGTCGAAAGCCATTATCCATAAGACGCTACAAGTAACTGGTATTGCGGAGTCCTCCTTAGCTATTCTGCTCGAGGAGTTTGAGAACGCCATGCCCGCCGCGCTCCACTTGGCCTACCTGCCCAAGGACGGCGTCATTCGGTTGCGCCTCTCCTCCTACGGTGAACTCACCGAAGCGGACATGCAGCAGTGGTTCGACAGGCTCCGTCAGTTGGTTTCCGACTATCTCATAGCCGATATCGACGAACCCATGGAGGTGCTCCTCGGACGGCTTCTTACGGAGCGCCACCAGACCATCGCCACGGCCGAGTCTTGCACCGGTGGCCGTTTGGCCGCGCTGCTCAACAAGCATCCCGGCAGTTCCGTTTTCTATATGGGATCCGTCGTAGCCTACGACAATGCCGTTAAGCAACAGGTACTTGGTGTTCATGCCGAATCGCTCCGGAATTACGGTGCAGTCAGCGAAGCCGTTGTGCGCGAAATGGCCGAGGGTGTTCGCGCGCTGATGCACACCGACTATGCTATCGCTACCAGCGGTATTGCCGGTCCGGATGGCGGATCTGAGGAAAAACCCGTAGGTACGGTATGGATCGCCTGGGCTACGCCTGAGGGTACTACCGCCGAGTGTTTCCACCTCGGTAAACTGCGCGAACAGGTCACCGACCGTGCCTGCCTGCGTGCATTAATAGGACTACTGAAACGCATTCGCTGATACTATGCTGCGCCTAAGAAACATATTCACACTGCTCCTTCTGTTGGGCCTACTGACGGCTTGCCATCAGCAAAAACAGGAAGCGGGCATCCCGCTCTCCAATAAGTACGCCACGGGGTTTCGTATCACCCAAGAAGACACCTGTATGCTCCTCGAGGTCATGGAGCCGCATACCGTCTATCGTGTCTCCAAACCCATGACGCGCCTGGGAACATCCAGCGTGACGCAGGTAGGCTTCCTGGCTGAACTCAATGCCCTCGACCGCGTCGTGGCCGTCTGCAACCCGGAACTGATCTACACGCCGCTGCCCGGCCGCCCCATCGGTATGGGTGACTCGATGAAGCCCTCGGCCGAACATGCCATGCAGGCCCG
Source organism: Paludibacteraceae bacterium (assembly GCA_017509715.1). Lineage (GTDB taxonomy): Bacteria > Bacteroidota > Bacteroidia > Bacteroidales > Paludibacteraceae > Colicola. Next base: position 12,431 of record JAFWOU010000007.1, on the reverse strand, counting down.
GCTGGATGCTTTTCTTGTGGTGTCCTACGGTCAGAGCAATCCCGAGGCCGAACGCCTGGAGCGACTTGGCGTACCGACGGTCTATATCAACGAGTGGCGCGAGGAGAGTCCCTTGGCCCGTGCGGAGTGGGTGCGTTTTGTAGGGGCCTTGGTGGGTAAACTGCCGGAGGCTGACTCGCTTTTCCAGGAGATAGAGCGTCGTTATATGGCCGCCTCGGAAGCCCATCGCGCAAAGGCTGCATCGGCCACCTCCGTCATGGTGGGAAACAATTTCCGCGGCACGTGGTATATGCCCAGCGGCAAGACCTATATGGGTTACCTCCTACGCGATGCAGGTGCCGAATACCCCTTGCTCAGCAACGATAGTCACGAGAGTATCCCGCTCACCATCGAGCAGGTGCTCCAGCAGTTCACCAGCGCCGATGTATGGGTGGGTGCACAGGCGGCTTCCATGACCGAACTGGCCGAACTGGATGAGAAGCATACCTGGTTCGCGGCCTATCGCAACGGTCGTGTCTATAACTGGCGTGGCCAGTTCCGTGAGGGTCGTAACAATTTCTGGGAACGAGGTGTGGTTCACCCCGAAGAGATCTTGGAGGATATCGTCTGCATCCTGGATAATGCCAACGACTCGGCGCTGCATTATGCGGCGCGTCTGCGCTGAAATTTAGCGCACTTTCTGTATGAGCGTTAAGCCGTCGCGTAGCGGCAGGATCACCTTGTCCAGGCGCTCGTCCTTCCTTACTTTCTCATTGAATGCCCTGAGTCCCAGGGTCTGCTTGTCGCGGTCGTACGCCGGGTCAATAATATGCCCGTCCCAGAGCACGTTGTCGGCCAGTATCCATCCGCCTACTTTCACCAGCGGGTACACCAGGTCCAGATAGGCCGAGTACTGCCGCTTATCCGCATCGATAAACACTAGATCGAATTCTTCTGACGGCTGACGGCTCATGGCTGATAGCTCTTCTGTCGCATCCCCGATCACGAGCTCAATCTTCTCATTTAGCGGCGATAGCGACAGGTTGCGGCGGATGGTCTCCTCCAGTTCGTCGTTATGCTCAATGGTGATCAGCCGTCCGTCCTCACCGAGTCCTTCGGCCAGGCAGAGCGCCGAGTAACCGGTGAAGGTGCCCAGTTCCAGAATACGCTTCGGACGGATCATCCGGCTCAGCATACTCAGTACGCGCCCCTGTACCTGACCCGATAGCATATGCGGATTCAGTACGTGCGTATTCGTGTCGCGTGTGATGAACGCCAACGCCTCATTTTCCGGCGATGACATCTGTTCAATATATTCGTTTAGTGTCATATTTCTACAAAAATCGCTCGCAAAAGTACAAAAAAACTTGCATATATCCAAAAAAAGTAGTAACTTTGCACCCAAATTGTAACAAAATAGGTCTATCATGGAGAAAATTGACGAGTTGGATCGCCGGATATTGAAGATTATCACCCAGAATGCACGCACGCCGTTCAAGGACGTGGCCGACGCTTGTGGCGTCAGTCGCGCGGCCGTTCACCAGCGTGTGCAGAAGATGTTTGACAATGGAGTTATTGTAGGTTCGGCCTACCAGATCGATCCCAAGCAGCTGGGTTATCAGCTCTGCGTCTATATCGGTCTGAGCCTGGAGAAGGGTTCGATGTACAACGAGGTGTGCGAGGAGCTGGAGAAGATCCCCGAGGTGGTGGAGTCGCAGTTCACGCTGGGTACTTATTCGATGCTTATCAAGCTGTATGCCAAGGACGATAAGCACTTGCTCTACCTGCTCAACTCGCGCATCCAGTCTATCCGTGGTGTGGCCAATACCGAGACGCTGACCGCGCTCGAGCAGCGTATCAGCCGTACATTGCCTATCGAGACAGAGGCAGAAAAATGAACATCGAAAAATCGTGATTTAAGAAATGGAAAGAGTCATTAGTGGAATACGTCCTACCGGAAATCTGCACCTGGGTAACTATTTCGGTGCGGTGAAGAGTTTTGTCAAGATGCAAGACGAGTACAACTGTATGTTCTTCATTGCCGACTGGCATTCGCTCACTACACATCCCAAGCCCGAGAATATCCGTCAGTCGGCCCGTACGATCCTGGCCGAGTACCTGGCTTGCGGTATCGACCCGCAGAAAGCGCCGATCTATATCCAGAGCGACGTCAAGCAGGTGCTGGAGCTCTATCTCTACTTCAATATGAATGCCTACTTGGGCGAACTGGAGCGCGTAACGAGCTTCAAGGAGAAGGTGCGCAAGCAGCCCGACAACGTCAATGCCGGTCTGCTCACGTATCCTACGCTCATGGCGGCCGATATCCTGATGCACAAGGCCGACAAGGTGCCTGTGGGCAAGGACCAAGAGCAGAATATGGAGATGGCGCGCCTCTTTGCACGCCGCTTCAACCGTATCTACGATGTCGAGTACTTCAAGGAGCCTGAGTCGTTCCACTATACCGCCGAGGCCGTTAAGGTGCCCGGGCTGGATGGTAGCGGCAAGATGGGTAAGTCTGAGGGTAACTGCATCTACCTCTGCGACGACGAAGCGACGATCAAGAAAAAGGTCATGCGCGCCGTCACCGATGCCGGACCTACCATGCTCAATCAGGAGAAGCCCGAACCCATCCGCAACCTCTTCACCCTGCTCGAACTCGTGTCGGGACCTGAGGCCTACGACTACTACAACGATCTGTACAACAATATGCAGATCCGTTATGGCGACCTTAAGAAGCAGTTGGCCCGGGATATCAATGCCTTCTGTGCTCCTATCCGCGAGAAGATCCTGGCTTATTCGGCCGACGAACAGTATATGCAGCAGGTGGCGCGTGAGGGTGCGGAACGGGCCCGCGAGTCGGCCGACAAGACCCTTCGCGAAGTGCGCGAGATCATTGGATTTAGAAGTCTGTAAATCGTAAGCGGTGAAACGGAATACGATCATATTGCTCATGGTGGCATCCCTCTGCGTGGGATGCTCATCCACTTCCTACATCGCTACCGACGATGTCTACTACTGGCCGGATGCGCACCATTACACGCCGAGCTCGTCGAGTTCTGCTAGTACGACTAGTTCCTCTAGTTCCTCTAGTACGACTAGTTCTTCTAGTTCTTCCAGTTCTACTAGTTCGTCTAGCCCTGCTGTCGAGTACCTCAATGTCCAAGATACCGTCGTTACAATTCGTGTAAAGAAATGAGAACGCTACGCTACATATCTGTTCTTTCCCTGCTGCTCACGCTGAGCCTTGCCATCATGGCGCAAGACGCCCAGCGGCTCAACGAACGCCAGGTGATGGGTACGGCTCGCTACGTAGGTATGTCGGGCGCGATGACGGCTGTGGGTGGTGACCCGTCGGCTGTCAACGACAACCCCGCCGGCCTGGGCGTATATCGTCGTAGCGAGGTGCTGGTCACTATGGACTATCAGCGCGATCGCACCCGCCAAGTCGGTCTTGACTCGCTTGCCGAGACGGCCGGACAGTTCATGGCACCCCAGGTGTCGTTCGTCATCGCTATCGGCGATCCCGACCAGGACGAGGGCGTTATTTTCAACAACCTCATGATCTCCTATAGTCGCCTGCGCTCCTATGCGCGCCGCTATCATACCGTCATGGATGCCGACCGCTCGATGGGTAGCGTGCTGGGCGATGCGGGTATTGACCTCGGTATCGACTATCCCACCTTCCGCCAGAATGCTATCAGCGAGATGAAGCTCCGTGAGTCGGGCTACGTCAATCAGTACGATTTCGACTGGTCGATGAATATCTCCCACCGTCTCTATATCGGTGCCGGACTGCGCATGTACTCCTATCGCTTTGCGGCCGACATGGACTATGTCGAACTGTTCTCGGCCAAGAATGCGGACCTGAAGCATCACGAACTGGAGAATATCAACAGCCTGGTGCTCAGCGGCTTTGGGGTAGGGGGCTCGTTCGGATTGATCTACCGTCCCTGCGGATGGTTGCGACTCGGCGCCTCGATCCATACGCCTACGCTCAATACCGTCACCACCAGTTCTACCGGCACCATGTGGGCACGAACCGACTCGCTGCGTTATAGCGATGCACCGTCGCTCTCCGAGCGTTGGAAGGATTATCACGCCCCGCTGCATGCCAGCTTTGGTGCGGCGCTCCAGGTGGGTGACTACGGCATGCTCTCGCTCCAGTACGACCTGAATCATACTAAGTCCTATCCCATGCTCCATACCCTGCGAGCCGGACTGGAAGTGGTGCCCGTACCGGGACTCTATATCAATGCCGGTTATGGCTACGAGTCTACGTTCCGCAGTACGCAGAATGCCGTCTCGTTCGACCCCGAATTCCTGCGTCAGGACATGCATTATCTGCATACCCTGTCCACCCAGTATGCCAGCGGTGCCATCGGTTTCCGCGGACGTATGTTCCTCATCCAGATGGCCTACCAGTACCGTTGGCAGCGACTCCGGATGTATGCCCACGAGGCTGCCTCGCCCATCGATATCAATGCCGATACCCATCGCGTGGTACTCACCCTGGGTTGGCACAACTAAATAAATAAAATTGAAATGACAAAATAAATAAATAAATGGGGCCCCCTAAAATTTTAATTTTTGGGGAGAGCGGAAGCCACGAGGACTTTAATGAATCTGTGATTCAGTCTGTGTCCGAGTGTGCTGAACGCGAGCGTTGTATAGCATTAGGAGACCGGAAAACTCAACACATAATTCATACCGAGTGCAAATGCCTCACCAATGGCGTGCCGGTACTCGCATGCGATGACCCTTCCCCGGAAGGCGAGCGGCAATGAGGTGGCCGGATTACAAAGGAAAAGGCAGGCCTCAAATCCTATCTTTAGGAGTTTTCTCGCGTAAAAATGCTATACAACGCTTTTTTTGTGCCTTTTTGCTTGCATATATCAAAAAAAAGTCGTACCTTTGCACGCTAATTTGTGAGAAGTATTATTGAAAATAATAAATAAACGATATTATGGCAAAGAAAAAAGTTACTAAACAAGACGAACAACTCGAGTCTGTAAACGAAGCCCTCAGCCGCTCTGAGCGTTGGATTGAGGAGAATCAAAAAATGCTGACCATCGTGGTTACCGCCATCGTAGTGGTCGTATTCGCTATCATTGCTATCAATCAGTGGGTCATCAAGCCCAACAAGGTGGCTGCCAGCAATGAGAACGCACAGGCCGAGACCTACTTTGAGCAGGCCGAGCAAGCTGTGCTGCAGGGCGACACCGCCAAGGCTGCCGAGTATTTCCGTAAGGCCCTGGAGGGTGACGATGCCGAGTGCGTCGGTTTCCTCGAGGTGGCTGACAACTATTCCAACCAGGAGGCTGAGCTGGCTGCTCTCTATGCCGGTCTGTGCTACGCTGAGTTGGGTCAGAACGAGGAGGCTGCTGAGTACCTCAGCCGTTTCTCCGCTAAGGACATCACGGTGGCTCCTGCAGCTGCCATGCGCCTGGGCGATGTATACGTAGAGCTCGACCAGCTCGACAAGGCTGCCGAGGCATTTGAGAAGGCTGCCGAGAGCGAGAACGAGATGATCGCTCCTGTAGCTCTCAGCAAGGCCGCTCGCGTTTACCTCAAGCTCGAGGACAAGGCTTCGGCCCGTCGCGTACTGGAGACCATCAAGCGTCAGTACCCCGGTACCCAGGAGGCTAACGAAGCTGACAAGTACTTACCTATGTGCGCAGAGTGATGACGACCGATTTGTCAAAATACGATGCCAATCTTTTGCCTAGCGCTGATGTTCTCGGACGTCAGCGCTATGCAATTATAGTAGCGGATTGGAACTCGGAAATCACGTTCGCCATGGCCCAAGGAGCCGTAGATACGCTCCTGCATCATGGTGTGGATCAGGACAATATCCTCCTGCAGCACGTGCCCGGTACGGTGGAGCTCACCTATGCGGCGGCCCAGCTGATCAATGGTCATACCCGTTGGGATGCCATCATCGTCATCGGCTGCGTTATCAAGGGGGATACCCCGCATTTCGACTACGTATGCAGTTCGGTCACCCAGGGCGTCACGGCCCTCAATGCCCGTGGCGAGGTGCCGGTCATCTTCTCCGTACTCACTACGCTCGATCGTCAGCAGGCGCTCGACCGTTGCGGCGGACGCCTGGGCAACAAGGGCGTCGAGGGTGCCGTCACCGCCATCCGCATGGCCAACCTCACAGAGGACTACTAACCCATAACCCGTAACCCGTAACCCATAACCCATAACCCATAACCCGTAACCCGTAACCGTTATGAAGGTATACAAATTCGGAGGAGCTTCTGTTCGGGATGCAGCAGGCATCCGCAACCTGGAGCATATCGTTCGCCTCGAGGGCGCAAGCGACCTCATGGTCGTTATCTCTGCGATGGGTAAGACCACCAACGCCTTGGAGCGCGTCGTCGACCATCTCGTGGCCGGTCGTCAGGACGAGGCCATGCAGGAGTGGATCGCGGTCATCGACAGCCACGTAGCTATCATGCGCGAGCTCGGTCTGCAGCCCGGCGTCGATGTGCGCCTGCAGGGCGAGATACCTTTCGATCCCGCACGTCCGTACGACGAGAACTACGACCAGATCGTCTCCCTGGGCGAGATCATGTCCACCCAGATCATAGCGGTCTACCTGCTTCATCAGGGGCTGTCGGTCGAGTGGTGGAATATGCCGCGTCTGCTGCGCACCAACGACTGCTGGCGCGAAGCCGTAGTGGATACCGAGACTTCTGCCGCTACTATCCGTGCCGGTTGGGAGCGCAAGGATCGCCCCGCTGTTGTAGTCACCCAGGGCTTCATAGGCGGCACCGCCGACGGCCGACGCACCACGCTCGGTCGTGAGGGCTCCGACTATACCGCCGCTCTCTTGGGCAACTTCCTGGATGCTGAGTCGGTCACAATCTGGAAGGACGTGCCCGGCATACTCAATGCCGATCCGCGACTGGTCCAGGATACGATCCTCATCCCCGAACTGCGTTACCACGACGCTGTCGAGCTTTCCTATTCCGGTGCCCAGATCATCCATCCTAAGACGATCCGCCCGCTGGAGAATAAGCGCATTCCGCTATATGTAAAACCCTTTGGCGACCCCACAGCAGCCGGTAGTCGCATCCATGCCGATGCAGCCGGACCGGTCAATGTGCCCGTCTATATATGGCGTAAGAACCAGGTGCTGATCACCGTCCGCCCGCTCGACTTCAGCTTCGTGCTCGAGGATAGCCTCAGCCGCCTCTTCGAGATCGTGCATCGTCATCGTCTCAAGGTATCGCTTATCCAGGCTTCGGCTGTCACCATCTCCGTCTCCGTCGATCATACCCGCTATGTAGACGAGGCACTCGATGAGCTGCGCAGCTATTTCCGCGTCAACTACAACGATGGTCTCTCCCTGCTGACTATCCGCGGCACCACGCCCGAGATACTCCATCGCGAGAGCGCCGGACGCCGGATCCTGCTCAGCCAGACCACGCGTCGTACCGCACGACTTCTAATCCAAGAATAATACACACACCATGCATAAGATTCTTCGCTATTGTCAATCTGTCTTGTCCGAGTTCGGCCAGGCGCTGCTCACCCGCAAGTTCTGGGTTGAGCTCTTCATGATGACCGTAGGTATGATATTCGGCGCAGCTGCCGTCTATTATTTCCTCATGCCGAGCCACCTCGTCGTAGGTTCTATCTCGGGTCTGAGTATCGTCATCAATACCGCCATCGGTGGCAATGCCGATACGCTCTCCTATATCATCATGGGCATCAATGCCGTGCTGCTCATCATGGCCTTTATCCTGATAGGCAACGAGTTTGGTGCTAAGACGGTCTATACCGCCATGATTCTCGGTCCGCTCACCCAAATGCTCGACCGTATCTATCCTTATACCAATCTTACCCACCATGTGCTCTCGCCTTCGGCGGACAACTACCAGGCTATCCTCTCTGCCCTCCGTTCCGGCGCGGGTTACCGGGACAGCTTTGGCAACGACTATATGCTCAGCCGTGCCGGTGAGGTGCTGGAGCCTATTCGCTCGTCCGTGATGGCGGGCGGTCTGCAGCAGGGCGATGTATGGTTCGATCTGCTCTGCTTCGTGCTGCTCCTCTCGGCTTGCCAGGCCTTTATGTTCCGCATCAATGCCTCCACCGGAGGACTCGATATCCTGGCTAAGATTATCAACAAGTACGTCCACTACGATATCGGCAAGTCGGTATCTATCGCCGGTGCAGTCATCTGTTGCTCCGCCTTCCTGATCAACGACTTCCGCATGGTGGTTATCGGTCTTACCGGCACGTGGATCAACGGTCTCGCGGTCGACTATTTCACCGCCTCGCTCAACAAGCGCAAGCGTGTCTGCATCGTCTCCAACGAGTCGGAACGTATCCGCCGTTATATCGTCGAGGATCTGGTGCGTGGCTGCTCGCTCTATGACGTCAAGGGTGGTTATAGCGGCGAACTGCACGTCGAGATCCAGTCCCTGCTCACCCAGGACGAGTTCTCGTCGGTCATGGCCTTTATCCGCAACAACAAGATCCAGGCCTTCATCACCGCCGGCAACTGCTCCGAGGTCTACGGCCTCTGGTTCCGTCATAAGAAGAAGGACGGCAAAACGATCATCGTCAACAACTAAGAAATCAACTTTCGACTTTCGACTAAAAATAAAATACTAATCATATGAAACCAACATTATTTATACTCGCAGCGGGCATGGGAAGCCGCTACGGAGGTCTCAAGCAGATCGACGGTCTCGGACCGAATGGAGAAACTATCATGGACTATAGCGTGTTCGACGCTATGCGTGCCGGATTTGGCAAGGTAGTCTTTGTCATCCGTCGCGATTTCGAGGACGATTTCCGCCGCGTTGTGCTCAGCAAGTACGAGGGCAAGGTGCCCTGCGAAGTCTGCTTCCAGTCTGTTGACCGTCTGCCCGAGGGTTACACGCTCAATCCCGAGCGCACCAAGCCGTGGGGTACCAACCACGCTGTGCTCATGGCCCGTGATATTATCCACGAGCCCTTTGCTGTCATCAATGCCGACGATTTCTACGGACGCGAGTCGTTCCAGGTGCTGGCCGACTTTCTCCATTCCGTCGAGGGCAAGCAGGGCGAGTACTGCATGGTGGGCTACCGCGTATGCAACACCCTGAGCGAGAACGGCTCTGTCAGCCGCGGTATCTGCTCTACCGACGCTGATGGCTTCCTCACCGGCGTTGTGGAGCGCACGCATATCGAGGAGGTGGGCCGGAAGATCGTCTTCACCGAGGACGGCAAGGACACCGTCATCGATCCGATGTCGCCTGTCTCCATGAATATGTGGGGATTCACGCCCGAGTACTTCCAGTATGTCGACGAGGCCTTTCGTGCTTTCCTCGACGCGCATGGCCAGGAACTCAAGGCCGAGTTCTATATCCCCACCTTGGTCAACGACCTCATCCAGGCCGGTCGCGCCACCTGCCGCGTGCTCGATACACCGTCCCGCTGGTTCGGCGTCACCTATCCCGAGGATCGTCCCCAGGTAGTGATGAAGATCAACAACATGATCCAGGAAGGCATCTATCCCGCCAAGTTATTCTGAAAACTGAATACTGAATGCTGAATACTGAAAGCTATGAATAGAATTCTCGTCACCGGCGGAGTAGGGTATATCGGTTCGCATACCGTCGTAGAACTCATGCAGCAGGGCTACGATGTTATCATCGTCGATAACCTCTCCAACTCCAATATCCGGGTCCTGGATGGCATCGAGGCCATCGTAGGCCGCCGTCCCGACTTTGTCAATACCGATTGCTGCGACTATGTAGCGATGGACACCGTCTTCCGTACCTATACTGATATCGTCGGCGTCATCCATTTTGCAGCCTCCAAGGCCGTGGGTGAGTCCGTCGAGCGTCCGCTGCTCTACTATCGCAACAATACGCTCTCGCTCATCACGCTCCTCACTCTCATGCAGGAGCACGACGTCCGTCATCTTGTCTTCTCGTCGTCCTGCACCGTCTATGGTCAGCCCGATCCCGAGCACCTGCCCGTCGATGAGACGGCGCCGCGCAAGAAGGCTCTCTCGCCCTATGGCAACACCAAGCGTATCAACGAGGATATCATCTGCGACCAGGCCCATGCCTGCCCCTCGCTCCATGCTACTATCCTCCGCTATTTCAATCCTATCGGCGCCCATCCGTCCGCACTCATCGGCGAACTGCCCAACGGCGTGCCCAACAACCTCCTGCCTTTTGTTACCCAGACCGCTGCAGGTCTGCGCAAGGAGCTGCGCGTCTTTGGCGATGATTATAACACCCCCGATGGCTCCTGCATCCGCGACTATATCTACGTTGTTGATCTCGCTAAGGCCCACGTCAAGGCTATCCAGCGTATGCTGGGCGGCCAGGCTACGGAGCAGGTCGAGCTCTTCAACCTCGGTACCGGACGCGGCCTGAGCGTGCTGGAGATCATCCGCACCTTCGAGCAGGTCACGGGCCGTAAACTCCCGTATACTATCGTAGGTCGTCGCGAGGGCGACATCGAGCAGGTCTGGGCAGATCCCAAGAAGGCCAATACCGTCCTTGGCTGGTCCGCCGACACCCCCATCCCCGACGTCCTCCTCTCCGCCTGGCGCTGGGAGAAACATTTACGAAATATTGAAGATTAAATACTGATTCGGATGAGGCGAGATGTACTCAGTCAGAAACATTCTTTTGCGTATTGGGAACGCAAAAGTATGAGTACGGGGCAGTACGTTTTCTGAGGAGTAGCATCTGCCGAAGCCGCAAAACGTTAGCCATTATGCTTTATCCCTTGAAATTCCGTCCGCGCTTGTTCCATAAGATTTGGGGCGGTCAGCGCATCCGAGGCTGGTATGCCGACGTTCCGGCCGACTACGATAACGTAGGCGAGAGTTGGGTCATCTCGGCTGTCGAGAAGTATCCCACCGAGGTCGCTAACGGCCACCTGGCCGGTGATCAACTCTCCGATCTTATTGCCGTCTATTTCGACGAACTCGTGGGCGGACGTGTCTACGAGCGCTTTGGCGAGACCTTCCCGCTGTTGCTTAAGTTCATCGATGCCGACGACGACCTCTCTATCCAGGTCCATCCTAACGACGAGCAGGCCGCCGATCTTGAGAACTCGCTCGGCAAGACCGAGATGTGGTACGTCATGCCCGAGTCCACACCCGATGCCTCGATTATCAAGGGATGGACCACGGAGATGAACCCCTCGCTCATCCATGCTGCTATCCAGGATGGCTCGCTCGCCCGTCACCTCGGCCATTACCCCGTGCGTCCGGGCGACGTAGCCGTCATCGAGTCGGGTAGTGTACATGCCCTCAAGCGCGGCGCCGTAATAGCCGAGATCCAGGAGAACTCCGATATCACCTACCGCCTCTACGACTACAACCGTGTCGGTAACGACGGACGTCAGCGTCCCTTGATGCTCGATAAGGCACTCCGTGTACTCAATTTCTCGGCCATGCCTTGTACGCTCCATACCGCTACCGGCTGTGGCGAGGAGAACCTGGCGCGTACGCCGTATTTCACGACCAACCTGCTCACTTTCTCTGCGCCCCTGGAGCGCGACTATGCGCCTATCGATTCCTTCGTGGCCTATATGTGCGTAGCGGGCAGTTGCGAAGTTGTGGCACCCGAGTCGGATCCCGAGGAGCAGCACCATACGCTCTCCGTCGGCGAGGCCATCCTTATCCCCGCCTGCCTCAACGACATCTCGCTCCGTCCCACCTCACCCGAATGCCGCCTGCTGGAGATCTACGTATAACTAAGACAGTATCGGCCATTTATGACCGATTATAAAATGCATCGGCCATATATGACCGATCCCCCCAGCGCGAGACTGTGTGAGTCTCGCGCTGTTTCTTCTATTCCTGTCGAATCCGATTCGACATATAGTACGTTCCCTTTTCCGCGAGTAAGCGCGGAGCTCCTTTCATTTTGCATTTTTGTCGCATATTTGCGTCAGTTTTCATTTTGCATTTTTGTCGCATATTTGCGTCAGTTTTCATTTTGCATTTTTGTCGCATATTTGCGGCAACCATGCCTCCGGCGGGTACCTACCTGCGGTGCCGACCGGCCAAGCCGGTGTCTCTCGAAGTATAGGGTTTGCAGGCGGCGCGCTTTCGACTTTCGACTTTTGACTTTCGACTCAAAAAATCGACCTCCCTCTTGCGAGTGTCGATTTTTTTTCGTACCTTTGCACCCAAAATATGCATATAAGATCCATGAATACTGACAATTCCGTACGTAACTCCCTGAAAATCACCCCCCCCCATATGCGAAGGGCGGGTAAATGGAAATAAATCCCTATTCGCAACGCTTAACGGCGGTGCTCACTTTCGGTGGGTACCGTCGTTTCTGTTTATAGTGGTCTTGGTGGGCGCGCTGCTCTCCGGCGCCGTGCTGATGGCGAAGCCGGATACCAAGACCTCCAATTCTCCTTTGGCCCTTAGCAAGGCTTTCTTTACCAATGCTGATACTATGCGCTGCTATCAG
>JAFWOU010000006.1 GCA_017509715.1 Paludibacteraceae bacterium | reverse complement strand
TTCCGCTCAGGAACTGACAGATCCCAAGTACAGGGAGAAACTGAACGGCTCAGTTATCGTTGCCCGGTCTATTACCGCCGCGCAGATCGCAGCCGCGACGATCACCGCCAATGAGATCCTCGTCGCTACCATCACCGGCGATAAGATTGCCGCTGCCACTATTGAGGGCAGCAACATCAAGGCTGGGGCGATCACTACTACCCATATCTCCTCTGACTTTGGCCAGACGCTCGACCTGTCCAGCAATACGGGTATCAACCAGCGGGTACAGCAGATCTACACCGACATGAACGCTGCCATTGCAGCGGCGGGCGGCGGTGAGATCATTGTCGGTACCCAGACCAGCAGTACCAGCGCATGGGAGGGCGACGCCAGCTTCTCAACGCTGACGGACGGTCAGCAGATCGTATACTGGCTTCCAATCGCCGCAACATCCACTGCGGTCACGTTGGAGCTGACGCTCTCCGGCGGAGGGACTACTGGGGCGATCCCTGTTTATTACAGCGGAACCACCCGGCTGACCACGCATTACCCGGCAGGCAACGCCATCCGGCTGATCTACAAAGTGGACGCTCCCATCGGTGAGGCCTATTACACCGGCTGGTGGGCGGACGCTAACTATGACAGCGGCAATACCTACGACCGCATCAAGCTGGGGAACTCCATCGTTGTGAAAGAAAGCTTCGCTTGGGCCAAGCTCATCGTCGGGGATGATACCGGATACTGGAACCTGGCCGGAGGAACCACTTTCAATATTGACCACCCGATCCTGTATCCGTCCGCGAACGGTACAGCCGGATACTATTTCTCCAATGCCTATATCTGCTATCCGACCGTCAGCCTGCGGACGGTGACCGGGGATGATACCTTCAATGTAACTGCCCGGAAGATGGTATACCTGGTAGGCCGTCTCAACGGCAGGCAGTTTACTGTGCAGAGCACAGGCTGGCTGACCACCAGTCCTTCTGACTCTACCGGAACGCTGACCTTCATCTCCCTCGGCTACATGTACAACACTTACCAGATGTACCTGTACCCGGAACACCCGATGTACATGTTCGTGGACGGTGAGTTCCGCAGCCTGAGTGAGGTCGCGTACAATGCCAGCATTGTTGCGAATGACGCATCCCAGACCGCGACAGAGAACGCCGCTTCCATTAACACCCTTCAGGATCAAATCTCCATGAAGGTATCCCAGACCACCTATGACAGCGATCATACTGCGATCGAGCAGAGGCTATCCAATGTGGAGCAGACCGCTTCCGACTTCAAGGTGGAAATCACAAAGAGCGTATCTGATCAAATCGCAGAAGTGGCTGGTAATGTAGATGGGCTGGCGGAGGACATCGCTGGCTTCAAGGATACGGTCACAGGGTACATGGATTTCAACGGCGACTCTCTTGCCATCGGTGTGGTGGGCAGCTCTTTCAAAACGGAAATTACCAACACAGAAATGGCTTTCACGGAGAACGGTGAAAAGGTCGCCTATGTCTCCAATAACGATATGTACATCACCCGTGCTCGGGTGACGGACACCCTGTCTGTCGGTACCGTCAGTAACGGGTACTTTGACTTCGTAACGCTTCCCGGCGGCCTTGCGCTCAAGTGGCGTGATGCGGCTTCGTAAGGAGGAATTCCATGGCTATTACCGCAACCTATACGGTCACTCTGTCCGCTTCGGATAAAGACCACGCCAAAGGTGAATATGTATACGCCAGTATCGTGCGGACATCCCCTGCAACGCTGGTGCCGGAAGGACTGTATGTTCAGAGCGCAACAATCAACATGTCCGGCACAACCTTCTGGTCGGGCTCCGGGTATAACCCTTATCTGGACTTTGGGGATATCGGGCGTGTGTATGTCTCCACTTCGGTGACGGATAAGACGGCGATTCCTATCACAACACCGACGGACTTCAATCTGGATGAGCTGCTTCTGGTTGGTACGGTTCTCAATGACTTTTACATCTACGGATACAAGAGCTCCAACGGTAATGTTTGCACCTATTCCAGCAATAACGCTCAGTTCACGATTACGGCAACTATCGTCCAGCAGTATGCAAAATCCTCTGCCCGGGTCACTTCGAGCGTTGCTGCTGGCAGCGCTTCCACAGTCACTTTCACCAATCCTTACCTGAATAACGTGTACCATATTGTAGACTGGCGTTTTGGCTCGTCTTTGGTGCATAGCGCGAGAACGAATATTGGTGACTCTTCTGTTTCG
>JAFWOU010000005.1 GCA_017509715.1 Paludibacteraceae bacterium | reverse complement strand
GGAGGACCGATAATTCCGCTTTATGAGGATACCGAAGAACCGAAATGGATGACGCGCTATACGAAGGAGTTGCTGTGCGGCTATTTGTATTTCGGCGAAGAAGAGCGTTCTTTCCCCGGCGATCGTTATCCCGGAGGAGGTAATGCGGCCTATCGCGCAAACGTCTTTGAGCAGGTGGGGCTGTTTAACACCGCTTTAGGACGCAAAGGGAGCGGTTTGATGGGCTCTGAGGAGAAAGATATCTTCGATAAGATGCGGGCGCAAGGCATGCGATTCATGTATCTGCCGAAGATGATCCTGCATCACATTATCTCGCGGAAGAAATTAGAGCGCGATTATTTTGACCGACTGACACTTCAGATCGGTCAGAGCGAGCGGCAACGAACCCTCGCTATCGGGAAAGGAAAATACATTAACCGTCTTTTCAAAGAAGCGATTAAGTGGGGCGGTACGCTGGTTTTGCTATGCGGCTATACAATAAGTTTCCACCCCGGGAAGGGATGGAAACTCGTTCTGTTCCGTCGGAATGTGACGAAAGGATTACTCGGCCTTCTTCGGTAGGTATTTGCTCCACAGCGGCCAGCTGATACATGCGATACTCAGCAGTAGGCAGAGAATAACAAACGCCATAGACCATTTGTCTAATGCCAAAGCCGTCGGCACAAACTCCATCTTGACGGTATGTTGTCCGGCAGGAATAACGGCGGCACGCAGGATATAGTTGGCACGGCCGATTGGTTTTTCCACCTCATCGATATAGAGGTGCCATCCTTCGGGATAGTAAATCTCAGAGAATACAGCTACGCGATCGTGGCTGCAGCGGGTGTGGTATACCAGATGGTTGGGTTCGTAGGTGGTAAGTTCGATGACGTCGGTGGAGTCGGGCTGCGGTTGACAGGTCAGGACATCACGGAAACGTTCGTCGGCTACAGCCGTGGTATGCATGTCGATGGTGTTGAGTGCTGCGGACTCGTCATCGGCTGTGGGTACAAACTGCACCTGGTTGACAAACCACGCATTGCCCATGGCATAGGGGTTGCGAATAGGTGCTTGTGAGCCATCCTGCATCGATACGACGGCATAGCGCATATTGAGCATATTCAGCACGGGGAAGTCGGCTCCCTTCTTCTCGTCCGGGAGGATGAAACCGTTGGTACGGAAGATGGTTTGATAGAACGGATTCATCTCGGGCACGAGATGTGCCTCGATGAGATCCTGGTAGCGGCGCAGCTTCACGGCGGAGTAGCCACCGATAGACTTCAGACGGTAGCTGGTACGTGCATCGTTGAACGTGCTGGTGGTGAGGTTGAGTACGCGATAGTCGAGCGTCGTATCCTGGAGGATCTCTTCTTCGTAGGGTTGCATGGCAAAATGGTTGTCGTTTTCGCGTTTGCTGACGAAGTTGTCTTCGCCAAAGAAACGACGATCGACAGGCATCATATCGGCTAAGATCATAATAGCCATGCCTACATACAGGACGGCGCTCAACTTATGGTCTTTGTTATCCTTGTTGTACCACGCATACCAGTAGGTGAGTACAAAGCCCAGCAGAACGAATAGTAGCGAACGCCATGCATCAGCCTTAACCATTTCTACGCGTTCGTTCATAATAGCGCGTGTGAGCCAGTCGGGCATCCGGTCGGTCCACTGTGCGTCGTAGGAACTGCTCATGTCGAATCCGCCGGCAAAGAGGGCGGCATAGAGACAGAGTGCTGCGGTTACGCCACCGGCGATAAGCATGCTGGTGCGCAGACGGGGCCATGCGACCTTACCTTCGACGATGCGCTGCAAGCCCAGGAAGCCAAGCAACGGCATGGTGATCTCTGCTACGACAAGGATAGACTCTACGGCGCGGAACTTGTTGTACATCGGGAAGTAGTTGAAGAACCATTCCGTCAACCACATCATGTTCTTACCCCATGCGAGGAAGATGGACATGAGGGTCGCGAAGAGCAATGCCCATTTGTACGGACCGGGCACAATAAGCAGACCGAGCAGGAAGAGGAAGCAGATGATAGCTCCGACATATACAGGACCGCTCGTGAAGGCTTTTTCGCCGTGGTAGGTAGGCACTTGACGGCAGAACTGCTCGGCGTCGCGTTTGGGTACGCCCTGTTTGCGCATCGTGCGGCATAGTTGGGAGTCCTTGCCTACATTATAACCGCTGGCGCCACCTTCCCAGTTGGGAATGAGTAGGGTCATGGTTTCGGCGCGGCCGTAGCTCCAATCGGTAGCGTAGGTGAGGTCGAGACCAACCTTGGACGTGGAAGTCGTGTCGTTTTGCGTGAGTTCGCTATGACCGCCCCGCATGGTCTCCCGGAGATAGGATTGGTTCATGTCCATCCAGCTCCAGCGAGTGCCTATGATGAGGCCAAGGCACAGCACCAAGATACCGACCGATATTCCCAGTTCTTTCCATTGCTTGTCGCGGATGTGCAGGTACAATTCTGCACAGGCCATGACGCCGATGAGCATGGCAATGTAGTAGGTCATCTGCGGATGGGCGGTGATACCAATAAAACCATAGAACAGGACTAATGGAATACCCAGCCAGTACTTGCGTCGCATGATGGCATAGAATCCTCCGATGACGGGGCCCAACATGCCTAACGCGGTGGCCTTGGTCATGTGGCCTGCAGGGATGATCAGGAAGAAATAGCTGCTCATACCCAGAGCCAAGCCACCCACGAGGCTCAGCCAGGGGTTGACACCGAAGCATATGAGCATCAGGAAGAAGCCGAAGAAATAGGCGAAGATAAGACCGATAGACTCGTATGTACCGCTGAGTCCCAGATGGGATGCTTTGAGGAAATCGGCGCGAATCTCGCCAGAGGGCAGATTACCCGTCACCTGGTAGGTGGGCATACCTCCAAACATAGAGTTTGTCCACCACGTGGTTTCTCCGGTTTTTTTGTGGTACTCGATAGCTTCGTTGGCCGCGCCTTTCCAGTTATCGACGTCACCGGCAAAAAGCACTTTGCCGTGAAGGAGGGGGCTGCAGTATAACGCGGCGAAGCCGAGAAATACGATTAGGGCTACCAGATAAGGTGCCAGTTTCTTCCAATCAAATGATTTCATATCTGTTTTCTTGATTTTGTTCGTTGGGTTAAATATAGGAGCGGATGTCCACCAGTTCCTGGCGGATGCGCTGCAGTATTTCGGTGGCACGGATACGGACGTCCACCTGTCGGTCATCGTTCTTCAGTTCGCGTCGGATCGCGTCGATGCGGGTGATTTTCAGTTCGTCGCGTATATAGCGTACGCGCTTGATGAAGCTGATATCCTCGGCGGTATAGTAGCGATTATTGTGTCCGTCCTTGCGGGGATTGAGTTGCTCAAACTGCTCCTCCCAATAGCGCAGGGTGGAGAAGGGCAGACCGGTGATCTCCGAGGTCTCTCGGATGTTGTAATATATCTTAGCGTCGCTCATTGTTTAGTGGCGGTTTCGGGTGTGCTGGTTTCTTCTTCGGTTTCGGGCACGAACTTACGCATCAGTTTGGCTTTGCCCGGAGGCAGGCAGATGATGTTGTCGCGTCCGGCGGGTGCTACGCCTTGCAGGTACTGCGGGTTCATCATGCGGATGGTCTCGATAGGTGTGCCCGTAGCTTTAGCTACCTGTTGGAGGGGGGTGCGTCGGTTGGTATGAATCGTGTCGGGCGGAGCCGGCAGGTTCTCGATGTCGGCGGGCTGGATATTATACTCGTCGGCATACTCCAGCACGTAGTTGTAGGCAATGAAGATAGGCATGTAGATACGCGTCTGCTTGGGCAGGTAGGGATAGATAGCCCAGAAGGATTTCTTGCCTCCGGCCGCCTTGATGGCACCGCGTATGGTGCCGGAACCGCAGTTGTAAGCCGCGATGACGATAGCCCAGTCGCCATACATGGCGTAGAGACGCTTGAGCAGTTTGCAGGCTGCTTCGGTAGCGCGGTAGGTATCGAGTCGGTCATCTACGTAGGCCGTACGTTGCAGTCCGAATGCCTTGCCCGAAGCCGGCATAAACTGCCATAGGCCGGCTGCACCACGCGGAGATACCACCAGCGGGTTGAGCTTGGACTCCACCAGTGTGAGGTACTTCAGTTCGTCAGGCACGCCGTTCTCGCGAAATACCTGTTCGATAATGGGGAAATAGTACTCGCCCAGCCCGCGTACACGACCAACCATGCCGGGGGCTTTCAGGTAGCGCGAGATATAGGTCTGCACCTCCTGGTTATACTGCATCGGAACGGTCCGTTGCATTTGTTTGATACGCTGCTTGACTACTTCGTCGGCCGTGACCGTCAGGCATAGCGTCAGCGCGAGCATGAAGAATACCAGTCGTTTCATTTCAGCGTAATTGCAAGTTTCATTTCTGCCGTACGTTGGGTGTACGGGTCAAAGTATATATCCGGCCGGATGTCGAGCGACAGTTCTTCGGAGATATCGAAGTCGAACAACTGCGCATCCACATAGGCGTCGATGAGCGAGAGGGCGTAGACGGCTACCGTAGCGACGATGCTGAGGTCGCGATAGCGGCGATAGACGTTCTGGCGGTTGCGGAGCGTATTGATATAGGTGCTCACACCACCCATGCGATCGATGTCATAGCCATCGGGCAGAAGGGCGATATACGACTTTGAGGGATCGGAGGATACGGTACCGGCCTCGTTGTCGTAATAGAGGTCGCGGTAGCCGGTCTTGTAACCTACGTAGCGTTCGTTGGTCCACTTGATGGCATAGCCGCATCCCATGAAGGCGCCATATACGACAGGTAGTTTCCAGTAGGAGCGGTTGTAGATCTGACCGGCACCCGGGCAGATAGCACCCAGCCACACGGCCCGCATGGCTTCGGGCTTGCGGTTGAGGTCGATCATATAGCGGTACTCGGGTTCACCGGCAACACGGGCTACAGCCACGGTGTCGGGCTGGTAGTAAACGGTGTCGGCAGCGGGTAGGCTATCTGTCGGCTCTGCGGCTCGCAGCCACAAGGGCAGCACCAGAAACAATATGGCGATCAGTCGTCTCAATGCAGGCTGGCGATGATGGCATTCAGGTCCTCTTGGTCGCGGAAGGGGATGACGATCTTACCGTCCTTGACTTGCACGCGGCGGTCGAGCAGGTCGCTCAGTTGCTTCTGCTGTGCAGGGTAGGGATTGCTGTTGGCGCGCGGCTTTGCCTGCTTGGGCTGTTCAGCCTCCTGCACCAGTTGCTCTACACGGCGCACAGACATACCCTCGCGCAAGATGCGCTGGTAGAGAGAGAGTTGCTCCTCGGCCGATTTGGATCCCAAGATGGCACGGGCATGGCCCATCTCGATGCGCTTCTCCTTCAGACCCATCTGTATCTCGGCGGGCAACTTGAGCAGACGCAGGTAGTTGGCCACCGTGGTGCGCTTCTTGCCGACGCGCTCGGCCATGCGCTCTTGGGTGAGTTGGTAGTCATCCATCAGGCGCTGGTAGGCCAGTGCTATCTCGATAGCATCCAGGTCCTCGCGCTGGATATTCTCGATGAGTGCCCACTCCATGACTTGCTCGTCCTTAGCCGTACGGATATAGGCCGGGATGGCATTCAGTCCGGCCAGTTTGGCAGCACGGAAACGGCGCTCGCCGGCGATGATCATATAGGTGTCGTCGTCGTTCTTGCGCAGCGTGATAGGCGAAATGACGCCATGTTCGCGGATCGAGTCGGCCAGTTCCTGCAGCGCCTCTTCGTTGAAGTTGCGACGCGGCTGGTCGGGGTTGGCAATGATCTTAGCGAGCTCTACCTCGGAGATGGAACTGCCTCCGCGGGGTTCGATATGCGTGGTGTCGATGAGCGCATCGAGTCCACGTCCAAGTCCAGTCATTTTCTTCATATGCTATTGTCTCTTAATCAGTTCTTTGGCCAGAGCTACGTAGTTCTTGGCACCCTTGCTGGATGCATCGTACTCGATGATAGACAGACCGTGGGACGGCGCTTCGGAGAGGCGCACGTTGCGCGAGATGACGGTATTGAATACCAGGTCGCCAAAGTGGCGCTTCACCTCCTCGTATACCTGGTTGGACAGGCGCAGGCGGTTGTCGTACATAGTGAGCAGGAAGCCCTCGATCTGGAGCGCTGGGTTGAGTTGCGACTTGATGATCTTGATCGTGTTGAGCAACTTAGCGATACCCTCCAGGGCGAAGAACTCGCACTGTACAGGGATGATGACGCTGTCGCTGGCCGTGAGGGCATTGACAGTGAGCAGACCAAGGGACGGGCTGCAGTCGATCAGGATATAGTCGTACTCGCTGCGGAGCTGGGAGAGGATCGTCTTCAGGATCGTCTCACGATGCTCGATATTGAGCATCTCGATCTCAGCGCCTACCAGGTCGATGTGGCTCGGGATGATATCCAGTCGCTTGACCGAAGTATGGAGTACGGCCGTGTGGGGATCGATGCGATTGATGAGGCACTCGTAGATGGTGCTGCTCAATTGCTCGATATCCACGCCCAGACCGGACGAGGCGTTGGCCTGAGGATCGGCATCGATGAGCAGAACGCGTTTGCCCTGCTGCGCCAGCGAAGCGGCCAGGTTGATAGATGTCGTGGTCTTACCCACACCACCTTTCTGATTTGCTAATGAAATGATTTTACTCATAAATATGCTGTATAATTTGTTTTGCTGTTATTTGTTTGCAGGCATAGTTGAAGAACCGGCAATGGTTGGTGCCATGCATGGTGCACGGCCGGCAGGCCAGTTCGTTGTGCTGCAATATGTCTTCTTCTCGTTGTTTCCAACCCATGAATCCCAGTTTGGGGTGCGTGCCGCACCATACGCTGATGGCGCGCAGATGGACCAGCGAACTGAGGTGCTGGTTGGCGGAGTCCATACAGATCATATAGTCCAGCCGACGCATGAGCTCCAGTTCTTCGGCCAGCGATAGTCGTCCGGCTACGCTCTCCACTTGCTTATGGAGCCCGGCCCACTGGTTGAGCATCTCGCACTCCACAGCGCCTGCACCGAATAGGAAGATACGCGTGCCGGATCGTTCGGCGAGCCGCATGATGAGTTGCTTGGTGACGCGATAAGGCAACATGTTGGACTGCGACTTGGCAAAGGGGGCTACGCCCACCCAACTGCCTTTGCGTTCTCCGAACAATTCGCTGACGCGGGCTGCTGCCTGTGTGTTGACCGGCAGGGCTTCAAACTCGGTGTCGGTCTCCAGTCCGGCTCGCCGGAAGGCTTCGCGATAGCGGTCGAACTCCGTAGGGAGCGCATCACTATATTTGGCTCCCTTGAGCGTGAGCCAACGCTTGCGCCATCGACCGTAGTGCACCGCGTGTACACGACAACCGTGCAGACGCAGATATCCGCGAAGCAGGCGTGTGCTGAGCCGATCCTGCAGGTCGATGACCTCGTCGGCATGCAGCAGACGCAGATGGCGCATGAGTCGATGGAGGTCGCCCTGCTGCTTGATACGTGCCTCAACGAATTCCACGTTGGGCATGCCGTAGAACATGTCCTGAAGCGGCTTCTTAGCTACGACGATGAAACGATCGTCCGGATAGCGTCGTGATAGCGATGCGATCACCGGAACGGTCATGGCTACGTTGCCACGCGTCTCAAGTCGTATGATAAGATAGGTCTTCACGTGCGGGTCTTACAGTTGTGCTGCGAGTTGCTCGATATATAGTTGCCAATCTTCGTCGGCGGGGAACTGGCGCTTGCCATCCGACCAGCGGTTCCAGCATGCACCGAAGTAGTAGGTGAAGGTAGTGCCCATCTGATAGGGGGCTACCTGCACGGCCGTACCATCGTAGATCATCGGCGTCTCCATAGCGGGTGCAGATGGTACGACAACGGCTATATAGCTGCGGCCCTGGGAGGTAGATCCGTTGTACTCGCGGTTCATCTCCGCTGCCGTCTTGTCGGACAAGGCATCCTCGGCATAGCAGAGCGCATGGCACTCGGGGTTGTAGTAGAGGTGGTCCAGACTGTCGTGCAGATAGATACCACCGCCCAACTGTATCTCGGGCAGCGAGTCGCTGGCCAGGCAGGTGAGCACCACTTCGGCTTTGCAAAGCGGTGTGCCGGCCTCGGCCGTGATAGTGATCTGCTCATGCATCAGGTAGCCTGCCACGGGTACGCTGTCGTACTCCAGTCGGAAGGTCAACCGACGATCGTCCTGGTAGAGTATCTCATGACGCGAATAGGGGCCGGCGATCCATAGCTGGTCGTTAGCTACGATAGCCAGACCTCCACAGCCGGCGGTATGTCCTACTTTGTAGCAATCCAGGCCCTTGCCATAGTTGATGTGGTAGGGCAGGCCGAGCTCGTGCTCGCGGTAGTAGAAACTGTCTACAACGAGTTCCGGCGAAGCTTTGAGCCACAGGTCCACACCGTTGGACGGGTTCTCGGGCGCCAAGGCGGGACCGTACATGCGGAAAGCGGCATATTCGTTTTCCCATGCGAAGTCGTCCTTGCGCTCCGGCACGAAACGCCCGAAGACGCGTTGTCCCTCCGGCTGACAAGCTGTCAGGCTTACTAAAGTCGCTATGATAAATAATACCTTCTTCATCTTTTGTCTTTTGTCCTTTGTACTTTGTCCCTTTGTCCTTTGTCCCGTTGTCCTTTGTCCCTTTGTCACTTTACTTGGGTTGTCGGCCGATATAGGCCAGTATACCACCATCTACGTAGATAATCTGTCCGTTGACGGCGTCCGAAGCGTGCGAGGCCAGGAACACGGCCGTGCCGCCCAGTTCGTCAGCTTCCAACCAGCGACCGGCCGGCGTCTTAGCGCAGATGAAGGCGTCGAAGGGATGACGGCTACCATCGGCTTGCGGTTCGCGCAGCGGAGCGGTCTGCGGCGTAGCGATATAGCCCGGACCGAGACCATTACACTGGATATTGTATTCGCCGTACTCGGAGCATATGTTGCGGGTCAGCATCTTCAGTCCACCCTTAGCGGCTGCGTAGGCACTGACGGTCTCGCGTCCCAGTTCGGACATCATCGAGCAGATATTGATGATCTTGCCTTCGCGGCGTGCCATCATCTCGGGCAACACGGCAGCGCTGACAATATAGGGGGCTACCAGGTCGATGTCGATCACCTGCTGGAACTCCTCACGCTTCATCTCGTGCATCGGGATGCGCTTGATAATACCGGCGTTGTTGACCAGGATGTGGATGTCGCCTACCTCACGGTGGATTTGCTCCACGAGCGCCTTGACGGCCACTTCGTCGGTCACGTCGCATACATAGCCGTGGGCGTTCAGGATACCTTCGGCACGATAGGCCTCCATGGCCTTGTCAATAGCCTCTTGGCTGCGGGCATTGAAGATGATATTCTCGGCACCGGCCTGTGCAAAGGCCTTAGCGATGGCAAAGCCTATTCCGTAGCAAGCGCCTGTAACCCAGGCGTTCTTGCCTTCTAATGAAAAGAGATTATTCATAATGCTTTTATCTTTTATCTTTCGACTTTCGACTATTTCAGGTCTGTAATCTTGCTGAAGTCCTGATCTCCGTAGTCCAGGTTCTCGCCTCCCATACCCCAGATGAAGGTGTAGTTGTGGGTAGTGGCAGCCGAGTGGATCGACCACTCCGGCGAGAGAACGGCTTGGTTGCCGCGCATCCAAATGTGACGGGTCTCTTCTACCTCGCCCATGAAGTGGCAGACAGCTTGATCTTCCGGTACCTCGAAGTAGAAATAGGCCTCCATGCGGCGGCTATGTACGTGTGCCGGCATGGTGTTCCATACGCTACCCGTATTGAGTTCGGTCATACCCATCTGCAGTTGGCAGGTAGGCAGCACCTGGTTGACGAGCATCTTGTTGATGTCACGTTCGTTCGACATCTCCAGGCTTCCCATATGGGCCACTACGGCATCGGCCTTGGTCACTTTCCGGTTAGGATAAGCACAGTGTGCGGTAGTGGAATTGAAATAGAAGAGAGCGGGATGGTTGGCATCCAGCGACTCGAACTTTACTTCGCGATCGCCGCGACCGAGGTAGAGCGCTTCCTTGTAGTCGAGTTCGAACACTTCGTCGCCGGCTATCACACGGCCCTTGCCGCCTACGTTGAAGATACCCATCTCGCGGCGGGTCAGGAAGTAGGGCGCACGCAGCGGGTCGATCGCCTCGAGCAGAAGCGATTCTTTGACGGGCATCGCACCACCCACGATCATACGATCGTACATCGAGTAAACCATGTTGACTTCGTCCTGAGCGAAGAGTTTTTCAATCAGGAAATCTTGACGCAGACGTGCGGTGTCGTACTGCTTGGCATCCGTCGGGTTCGACGCATAGCGCACTTCGTAATTTGTTTTCATTATTGTATGTGTTTTGTTCAATTCTCAAATTTGATTTGTTTGGGTCGGTTGAGCGGCCACAGCCATCCTATGTTCAGGCTGACATCCAGCGGGTTAGCCAGCGAGAAATGGTCGGTAGGGCTGGTGTGGAACACGCTGCCCAGGCTGTAGTTGGCACGTAGCTCCAACTGATAAACACCGGCATTGGGTGTCCGTACGTACATACCCAGACCGCCGGCTAGTCCCCAGTCGAAGCGGCTCTCTATCGAGCTGTATTGCTTGGCGGAGGTGCCGCCTATGCGGGGCCCGCTCGCCGAGTCGGCCAGGCATACACCTATCTGCGGACCCAGGTTGACAAAGCCGCGTACGGCCCGCTTGCCGAAATAGAGGTGCATGAGGAACGGCAACTCCAGGTAGTGGAGGTTGCGCTGATAGGTAGCGGTGTCGGTGTGCTCGCGCCATCCGCGGTGCATGTAGTTGAATTCCACTTGCAGGCCGCATACCTTATGCCCGGCGTAGCGAAATACCAGGCCGGCATTGCCGCCCAGCGTAACACCGTTGGTAAACGGATTGGACATGTTGCTCACCGTAGGCGAGAAGAGGACCGTCGAAGCCGTCACGCCACCTTGTGCACCCAGATACATCTCCGGTGCACGCAGTCGGGGTTGCGCCCATGCGGGAGCACCCAGTGCGATGCACATCGCCAGCACCACTATGTACTTTCCATTCTTCACTCCTTAACTCCTTCACTCCTCCGACTATTCAGAGCGGAGTACCTCGATATGTGCGTTCACCTTTCCGCCTCCCTCTGTATAAGGCTCAAAGTCGATATCCGACTGTGCACCGGGGTAGCGTTTGTCGGTCAAAAGACCAATCAGTTTGCGCGTAATGTCGTAGCCCAGCAGGTCGTAACGCGGGTAGGAAACGGCATGGCGCATCTTGAAGAACTGTTCCCATACGGCATCGTATTCGGTCAGGTCGGCCTCTTGTTCGGTGACGAAGGTAGAGGTGTAGATGAGCGGCACGTTGATCTGCTCTTTCAACCAGGAGAAGACGCCGTATACGGCCATTTTGTGCTGCGGATACAGCGCCTGGATCTTAGCCATGTAGGCGCGGTTGCGCTGGAACTTATTCGTGGGGAAGAAGATAATATTCTCGGCATTGGCGCGCAGGGCATATAGCAGCGAGTCGTTGAGCACAGCTTGGCCCGTGATGGAACTATGGCTGATGCCCTCTTTGCGGATGGCATTACGCATCAGTCGGTTGTGGGCATCCATGATAGAGTCTTCGATGAAGACGCAGTGGAGCCGTTGGTCTGCCGAGAGGAAGTACTCGATCACGGCCTTGCGTTCCTGCTCGGGCGTGGTGTTGTACTGCATCAGGTAGGGGTTGTCGCCCAGGTAGTGCTCGTCGCTGGTGACGGGCAGGATGGTGGGCACTTGATGTTCGCGTATCCACTGACTGAGCAGCGCCACCTGATCGGGATAGAACGGACCGATAATGCCTTGGGTGCCTTCCAGTACACTGTCGCGCAACATTTGGGCTACGGCGGCGGTGTCGAGTCGGCTGTTGTGGACATACAGATCCACTACGATAGAATCCTGCTGAGGCGTCTCATGAAGCGCCATGATCACGCCGCGATAGAACTCAATGAGTCGTTCCTCCTGCGCTGAAGGAGCCTCGTTGCCTACGTGGAAAGGCATGATCAGATCCAGCCGGTAGTGGGGTAGGTCGGGCAAGAGCACGCTATCCACGGCTGTGGTGTCGGCTACGATTTGTTTCGGTTCGTCTGCCCAAAGCATACTAGCCAAGCTGCATGCTATCACCATTGTCATCAATCTCCAGTTCATCGTTTTTTATCTTGTTTTATGTGTGTATTTACGTTTTCGGATGATCATCACCGTCAGTCCCACCAGCGCCAGTAGGGCGATAGGTGCGATGGTGCTGACCAGTTGTATCGCGGTGCGCTGCTGGTACGAGCGCTTCTGATTCAGCAAGTGGAGGTCCACTTTCTTCTGGCGAAGGGCGATCAGTCCCTCGTTGTCGGCCAGGTAGAGCACGGCATTGGTTAGGAAGTCGCGGTTGCCGAACTGCATACCCGAGTAGCGGTCGTAGCCGGTCGGCAACGCTTGTCCTTTCTCCACCTCGTTGCGGATGATGCTACCCGAAGCTACTACGATCTGACGGGTGTCAACGCTCGTGGCGCGTTGCTCCAGACGGGTATGGATGCTGTCCGGACGCATGCGGTGGGCAAAGATCGACGGGAACTCACCCTGCAGGGCTACTGCTACGGGGATATACTGGTAGCGGAAAGTCTCCATGTCGGGATTCAGGTCGCCCAGATCCACTTCGGCCGGCGTCGGGATGACGCGGCTCGCTGTCGAGGTGGCCAGCAGGATCTCCTTGCGGATGCCGTCATCGCCTCCCACAGCCTCGATAGGCGAGGCAAAGGAGCACGACACTTGTGTCACGTTCTTCGTCACGGGCGATTCCTGCGAGGTGAGCAACAGCGGGGCGTAGTACCACGGCATGGGTTGCAGGTTGGTCTGCTGCGGGTCTTGCGACACGTTGACCGGTATGGGCAGGCACTGAACGTCCTGCAGCAGGGCCGGCTGGATACGTATGCCGTAGCGGAAGAGCATGTCCGACAGGTTCAGATCCAGCGGGATAACGGGCGTGAAACCGCTCTCGCTCAGCACCTTGTCGGAGAACTGCACGCCGTTGAGCACCCATAGGATACGTCCGCCGTGCATCAGGTACTGGTCCAGGCAGTACTTATCTTCTTCCGAGAAAGGCGTCTGCGGGTCGGCAATGATGAGCGCCCGATAGGCCTGCAGCGCTTCCGGGTCCTGTCCGATACGTCCGCGGTCCACCTGGAAATGGTGCTGCAGCATCTCGACCAGGTCGGCCACGTTGGGTTCGGGCAACTCCTGATGGCCCTCGATGAAGGCTACGCGGGGTGTCTCCCGGCGCGTGAGTTCGTGGATGGCTTCCATCAGGGTATACTCCAGGTTCTCCACGCTCATATTCAGGTTCTCTTCGCCCGACAGCTGGCGGTTGTTGTTCAGCAGGTGTACGATCTTGTAGCGGCCGTCGTAAGTTATCTTGGCGTAGGGGTAAACGGGCGTCTGGGCCGTCTTGCCGTTATGCTCGCGTTCGTGTACGATAGTGGGTTGCAGGCCGTCCGGCAACTTATCCTTGTCCGGATCAAAGCTGCGGCGATGGACATCGGCATAGATGCGGAACTCGTCCAGCGTCTCCTCGGTGGCGGCACGTAGCTTGCGAAAACCGGCATTCAGGTCGCCGTCCAGGTAGAGCGTCACGTCGATCGGTTTGTCCAGGTCACGCAACAGCTGCTTGGTCTGCCGGCTGAGCGTATAATGCCGATCGTCGGTCAAATCCATACGGATGACCCACACATGCGCAGCCACGTAGGCCAATGCTACCAGCACGACCACCGCACCCCATATGTACCACTCACGTCTCTTCATTCTATGTAATAGGCTTTCGGCATTCAGCATTCAGCATTCGGTCTTTCTGACGCAGGTCTGACCTGGCTGATGGCTGACGGCTCCTCTATTTTTTCAATTCTTCAAACACGTCCTGATTAACCTTCACCTCGTATTTCTTGCGAAGTTCCTGGATCCAGAGAGCTTCCAGGTAGTCCTGGTAGTCGGTCGTCACGCGTCCGCGCTCGTCGGTATAGTGCTGCGGTGCTTTCAGGATAGTACCGCTGCTGAAGACGTACGGCCACTCCTCGGTCTCGGCCTTAGGCGCTTTCTTGTCCTTGAAGCCCACGCGGTCCACCACCTTGTTCTGACCCTTGGTCCAGAGGCCGTGGTTGTACTTCACGAAGGTCTGGCCATCCAGGTTGATACGCTTGTTGATATAGCTGTCGATCGAGTCCGGATTGCTGCGGATAATCGACTTCATGGCGCGCATGGTGTTCTTGTCTTTGCAGTATACAACGTAGCCTTTGTAACGCGGAGCGTCCCAGGTGTATTTGCTGCGGTTGGCCTGGAAATACTGCTCCAGACCTACGGAGTCCTTGCTGGCTTTGTCCCATACCTCGCGGAGCGATACCTCAAACAGCAGGATGCCGTCGTGGTACTCGCGAACCAGGTTGGCAAACTCGGGGTATTTCTCCTCCAGGTGGCTGTCGGCGTAGGCCTTGACGTCCTCGTCGCTCATGCTGGCCGGCAGGTTGTACTCGGCGCGGGTCTTACGGATGAAGGCCTTGTCGGTCTCCTTCATGCGCTCATCACGCTGTACGTTGCGCTGTACCTGCTGACGGATGCTGTCGAGCGGCAGGATACCACGACGGTCGTAGAGCTTGATGATGTGCCATCCGAAATCGCTGGTGAAGGGCAGGCCTATCTGGCCGGGCTGCATGGCATAGGCGGCGTCCTCAAACTGACGAACCATCATGCCGTGGCCAAACCATCCCAGGTCACCACCGCGAGCAGCCGAACCCTTGTCGTCCGACAGCTGACGGGCCGTCTCCTCGAAGTCAGCACCGCCCTGAAGCAGCGCGTAGATAGAGTCGATCTGCACTTTCATCACAGCCTTGAGCGAGTCGTTGCCACGCGGCACCATCTTCATGATATGCGCAGCATGTACCTCCTCGTGATCACGCTCCTCTTCCACCAGGGCGATATGATAGCCGTAAACGGTGCGGAAGATCGGAGTGATCTCGCCTACCTTGGTGTTGTATACCGCGTCCTCAAAACTGTAGACATAGCGGAACGGCGTGATCCATCCCAGTTCGCCACCGTTGTCCTGTACGCTCGGGTCGGTCGAGATCTCGCGGGCCAGTTTCTCAAACAGCTGCACACGCTTCTCGCCTTTCACCTTCAGCAGTTGCTTGCGGGCTTTCTCCAGTTGCTGACGTGCCGCACGGTCGGCCGAGTCGGTGGCCGTAGCCGGACACTGGATAGCGATGTGCTTGGCACGACGGTCCTTGCACATATGGCCGTAACTGAGCTGCACCATGCTGTCCAATGCCTGCTCGTCCTGCAGGTACTTCGGCGTAGCCTGTGCACGATAGCCCGACAGCTCCTTTCGGAACGATGCCGTGGTGTCGATACCTTGCGCCTTGGCCTCAGCCACTTTCAGCTTGAAGTTGATGAATAGATCCAGGTACTCGTCCATGGTCTTCTTGTCCATAGTCGTCTCCTGGTTGTTCTTCTGATAGATGTACAGGAACTCGGATGCCGTCACCGATTCACCGTTGATGGTCATCAGCACTTTGTCCTCTTGCGCCATCACCGTGGCGCCCATGCCCAGCACAAAGGCTGCGGCTAACAAAATTCGTTTCATCGTTATGCTTTCTATTTTATTTTTTAATATTTATGTCCCACTTGGATGCGCCTACGCACATTTTAGCGTGCAAAATTACATTTTTTTTTTGATATACGCAATTTTTTTTGTAATTTTGCAGCGAAAATCGAAATAATAGCTTATTTAATCCGAATTTTAGCATACAAAAACCATGCAAAACGAGTACTTCCCGGCAGAAAAGATAACCGCCATCCGTGAATACCTGCTCCGCGCGCAACATATCGTCATCGTTACCCACATGTCGCCCGACGGCGATGCGATGGGGTCCGCGCTCGGTATGTGGCATTTTCTAAATGGAAAATGGAAAGTGGATAATGGCGGTTCGGTTACGGTCATCGTGCCGAATCGTTTTCCGGCTTTCTTCCGCTGGATGCCGGGTGTGGAGAACGTGGTGATATACGACGAGCAGCAGGCGGAGGCCGACCGGCTGATCGAGGAGGCCGACCTACTGATCTGCACCGATTTCAACGACCCGAAACGTATCGGACAGGTGGGCAACCGGCTGCTGCAAAAGACCTGCCCCAAGGTGCTCATCGACCATCATCTCTTCCCCGCCGATTTTGCGGACGTCACGCTCTCCTATCCCGAGTCGCCTTCGGCGAGCGAACTGGTTTGCAAGTTGATACGCAGCCTGTCGGACTATACCGACCGCGAGATGGCTACCTGCCTCTATACGGGTATGATGACCGATACGGGCAATTTCTCGTTCAACTCCAACTATCCGGAGATGTACGAGACCGTAGCCGAACTCGTGCGTATGGGTGTGGATAAGGATGCGGTCTATAATGCGGTCTTCAATGCGCATTCGGCCGACCGTATGCGGCTCGTGGGCTATAGCCTCTACCAGAAGATGCGCCTCTTCCCCGAACGTCATGCTTCGCTCATTGCGCTGAGTCGCAAGGAACTGTATCGTTTTCATTTTCAGCCGGGTGATGCCGAGGGGATCGTCAATATGCCGCTTCAGATCAGCGACGTCTACTACTCCTGCTTCATGCGCGAGGACAAGATTGAACCCCACGAACGCGAACGTGCCGGCGATGCGAAATCCAAGATCAAGATCTCGTTCCGCTCCCAGGGCGACCGTCCTGTCAACCGCTTTGCGGCCGACTATTTCAACGGCGGCGGACACGCCAACGCAGCCGGAGGAGAATTCTTCGGTACGTTGGAGGAAGCTGTGCAGTGCTTCCTGGATCACTACGAGGATTATTTCCTGTCGATATAATCTTTCAGTCGGGCAAGCGCTTCGGCCAGCACCTCACGCGAGGTAGCCAGGTTGACGCGTATGTAACCTTCGGCACCGTACATCTCCGAGGGGTTGAACAGCACGTGCGAGGTGCGTGCCAGGTCGTGGCAGAACGCCTCGGCCGTCATGCCCAGTGCCGACACATCCACCCATCCCAGGTACGTACCCTCCGTCTCATGGATGCGTAGCATCGGTAGCTGCGACTCGATATAATCACGTAGATAGCAGAAGTTGCTATAGACGTACTCGTTCAGTTCGTCGATCCATTGCTCCGACTCGTTGTACGCTGCCACTTGCGCTACCAGTCCGAAGGGGTTCAGGCCGTTCACTTCGTGCACCTCCAGTGCATGGTTGATCTGCTCGTGCAGTTCGTGGTTGGGCACGAAGATATTGGCGCATAGCAGACCGGCTATGTTAAAGGCCTTGCTGGCCGAGGTACATACGCAGAAGTCGGTATCATTGCGTGCGATGGTAGCAAAGGGCGTGTATTCGTGACCCGGGAAGGCAAACTCACAATGGATCTCGTCGGAGATGACGTACAGACCATGCTGACGCATGATGTCGGCCATGCGGATCAGTTCGTCGCGTGTCCAGACGCGTCCTGTGGGGTTATGAGGGTTGCAGAGCAGGAAGACATCCGCCTGCTTGGCGAGTTGCTCCAGTTGCTCCCAGTTGATCTCAAAACGATTATCTTTTAGCACCAGCGGGGACGCCACCAGTTCGCATCCCATATTCTCTATGCAGGCAAAGAAACAGTTGTAGGCCGGCGTGAACGTGAGGATACGCAACGGCGTGCATCGCTGGCGTGTGGTATCCGCGGCCATGATGCGCGTCTTCAGCGCGGCAAAGATAGCCGAGATAGCGGGTACAACAGCCGTAGCGTAGAGCAGGTTGTCACGCGAGATACCATGCCATCCGTGACGGCGGGCAAACCAGTGGCTGACAGCATCGTAGTTCTGTTGCGGAACAATAGAATAGCCGAAGACTCCGTGGTCCAGTCGGCTCTGCATGGCGCGGCGTATTGGAGCGGCTGCGCGAAAATCCATATCTGCGATCCATAGGGGCAGACAGCCCTCGGCGCATTCCGAGTCCCATTTATAGCAATCGGAGCCTCGGCGATTGATGTATTCGAGCATGTGTGTTTTTCTTTGGTTTATTAGTTTATTGGTTGATAGGTTTATAGGTTTATAGCGAAGCGCGCGCGTACGGGTGACGCGCGCGCTCCGTATTTAAATAGGTGTCGGTCGGCTTAACCTACCACACCACTGAAGCCCATGAATGCCATAGCCAGCAGTCCGGCCGTAAGCAGCGCGATAGGCGTTCCCTCCATAGCCTTGGGCACCTTGGCCATAGCCAGTTGCTCACGGATACCGGCAAACAGCACCAGCGCCAGCGCAAAACCGATAGCGGTAGCAAAGGCATAGAGCGTACCGGTCAGCAGGTTAGCCTGCAGCGCCTCACCCGGAAGTTTCTGCATCAGCTGCGCCGGATCGGCTACGATGATAGCCACACCCAGTATACAGCAGTTGGTCGTGATCAGCGGCAGGAACACACCCAGCGCCTGATACAGCGACGGACTGATCTTCTTCAGTATGATCTCGATCATCTGCACCAATGCAGCGATGACCAGGATGAACAGGATGGTCTGCAGAAACTCTACATGCCATAGGATAAGCAACTTCTGCAGCAGGTAGGTCACTACCGTGGCCAGCACGAGCACAAACGTAACGGCGGCACCCATACCCAGGGCGGTGTCAATCTTCTTGCTCACGCCCAGGAACGGACAGATACCCAAGAATTGGCTCAATACGATATTGTTAACAAATATCGCAGCGACAAATATCAATAAATATTCCATAATGTCCTTTCAATTTAGTCGGGTTTAACCATTATTTCTTGACCACCTTGTTCATGATAGCCATCAGATAAGCCAGGGCAATGAACGCACCCGGAGCCAGTACGAATACCAGTGCACCGTAGTTGTCGGGGAAGATGTGCAGGCCGAAGCAAGCACCCGTACCGATCAGTTCGCGGATAGCACCCAGCACGGTCAGCGAGAGCGTAAAGCCCAGACCCATACCGATGCCGTCCAGAGCGGAGAGTCCTACGCTGTTCTTGGCAGCAAACGCCTCGGCACGACCCAGCACGATACAGTTCACCACGATCAGCGGGATGAACAGTCCCAGCACGTCGTAGATGCCGGGCAGGTAGGCCTGCATCAGCAGCTGTACGAGCGTCACAAAGGTAGCGATCACCACGATGAAGGCCGGGATACGTACCTTGTCGGGGATCAAGTTCTTCAGTAGCGATATAACGACGTTGGAGCAAACCAGCACAAACAGCGTGGCGAGTCCCATCGACATACCATTGATTGCACTGGTCGTTGTGGCCAGCGTCGGACACATACCCAGTACCAGGGCAAAAGTCGGATTCTCACGGAGAATACCGTTGGTCAGTGTTTTCAAATTGTTATTCATGATCGGCCTCCTTTTCTTCCTTTACTTGTTTGCTGGCGCCGCTGTGTGCGTCCAGGTCTTTCTCAATCGCAACACCTTCCAACTGCTGTACTGCCAGCCAAGCCTGGTTGATGGCTTTCAGGAATGCGCGACTGGAGATAGTAGCTGCCGTGATAGCATCTACGTTGCCGCCGTCTTTGCTTACCGTCAGGTTCTTTGCCTCGCGACCCAGGATATTTTGACCCTGTTTCTTGGTGTCCTTAAACCAGAATGCGATCTTGTCACCCAGACCCGGCGTCTCTTGATGCTCCAGCACTTTGTAATTGATGATTTTGCCTTCGTTGTCAAAACCCACCATGATCTTCTGCTTGCCACCAAAACCGATAGCACTCGTCTCCACGGCCTTGCCGATCACCTGATCTTTCAATGCGATCTTGTTGACTACGCAGATATTGATGGTATCCAACTTCGTGGTGTCCTTCTTGTTCTTCTCGGTCAATGCTACCGAGTCAGACGAAACGACCGTGATCTGCACAGACGCGTCAGCATCCGGAAGAACCACCTCTTTCAATGCGGTTTCGAGGTTCTTCTTCTTTTGCTCCTGAATGCGTCCACTGGTCAGCAGGAACACACCTGCCAAGGCTACAGCAGCCACTACGGCGATGCTGACCAGACTCAGCACCATATTCTTGAATGTACTTTCTAATTTTGCCATTACTGTGTCCTCCTTATGCTTTTTTCTTCTCGCCGAAATGACGCGGACGAATCTTGTTCAACAAAGGTACTACGGCATTCATCATCAGGATGGCAAACGACATACCCTCCGGATAGTTACCCCAGGTACGGATTACCATCACGATCAGACCGATACCGATACCGAAAATCAGTTTGCCGCAAGCCGACATAGGACTGGTCACATAGTCGGTAGCCATGAAGAACGCACCCAGCATCACACCACCGGTCAGCAGCTCGTAAGCTACGTAGTGGCAGGTGTCAATACCTTCCGGTAGCGCTCCTGCCCAACCGGTACATGCAGCGAACAACGCTACGGTAGCGATGATGCTTACCGGAATATGCCATGTGATGACACGTGTGCAAATCAAGAACAGACCGCCCAGGATGAGTGCCAATGCGCAGACCTCACCGAGGCTACCGCCCATGGCTCCGAGAAACGCGTCGCTTAAGCTAGTCATTTTCAAATCAGCAACGGTCTTAACAGCTTCTGGACCATTGTCCAAGCCTACCAGATGCTTCAGATAATACAGCGGCGTTGCACCCGAGTTGGCATCGGTTACCTGTTGTCCCATGATAGCCGATGCAAATCCCTGAGCCTTAGGCCATGTGGTCATCTGAGCCGGGAATGAGATGAGCAGGAATACACGACCTACCAGTGCGGGGTTGAAGGGGTTTTGTCCCAGACCGCCGAAGGTCATCTTGCCAACGCCGATAGCAAATACAGCACCCAGAACCAGTATCCACCAGTCCAGGTTGCTCGGTACGTTGAATGCCAGGAGCATACCCGTCAGCACGGCCGAACAGTCGCAGAGCGTCGGCTTCTGCTTGAGCAGGTACTTCGTGATCAGCCACTCGCAACCTACGCAGGCTGCTACGCTGATAGCCATGGTGATCAGCGCACCCCAACCGAACGCCACGATTGAAACAGCGTAGGCCGGTATCAGGGCCGCAATGACCAATAGCATGTTCCGGCGAACACTATCACCGCTATGCGCGTGAGGTGCCGGAGCTACAATTAATTTTTCCATATCTAATGAATTTTCAAATTTTCTACTTTAACCATTAACCTTTCGCCATTAGCCTTTCTTTGCAGCAGCAGCGCGCTCACGCAGTATGCCTCCCACTTTGGCCTTGCCCGGACGGATATCGTCCAGCAGGCGACGGTGCGACGGACAGGTGAATACGCAGCATCCGCAGTCGATGCAGTCCATGATGTCGTGCTTCTCCAGTTCCTCCCATTTCTCGTTCTCAAACAGCTTGGAGAGCAAGTACGGCTCCAGACCCATCGGACAAGCGTCTACGCACTTGGCGCAACGGATACACGGATCCGGCTCGGGACGATGGCTCTCTGCCTCCGGCAGGAAGAGCAGACCGCTCAGTCGCTTGTTGGCCGGCATACCCTCGGTATGATCCATAGCACGACCCATCATCGGACCGCCACCAATGATCTTACCCGTACCCTCCGGTACACCACCGGCCAGGGCGATCACTTCGTCGATCGGCGTACCGAATCGTACGCAGTAGTTGCCCGGATGCTTCACGTCCTTACCCGTCACGGTCATCACGCGCGAAACGAGCGGCTTGTTCTTCTGAACAGCCTCGTATACAGCATATACCGTCGCTACGTTGTCCACTACGGCACCTACCTCGATAGGCAGCGCACCGCTCGGAACCTGACGTCCGATACATGCGTCAATCAGCTGCTTCTCACCGCCCTGCGGATATTTCAGCATCAGCGCCTTGACCTCTACGCCCGGTACGTCCTTCACCAGCTCCTGCATGTGCTGGATAGCGTCTTTCTTGTTGTTCTCAATACCAATGATGGCGCGGCTGACATTCAGCGCACGCATCAATATGCGAATACCTACCACGATCTCCTCGCCGTGCTCCAGCATCAGCTGATGGTCGCACGTCAGGTACGGCTCGCACTCTACGCCGTTGATGATCAGCACCTCGGCCGTCTTGCCCGGAGGCGGCAGCAGCTTCACGTGTGTTGGGAAGCATGCACCTCCCAGACCTACGATGCCGGCTGCGGCGATCTTGTCGACGATCTCCTTGGGCTCCAGCGTGCACTCCGTCTTCAGCTCCGGTGTACGGTCGATAGTCTCGGCCCACTCGTCGCCCTCTACGTCAATCACGATCACCTGCATCGGTGCACCCCATGCGTCGGTGGCCTGGTCGATCTTGCTCACCGTGCCGCTCACGGGCGATGCGATATTCGCACTTACGAATCCGCCGGCCTTGGCCAGCAGGTCGCCTACTTTCACTTTCTTACCCACCTCCACGGCAGCCTGTGCCGGCGCACCGATATGCTGCACCAGCGGAATGATAGCCTGCTTGGGCAGCGGACACTCCGTAATGGCCTGATGAGCTGAGTATTGCTTGTTGTCCTGTGGATGAACTCCACCTATTCTGAATGTTCTCATAATTCTTCCTTTGTACATTGTCCTTTGTCACTTTGTCACTTTAGCGCAAGCGCATTGGGGAATACGGCCTTCGGCGTCGGCAGTGCCTTGATCTTGGCTGCCACAGCCGGATCGAATCCCTTCTTCTCGCCACCTTCAGCAGCCGGCGCTTCCGCACCCTCAGCCTGCGGTGTGAGAATCTTCTCAACTTCGTCCATCGTAGGATCACCACCTACCGGACAACTCAGCCCGTTGCGCGTATCGGCCTTGACGCATGCCTCCGCAAAGGCACGACAACCGGCAAAACCGCATCCGCCGCAATTGGCGCCCGGAAGAACAGCCTGCACCAGGTCGATGCGGGGATCTTCCTCCACTTGGAACGCCTTGGAGATGTAGTAGAGCAGCACCGCTGCCAGTAGGGCTACTACGCCCAAGAGTCCCGCTGAAATTAAAACTAAATTCATTGTGTTTGTTGGTTTTTTTATAGCGTTAATGATTTTCTATGCTTTATCGTTTCCGTACCGTGAACGAGAACTGCCGCTGCAGACGCTTGCGGAACAGGCTCAGCACCAGGTAGTACAGCGCCGTGGCTGCTATCGCCGTGCCGCCTACTACTGCGTCATCCCACTCGGTCCATACGCTCAGCGCTGCGATCACCCCGATCATCACCACGAAGGGTAACACGTAGGCTACCGCCACCGCACGCCATGCCAGGGTCTCGCGTACGCTCACCTCCACTTGCTCGCCCGCGCGTACAGGCTCCTCCATCACGGCATCTATCAGCTTCGATTTGCTCTCCGACGACAGGCACATATGCTTCGCCTTGCACGCCTGACAGGCACTCGTCTGCACAATTTCCACTTGTGCCCGATCGCCCTCTACGCGCAATACCACGCCTTCATGATGTACATATTCTGCCATAGTAATTCAAAATTAGCGCAAAATTACAAAAAATATTTCACATGCGCAAATGCGCGCGTCAATTTTTATAAAAAATACACTTTTTTCGTCAATTATTGCTAAAAATTTGTGTTTTCATTTTCCGATTCGGAAAAAATGTTGTACCTTTGCAGCTAAATTTGAGTTATTATGCCCAGACGCGCAAATCAGACACGAACGAATACCAACCGAGAGGCCGATCCTATCCGCGTGGAGAAGGAGTCGTTTTGGACCCGATTCTCGGAGTTTATCAAGGATAAACGTACCCGCAACGTAGTGGGTAGTATCATGGTGGCGATGGCTATATTTCTGGCTATTGCCTACGTTAGTTTTTTCTTCACCGGTAGCTCCGACAACTCGGTGCTCACCGGTGGTGACGCCCGCGGTCATCGCGGCGATATACGCAACGTGCTCGGATTGCCCGGTGCACGCTCGGCCGAGATGCTCATCAACGGCTCGTTCGGTATATCGTCTATCGGACTGGTCCTGCTGTTGCTCATCTTCGGACTGAAACTGCTCAACTGGACCCAGACCAGCGGCACCAAGTGGTTCTTCCATACTACGTTCTGGCTCCTCTGGACCTCTATTTCGCTCGGTTTTGCCCAGACCATGTTCGGACTCAACCACTGGTTTATCCGGCTCGGCGGTAGCCACGGTCAGCTCCTCTCGTCCTGGATGAACTCCTACGTCTATCCCCTGGGCATGGTGCTCATCATGCTGACGCTGCTTATCGTCTATTTCATCGTCATCGACCGCCATTTCGTGGATCATATGGAGCAGTTTGGTCGCTGGATCAAGGGCCTCTTTGTGCGTGAACCTAAGCACGACGACCTCTTCGGCGCGGAGCCTGCGCCGCTGGACGACCAGCCCGTAACCTGTAACCCGTCATCCGTAACCCCTCTCCCCGAGGTAACCCCTCTCCCCGACGAGACCGAACCCGCTGCACCCGTACTCACCTTCGATGGTGGAGGCGCCGAGGTGCGTGTAGAGGAGGTGGAGGAACCGGCCCCTGAACCCGTGCCTGTGTCCGTGCCCGTCCCCGAAGACGAGGACGATATCCACGTCGTAGTCGTGCCGGATGCCAATGGCGGTATGCCCGTCGTCCAGATAGCGCCCGTCCGTACCGACGATGCCGATTCGGCTGTCGTCATGGTCGACGAGATAGTTCGTAAGCAGCCCGAGGTGGACCCTAACGCCCCCAAGGTGGATTTCAAGATCGATGATGTTAAGGACATCGAGCAGGTCGCTGACGAAGAAGCTGTCGACCCACTTGAGAAACTCGGGCCCTACGATCCGCGTAAGGAACTGTCCAAATACGTCTTCCCGGGTCTCGACCTACTCAAAGTATATGATAATGAGTCGGCGCCCGTCATCAACCAACAGGAGCAGCAGGAGAATGCCAACCGCATCGTGACCACCCTGCGCAACTATGGCATAGAAATTGATAGTATCAAGGCAACGGTAGGACCTACCGTCACGCTCTATGAAATAGTGCCGAAGGCCGGAATCCGCGTCGCGAAGATCCAGGCGCTGGAGAACGATATCATGATGTCGCTCTCCGCCACCGGCATACGTATCATCGCCCCGATGCCCGGCAAGGGAACCATCGGTATCGAGGTGCCTAATGAGAAACCGCAGGTCGTTTCCATGCACTCCGTGCTGGCTTCCAAGCGCTTCCAGGAGGAGAAGAAGATGCGTCTGCCTATCGCCTACGGACGCACCATCACCAACGAGGTCTTTATGTTCGACCTCGCTAAGACGCCCCACCTGCTCGTTGCCGGTGCTACGGGTACGGGTAAGTCCGTCGCCATCAACGCCATCCTCACCTCGCTGCTCTATAAGAAACACCCGGCTGAGATGAAGCTCGTGCTGGTGGATCCTAAGATGGTGGAGTTCGCGCCCTATAAGCCGCTCTTGCGCCACTACCTGGCCGCCATGCCCGACACCGACCCCGAGCAGATCGTCATCACCGACTGCGACCGCGTCATCAATACGCTCAACTCGCTCGTCATCGAGATGGAGAACCGCTACAAGCTGCTCATGGATGCCGGCGTGCGCAACCTGGAGGACTACAACGACAAGTTCATCAACCGCCGCCTCAATCCCGAGAAGACCGTGGGCGACTCGCTCCACCACCGCTACCTGCCCTATATCGTCATCGTCATCGATGAGTACGGCGACTTTATCATGCAGGCCGGCAAGCAGGTGGAGACACCTATCGCACGTATCACCCAGAAAGCACGTGCCGTGGGTATGCACATGATCCTGGCTACCCAGCGTCCGTCCGTCAATATCGTCACGGGTGTCATCAAGGCCAATATCCCGACCCGTATCGCCCTGCGTACGCAGTCGGTCATCGACTCCCGCACCGTGCTCGATGCCAAGGGGGCCGAGCAACTCATCGGTCGTGGCGACTCGCTCTATGCCGGCAACGCCAGCATTACGCGTGTGCAGTGCGCCTTTGTGGATACGCCCGAGGTGGACCGCATCGTGGAGCATGTGCAGCAGCAGCAACACTACCTCGAGCCCTATCAGCTGCCGGAGTACGTGCCTGAGGGCGCTGAGGGCGAGGCACTCGCACCGGGCTCTGTGGATATGAAGCGACTCGATCCCATGTTTGCCGACGTAGCCCGCTATGTAGTAGCTAAGCAGGAGGGCTCTACCAGCCGTCTCCAGCGTGCCTTCGAGATCGGTTACAACCGTGCCGGCAAACTGTCTGACCAACTCGAGGCAGCCGGTATCGTCGGCCCCAACAAGGGACCCAAGGGCCGTGACGTACTCATCGTCGATATGGACCAACTGGAGCGACTACTGCAAGACCTCAACGTAAAATAAGAAAATGCGTAAATGTGAAAATGAGCAAATAAATCGTAAATCGTAAATCGTAAATGAATAAATATCTCTTATATTTATTTCTGTGGCTGCCAATATTGGCTGCCGCCCAGACCCAGAACCCGACTGCCCTCAGCCGGTTCTTGGAGAAGATGGACCAGACCACCTTCCGGGCCCGCTTTACGCTCACTATAGCCGAGACGGCAGCCCATCCCCAGACTCATAGCGGACGTATCGCTATGCGTGGCCGGCAGTTCTATATCAACCTCTTCAATACCGAGGCCTCCTACGACGGCAGTACCTTCTATATCTACTCGCCCGAGACCAAGGAGCTCACCATGAGTGCGCCCACCGAGAGCGAACTGCTCGAGTCGAATCCGCTGCTCTATGCCCGCGAACTGAGCAAGGTATGCAAACTCTCCGAGAAACCCACCAACGCCGGCACGACGATTATCACCCTCGTGCCTCGCGACCAGTCTAAGGGCGTGCAGCGATTCGAGCTGACCGTCAAGACGGCTACGCTCATGCCCGTCTCCCTCGAGGTCAAGGAGGGGGCGTCCTATACGCGTATCACTTTCCGCGAGGGTAAGTTCTCCCAGGACAAACCCGTCTTTGTTATGCAACGTAAAAATGCGACTATAATAGATCTACGATGAATAAAGTATCTTGTCTGATTATCGGCTCCGGACCGGCCGGTTATACCGCTGCTATCTACGCAGCCCGTGCGAATATGCATCCGCTGCTTATCGATGGTCCGCAACAGGGTGGCCAGTTGACCACCACTACCGAAGTAGAGAATTTCCCCGGCTATCCCGACGGTATCGATCCCTTTACCATGATGGACGATATGCGCCGCCAAGCCGAACGCTTCGGCACGCAGTTTCTGTCGGGTATCGTGACGAAGGTAGAATTTAATACCTGTAACCCGTCACCCGTAACCTGTAACCCGTCACCCGTAACCCCTCACCGAGTATGGGTGGATGATAAAGAGGAACCCATACATGCCGACACCGTCATCATCGCTACGGGCGCCAGCGCCAAGTACCTCGGCCTGGAGTCCGAGCGCACCTTCCGCGGACGCGGTGTCTCGGCCTGCGCTACCTGTGACGGCTTCTTCTATCGTAAGAAGACCGTGGCTGTCGTAGGTGGTGGCGATACCGCTTGCGAGGAGGCCAACTACCTGGCCGGCCTCTGCGAGAAGGTCTATCTCATCGTGCGCAAACCCTATCTGCGTGCCTCGCAGATCATGCAGGACCGTGTGCTCAGCAATCCTAAGATCGAGGTGCTCTTTGAGCACAATACCCTCCGCCTCACGGGCGAGGACAAGGTCCAGGGCGCTGATCTCGTATTCCGCAAGGGTGAACCGGATGAGCAGATCCGTCACATCGCTATCGACGGTTTCTTCCTGGCTATCGGTCATCATCCCAACACCGACCTGTTCAAGGATTATGTCGCCCGCGACGCCGAAGGCTACATCCTCACCCGCGACGGCAACCCCCAATGCTACCAACCGGTAACCGGTAACCCGTCACCCGTAACCCCTCTCCCCGGCATCTTTGCGGCGGGCGATTGCGCCGACCCGCATTATCGCCAGGCTATTGTGGCTGCGGCATCGGGTTGCAAAGCCGCTATCGAGGCTGACCGCTACCTCAAGAGTATCAACTAATCAACCAATCAACTAATAAACTAATAATCATGGAATTAACATCATTGATGTATGTCGTATTGGCAGCATCGGTATTGGCACTGGGTTTTGCCTATTATTTCTATCGCTCCATGCTGGGCAAGGACGAGGGTACGGAACTCATGCGTACCATCGCCTCGCATGTGCGCAAGGGTGCGATGGCGTATTTGAAGCAACAGTACAAGGTCGTGACGATCGTCTTTGTCGTGCTGGCTATCGTCTTTGCCGTCATGGCGTATTTCCATCTGCAGAACGGTATCGTATGGTTCGCGTTCCTCACGGGTGGTTTCTTCTCCGGCTTGGCGGGTTTCTTCGGTATGAAGACCGCCACCTATGCATCGGCCCGTACGGCTAACGCAGCGCGTCAGTCGCTTAACGCCGGTCTCCAGGTCGCTTTCCGCTCGGGTGCCGTGATGGGTCTCACCGTCGTCGGTCTCGCCCTGCTGGATATTGCCGGATGGTTCCTCATCCTGAATGGTACAGGCCTGCTGGAGTGGGTAGGTGCCGAGGCGAATCTCATCACCATCACCACCACCATGCTTACCTTCGGTATGGGTGCGTCCACCCAGGCGCTCTTTGCCCGCGTAGGCGGTGGTATCTATACCAAGGCTGCGGATGTCGGTGCCGACCTGGTCGGTAAGACCGAGTACAATATCCCCGAGGACGATCCCCGCAACCCCGCTACTATCGCCGACAACGTGGGCGACAACGTAGGTGACGTGGCCGGTATGGGTGCCGACCTCTACGAGTCGTATGCCGGTTCTATCCTGGCTACCATGGCGCTGGGTGCTGCCGCTTTTGCCGGACAACTCCAGCTTAAGGCTGTCCTCGCTCCTTCGCTCATCGCTGCTTGCGGTGTGCTGCTCTCTATCATCGGTATCTATCTGGTGAAGACCCGCGAGGATGCTGACATGAAGTCGTTGCTCCGCGCACTCAGCTTGGGTACCAACACCGCCGCTGTGCTCATTGCCGGCGTCACGTTCGCTATCTTTGCATGGCTGTTCGGCACCGAGACCAGCCAGTGGTGGCAAGTCAGCCTCTCCGTCGTAGTAGGTCTCTTGGCGGGCGTCATCATCGGTCAGTCCACCGAGTATTATACCTCGCAGTCGTATCGTCCTACCCAGAAGGTCAGCGAGAGCTCGCAGACCGGTCCCGCTACCGTCATCATCAGCGGTCTCGGCCTCGGAATGCTGAGTACGGCTATTCCTGTCGTCACCGTGGGCGTTGCTATCATCCTGGCCTATCTCTGCGCCAATGGTTTTAGCGTCGAGCTCACTGCCGCCAACCTCTCCATGGGTCTCTACGGTATCGGTATCGCCGCCGTAGGAATGCTGAGTACGCTGGGTATCACCCTGGCTACCGACGCTTATGGTCCTATCGCCGACAATGCCGGCGGTAATGCCGAGATGGCGGGTCTGCCCGCCGAGGTACGTCAGCGCACCGACGCCCTCGATGCCCTGGGCAACACCACCGCCGCTACCGGCAAGGGCTTTGCTATCGGTTCGGCAGCCCTCACGGCGCTCGCCCTGCTCGCATCCTATGTCGAGGAGATCAAGATCGCCCTCGTTCGCACCGGCGAGGCTTTGCCTAACGGCGTAGAAGCCGCCAAGGCTACTCTGGTCGACTTCATGGCGGCCTACAATGTCAACCTCATGAACCCCATCGTGCTCGTCGGTATCTTTATCGGCTCTATGATGGCCTTCCTCTTCTGCGGCCTCACGATGAACGCCGTAGGCCGTGCCGCCCAGAAGATGGTGGAGGAGGTGCGTCGCCAGTTCCAAACGATCAAGGGTATCCTTGAGGGCAAAGCCGATCCCGACTATGCTCGTTGCGTCGAGATATCTACGCGTGGTGCGCAGCGTGAGATGCTGTTGCCGTCTATCTTGGCTATCATCGTGCCTATCCTCACGGGTCTGGTGCTCGGCGTAGCCGGTGTGCTGGGTCTGCTTATCGGCGGTCTGGCTACGGGCTTCGTGCTGGCCGTCTTCATGGCCAATGCCGGCGGTGCGTGGGATAATGCCAAGAAATACGTCGAGGAAGGTCACTTCGG
>JAFWOU010000004.1 GCA_017509715.1 Paludibacteraceae bacterium | reverse complement strand
GGACTTCTGCTCGCCACGCCGATCGAGAAGTTCTATCTCGACCTCTCTGATCCGGACTTCATCTCTGCCTGTCCGAAGCGCGAGCGGAGCTGCAGCTCATAGGCCGAAGGCTTGGTGTTGCGCTCTACCTTCTTGCGCAGGTACAGACGGTTACAATGGTTGTTCTCCGTAGGTGCCGTACGGTGGGTTGCCAACAGCATCTTGTTGCAAGAGTGCTGACCGCTCTTGCTCGGCTTGCTCAATGCGCCGGATACGCTATCGATACCGGCACTAAAAATTACATTTGCCATAGTTCTAAAGTTTAGGTTTGGGTTTTTTGCGATCGCCCGCATGGTCTCTTATGTATCGACCATATATGGGCGATCTTGATAATTTTTA
This sequence comes from Paludibacteraceae bacterium, assembly GCA_017509715.1. Lineage (GTDB taxonomy): Bacteria > Bacteroidota > Bacteroidia > Bacteroidales > Paludibacteraceae > Colicola. The sequence continues at coordinate 181,944 of JAFWOU010000004.1, read as the reverse complement.
ATTCTTAATTTTTAATCCCCAATAGGATCTCCGTTCGCGTCGTAGTTCCCGTTCAGCTTGTGCATCGCATAGCCGAAGAGCGTTCCGATCTTGTTCTGTGCCTTGTACTCGGCTACCAACTGAGTCTTCTGCTCGCTCGATCCTGCCAGAATCGCACGTACAGCCGCCGACACTTTCGCAAAACGGGCTTTTGCCTTCGTCTGGTTCTCGCTCGGCTCCTTCGTTGACGGGTTACACAACTTTCCGGTGTACACCTTACCGGTTTTCTTGTTCGTGCGGAAGTACACATCGCTGTGCTCGCACACTTTCTTGCTCATACTTTCAATGAGCGCCATGGGTTTAATCTCTGCCATAGTAGTTTAGGTTTGGTTTTGTATCCGCCATGTTGGCGGATGGGTTAATAATGTATGTTAATTTCCCCGCATTCTATGCGGGCTTGTCCTTTCGCCATTAGCCTTTCGCCTTTCGATTTCTTCTTCCTATATTTCTCTATGAACCTCTCTTGATTCATAGCTTCAGCCGCTGTCTTTACATGCCCCTTTCGGTTCGGACACCGCTGCACAATCTGTTTGCCTTTGTACATCCTGAAATAGTATCCGTCTTTTCTAAGCTGTCCTCTCAGCGTATCAATTGGTATAATCAGTTCTGCTTTCATATTTTTCTCCTTTCATTTTACTTTGTTTTCGGGGCCCCCGCAAATTTTAATTTGTGGGGAGAGGAGGAGCAGCGGTGAGTTTAACGCGCATCGTGCGTTCTGCCTCACAAGCTCGCTCCGACGACGCGACCATTTCGCGACCATCCCGAACGTGACCGATACATGATCATGTCTTTCCCGAACGACGCTGCAAAGATACGATGAACAAATTGTATTTTGCAAATTTTTTCGCAAAAAAATATCGTTTTTTAATAAGAAATTTTCTAAAGCAAATTTTTTCGCAAAAAAATATCGTTTTTTAATAAGAAATTTTCTAAAGCAAATTTTTTCGCAAAAAAAATGCAAAAAAATCGCACCTCCAATCCATAAATCAACATTTCCACATTTCCACCCATCCGAGCAGGTTGAAAAATACTCTATAATATCATAATATTTATATTATATATTATCCCCATAAGTGCAAGATACAAATATGTGTGGAAAAGTGGAAATGTGAAAATTTCCACTAATCGTGCCTCGCGCTAAGAAATGTGTAAATGTTAAATTTCCTCGTTACATTTCCGCACAAAAACTTGCATATTCCAAAAAAAATTAGTACCTTTGCGCGATTTTCGCGCAGCATAATCGGATAATTAAATAAATTTATACATACATGGCTAAATTTGCTCAATATTTCATTCAGTTCAATCAAGAAGGTGGTTCTTATGATTGGGAGAAACGTCAAGAACATCTGGGAGAATTGTTAGCGGAGGATGATAGTATCAAGTTCGAGGAAGGTGAAAGTACGCAACATAGAGAGTATAAACACCGGGTGTATCACCTTTCGTCCGCGCCTGACATCATTGTCATGCGGTTGGCTAACGACAAAGATATGTCGCATGAAAAAGATTTCCATGAGATGATTATCAAGGACGAACCATCCTGTTTTCTTATCGTTGATAACAGAGCAAACATGCGCTCTGTAGCTATTCAGTACCGTAAGAAAGCGTTCAACCGTACAGCCCAAGTAGCAAATATCTTAGAATACCAGTTGTCGCAGGCTTTATACAGCAAACATTGTTATACGCTTGAGATTAAACCCGATTATTATCCAGAGGATCTATTTGAAGCTTGGACTTCACTCCAGCAACATATAGCTGCCGTGCGTTTCGGTGTTCCTGAAATGACAGAAGAAGAAATCCTGAAGAATGTTGAAATCCTGAAAGCAAAAGGGAAAGATTATTTTGATGATTCGCTCATGGGACCAATCCTGCAAATGGCTTTTGAAGCAAGACGTGCCAACTATAAGCAATTCGTAACCCTCACACCGGAACAAAAGAAAGTGGCGCTTTTCTTGGATAAGAATTCCGCCTACATGCGCAACATGATTTCTATAAGCGCTGCTGCTGATATTCCTGTCGAACTCATCACAACCGATGGCGCAAGTTTCAAATGCTATGTGGATGCTGAATCAGAAAACGCAGAGAAAATCATCCATCGCGAGTTTAATACCGAGTTACTGGAATACTTGTTCGAAGCAAAAAAGAAAGACGGTAAGGATGTTACCGAGGATGATCGCAAAAACGTTGAGGAACACATTGTAGAGTTCATGAATGCAATGCCTCACGAAGACAAAGACCAATTATTTGAAGCCGCATGATAGTACATTTATCTCCAGAAGAAAACACAAACATCCGTCGGCAATTGCTTACCGATGTAGTCTATGCCATCAGCCATGACGCGCTCGATGAAATGCATCCTACTCATACCGAACTAACAAAGGTAGAAATATACTTGTCCGCACAAGCGTTTGCCAAAGAGATTCTAAAACTCTCAGATGTGGAGGAAGGACTGAATGACGAAATAAAAGAACTTTGCAACGAAGCCAACTCCGAAGATGAGGCAATGCTTATTCTCGTACTCGCAGCCATCATGCTCCAAGCCGTTGACCAAAAGAATCCTACACAGCAAGTACACGATATTGTTCTATCCATTTTTACTCGCGTCCAAGATAATCCATTATTCTTGCCACTATTAACTCAATTCGCTAACAAAGAAGTAGCACGGTTCGCTAAAGGAAAAATAACGAACTTGGTGAACTACGAATTAGCATCGGTTACGAACGACGAAGAAGCAATTAAAGCCATACGCGCCATTGTACAAGGTATGCTTGCAAATATGGATAAAGCGCACCCTGACACGATCAAAGAAACTATCATCCTCTTGGAGAGATTCAATTTGGATCACCATAATATCATTGATGCAGAAATAGATAATCTGTACAAACAATTAGGCTATAAGAGTCAAAATATCATTGAGATAAAAGAACTGGTTCAGCATAAATATGTGCAGAATGAAGTGCAAAATGTTGAGTCTGGTGCAACTGGAATCGTAAGCAAATAATAATTATGGATATTGATATTGAAAAATTGATTAAAGCGGCTGCCGGAGGACTGGATTTGTCCAATTTTAAAGGCGATGTTGTAGGTTTCAAGTATGTAGAAAACGAGATTGGAACTGTCGCTGAAGGCGCAACTGGTGTTCAGAAGATATATTATTCCGCGCCACCATCTCCGGAACAAGACACATGTGCCTTTACGCCCAAGGATAAACGCGGACCGAAGTTTCAGTTCCTTTTCGTTGATAAGAATGGCGATGAAGATCTCAAACGAACGGCAACCGAAAAAGACCGGTTCCTACGATACTTGCATGACTATCAGATGGATTCTCTCCAGTTAAGTAGCAGCAAAAGAGACAAACTCATTAAGGTAGTCATTTGTTTCTGCAAGAAATGGGTGGAAAATAAAATCACATCTCCGTCTCTTAGTCCGACAGCTATCGTTCGCTTCATGACAGAGACATGCGAAATTGACAGAAAAGCTAACAGAGTAACCATCGGAAATGTGATTGGTCAAAAGCTCACTGCCGGTGAGTACGATGAGGATATTTATACCTCTGTTTGTGAATATTTCTAAAAAATAAATAGTCACACGCATTTTTTAAAATTTTATTCCCCAAAATAATAATGGGTGATCCGAAAGGGTCGCTCATTATTTTTTATGTGACTAATTCCCTCATAAATTCTCACATTCCACACACGCTCTCGAATCGTTGTAATTTTGCGGCACAATCGGACACAAACCATTCCCGATTGTTCAAATTACAATGAAAAATGAAATTTATCGTGCCCAAGGGGCTAAGAAAAATCTTCATTTATGCGTGGACTTAGTCACGCTGATGAAGCAAGGAGACTTGCAAGTGTTGGACAGCCGTAAAGGAACACTCTTCCGCAACGAGGAAGACAAGTTCACTTTCACCGAACGAGGAGCACGGGAACAAACCGTTCATCCCGAACTCCACTGGCAGACGCTCGATAAGAGCCGTTACGGCAAAGTGTCGGCAAATGCCAATCACATCAAACTGGAGTTGTACATCCCGCATGGCGACTATGTCGATGGACGCGATCTCGCCGACATCTTGGCATCGCAGGTTGACCAGATGGGCGACAACCTCTGTGAGATGGACATGGCGAAAGTGGTGGAAGCCATCCGTAACCTCAAAAAGTAGTACGTATGTCAGTTCAACTAATTGCATTACGTAAGGGCGGCGCGAAGTGTAGTAGCGCTTGCCCGTTCTACGAGGAAAGCGGAGTCGTGCGCGGCATCAATGGACCACTCAAAACCCATTGCTCCATGACCATGAACCCGTGGATGGCGGATTGCGACATCTACAACCCGCTCTGCATTGACAAACTCGAAGTCACCGAAGCGCAGTGGCGCAAAATGCAAGCCGCCGTCGGACTCAAAGCTATCCGACAACGCAAGCAGTACCCGGACGAACACGACGAGATACATGCTGTTGGCTGTACGTGGACACGCTCCAAAGGCAAACACAATGCCGACAAATCCGCCAACGTCCCTCCTCGCCACCTCTTCCCCTGTAGAATCAAGGAAGACCTATCGTTAAATCACTAAACATTAAACATTAGAATATTATGTTCTGTTATCAAAACAAAGTAAATGCCGGTGTACCACAATTGTGTACACCCGAAATCTGGGACAGCCTCATTGACTCTCCCGCAGTAGCTAACACCTGTGCCGCTATCGCTGCACTCGATCCCAATGCAGCCGACTATGCCGACCGCAAGCAGGCACTCAAGAAGCGTCTTCCCATCATCATCCCGCACGCAGCATCATTCCGTAACGGCAAACGCATCTCTGCCGATGCCATTCCGTCCGGTCTTGCCATGCTCGATGTCGATCATGTGGACAATCCCCGTGACTGGTTCGATTCCATTGACAAACAACTCCTTTCCGACAACAAGATTTATCTTGTGGCGATAACAGCCAGCGGCAAAGGCTTGCGTCTCATCGGCGAGCGCTTAGAAACGTCGTCCGTTGGGTCGGATGGTATCCGACAATTGGAATCCATCGAGGCAGCGCAGTTAAGAATCGCCACCGCCCTTGGCATCAAGGAATATGACGCAGTCACCAAAGACCTCGCCCGTGCTTCCTATGTTGTTCCCCGCGATTATATCCTTTGGATTTATGCCGATGGTTTATTTTCCGCTCCGCAGTGTCCTGTGTCCGCGAGTTCCGCGAGCGAGGGTATGTCCATTTCGTCGGGATTGTATCCCGATAGAGCCTTGCCTCCTCATCTAACAGGCACTGAAGGTGCCGATCTAACAGTGGAACGGTCTAACAGTCCGCAGGACGGTCTAACAGGCGCAGCCGGTCTAATGTACCGCGACCTCCCTTACGCCACCATCATCCAGCAGCTTCTCATCTCCATCGGAGCTGCCGACGGAGCCGAAGTAGGTGAACGCAACACCGTCTATTTCTCCCTTGCTTGCTACATGCGCTATATCTGCGACTTCAACGCCGACCTGCTCTTACGCATCCTTCCTGACTTCGGTTTGTCCGAACCCGAACGCCGTCAAGCCATCAGTTCTGCCATCGGTCGTCCTCGCAAATCCGAGATGCCTATCGTTCTCCAGTCCGCACTCGCCATCTGTGAACGAGAAGCAGCAAATCTCAAATCTCCAATGTCAAATCTCAAATCAACAGACTTGGCATTACCGGAGTTGCCAAGGCTGTTGCGTCTGGTATGCCGTCGTTTGCCCGAAGACTACCGACCAGCCATGGTCATCGCTTCGCTGCCTGTCCTCGGCACTCTCGCCACACGCATCCGTTTCGAGTATCTCGACCGTCAAGAGCAATCGCTCTCGTTCTTCTCGTGTATCACCGCACCGGCTGCATCCGGTAAGAGCTTTATCCGCAAACCGCTTGATCTCTTACTCACTCCGATCAACGAGCAAGATGCCATCGAACGCGAGAAAGAGCAAGCCTATAAGGACAAACTCCGTGCGTCCAAGAACAGCAAGAACCAACCGGAAGATCCGCACGCTTGTCCGCGTAACAATGGCGTAGCCATCTCTATCGCCAAACTGCTCCAACTCTTGACATACGCCGAAGGCAAACACCTAATTGGTATCGGTGAAGAAATGGATACGCTGGTCAAGTCCGAACGTGCCGGAGTGTGGTCGCAAAAAAGCGATATCTATCGTCTTGCGTTCGACAACGCCGAGTACGGTCAAGCGTACATGTCCGATTCGAGTTTCAATGCACATATCCATGTGTACTACAACTTGCTTCTGACCGGCACGCCAAACAGTATGAAACGCTTCTTCAAAGACCTCGAAAACGGTCTCGCAACACGTGTCTGCTTTGCCCAATTGCCCGACACCTCTTTCACTGAAATCCCCGTCTTTGCGCCGTACACCGAAGCGGAGAAGGCGGAGATCATCCGTTGGGCGAGAGAGCTAGATGCGATAGGAAAGACAGCGTCCATTTCGTCCGAATATAATTCGAACACCAAAGGCGGTCTCGTCCACATCAGTTGTCCGCAACTCAACACCGTCATCGCCAACTGGCTCGAAGCCAAGCGCCAACAAGCCATCGACGCAGACTCTCACGCTATGGATACGCTCCGCCGTCGTGCCGGTGTCATCGGCTTCCGTGCAGGTATGTTGTGCTATCTTCTCGAAAACCGCAAGTTCACCAAGACCGTCGGACAGTTCGCTGAATGGGTAGCAGAGTATGTCTTCCGTAACCAGATGGAACTATGGGGCGATCAACTCGAACAAGAGTTAACCGGTGCACTGGATGCTATGACGGAGAAAGGTGCTGCCTCATCGCTCCTCTCGCTTTTGCCGGACGAGTTCACCACCGGCGACCTCATCAAACTCCGTGCGCGCAAGAACCAATCGGTCAAAACCGCTGCTATCAGCATGGTACTCAACCGTTGGAAGAATACCAAGCGCATCGAACCCTGCGGCAACAAAACTTGGCGTAAACTATAGTCTTTGTCAAGTGCTCGTGACGTCAGGCACGAGTTTCCCAAGCGGGCGCTTCGGCGCTCGCTTTTTTCACGTTTCCACATTTCCACACATCCATGTCGGTTTATTCTCTCTTTGTCCATTAGCCCGGCATCGTATGCCGGTCAGTTTCGTCCGTTGATTCGGCATTCTATGCCGCCTCATCGTGCATTTTTGCTGCATTCTTGCGGCAATTATCATCTTTTCTCGCGCAATATGCAAAATAATTTGCATATATGAAAATTTTTTCGTACCTTTGCACGCATTTTGTGTGCAAGGTAAAACGCAATCGCTAAATAATACAAACATGGCTGATATACTGCAAACCATAGAACGCTACCGAGCCTTAGGCATCGACCAGCAGATAGACTACAAGAAATTCTACTTGTATTCTATTATTACGCACTCCACGGCACTCTCAATAGAATCTGAGAACGAAAATTGCTTGGTAGGACCTTATGAGGAGGTACCGAATCAAAGATTGAAGCCTATATAGCAAGTCAAGAGACAGATGTCCCTCAAGGTGTCTCTCGAGAAGTCGCAGATGATTTGACTGATAGACAGCGAGTTATATTAGAAATTCTAAAGAATGTCGCAGTAAATGTCGCAGTAAACACGAAATATCTTTCCGAAAGGTTAGGAGTAAATAGAAAAACCATCCAACGGGATGCTGTTGCTCTTCAAGAAAAACAACTAATTCAATGGGGCGGCTCTGACAAAACGGGACATTGGGTGATAATCGAAAAATAGCATCGTCTGTCCCCACCGAGCGATGAGCGGGACAAGACCGAGACACAAAAAAGCGAATAGATAACCAGAAAGAAAAGAAAACTACTACAATGAATAACGAGAATCAAAACATTGAGTACAAAGAGTCTTGGCGTGACGAGTATGTCAAGTGGCTATGCGGCTTTGCTAATGCACAAGGCGGCAAACTCTATATCGGCATAAATGACAAAGGCGAAGTGTGCGGTGTGGAGAATGCTCACAAGTTGTCTGAAGATATACCGAACAAAGTCGTTTCTTTCTTGGGCATTGTAGCGGAAGTGAATGTTCTTGATAAAGACGGAATGGATTATATAGAAATCGACGTGGCTCCGAGCGATGTGCCCATCAGCTACAAGGGAAAGTACTATTTCCGTTCCGGCAGCACATTGCAGGAACTGAATGGTGCAGCTCTGCAGAACTTTGTTCTCAGGAAGATGGGACGCTCGTGGGACGAGGTGACGAATGACCGTGCTACGCTCAATGATATTGATCGTGAGGCGGTTGATTATTTTATCCGCAAAGGAATAGAAGCCGACCGTATTCCCGATGATCTCCGTGAAGCGTCAACGGAAGAAATACTTACAAGCCTTGACTTGATGGATGAGAACGGAGGGCTGAGGAATGCGGCTGTATTGCTTTTCGGCAAGAATCCTCAGCGGTATTACCCGAGTGCGGTATTCAAGATAGGTCGTTTTGGTATTAACGAAGCGGACTTGATGTTTCAAGATATCATTGAGGGAAATATCCTGCAAATGGCTGAGCGCGTGATGGATGTGCTCAAAGCCAAATATCTGATTTCTCCGGTTCGTTTCGAAGGAATGCAGCGATACGAAAAACTGGAACTGCCCAAAGAGGCATTACGAGAGATTCTTTATAATGCCATCGCGCATAAGGATTATACAGGACCGGACATCCAGATGCATGTTTATGACAGCAGTATTGAGATTTGGAATGAAGGAGAACTGCCGGAGGGTTATACGCAAGAGACTCTTTTTGCGCGTCATTCATCTAAACCGCGGAACCTCAAGATTGCTAATGTCTTCTTTAAGGCAGGTTTTATTGACACTTGGGGTCGAGGCTTCCAGAAGATCCGTGACGGTTTTGAGGCTGACGGTATCCCGATGCCCAAGGTCGAGAATTTCTGCGGCGGTGTACGAGTGACTATTGAACGAACCGTATTTATGAAGTTATCTCATGTCGGTAGTGATGTCACTAGTTCTGTCACCAGCTTTTCATCAGTTAAACTGACTGAAAGACAACAGGATATGCTTGAATTAATAAGAAAGAATCCATTCATCTCTGCGCAACAAATGTCGGTAGTTTTGTCGGTAGTTAAGAGAACTATAGAACGAGACCTTGCAGACTTACAAAAGAAGGGCATTCTAATCCGCGAAGGCAACACCAGCGCAGGTCATTGGGAGATAATCGAAAAATAGCATCATCTGTCCCCACCGACCGATGACCGAGCGATGAGCGGGAGAAGAGCGAGAAATAAAATCCCTTAGAAAAATTAGATTGCTAATAATATAACAACCATGGAGAATCAATTGCATTTTCGGACTTTTGATGACCTTGTTAAGTGTATTAATAGGGAAAAAGACTTATTGCAGTCTATCTTCAAAGACCGCAAGACGCATGTCTTCTCTACCGACATGGCGATGGTGATGGTTGATTATCGCAAGGATCGCATTCAATACTTGATTGAAAATGGCGTTATTCATGAGAGTGGCAATTTTATAGAACTGGAGGATGTGTATTTGAAATTCTTTGAAGACGTATTAGACGTTAACGAAGAAATCAATGTAGCAAGCGTTAAAGAGTGTATAGACTCTCTGCAAGAAAATATCACTTATTTTTTACAAGAGACTAACGAAAATCGCAAATTCCATTACCTTTCTATTGTTCGTAAAAAGCTTCGTGATACAGGTTTAAGAACATTGCGTAACGTGATTGACTTGAAACGTAATGTTGATACCGCTTACAAACAAGAGCCGAACTATGACATCAAAATCCAGAAGCTAAAGAATCTGGACGAGAAGAAAGAGAGTATTCGTACGCTTATTCGAGAGTGTGAGAAATTGATAGAGACGGACAAAGCTTTCTTTGCGTTGCATTCCAACCCGCAAATGGCAAGCACCATTGCGGATGTGCGTTATGATTTCACAGATGCTCACTATAGTTTGCTTTCCATAGAAAAACAGATTATTGAATATATCCATCTCATTGAGAAGCAAAATCAATTCATTAAGAAGATTAGGCGCTTGAAGTATTTGCGTACTCAGTTGACGATTGAAGACAGCACGAATATTCGTCAAGTGGTAGCAGGTATCAGTCCTGTTTGGATGGAGAACAGGCAATACAACAGAATGCGCTTATCTCTTGAGACTTTGCAGAGCAGTGAAGAGATGGCGGCACTTATTCGCAAGGTGGGATTGCGGGAAGGTATAATCCGCAAGTCCCGGACGTCTGCTCCAGCACTTACCGCTGAAGACCTGCAAGAGAGAGTGGAACCGCTCAATGAAATCGACCCGCAAGAAGTATGGAACGCTTTCCGGGCTGGAAGTAAAGACCTGTTTTCGTTCTTGCTCTCGTACGACTACAAGCAAGAACGAACCATCGAGCAACATGCAGGACTATTCTGCTTGTTGGCGGTTCAACACCCGGAAGAATGCAAGATAACAGACAAGTATGTACAATACGAAGACCTTGAATATCCTTTGATTTATGCTAAATAATACACAAGCCATTTATGAGCGTCTTATTCGCGGTGGCTTCCTTGCCGTGGATAGCACAAAAGCAGACGTTAGACACCTCTACCAGGACGTAGAGGAGAATTATGATGCTTATGCTGAATACTTTCAGCAGATAGGATTTCGTCTGGAGAGTGGTAACGGATACTACTATTTCTCCACCATCAATGACAGCAAAGTGGATATCGAGAGACGACTGGAAGCTTTTTGCAAATGGATTGACTACTTGGATTTCTTCAAGAATATGGATCCATCGTTCTCCGTCGGCTACCAATTCAACAAGTCGCAAATCGTGAATAAGATTGAGATGGAGGCGGAGCTGAAAGATAAGGCAAGACACCTTTTCTCGCAGCAGAAGTCATGGGCGGAGAAAGTGGACAAACTGGTTGGTGAGCTGGAATCAATGGGATTTGCAGAGCAGATTGAGGAAGAATCTGCTACCTATAAGATTACTTCGGCATTCCGATACGCAGAAGATTTGGTGAACCTTATAACTATCTATAACGAAGATGAGATACCTGAATAAAATCATATTTATCAATAGCGCTCATATTCGCTATACGGAAATCCTGCTGGACGGTAATGTGCATTTTAACGGCACACAAGGTACCGGCAAGAGTACCATCCTTCGTGCATTGCTGTTCTTCTATAATGCCGACAAGCAGCATCTTGGCATCAAGCAAGGGCAAGAGCCGTTCGACCGATTCTATTTCGAGAGTGCGAACTCCTATATCATCTATGAGGTTCAGCGTGAGATAGGACCATATACGGTAGTCGTATCTCGACATCAGGGAAGCGCCTCTTTCCGCTTTGTTGATGCAGCGTACAATAAGGATTGGTTTGTGGACGCATCGGGTAACGTTCCCAATGAATGGAGCAAGATTCGCCAAAACATTCAGAAGTACGGTCTTATTGACATCAGCCCGCAGGTAGATAGTTGCCAACTGTACCGGGACATCCTGTTTGGGAATACGAGTGACCGCAAGAGCAAGTTCGCTAAATATGCCCTCGTGTCCAGTACGCGGTATCAGAACATACCTCGCAGTATTCAGAATGTTTTTCTTAACAGCAAGTTAGATGCTGAGTTTGTGAAGAAAACCATCATTGAATCAATGTCTGAGAGCGAGGAGGAAGAGGCAATCAAACTAAGCGTATATCGTAGTCAGGTTGCTAACTTTGAACGCGAATTTGAGGATATTGAATTATGGTATCGCAAAGATAAGAATGGTGAGCCATTAGTGCGTCAGCAGGCTCATGCTGTTATAGAGGCTTATCGTGAGATGATAGCCTATGAGCAACAGATAATTCGCTCTATCCGTGAACTCAATTTCGCCGTTCAAGATGCAAATGACAAATTGCCGGTTGCTATCGAGGATTTGAAGGAGTTAGACGGACAGATTCAAGACGAGCAGAAGCGAAAGCAAGCAATAGATGCTGAATTCCAAAAGGAGAGACGCACATTAGACCAAGCTATCGGAGCTAAAGACAGCGACCTCAAGAAGATACGCGAGAAGCGTAAACAGTATACTCAAATGGGAATTGAAGATATGCTGAAGCTGCATGAGTCAGAACCGAGATTGCAGAGTGAACGCACACAGCAACAGGCTATCTTAGACGCGCTTACCAAACAGTATGCGGACATTGAGGCCAAATACAAACTGCTGTTAGGCACATTGGACAATAACTTTGCTGCCTTCAAGAACCAGCAAACCGAGCGACTGAATTTTGTCCGCAATGAAGTTCAGAAGCAAAGAGATACTTATGCTACAGAAAGGCAAGGGCTGTTAGACGAAGCCGAGAAGCGTTACAACGCAGTATGTGTTCAGATTGACCAGCGTATTGAAACACTTCAAGCAGAGTTAAGGAGTCTGGAGTTGAAGAAGCAAGCCCTGCAAGCATGGGAACCTCATAAAGAAGAGAAAGATGCTATCAAAGCTGACTTGCATCTGTTAGATATTGAAGAAACGGAAGCCCCTGCAAAGATTGCAGCCAAAGACCAAGAGATAGAGCGTCTGCGTGCCCAAGCGCTATTAGAGGAGGGGAAAGTAAAAAGCGAATATCAACGCTCTGACGAGCAGTTACGCAATACGTTGCAGACTTTAGAGGCCGAGCGACAAAAGATAGCGTCCTTATTGAACAACTACAAAGGTTCTCTGTATGAATGGCTTGCGCAAAGTGACTTGCCTTGGGAAGAAACGATAGGTAAAGTGGTTGACGAGGAGCGCGTACTATATGCGCAAGGTTTAGCGCCTGTATTGACCGACAAAGGCAATAATACCTTGTACGGTGTGCAACTTGACTTGTCGCAAGTTGAGCCGACTCATCGTACTCCTGATGATTACCGTGCTCGCGGTCAAGAACTGGACGGACAGATAGCAGCCATCAAGCAACAACTTTCTGATTTGCTGATGACTAAGGATCAAGAGCTGAAGAAAATAAATGACAAACTTTCAGAGAAGATAAAACCTCTCCAGCAGGACATCACCAACTACCGTGTACGGCTGGAGCAGATTCCACAACTCCGTCGTAACAAAAAGACAGAACTGGCTTCTCTGGAGAAGAAAGAGAAAGAGGAACGGGACGCAAAAATAGCGGAATGCCAGACAGAACTTGATGCCGTTATATTGAATCATTCACAGGCAAAGGCTGATAAAGAAGCCAAACGTGCGCTGTGGGAAAAGGAGAAAAAGCAGATTAACGCTGCGTTTGACGCAAAAGGCAAAGAGTTGAAGAAACGTCTGGACGACTTGCGTGCGGAGCAGGAGAAAGAGCTTACTGCGGAGCAAAGTCGTTATAATCAGCAGAAGAGCCAATATGAAACCGAACGTGACGCCGAGTTGAAAGGTCAAGGTGCCAATATTGAAATCATCAACAAACAGGCCGCCGTGATAGCTGCTATTGATGAACAGTTGAAAAAGATAGATGCTCAACGTAAGACCGTTTTAGTATATATCCACGAAAAGGAAGAACTCTTTGACAAGGAAGATGCCATCAAGCAAGAGAAAAAGGGATTAGAGGATAATATGCAGAACTTGCAGAGCCAATTCAATGAGAAGATTAGGCGTATTACCGGCCGTCTCAATGAATTGCAAGAGAAGCGGAATAAGTTAGATGCAAGTATCAAGTCGTGGAAAGAAGGACTTGAGCAATACAGAGTTGCTATTGAGGTGGAACATCTGCTATCCGACATGTATCTTCAGGAAGAGCGAAGCATCCAGACAGCTAAGACTTGTCAACTGATTATTTCTGAGTTGAGAGGTGCTCTCCAAGCCAAGAACGGCAAGCAGAACGATTTGAAATCAAAAGTACGTGCGTTCAATGGCCACTTCAATGCGGATAATATCTTCCATTTCAATACAACTCCATTTGACGACCGCGATTATATAGACATCGCTTTGAGTTTGTCTGAGTTTGTAGAGAAAGACAAAATTGAAGAGTATAGAAAGCGTACAAGTGAACACTATCAAAGTATATTGCAAGCTGTGTCGCGTGAGGTGGGTAATTTGCTGACGCATCAGTCTGAGATAGAAAAAGTTATTCGTGAAATCAATAGAGATTTCGTAGAGCGTAATTTTGCAGGTGTTATCAAGAGCATTGAACTTCGGACAGAGCAATCGGATGATAGCATGATGCGCTTATTGCAGAAAATCAAAGACTTTACGGACGAACAAGACTTCAACCTTGGCGCATCGAACTTATTCTCTGCGGGGAATAAAGACGATGTTAATCGGAAAGCGGTGGACTACCTTTTGCGCTTTATGAAGCAGCTACAAAAAGAGCCAAATAAACAGCAGTTGACGTTATCAGATACTTTCAACCTACAGTTTAGAGTAAAAGAGAATGACCAAGACACCGGATGGGTGGAGCGTATCAATAACGTCGGATCTGATGGAACAGATATTCTTGTAAAAGCAATGATAAACATCATGTTAATCAATGTCTTCAAGAAGAATGCCTCTCGTAATCGTAATCAAGAGTTTATTATTCATTGTATGATGGATGAGATAGGTAAGTTGCATTCTACCAATATACGTGGCATTCTGCAATTTGCAAATCAACGCAATATCTATCTCATCAATTCATCTCCAGAGTCGAACAACTCATACGATTACAAGTACACCTATATGCTTGATAAAAACGAGAAGTCAGAGACAAAGGTACACCGTTTGCTTAAACATATTACAGAATGAGTCTGACGCTGAAACAAATACGTAATTTGCGAGCCTTGTTAGGTGGAGAAACGCTTGCATGGTCGGCGATCAATAATGAGTTGCTGCAGATGCTCATGGATGAACAATTGGTAACTGCCAAAATCAATCGTAGCCGTAAGACGATTTACGCTCATGATGCGACTAATCTGCAAATGTTTTTAGAGCATCATTTTGAAGAACTACGCGGTTTCGATTGGAGCAATGACGATATTTCCATAGCCTCTTCACGAGCTGAACTTGCGGCTGATTCGGGGAATTCCAAATCTGTCATGCTCCGTTCTTGTCCTGGATTTATGGTGAATAGTATCGAGCCTATTCCTGCAAAATTAGGAGATAAAAAGATTATTATAGCACCTGATGAGGGGACGATGTTGTTTGTTGCTGATTGGGAGCATTTTTCTATTCCTAACAATGTGTTGGTCGTTGGTGTAGAAAATATGGAAAACTTCCGTCGTATTAGAGAACAAAGACAGTTATTCCCTGCAAATCAACCATTGCTCTTTGTCTCTCGCTATCCTCAATCGACAGACTTGCGTCAATGGCTTATACAAATACCCAATATGTATCTGCATTTCGGAGACTTCGATTTAGCAGGAATACACATCTATGAATCTGAGTTTTACAGATATCTTGGCGCACGTGCATCATTTTTCATCCCTGATGATATAGAGTTTCGCATTGCCAACGGCAGTTTAGAACGATACAACGCCCAATATGTCAAATTTAAAAATTACAAGCCACATGATAATAAACTCTTTCCATTGTTCGAAATAATAAATCGCTATCATCGATGTTACGATCAGGAGGGATATATTGAGAGACATTATAGTTAAAATATACTAATCCCAAGTCCGCAAAAAAATGAAAAAAAGTTGCTTTTGAGGTGATAGATTTCAGGTCTTTTTTGACTTATATATGGAGAGGTATATATATACACGAATCGATTAACACAAAACACAACGGAACAAGAGGATTAACACATACCGCAATTCCATAAAACAGCACAAATTTGTGGATTGTATTCCAAAAAATAATATAAATTTTCGGATTATACTCCAAAAAATTTGCAGAATTCAAAATTCTCAAAGCATATGACATCAAAGAAACTACTATCGTCACTCCCGATAATTACCTTGATTGGCTAATTTAACCCCATGCCCTGTCCGCATAATCACATAGATTAAAATCTGCGGGAACCCTAATTGAAGAACAATATTACACGCGTTATGGAAGAGCTGATTGGAATATATTTACCATCCTTGGCGGAAGCCGCTCCTTCCAATTCAATGGAAGGACGCTCCGGGTAAAAAGTCAAAAGTATCGATTTTTGAAGATCAATGGATAACTATTAGATGTACACTATTCAATACACCAAAGGAGGCGAAAAGGATCGGGTGAAAGTCAGCCGGAGTCCGTACGCAGAGACCGCGATGACAATCGTGGAAGAAATAAAGCGTGACCCGTACTCCAATGGCGGTGGTGGACTGGAGAAAGTGAACGATGGCGACATCTTTTATATCCGGCGCATAAATGCCAAGCACCGGCTGGTGTACCAGATAGACGAAGAGAAGCAAGAAATACTCATTTGGGAAATGTGGAACCACTACGACCGGATGGGACAAAAGAGACGAAAGAGATAAACTAAATACAAACTAATTATGATACGCTTAAATTGCTTTTTTCAGGCCGCAGACGCGGCAAAGTACAAGGACGCTCTGCGTGCTGCAGTAGCTTTGACCGAGAAATCCCGTAATCATGCCGGGTGCATCGCTTATGATGTGTTCCAGAGCGCGACCCGCTCGGACGTTTTCATGTTCTGCGAGACATGGAAAGATGACGCTTCGCTCAAGGCTCATGCCGAGACGCCGGAGTTCAAGAAATACGTAGCCGAGATAGAGGCTTGCGGACAAATGAAGTTGGAACGATTTGAATTTTGAGTTTTAGATATGAAAGCACTTTTTATCAATGGTTCTCCGCGCAAGAACAAAAATACCGCGCAGATGTTGGAGAGCGCCATGAAGGGCGCACAGGAAGCAGGAGCAGATGTGGAGTTGATCAATCTCTATGACATTGATTACAAGGGCTGCAAGAGTTGTTTTGCCTGCCAGTTGAAGAATGCCAAAACGGACGGTGTGTGTGCCATCAAGGATGACCTGCGTCCCGTTCTGGAGAAAGCCCACGAATCGCAGGTGGTTGTGATCGGCTCACCCGTGTATTTCAGTTATCCGTCAGGGGCTGCACGCTCGTTCATTGAACGATGGATGTTTCCTAATTTCTCATACGATATCGACGAGAACGGAAACCGCAGACGCCCCATTGATGAGAAACAAACGGCAGTAATCTACACTATGAACATTCCTGAACAGGCACTTGATGAGTGGAAATATCCGACATTATTGGGCAGAACAGTTGAAAACCTTAGGGAAAATTTCGGTCACTCGGAGATGCTTTGTGCCTGCTACACATACCAGTTCAACGACTATTCCAAGTATGCCTTTACGTACTTCTCCGAGGAAGACAAACGTCGTTACCGCGACGAGCATTTTGCGATCGACTTGCAGAACGCCCACGACCTCGGCAAACGCCTTGTCGAGAAAGCCAAAGAGCAATAATCATGAACGTTGAAGAGATACAGGATTTCTGCCTTTCGTTAGGCTCGGACGTAGAGGAGAAATTGCCTTTTGTCAAGTTCAAGAATGGCGAAGGAGTGCTGGTTTTCTATGTCTGCGGACACATGTTCTGTTTCTTCGATCTGAATGATTTTCAGGTCATTTCGCTCAAGTGCCAGCCCGAACGGATCGATGAACTGAAAGCGCAATACGATTGTGTCGGCAACCCCTATAACGAATCGCCAAAGCACTGGATAGGTCTTGACCCGCATTCTTCGCCGGACTACTTGACACGTGACCTCATCCGCAATTCGTACGAGATTGTCAAAGCTAAATACACCAAGAAAAGATGACAGAACGAGAAAAAATGTTGGCAGGCGAAATATACGACGCCTGTGACGCGGAGTTGTTGGAAGACCTCAACCGCGTAAAGGTTCTATGCCAGCAGTATAATAACCTGCTGCCGACAGACTTTGAGGCGCGCAATAAGATGATCCGCGAGATCTTGGGCCAGGCGGATGAAGACACCTTCATCAACCAGCCTTTTTATTGCGACTACGGCAAGCATATCCGTGTGGGCAAGCGTTTCTTTGCGAACTTCGGCTTTACCGTCTTAGACGAAGCCTATGTGACCATCGGCGACGATTGTTTCTTGGGACCTGGCGTGCATATCTACTGCGCGTGTCATAGTACCGATCCGCGTGAACGCAAAACTCGTCAGGAATGGGCGAAACCTGTGACCATCGGTAATGATGTCTGGATAGGCGGCAACGTCACCATCCTGCCGGGAGTCACCATCGGAGATAATTGTACGATAGGAGCCGGATCGGTCGTCACGCATGACATCCCTAACGATGTGGTCGTAGCCGGCAATCCTGCCAAGATTATAAACGCAAAGAAATGAAGTCGATTGATACTACAAACATGTGCAGTCACCTGCAACGCAAGCTATTTGCTCCTGACGGCGAATACCGTGCTATCCGCGAGCAGATAGAAGCCGACCCGACGCTGACGGCAGTTGTCCTTTCGCGGCAGCTGCATATCTATCGCGACGGGAAGAAAATCCTTGTGTTGGCAGGCAAAAGCGCGCCGAAGATCATTCGCGAAGATAAATTGACAGAATTTCTATGACATACGACGAATACATAGCGCAAGAACAACAAGCGATTGACGAGGAGCAGCAGGATGATAGCTGTTTCTTGGAGTACCAGCCCGAAGGCCAGTTTGTCCGTGGACACTAAAAGAAAAGAGCGCGATCAGCTCCTAATGGAAAGAAAAACTTGCATATTTGAAAAAATATCCCTTAAAAACAATAATTAATACTATCACGTATGAAAATTCAAGCAGTTAAGTTCCGCAAAGACGGATTTTATTCGCAGCCTTTCGCTTTTGGTGGCGAAGAAGGAGCAGAGAAATTTGACCTCAATATCCGCTATCGCGGTAGTCTTCAGAACTACGTCATTGAGACAGAAAAAGATCTGATTTTGGTGGATACAGGTCTTCCTGCCGGCACGCCGGAAGGCGAACCCGATGAGAAGGCATTGGCTTATATCGGGAAGGATATATGTAGTTACATGGACGCACTGGCTGCTTTGGGCTACCAACCGGAGCAGGTAACGAAGATCCTTCTGACGCACAAGCACGCTGACCATTCGGGCGAGTTGCGTTCGTTCCCCAATGCGCAAATCTTTGTCAATGCCGATGAGATGAATGCAGCCGAGTTGCAGGGCATATCGAACCTTGTGCCGGTGACATTTACCGATGGCGCGTACTATAATTTCCCGGAGAGCCAGAAGATTTGCGAGGGTGTGTATTTCATCAAGGCGAAAGGTCACACCAACGGTAACAGCCTCATCATCGCGGAGAACGAGGGACTGTTCTATATGTTCCAAGGCGACATCACATATGTGGATGAAGCGCTTTATGCGAACAAGCTGTCGGTTGTCTTTGACGACCTCGCTGCCGCGCGTGAGACGATGGATCGAGTGCGTGCGTTCGTCCGCAACCATCCGACAGTATATATGGGAACTCACACACCGCAGGGTTATGAGAACCTCGAAGCCAAGCGTGTGATGGATCTGGATAACCCTGTTCCGACCATCTGGCCGGAGATTCAATTCTCCAATGACCAAATAAATAAATGTGAAAATGAGAAAATGAGTAAATACGTTTGCTCCATTTGCGGCTATGTCTATGATCCGGCGGAGCATGATGGAGTGGCATTTGAGGATCTGCCCGAGGACTGGAAATGTCCGCGCTGCAAACAATCCAAAGACAAGTTTAACAAAGCATAATATTAACCAACAAAATTTATATTCTTATGAAAGAGCAAGTATTGAACGCCATGCGTGCAGCAGGCAAGCCGGTATCGGCAGGTGAAGTAGCTAAATCCTTGAACGCAGACCGCAAAGAGGTGGACAAAGCCTTTGCAGACCTCAAGAAAGAAGGCGCCATCGTGTCGCCCGTTCGTTGCAAATGGACAGTTGCATGACAATCAGCCAAACCGATACACATCGGCAAAAAAGTGTGGCTTGGCGCAAATGTGACCACCCTGCAAGGAGTGACCATCGGTGACAATGCCATTGTTGTCGCCGGAGCGGTAGTCACCAAAGATGTCCCTGCCAATGCTATCGTTGGCGGTCTTCCGGCGAAAGTGATTAAGATGATTGACTTATGACATACGATGAGTACATAGCGCAGCAACAACAAGCGGTAGACGAGGAGCAGCAGGAGGATAGCTGTTTCTTGGAGTACCAGCCCGAAGGGCAGTTTGTAAGAGGACATTAAAAGAAATGATTATGAAAAAGACTATTCAAAACATAGCCGGCTATGTGCTTGGCGGAGTGATGTTCGTTGTGCTCTTGCCGACAATTATGTGGCTGGCATCAGGAATGCCGGCATTGGAACATATCGGCGCATTGCGTGCATCCTTGACTGGACTGTTGATGCTTGGCGGACTAACGCTCAGCGTGTGGACTATTGTCTATATGAAGCGTCGTGGCAAAGGTAATCCGATGGACGCATTCGGACATGAAGTAGCTCCGCGCACACAACATCTGATGACCGATGGACCTTATCGTATCAACCGCAATCCGATGTTGACAGGTACGCTGATTTATCTCGCGTCATTTATCGTCTGGCTATGGACATGGCAGGCAGTATTGGTGTGGGTTATTTTTCTTGCGATCATGTTCGTGCAAGTACTGACTGAGGAGAAACGTCTCCGTCAGGATTTTGGCGAAGAATATGAGTCTTATTGCCGTCGCACAGGGCGGTTCTTACCATGGACATGTAAAAAATGAACTTCCAGCTCTTCGGCAATAAAGAAGCACCGACACTACTCCTCTCCCTCTGTCCGCATGCGCACATCGAGGTCTTCCCGGGCATGAACCATGGTCAGTTGCTCATTGACCGTCCCGAAGAGATTGCGCAGCGAATAACAAAGCTACTCATTCAAACAGCCCATAAACAGTAAAACAGCATATGGAAACAACGACTTCTGCGCTTCCGGAGCGCGTATTGTACCTCTGCGCTTGCGTGGCATGGGCGGCAAAGGGTGATTTGGAGCATTTGGAAACAGTTGTTCCGCAGGCCTTGGACCACGGCGTGACTATCAACGAACTGAAAGACGCTTTCGCCCAACTCTACGCCTACGCAGGCTTCCCGCGTTCGCTCAACGCCCTTGGCGTGCTGGAGAAAATCCTCGAGGAATGTACAAAGGGACAATGTACAATGTACAAAGGTAAAATAGTCCAATGGACAGAGGGTAAGCCTTTTGTGCGTCCTGCCGTATGGGACGATGCCGGAGAGGCGTTGCGCACCGGTACCGCCATGCAGACACGCGATGAAGGAGGCACGCCGTGGGACTACACTTTCTGCCCGCAGGCGGACTACTACATGAAGTCGCACCTCTTCGGCGACATCTACGCGTCTGACCAACTCACGCCTGCCGTCCGTGAACTCGTCACCGTGGCAGCCTTGAGCGCCATGGACGGCGTCACGCCGCAGTTTGAGGGACACAAGGAGTGTGCCGTCTTCATGGGCAACACTCCGGAGCAAGTAGCCGAACTCTGCCGTTGGCTCAGCCATGTGATGAATGCGGAGTAACGGATAGGACACTCACAGGCAAATAAATTATAGTTATGGAATTTAGACCAATGCGCCGGAAACGGCAAGAACTCCCGCAAGAGGAGTGTGAAAAGATTTTGAGAAATGCCACAGCCGGAGTACTGTCCGTCCTGGGCGATGGCGGCTATCCGTATGGTGTGCCGATGAGTTTTGTCTATGCAGAGGGGAAGTTGTATTTCCATTCGGCTGTTGAGGGGCATAAGTTGGATGCCATCACCAAGGAAGACAAGTGCTCGTTCACGATCATCGATCAGGACGAGATACATCCCAATGAGTACACCTCTTATTTCCGCAGCGTGATTGCTTTCGGGCGTATTCACCGGCTGGAGAGCATGGAAGAACTGATTCACGGTCTGCGTCTCTTGGGCGAGAAATACAACCCCGGTGACCATGCGGGTTTGCAGCATGAGATTGGTAAGTCGGTCGCTATGCCCGGTGGCATCAGCCATACGCGTGTGGCAGTCCTCTGCATGAAGATTGACCATCTGAGCGGCAAAGAGGCAATTGAGTTAGTGAGGGCACATAAATGACCATGCGACGAATACGCGAAGCCATAATGACCGATATTCCTGCAATCATGCCGGTGATAGATGCAGCACAATATCCTCAAGCATGGGTTTACCTATTGCGGAATCATTTATTTACTTTCAGGCGACGAACGCCTGGCATACCAAAAGACGATATGACTGAATTAGAAGCTATACAAGTGCGCCATAGTGTGCGGAAGTACATAAACAAGTACCATTTCGAACTGGTCGCCGGCAAAGAGAATTTTAATTGGAAGACATTATGAAGTTATACACAGCAGCATATTTATCGCCGTTGGGAATGATTGTTCTTGAGTCAGACGGAGAAGCGCTGGTCGGATTGCGATTCATGGAGACATCAGAAGTTCTGCCACAAGCCTTAGATACGATTTCTGCTGATACACTATGCACATTGCCTATCTTTGTGGAAGTGCGGCAATGGCTGGATGATTATTTTGCCGGCAAGCGACCGTGTAACGTGCCACGACTCAATCCGCAGGGAACAGAGTTCCAGCGCCGTGTTTGGCAGAAATTGTTTTCGATTTCCTACGGGCAGACAAAGACCTACAGCGAGATAGCCGAGATGGTCAATTGCAAGTCCGCACGAGCTATTGGACATGCAATCGGACGCAATCCTATTGCATTGATCATCCCGTGTCACAGAGTAGTCGGCGCAAATGGCACATTAGGTGGTTATGCCTATGGTCCCAACCGCAAGAAACAATTATTAGAATTAGAAAAATAGTTTGCATGGAAACCGATAGAATCATATTGCGACCATGGCGGGAGGGTGATGCAGAAGCGTTGTTCAAATATGCTTCTGATCCGAATGTGGGACCTCGTGCCGGATGGCCACCGCATAAGAGCGTGGAAGAAAGTCTGGAGATAATCCGGACGGTCTTTCACAATGATCATACATGGGCGATTGAACTCAAGCAGACCGGCGAATCTATCGGTTGCATAGGCTATTATCTGTATGGAGAAAGCAACATAACCATCGGTGAACATGATGCAGAGGTCGGTTATTGGGTTGCCAAGCCGTATTGGAACCAAGGAATATGCTCGGAGGCGTTGCGGCTGATGATTGACTATTGTTTTCAAGAGCAGCATTTCGAGGTGCTATGGTGTGATTGCTTTGTGGATAATCCTGCCTCCGAACGTGTGATGCATAAGTGCGGCTTCCGTGATACAGGCGCATTCAATCTGTGCAGCCATCTTTACCTTGGCGACGACCGTCTTGTGAAGATTATGCGATTAAATCGATACCCCAAGATACTATTCCTACATGGCTTTTACGCAAGCGGACAATGTGTTCCGGCAATTGCATTACGCGAAGCATTCGCAGGGCGTGCCGATGTGCTGACACCGGACTTGCCCATGCATCCGCAGGACGCGCTCTGCTTCATTCGCGAACTAATTGACCGAGAAAAGCCAGACTTGCTAATAGGGAATAGTTGTGGCTCTTTCTACGCGCAGATGATTGCTCCGGTCGCAGGTATTCCTGCGTTGCTTGGTAATCCTCATTTCCAGATGTCGGAGTTCTTAAAACAGCGCATAGGTCAGCATGAATACAAGTCGCCACGCAAGGATGGCAAGCAGTCATTCGTTATTGATGAAGCCTTGGTTAAAGAGTTTGCTGCACAGGAGGCTATTCAATTCGATAACTGCAATCTTCAGTTCCGCGATCGTGTGTGGGGATTATTCGGAGAGCAAGATTCATTAGCGCATTTTGAACCACTCTTCTTGGAACACTACAACCGTTCCTTCCATTTCCCCGGAGGACATACACCTACTGCCGATGAAGTCTGCACATGGTACGTACCGCTGGCAAAGAAGATGATTATTGAACTACAATACACAAACGAGCAGCATGAATAAAGTTCGTATCACAATGGTATTAGAAACATCCTGGTGCTACTAGAAATCAGCAAAGCTGATGATAGTGATACTTTTTAGGGTGGTTTTTAGGGTGGAATTTTTGATTTTTAGGGTGGAAAATCAACTCTCTTAGCGTTTTTCTGGGTGGAATCCTTGTGTATGTCAGATTTTTTTTGTACCTTTGCGCCATAACGACGCAAACAAACAAAAACATGGATCGCAGAGCATATCTTATATCGGTTTTTGACGATACGTTAGCGCATTTAAGGAGATTATAAGAGTATGAAAGACTATAAATTAACAGAAGACGGGCTTTATGCCTACCAATATCCGCGTGCTTCGGTAACAGCTGATGCTGTGCTCTTTGCAGAGAAAGAGGGTCAGATGTATGTGCTGCTTATCCAACGCGGCAACGAGCCGTACAAAGGCTATTGGGCATTCCCCGGTGGTTTCCTCAACATGGATGAGACGGTTGCACATTGTGCCGAACGCGAACTAGAGGAGGAAACAGGCATTGTTCTGACCGGGATGCAACTCTCTGGTATCTATTCCGACGTAGAGCGTGATCCACGCGGACGTGTCATAACAGCAGCCTATACAGCCATGACTACCATGCCGGAGGCTACTGCTGCCGACGATGCCGCTGCAGCACAATGGTGGCCGCTGAATGCGCTGCCTAAGTTGGCTTTCGACCACGACAAGATTTTGGTAGATGCAATGAGGGTTTTGAAGATCAATGGATAACTTTGTAGCCATAGATTTTGAGACGGCGAACTTCGCGCAATCAAGCGTTTGTTCGGTCGGGTTGGTCATCGTCAAAGACGGGGAGATAGTGGATAACTACTACTCGCTCATACGTCCGATACCGAACTACTACAATGCCCGCTGTAGCGAAGTAAATGGACTGCATTTTGACGATACCAACGGTGCGCCCGAGTTCCCGGATGTATGGTCTGAGGCGGTGCGTAAGGTGCATGAGTATTTCCCATACATCGAGGACGGAGAAGTGCCGTTTGTGGCACACAATAAAGCATTCGACGAGAATTGCCTGAAGGCGGTTTTCCGAGCGTATGAGATTGCATATCCGGACTATGAGTTTGAATGTACCTTGCTCCGTTCGCGCAAGGTCTGGCCGGAAGGACATCATAACTTGGATATCATTGCCGGCTATTGCGGCTACGAAATGACGAACCACCACCATGCCCTTGCCGATGCCGAGGCATGCGCAATCATTGCAAAACAGATATTATGAGAGTGCATTAACAAGTTAGAAGTAAGTGATTTGATATGACACACACAAATACTATCAGACAAGCATCTGTGGCGGACATTCCGCGTCTCATGGACTTGCTGCATCAGGTGAATATGGTTCATCATCATTTGCGGCCGGAACTGTTCAAACCCAATACCACCAAGTACAGCGAGCAGGAACTGGAAACGCTACTTGGTGACGAATCGAAACCTATCTTTGTGTATGACGACGGTGAAGTGCTTGGCTATACGTTCTGTCAGATAACGGAAGTGAAAGACGACCGCCTGTTGCAAGACCGCAAGACTTTGTATGTTGATGACCTGTGCGTGGACGAAGCGGCGCGCGGTAAGCATATAGGTAAAGCCTTATTTGACTTCGTACGTGAATATGCCGAGTCGATAGGCTGCCATGCCGTCACGCTCAACGTGTGGGAAGGGAATGACTCAGCGATTCGCTTCTATCAAAACATGGGTATGCACCCACAGAAAACAGGAATGGAAATGGAGTTAAAAAGAGACCCATAAGGTCTCTTCTTTGTTGCTCAACCAGGACTCTTCGTCAGGAGTGGCTTGCTACGACTGCGTTACTGCGTAACTTGTATGGTAGCCGCACTCCTTCCTCTCCCCACAAATTAAAATTTGCGGGGGCCCCGAAAAGGTGGGTTCGAGTCCATAGATTAAGACAAAAAAAAGAACAACCACCGGAAGGTAATCGTTCTTTTTTGTTGCTCAACCAGGACTCGAACCCAGACAGACAGAACCAGAATCTGTAGTGCTACCATTACACCATTGAGCATCGCGTTCGGCAACAAGGTTGCAAAGGTTAATACCGCTCCGCTATATTAACGGGCAACTTGTGCCTCCGCTCTCCCCAAAAATTAAAATTTTCGGGGGCCCCATTTTTACGTGAGGCGCTATTGATTTCTTAGCCAAAAGGCACGACTAATTCTCAAAAGCGGGTGCAAAAGTACTGCTTTTTTCTGATATATGCAAATTTTTCTGCAAAAAAATGCATTTTTAGGTGCTTTTTTTATAAAAACTGCTCCAATTGGCCCTCTATTTATACAGAATTGTCCTACGCAACGCCTCCGTTTGGAGGACGGGCATAGGACAATTCCTATTCTGAAAAATCAGCCAACAAGATCCTTATTTCTTCTTCTTGGCGATCTTGGCTTTCAGCTGCGGCAGGTAGGTCTCCTTGACAAACTTATAGTTCGGAAACTCCTTGAGCAGCGCGTTGGTCTTCTGCAGCGCCGTCTCCAGGTCACCCTGCTTCTCATAGCATTGCGCGATGGTCAGCAGCGTAGCCGGACGGTTCCAGCAGTATTTCCATTGTGCTGCCTGGTAGTACTGCTCGCACTTCTTGAAGATGACGAGTGCCTCCTTCTTGTTGCCGATACCTTTCGGCGCATAGAAGAGCACGTTGGCCCGGTAGCCCAAGGTGATGGGGTTGGTCGGGTTCTTCTCGGCCGCCGAAGTAGCGAGCTTGAGCGTGCTGATGAAGTGGGCCGACTTGCCCATCATGATCTCAAAGGCATAGACCGACGACATATACATATCGTAGTAGCCGGCGGGCAACTTGTCCTTCATCTCCTCGGTATGGGCGCGGAAGCGCTCTACGTACGGCGCCGCCTGCTTCTTGCTCACGTCCAGTGTAGCGGCACAGTAGCCGTACTCATAAGCCATGAGGCGCAGACGCTGTTGGGTATTGGATTTCTCCCAGTTGGTGGCGTCGATATAGTTCTTCCATCGCTGCATGTTGTTCTCCAGATAGGCGTCCATCAGGGGCTTGTCAGCCTCTGTGAACTGCGCAAAGAGCGAACAGCATGCGGTCAGCAGTATGAGGAGTATGCTTGCTATACGTTTCATTTCTCCTGCTCCAGTTTGAGGGTATGGGTCGGCTGGTCGCAAACCTCCGTCGGACCGTAGTACTGTACCGGACCCGGATAGATATAGCTGGTGTTGGCGTCAGCCCACTCGGCACGGTGCTCCTTGAGGTACAGGAACGGTGCGCCGTTCAGGTCAACCAGGGCCTTCTGGATCACGGGTTTCATCTTGCCGTTACGACGCTCCATGTTGAACATCATCGTGATAGGCACACCGCCTGCGATCCACTCGGCAGCGGGTTTGGTCAGGTTCTTCACGCTCGACATGTAGCCCGTCTTGCCGGCTGCAATCAGGTGGGTAGCCGTTACGCCCAGCGAGTAGCAGTAGTCAGCATCGAAGTTCGAAGGTATTGCGCAACGTCCCTCATATCCGAAGAAGTGGTTGAGCGCAGCAAACTTGCCCTTGTAAGCACCCTGTGCTTTCAGTACGGCCAGACGCTTGCTTACCATCTCGATGAGCAGTTTCTCAGTCTCGATCTGGCTTACCATCACGTTGCCGTGAGGATCGCGGTCGAGGGTCAACTGGCGTGCGATGCCCTTCGGCAACGAACGATACAGCTCGCAGCTGGCCGGGCTGAGCATCTGCTTCACGTACTCGCGTTTCGCATCGTCGCCCTCCAGTGAGGTGAACTCCTCGTTCTGAGCGAGCATGTCGTTCAGTTCCTGGATCAGTACGCGCATAGCCGGGATGAACTCGATGAGGCCCTCCGGGATGAGGATGGTACCGAAGTTCAGGCCGTGGTTTGCACGATCTACAATGACCTCGACGATTTGCTCTACGATGTCGTTGAGCGTCATCTTCTTAGCCTCTACCTCCTCGGAGATCAGGCAGATATTCGGCTGGCTCTGCAGGGCGCACTCCAGGGCAATATGGCTGGCCGAGCGACCCATCAGACGGATGAAGTGCCAGTATTTTTTAGCCGAGTTGGCATCACGCTGGATGTTACCGATCAACTCGCTATATACCTTACATGCCGTGTCAAAACCGAACGAGGTCTCGATCATCTCGTTCTTCAGGTCACCGTCGATGGTCTTCGGGCAACCGATCACCTGGATACCGCACTGCTTCTGCAGGTAGTACTCAGCCAGCACGCAAGCGTTGGTGTTCGAGTCGTCACCACCGATGATGACGATGGCCTTGATGCCCAGATCCTGGCACGCCTTGATACCGTTGTCAAACTGCCAGGTCTCTTCCAGTTTGGTACGACCCGAACCGATGATGTCGAAACCACCCGTGTTGCGGTACTCGTCGATAATGTCGGCCGTCAGTTCCTGGTACTTGCCGTCAATCAGACCAGAAGGACCACCCAGGAAACCGTACAGTTTGTTCTCAGGATTCAGGGCCTTCAGACCGTCAAACAGACCCGAGATCACGTTGTGACCACCGGGAGCCTGACCGCCCGACAGGATGACGCCTACGTTGATGGCCTCGTCCATATGAGGCTTACCCTCAGCGGGTTCCATCTTGATGATCGGCATGCCGTAGGTGTTGGGGAAGAGCTTTTTGATATCTTCCTGGTCAGCTACGGATTGCGTTGCCTTGCCTTCTACCAGACGTACTGCGCCTTGTAGTGCCACCGGCATTTTGGGTTGATAGCTTTGGCGTGCTATCTGCAGTGGACTTTTTTGCATGGTTTTCATAAGAATAATTTGATTTGTTATGATTGTTGTTTATCTTGTTCGATCAGTTTTAGCAGTTGCTCTACGGCCTCCTCCTGCGGAATATTCTTCAGTACGCACTCCTTGCCGCGATACAGGCTCACGCGTTCGCGTCCTGCGCCTACGTAGCCATAGTCGGCATCCGCCATCTCGCCCGGACCGTTTACGATGCAGCCCATGATGCCTATCTTGAGACCGGAGAAGGGGTTACCGGTTACGGGGGAGGGGTGACGGGACGCTTCCGCTTCGGCTTTTGAGAGACCTTCTTTGACGTGACGGATGGTATCTTCCAACTTGAAGAGGGTGCGTCCGCATCCCGGGCACGAGATATATTCCGTTTTATACATACGTACGCGCGCGGCCTGCAGGATGTCCTTGCTTAGGAAGTTGAGTTTTGACTCCGAGAAATTGGGATTCACCAGGGTTAGTTCCGTGGCCTTATAGTCCCACAGCAGTCGTCCGCTCTCGGCAGCTGCCTGCAGGCAGAATAGTTCCCAGTTGTCCTCCATCGAACTATAGCGCACCTCGGCATTGCCGCCTATGTTGTCCAGCACTTCGGCCACCACCGATCCGTCGTAGCGCGTTGAGTCGGGGTCCGTAAAATAGTCCACCAGATCGCGGGCTACCGGTATCTCATGTTCCGGCGCTTCGCTCAGGCTCACGCGCACCGTGTCGCCTATGCCGTCGGCCAGCAGCGCACCGATACCTACGGCCGACTTGATGCGACCGTCTTCTCCCTCACCGGCTTCGGTGACGCCCAGGTGAAGCGGATAGTCCATCTTCTCATGCCGCATCTCCTTGACCAGCAGCCGTACTGTCTCCACCATCACGCGCGTGTTGCTCGCCTTGATAGAGATGACGATATTCGGGAAATGCTCATCCTCCGCTACGCGCAGAAACTCCATCACGCTCTCTACCATGCCGGCCGGCGTATCGCCGTAGCGCGACATGATGCGGTCGCTGAGCGAACCGTGGTTGACGCCCAGACGGATAGCCGTATGGTTCTCCTTGCAGATATCCAGCAGACGCGTGAAGCGCTCGCGCAAGCGTTGCAGTTCCTGGCGATACTCCTGGTTGGAGTAGTCGATATGCCGGAACTTACGGGCCGGGTCGATATAGTTACCCGGATTGATGCGCACTTTCTCCACTACCTGCGCAGCGGCATCGGCTACGTCGGCTTGGAAATGGACATCGGCTACCAGCGGCACGGAGGTTAGTACCTGCTCGTGTATCTCGCGAAGCGACTCCACCTCACGCATGCCCTGCGTGGTATAGCGCAGCAGTTCGGCACCAGCTTCTATACACCGGCGTGCCTGCTCTACGGAGGCGTCGATATCGTTGGTCGAGGTGTTGGCCATCGTCTGTACGCGAATAGGATAGTCGCTGCCCAGACAGATATTACCTACCTCCACCGTATGCGTCTTTCGACGCGTATATGTTAATTTTAG
Source organism: Paludibacteraceae bacterium (assembly GCA_017509715.1). Taxonomy (GTDB): domain Bacteria; phylum Bacteroidota; class Bacteroidia; order Bacteroidales; family Paludibacteraceae; genus Colicola. The sequence goes on along the minus strand of JAFWOU010000004.1, from coordinate 151,819 downwards.
TTGCATATTTTGCGGGCTAAAGCCCTAAAAATGTCAAATTTCGGTATTTTTTTTCAAAAATATTTGCGTATGTCATAAAAAAGCAGTACCTTTGCACCCGCTTTTCGAAAAAAGCCGGGAATCAGTAGCTCAGCAGGTAGAGCACATCCCTTTTAAGGATGGGGTCCTGGGTTCGAGCCCCAGCTGGTTCACTCGCGTTCGACAACAAGATTGCAAAGGTTTATACCGCTCCGCTTAATAAACGGGCAACTTGTGTCTCCGCTCTTCAATCGAAATAAGTGCTTTCACACTCATTTCGATTGATTTTTTTTAGCGGCATCTCCCTCATCATCACATTACGATATTTACGATCCTACCGGGAACGACGATGATTTTCTTTATCTCAGCGCCGTTGAGGTACTTAGCCGTGTCTTCGTGCGCGAGGACGAGGCGCTCTACTTCCTCCTTGGGCGTGTCCTTCGGACACTCCAGGGTGAAGCGCACCTTACCGTTGAACTGCACGGGGTACTTCTGTACCGACTCCACCAGGTACGCCTCGTTGCACTCGGGCCACTCGGCATCCACTACGTAGGTGTCGTGACCGCAACGATGCCATGCCTCTTCAGCGATATGCGGGGCATACGGCGCGATGAGGATAGCCAGCTGTTCCAGGATGGCGCGCTTGTGGCACTTGAGCGTATAGAGTTCGTTCTGCGCGATCATGAGTGCCGGGATGGAGGTGTTGAACGAGAAGTTCTCAATATCCCACGTGAGCTTTTTAATCAGCTTGTGCAGCGACTTGAGTTCCTCCGGCGTGGGTTCACCGTCCTCGATCGTCTCATACATATTCCAGAACTTCTTCAGGAAACGGTGTACACCGTCGATACCGTTGGTATCCCAAGGTTTCGACATCTCCAGTGGACCCAGGAACATCTCATACAGACGCAGCGTGTCGGCACCGAATTGGGCAATCACGTCATCCGGATTGACCACGTTGAACATCGACTTCGACATCTTCTCGATTGCCCAACCGCAGATATACTGCTTCGGTCCAGCCAGGTACGGATTGTCGTCGTACGACGTACCGTCGGCAAAGACAAACTCGGCATTGCGGAACTCCGGCATCCACTTGCGGAACGCATCGATATCCAGCACGTCGTTGTGCACGATATTGACATTGACGTGAATAGGTTGCACCTTGTCCTTATACTCGGGATTGTCGATTAGGTTGTACGATATATAGAGGTTGCCCGTTGCGCCCTCGCCTATGTAGCGATAGACGAAGTTGGAGCGGCCCTGTATCATACCCTGGTTGATCAACTTGTGGAACGGTTCGTCCTCGCATACATAGCCTAGGTCATAGAGGAACTTATTCCAGAAGCGGCTGTAGATCAGGTGACCCGTAGCATGCTCCGATCCACCCAGGTAGAGGTCCACCTGACGCCAGTAGTCGTTGGCTTCGTGGCCTACGAGTGCTTCCTCATTATGCGGATCCATATAGCGCAGGTAGTAGGCCGAACTGCCGGCAAAGCCCGGCATGGTGCAGAGCTCCAGCGGGAAGACGGTCTGCTCGTCAATGAGCTTCTTATCTACCACCTTACGGTTCTGCTCGTCCCATGCCCACATAGGCGCATTGCCCAGCGGCGGTTCGCCTGTCTCGGTGGGCTTGAAGTCGGTGACCTCAGGCAAGAGGAGCGGCAGACACTCGTCGGGCAGGGTATAGGGCATACCGTTCTTATAGTAGATCGGGAAGGGTTCGCCCCAGTAGCGCTGACGAGAGAAGATGGCATCGCGCAGGCGGTAGTTGACCTTGACGCGACCGATGCCGGTATTGGTGATATACTCCTTCATGGCCTGGATGGCGTCCTTCACCTCCATGCCGTTCAGGAAACCGGAGTTGATCATCTTGCCCTCCTTGGCGTCGAACGACGCTTCGCTGACGTCCGCGCCCTCGATGAGCGGGATGATAGGCAACGAGAAGTGCTTGGCAAACGCGTAGTCGCGGCTATCGTGCGCCGGTACAGCCATGATAGCACCCGTTCCGTAACCGGCCAGTACGTAATCCGATATCCAGATAGGTATCTCGGCCTGCGTGAGCGGGTTGATGGCATACGAACCGGTGAAGACGCCCGTCACCTTACGGTCGGCGATACGCTCACGCTCGGTACGATGCTTGCAGCGGTTGAGGTAGGCATCTACTTCCTCTTTCTGCTTAGGCGTTACGACGCGTTGAACGTATTCGCTCTCCGGCGCAAGTACCATGAACGTCACGCCAAACACGGTGTCTGCACGGGTCGTGAAGATGGTCATTGGAAATTCATCCTTCGTACCTCGTACATCTGTCCGTCGTACATAAAAGTTCATCTCGGCACCTTCGGAACGTCCGATCCAGTTGCGCTGGGTCTCCTTGAGGCTCTCGGTCCAGTCGATACGGTCGAGTCCCTCCAGTAGGCGCGGTGCGTAGGCGCTCACGCGCAGGCACCACTGACGCATCACGCGTTGCTCTACGGGATGACCGCCACGTACGCTCAGACCTTCGCTGACCTCGTCGTTGGCCAGCACCGTACCCAGCGCCGGACACCAGTTCACTTTCTGGTCGGCCAGATAGGCGATACGATGATGCATGAGGCGCTCCTGCTGTTCGCGTTCGGAGAGCTTCGACCAGGTGGGGTCGTTCTGCTCCCACTCGGCAATGAGTTTTGCGATGGGCTGCGCTTTCTGCGTCTTAGGATCGAAATAACTGTTGAACATCCGGGAGAAAGCCCACTGCGTCCAACGATAGAAATCGGGATCGCATGTACGAACCTCGCGGTTCCAATCGTAGCAGAAACCGATCTTGCGGAGCTGCTCGATATAGTGGGCGATATTCTCCATCGTGGTCTTCTCGGGATGCTGTCCGGTCTGGATAGCATATTGCTCGGCGGGCAGACCGTACGAATCGAAGCCCATAGGATGCAACACGTTGAAGCCACGAAGACGTTTGTAGCGACTATAGATGTCGCTGGCTATATAGCCCAGCGGGTGACCGACGTGAAGGCCGGCACCCGATGGGTAGGGAAACATGTCGAGGACGTAGAAGTGGGGCTTCTCAGAGACGTTGTCTACCTTGTAAACAGCGCCTTTTGCCCATGCTTCTTGCCATCGACGTTCAATCTCAGAAAAATTATATTCCATAAAAATTATAAAGTATAAAGTCAAAAGTCGAAAGACCGTCCCTTCGGGACTCAAAGCAAATAGTGCTTTTCTCTTTGAGCGTCAGCGGTCTTTCTTCTTTGAGCGTTAGCGTTCTTACAACAGGGCTTTGACCTGTTTGTAAACATTTTGTGCCGTGAAGCCGAGTTTCTCGTCCAGCACTTTGTACGGTGCGCTGAAGCCGAAGCTCTCGAGACCCCAGATAGCGCCGTTCTCGCCAACAAGCGACTCGAGCGTGCAAGGCAGACCGGCCGTCATGCCGAAGCGCTTGATGCCAGCGGGCAGTACTTCGTTCTGGTAGTCCTTGGGTTGCTCGCGGAAGAGACCTTCGGAGGGAACGCTCACGATCTGCAGACGGATGCCTTCTGCACGCAGCAGTTCAGCACCGGCCAGCAGGGTAGATACCTCGCTACCGGAAGCCAGCAGCACTACTTGCGGATTCTCGTCTTTCGATACGATATATGCACCCTTGCGGAAGCCATCCAGGTTTACGTTGGGTACAGGGGCGATATCCTGACGAGAGAGGATGAGGGCACTCGGCGTAGCCGTATTTTCTATTGCCAGACGCCATGCGAGTGTCGTCTCCTCGGCATCTGCCGGACGGAGCACGAGCATAGAGGGTGCGCCGTGGTGGTTATGCAGTTTCTCCATCAGTCGGATCTGTGCCTCCTGCTCTACAGGCTCGTGGGTAGGACCATCCTCGCCTACGCGGAAGGCATCGTGGCTCCAGATGAATTTAACCGGCAACTCCATGAGGGCAGCCATGCGGACAGCGGGTTTCATATAGTCGCTGAAGACAAAGAACGTACCGCATGCAGGAATAACGCCTCCGTGGAGCGCCATACCGATCATGACGCATGCCATCGTGAGTTCGCTCACGCCGGCTTGCAGGAACTGACCGCTGAAATCGCCTTTCTTGAAGGCGTGGGTCTTCTTGAGGAAGCCGTCGGTCTTATCCGAGTTGCTCAGGTCAGCCGAGCTGACGATCATGTTGCCTATATGCTCAGCCAGGTAGCTCAGTACGGTAGCGCTTGCGCTGCGGGTAGCGGCACCGGCTTTTTGCTGGATCATGCTCCAGTCAACGCAGGGTGCTTCGCCGGACATGAAGGTCTCGTATTCCTTGGCTGCCAGCGGATTGGCTTCGGCCCACTCGTGGTAAGCGGCATACTTGGCGTTGGCGATCTCGCGCAGTTCTACAGCACGGTCGTCGTACAGTTTCTTGACCTCCGGGAAGATCTGGAACGGATTGGTAGGATCGCCGCCGAGGTGCTCGATCGTACGCTCGAACGATGCACCGGCCTTGCTAAGCGGAGCACCGTGGGTGGAACACTTGCCTTCCCAGTTCTCGCCTTCAGCCGTCACGCAGCCCTTACCCATCGTGGTATGACCGATGATGAGCGACGGAGCACCTTTGTGAGCTTTGGCTTTGATGATGGCCTCGCGGATAGCGTCGGCATCATTGCCCGGGATCTCTTGAACAAACCAGCCCCATGCTTTGTATTTGGCAGCGACATCTTCTGATGTTACTTCACCGCAACCGGTGGAGAGTTGTATCTCGTTGGAGTCGTAGAACATAACGAGGTTGTCCAGTCCGAGGTGGCCGGCCAGACGACCTGCACCCTGGGAGATCTCCTCCTGTACACCGCCATCCGAGATGAAGGCGTAGATGGTGGGATTATGGATCTCACCATAACGCTGGTTGAACCACTTAGCGGCGATAGCTGCACCTACGGCGAAGGTGTGACCTTGTCCGAGCGGACCCGAGGTATTCTCGATCATACGCTCTATCTCGCGCTCGGGGTGACCGGGTGTAACCGATCCCCACTGACGCAGGTTCTGCAGGTCGTCGAGGGTGAACTTACCGGCCAGGCAGAGTTGTGCATAGAGCATCGGAGCCATATGACCCGGGTCGAGGAAGAAGCGGTCGCGCGCCTCCCAACCGGGATTCTCGGGATCGTACTCAAGGAACTCGGAGAAAAGCACGTTGATGAAATCTGCGCCGCCCATAGCGCCGCCGGGGTGACCACTCTTAGCTTTCTCTACTGCCGCTGCGGCCAGGATACGGATGTTGTCCGCCGCGCGATTCTGAATTTGTGTCTTGTTCATGATAACGAATATTTATTTTTGTATTTTCTTATTTTTCGCATTTTCTCATTCCTTTATATCTTGTAGCCGATGTAGTAGTTGAATCCCCATGCACCTTCGTCACGTTGGCCGAAGCCGGGGATATAACGGGGCAACTGTTCGCCCTCCTTGGCATTGCGGGTGAAGAGGATGCGGTAACGCACGTTCCATCCCATGAGGAGTCCCTTGTAGACGTCCACCTGTACGCCCAGTACGATTTCGCCCCAACAGTCGGCCTTGAAGTGGCGACCGTAGTTGGTGAGGTTAAAACTCTGCATGGCCGTACCGATACGTACGCCGACAAGTGCAGCACTGAGACTCTCGGGATGACGGCGAAAACCGTTGATGTCGACGCCGGCACGGAAGAACCCGCCTGCTCCGCGGTGGAGGAGGCTATCGGGTTGGATCGTGGCGTTGGCACCACCGAACTCAAAGACGGGGTAATAACGCTGCTTGAGACGCCAACTAACGGCGGCTTCGAAAGTCTGGACCTTGCCTTTGTTGCTGGCCAGTTCGATGACGGTGCTGGCTATGTCAAGCTTAAGAAGCGTTCCTTGGTAGATAGGATCGACCTTTTGGGTGGAGTCGGTGCGCAAGGTAGCTCCTGTGCGGAGGGTATCGGCAGGTGTGGGGATGATAGTGTTCGTAGTGGGAGCGATGATGGTGTCAGGCGTGGGGACTACAATAGTATCGTCCGCAAACGCCATGAGTGCGCCTGCGAGCAGGATGGATACTATGAAGAACCTATAACCTTTCACCTTTCGCCATTAACCATTTGCCATTCGCCTTTATTACCATTACCAAAGTCCTTTCACTTCTTCCTTGAGGGCAGCCAAAGCGAGTGCGGAGGGCGTGTCACCGTTGAGGGCATATGCCGAGGTGAGGGCCTTGGCATAATCAAGACTGCTGCTACCTTCCGGTAACTGGATGGCGATGGTGTTGACAAACGCTCCCATTTCATCGCGGGCGCGTATGATACGATCCCAAAGTTCTTCGGAGACGTAGATCTGCTGACTCATGTTGTGGTCAAACTCCATGCGGATGGTACGCAGCAGGTGTTGCTGCATTTGCATGACGGTCATCTGGTTGAGATTGGTCATGTCGAGCAACATGTGTTCGGGTTGTGTACGCTCCAAAACGAGTGCGAGGCGCTCGTAGGCGCGTAGGCGCACCGAGGTGATCTCTTTCTGCGTGGTTTTTTTCAGTTCCCACATGCGTTTCAGACTCTCGTTTTTGAAGATCTTGTACATGACGAGCCACGTGCCGAACAGAACGATCAGCGAGGGTAGCGTGTATTTTAAAACTTCTGTCATATTACGATGTTCGATTAGTGATTTTCGATTCGTGATTTTGGAATTCATTCCAAATCCGGCTGCAAAGGTACGAAAAAAAAATGACATACACAAGAGTGTATGCCACTTTTTCGGTATTTTGACGGAATTATTTAATCCTCGGGGTCGCGAAGGGAATGGATGACCATCGTGTCCCGGATTGTATTTATTTCGTAGATATCTTGGAGTTTGACCGTGGAGTCAACGGCATTGATAAATCGTTGTGCGACGGTAGGTATCTGATAGGTGGTGTGGGTCTTACTGATTCGAAGAGCAGGGAAATAGATATTCATGGATTTGCGTTGAATCCGGTCATTGTGTTTAAGGTATCTCATATAGTACGTATCCGGATTTTCTTGATCGAATATATCAATCTTGCATGGTTGGTAATAATTGCTGGCAAGTACTACGAAGCCGCTGATACCATTGTCTTTCTTTTTGTCAAATAGTTCCTTAAAAGAGTTTTCTTTGTAGTATATGTCGCGAGTGCCAGCTATTCCATTTTTGCTGAATATACTGTCAAGGAGGACGTCATAAGTGTTGAAGGTTCCGCTGTGGTCGCGTGTGGTATAGATAACTATAGTTGGATCTGCGGACAGCCATTTTATCAGGTTGTCGGTATCGATCGTGTCGGCTTTCAAAATACTGAAATGTGCGGTATCGCGTACACAGAAATGGACGCACAACGTATCGTAGCCCATGAAATAGGAGAAGATGATGCCGTTGTCAGACAGTTCGTTGACGTTTTTAAGATCCTGGGTGAAAAGTTTTGGTGTGGCGCTGGAAGCGGAGAGTGAGATGGGGTAGAAGAAATTGTTGCTGTTGTCAATGGTGTCGTTGTTTTTGTGTTCCAGGATCCAGTCGGTGAGCAGGGAGTAGCTATCGAGGCTGGGCATATTGATAAAGAGCGAGTTTTTCTCCTGCTTGTTATGGCGCACGTCGTAGTGGTAACAGGAGTCGAGATAGTTGGATGCCGATCCGCCACCTACGAAGATGAGGGAGGGCTCGGGTCGCGTCTTGTTGTCTTTGTTGCTGAAGAATGTTGCGGTGATGAAGCAGGCGATCATGAGCAGGAAGACGAAGCCGGCTGCGATGGCACGACGGATAGTGTTGATGCGGTGCTGGTAGCGGTTGACGTGTTGCTGGATACGTTCTTTGGCCTTGGTGCAGAGGTCCTCGGTGGAGGAGTAGGAGATATAGTAGAACTCAGGGCCGAAAGCTTCTTCGAGCAGGTGTTGTATTTTTTGGATGCCGGGAGTGGTCTGGTCGAATTCCTTGAGGAAGACGAGCACCTTGGGCATGTCTTCTTTCTTGTACTCGGATACAGCGAGGCGGAACTCATCCTCGGTATGCTTGCCGATACTGCCGTCGAGCACAAAGATGACGAGGTCGGCCACGTCGGCGATAAACTGGTTGTACTCCTGCTGGTGGTCACCGAAGTTCTCGTAGGAGCACATGTAGATGACGACGTCTTTCTTCTGGTCAGAGAACTCGGTGTTGAGGTCGTTGGCCATGGCCTTGAGGGCTACGCGTTGGTCGCGAAAACTCTTGGCGCCTGCGATAAATATAGGTATTTGTTTTTTCATAAGTCGATGGTGTGTCTCGAGTTAGTCTTTGGATATAATCCAGGGGATATAACGCATAAATTCTACGTCCAGTTGGTCGATATCGTCCAGGTCTTTGTAGGGCCGGATATCGGAATGTACGAAGTGGTATTGTTTATTTTGTTTGAGTAAGCTATTCGCTGTTTTGTCATGCGCCATGTGACGATCTTCCTCAGGTAGCGGTTTTCGGTAGCCGAGCAGCAGTTTTTCCACGTTCCAGCGATTGTGTTCTACCTGCGCCATATAGGTCAGTTGCGTCTCGGGATCGATACCCTCGCGATCCATAGCTTGCATAGAGGCTTGTTTGCAGGGGATGATCTCTGCGGCGTAGAGGTTAGACCACTTGGCGCCTACGGTCAGTCGTTGGCTGGTGAGCCAGATATTTTTGGCTTTGGAGGGAATCTCGGTATCAGCATCGAGTTGTTCTACCGGCGGGAAGTGATAGTCCTCGGTCATGTTGTCGTAGAGATAGTTGATGAGGTAGGCGCGACGGAAGTTGCGCTCGTTGCTGAAGAACGAACTGTCGTTCATGCCGAATGGGTAGATATTGGCGTAGCGTTGCGGACGGCGTGTAGGCACGGCTTTGCCCCGGGCATCCATGACGTAGAAGGTCTCTTTCTCGGCGCGTTTTTCGGGTGTGCCGTCGGTGTGGGCGTTGCGCAGTTCGGTAACGAAGGTGTCGGACACGTTCTGGCGGATGAAGACGGGTATCTCGCGGTCGTATACGGCGTCAGGCATATTCATGCTCAGGCAGAAGTTGTCGCGCTGATTGGTCATGGCGACGTAGAGCGAGAGCAACTGATTGGAATCTTCGGCCCAAGTACGGATAAGGTCTTGTATCTGTGGCGAGTAGGCGTCACCCTTGATGAACTCGAATTCGATGTCGAGGAACTGGCTGTCGTCGGCGCCGTGGAAGCGTGTGGGCGGGAGCGTCTCGGCGTGCTCTTTCGCGCCGGAAAGGTCGCGATAGAGGCAGGGTTCGATCTCAAAGAAATGACGGTTGCGGATGCGGAAGAGATGCATCTCCCGGTCGGCATTGAGGTCGATGAAGGTGATACGACTCTTGCGATGGTGCGGCCCGACAAAGTTGGGGAAGTGGAGTATCTGTGCGGCCTCGAGGGCGAAAGCGACTGCAGATGTGGAGGTGCCGATGAAGACGAGGTGTACCTGGCGGGGATCGTTGTAACCGATTCCGTCGCCGTAGATGGCTGGATAGTCGTAGCAGGTGTTGTCCTGGCTGGCGTAGTAGTGGCGGTTGATGAATACCTGTTTAGCCCAACCGATATAGTAGTTGTATGGCACAAAGTCGATATGCAGGTCTTTGGCGCGTTCGAAGATGTCGGCTATCTTGAAGGCGGAGTAGGTGTCAAAGTCCTCGAAGACGCATGTAATGCGTTCCGGAAGTTGCTGTCCCTTGAATGGGGTTAGATATTGGAAGATACTCTCTACGCACTCCACGTTGATGGCATCGTGCTCGGGCAGGGAGCGTTTGCCGACAACGAATATCTGACGGGCGCGTTCGAGGTAGATGTCGGGGTAGTAGTCGCTTGCGGCACGGTGGCCGTAGTTGACGATGATGCGGTCGAACTGTTCACGGGGAACGGCTTTGCGGAGTCGTTCACGTATCTTGACCGACTCAACGGCGGAGAGTACCAGTATGCGTGCGTCGGGATGATTGCGGAAGATGTGGTCGATGATGGAGGGGAGCATCTCGTCGTAGCCGAGGATGACGAAGTGGCCGGCTATTTTGTAGCGGGAAACGCCGTCGTGGTAGTTCTGCTTGCGTTGTGCGATATAGTTGCTAAAGACGGAGATGAAGATGGCGTTAAAAACGATTAGCCCGATGATGTAGGTCAGGATACAGAAGAGTATTTGCCATCCGCTAATATCTGCTATTCCGCGCGCATCGGAAAGAGCGTTGGAGTCGATGAGCAGATATAGGGGGAGGAGAAGCTGATTTCCAAACTCTCTGCCTGATGCTGCCCAAGGCTTACAGAAAGTGAGACATACTGCCCAGACGACCCAGACGGCGACGAGGATGCCAAGAATCCATAGGATCTGGCGGGAGAAACTCTCGGTTAGGATACGGTCGAACCGCAGGGCGTGGTTCTTGAATTTGCTTTTGAAAAAGTGGTATGTTTTTTGCATAGTATGTCTGTGGGTTCAAAATTCGGGTGCAAAGGTACGGAAAAAAACTGAAATATGCAAATAAAAATGCAGAAAAATAGGGTGACGGTATAGTGATGTGAGCGCATGATTTGCTTAATTACCTACTAATCAGCTACTAATAATATATTAATAACAGACTAATATCGCAGTTATCACTTATTTATGACCTATTTATCACCTACTAATAACCTACTTATCACCTACTAATCACCTACTAATATCCAACTTTAGTTCTTACTTTTGCTAAGTGGAGATGACAATTTGAAGAAATATGCCGAAAAAATCACTTTTCTTATAGAAATATTTGCGTATGTCAGAAAAAAGCAGTAATTTTGCATGCTTTTTCGCGCGGAACATATGTAAGCGTGAGAGCACGGAACATTTATAATAATAAAAGATAGTCGAAAGTCGAAAGCGAAAAGTCGAAAGACAAAGGCTATCAAAAAGTAAAATTTAATTAAAATTCAAACAACAAAATGCCTACAATTCAACAATTAGTTAGAAAAGGAAGAGCAGAACTGGTGGACAAGTCGAAGAGCCCGGCTCTGGACTGCTGTCCGCAGCGTCGTGGCGTTTGTGTACGTGTTTACACGACGACCCCTAAGAAACCTAATTCCGCACTGCGTAAGGTAGCGCGTGTACGTCTGACCAACACCAAGGAGGTGAATGCTTATATTCCGGGTGAGGGCCACAACTTGCAAGAGCACAGTATCGTAATGGTACGTGGCGGTCGTGTGAAAGACCTGCCGGGTGTTCGTTATCACATCGTACGTGGTACGCTGGATACCGCCGGTGTAGCAAATCGTCTGCAGCGTCGTTCGAAATACGGTGCTAAGCGTCCGAAAGCAAAAAAATAATTTCGGTCGACCCGAAAATTATTTTTAGTTGAGAGTTGAGAGTTGAGAGTTGAGAGTTGAATGAAGTTCGAAAGTTGAAAGTAGAAAGTTTTTCAAAGCCAACTTGAACAAACAACAAGCAAACAGTTCTGTTAAGAATTTTATTAACTAAGTGTTCCATAGAATGGGACGGAAACATGGGTTGAGGGTTGAGTAAGGGACTTGGAAAGTTGAGAGTTGAAAGTTGAGAGTTGAGAGAAGTTCGAAAGTTGAAAGTAGAAAGTTTTCGAGACAAACACAGACAAGCGTTCAAAACTCCAAAGTTGCTGAAGTAATCGACAACCAAATTAAAATTATTTAAAACAATGAGAAAAGCAAAACCAAAGAAACGTGTCATCCTGCCGGATCCTAAGTTCGGTGAAGTGATGGTGGCAAAGTTTGTGAACCATCTGATGCTGGATGGCAAGAAGAGTACTGCATATTCGGTGTTCTACAACGCGTTGGAGAACGTTGATGCAAAGATGAAACAAGAGGACAAGACTGCTCTGGACATCTGGAAGCAGGCTCTGGACAATATCACTCCGTTGGTAGAGGTTAAGTCGAAGCGTATCGGTGGTGCAACCTTCCAGGTGCCGACTGAGATCCGCGCTGACCGCAAGGAGTCGATTGCAATGAAGAATATGATCCTGTTTGCACGCAAGCGCGGTGGTCACTCGATGGCCGAGAAGCTGGCTGCAGAGATTATGGACGCATTCAACAACCAGGGTGGTGCCTTCAAGCGTAAAGAGGATATGCACCGTATGGCTGAGGCTAACCGTGCATTCGCACACTTCCGCTTCTAAAAAGTTGAGAGTTGAAAGTTGAGAGTTGAGAGAAGTTCGAAAGTTGAAAGTAGAAAGTTTCAAAGCTGCAACAAACAACAGTACAAAAAAGATTGAAAGAATAAACAAATGGCAAAACACGATTTACATTTGAATCGCAACATCGGTATCATGGCGCACATCGATGCCGGTAAGACAACGACTTCGGAGCGTATCCTGTTCTACACCGGTCTGACTCACAAGATTGGTGAGGTGCATGACGGTGCTGCAACGATGGACTGGATGGAGCAGGAGCAGGAGCGTGGTATCACGATCACCTCTGCTGCTACCACGACGTTCTGGAACTATGCAGGCAACAAGTACAAGATCAACTTGATCGACACTCCGGGTCACGTGGACTTTACCGTTGAGGTAGAGCGTTCGCTGCGTATCTTGGACGGTGCTGTTATGGCGCTGTGCTCGGTAGGTGGTGTACAACCTCAGAGTGAGACCGTATGGCGTCAGGCTGACAAGTACAACGTGCCGCGTATCTGCTACGTAAACAAGATGGACCGCTCGGGTGCTAACTTCTTTGACGTAGTTCGTCAGATCAAAGAGGTACTCGGTGCAACTCCGTGTCCTATCCAGATTCCTATCGGCGCAGAGGAGACCTTCAAGGGTGTCGTTGACCTCGTGAAGATGAAAGCTATCCTGTGGCACGATGAGACTATGGGTGCTGAGTATGTAGAGGAGGATATCCCTGCAGATCTCGTAGCCGAGGCTGAAGAGTGGCGCGACAAGATGCTGGAGACCATCTCGGAGTTTGATGACACGCTGATGGAGAAATACTTTGAAGATCCGTCGACGATCACGGAGGATGAGATTCGCGTAGCTATCCGCAAGGGTACGCTGAGCATGAAGATGTTCCCGGTGATCTGCGGTAGTTCGTTCAAGAACAAGGGTGTGCAGACGATGTTGGATGCCGTATGTGCTTATCTGCCTTCGCCGATGGATACGCCGGAGATCTTCGGTACGGATCCTCAGTCGGGCGAGGAGTTGGTTCGCAAGCCGGATGACAACGAGCCGCTGTGTGCGTTGGCATTTAAGATTGCTACCGATCCGTATGTAGGCCGTCTGTGCTACTTCCGTGTATATTCGGGTAAGCTGGATGCCGGTTCGTACGTTTACAACCCGCGTTCGGGTAAGAAGGAGCGTATCAGCCGTATCTTCCAGATGCACTCGAACCACCAGAATCCTGTTGAGACGATCCTCGCGGGCGACATAGGCGCGGGCGTAGGATTTAAGGATATACGCACGGGCGATACGCTGTGCGACGAGAACAAGCCGATAGTACTGGAGTCGATTGAGTTCCCGGCACCGGTGATTGGTATCTCCGTAGAGCCGAAGAGTCAGGCTGACCTGGATAAGCTGGGTGTAGGTTTGGCTAAGTTGGCTGAGGAGGATCCAACCTTCACCGTGAAGACGGACGAGCAGACGGGTCAGACCGTTATCTCGGGTATGGGTGAGCTCCACCTGGAGATCATCATCGACCGTCTGAAACGTGAGTTCAAGGTAGAGTGTAACCAAGGTCGTCCGCAGGTGGCTTATCGCGAGGCTATCAGTGCACCGGTTGAGCTGCGTGAGACGTACAAGAAGCAGAGTGGTGGTCGTGGTAAGTTCGCGGATATGATTGTTCGCGTAGAGCCGGCCGACGAAGGCTTCGAGGGTTCGCTGCAGTTTGAGGATATCGTGAAGGGTGGTAACATTCCTAAGGAGTATATCCCGGCTATCCAGAAGGGCTTTGAGTCTGCTATGAAGACCGGTGTATTGGCCGGCTTCCCGCTGGATAAACTGAAAGTAACGGTTATCGACGGTAGTTTCCACCCGGTAGACTCGGATCAGTTGAGCTTTGAGATCTGCGCACAGATGGCATTCAAGAGTGCTTGTGCCAAGGCTAAGCCGGTACTGATGGAGCCGATCATGAAGGTGGAGGTAGTTACTCCGGAGGAGTCGATGGGTGACGTCATCGGTGACTTGAACAAGCGTCGTGGTCAGGTTGAGGGTATGGACACCGCACACAACGGTGCACGTATCGTGAAGGCCAAGGTACCATTGAGCGAGATGTTCGGTTATGTGACGGCTCTGCGTACGATCACGAGTGGTCGTGCCACGAGCTCCATGGAGTTCAGCCACTACGAGGCAGTTAGCTCGAGCATTGCTAAGGCTGTGCTGACAGAGTGCGGCGGTCGCGTAGACCTGGTATAAGACAAGAATAGGTAACGCGCTCGCAAGCGTGCAAGCGCGTACCTAAAATAACATGCGTACACACACGTACACCCGTACGTGTTGACAAGTACGCGGACAAAAAGAAAACCCAAGTGGGGTGTGGGTCATCTGAGCAAATGACTCTTTAGGTGGTCTGCGCTCCGCAAAACAAGAAAAAATAAAAAAAACAATTAAAAGATTATGAGTCAAAAAATTCGTATCAAACTGAAATCGTTCGACCACAACTTGGTGGACAAGTCTGCTGAGAAGATTGTGAAGACGGTAAAGGCAACGGGTGCCGTAGTAAGTGGTCCTATTCCACTGCCGACGCACAAGCGTATTTTTACTGTAAACCGCTCTACGTTCGTTAACAAGAAAGCTCGTGAGCAATTCGAGTTGGCAAGCTACAAGCGACTGATTGACATCTACAACAGCAACAACAAGACCGTAGAGGCGCTGATGAAGTTGGAACTGGCTTCGGGTGTCGAGGTAGAGATCAAAGTTTGATAAATTAGTCGAAAGAAAAAAGTCGAAAGTCGAAAGACAGGAGACACAAAAACAATTAACAAGCCGTTTCCCTCGGTTAGCGCCGCAAGAGTAATCGCAAGGTGAAGAGTCGGAAACCCCGCGGGCGAGAACGGATAATTATTAACAAAAACTAAAACAATCTAAGCAAAAATGCCAGGATTATTAGGAAAAAAGATTGGTATGACATCAGTCTTTGGTGCCGACGGCAAGAACATCCCGTGCACCGTTATTGAGGCAGGTCCGTGCGTTGTTACGCAGCTTAAGACTGTTGAGAAGGACGGCTATCAGGCAGTTCAGATTGGCTTCATGCCTAAGAGCGAGAAGCACACGAACAAGGCTGAGGCCGGTCATTTCAAGGCAGCAGGCGTACAACCGATGCGTCACCTTGCAGAATTTGATTTTGATGGAGAGTTGACTCTTGGCCAGACGTTGACGGCAGCCGACCTGTTTGAGGAAGGTATGTATGTAGACGTAATTGGTACGAGCAAGGGTAAAGGTTTCCAGGGAGTTGTTAAGCGTCACGGTTTTGGCGGTGTAGGTCAGTCGACCCACGGTCAGGACGACCGTCTTCGTGCTCCGGGTTCGGTAGGTGCATGTGCATATCCTAGCCGTATTTTCCCGGGTACCCGTATGGCGGGTCACATGGGTGCAGACCGTGTAACGGTTCAGAACCTTGTGGTATTGAAAGTAATTCCAGAGTACAACCTGATCATGGTGAAGGGTAGTATTCCGGGTGCAAAGAATTCAGTAGTAATCATTAACAAGTAATTAGCGGTATGGAACTTAGTATTTTGAACATGGCCGGTAAGGAAACCGGCAAGAAGATCGCTCTGAATGACGCTATCTTCGGTATTGAGCCTAACGACCACGCTATTTACTTGGACGTTAAGCAGTTCTTGGCAGCAAACCGTCAAGGCACAGCTAAGGCTAAACAGCGTTCTGAGAACGCTCACTCGACTCGCAAACTTGGTCGTCAGAAAGGTGGCGGCGGTGCCCGTCCGGGTGATCTGAAGTCTCCGGTACGCGTAGGTGGTGGTACGATTTTCGGTCCGGTACCTCGTGACTATGACTTCAAACTGAACAAGAAAGTAAAGCAATTGGCTCGTAAGAGCGCTCTGAGTCTGCGTGCAAAGCAGAACGAGTTGATTGTATTGGATGCTCTCCAGTTTGAGGCACCGAAGACGAAGGCTATGGTAGAGGTAATGAAGGCTCTGCAGGTAGCTGGTAAGAAGGTGCTGTTTGTAACTGCTGAGAACGATCTGAACGTGATCAAGTCGGCTGCTAACATCCAGCGTACGAACGTGGTAACGGCTAATGAGCTGAACACTTACACTATCATGAACTCGAATGTAGTAGTACTGACCGAGGCATCGGCCGCTGCTATTGAGGCAACTTTTAAAGCTTAAAGGAGGTTATTATTATGGCAATTATTTTGAAACCAATCGTCACTGAGAAGATGACCGCCGCCGGCGAGAAGTTGAACCGTTACGGTTTTCAGGTAGCTCGCAATGCCAACAAGATTGAGATCAAGAAGGCAGTAGAAGAAATGTACAACGTACAGGTAGCAGATGTAAATACCCTGATTGTAGCTCCGAAGACGAAGCAGCGCTATACGAAGAGCGGTTTGCTGCGTGGTGCAAAGCAGGCATACAAGAAGGCTATCGTTACGTTGAAAGAAGGTGAAACAATCGATTTTTATAGCAACATCTAAAAATGGCTGTACGTAAATTTAAGCCCACAACACCGGGGCAAAGACACAAAGTTATTGGCGCGTTTGAGACAATTACAGCAAGCGCACCAGAGAAGTCTCTTGTGTACGGAAAGCGCAAGACGGGTGGTCGCAACAATGTTGGAAAGATGACCATGCGTTATATTGGCGGCGGACACAAGCAGAAGTATCGTGTAATTGACTTCAAGCGCAACAAAGACGGTGTACCGGCAACAGTAAAGACAATAGAGTACGATCCGAACCGTTCGGCTCGCATCGCGCTGCTATTCTACGCTGATGGCGAAAAGCGCTACATTCTTGCACCTAATGGACTGCAAGTAGGTCAAACGGTAATGTCGGGAGCAGAGGCTGCTCCTGAAGTAGGAAATGCACTACCGATGGTAAACATCCCTCTGGGAACGCTGATTCACAACATTGAGTTGCGTCCCGGTCAGGGAGCATGTATGGTTCGTTCGGCAGGAACGTTCGCCCAGCTTTCGAGTCGTGAGGACAAGTACGCAATTATCAAGTTGCCTTCGGGTGAGTTGCGTAAGGTGCTGAGCGCATGCAAGGCTACTGTTGGTGTAGTAGGAAACAGTGATCACGCTTTGGAGAAGAGCGGTAAGGCAGGTCGCAGCCGTTGGCTGGGTCGTCGTCCGCACAACCGTGGTGTCGTAATGAACCCAGTAGATCACCCGATGGGTGGTGGTGAAGGCCGTCAGAGTGGTGGTCATCCGCGTAGCCGTAAGGGCTTGCTGGCTAAGGGTTACAAGACTCGTCGTCCGAAGAACCAGAGCAATCAGTACATTATTGAAAGACGTAAAAAATAACCTATTAAAATCAGATTAACATTATGAGTCGTTCATTGAAAAAAGGACCGTTTATTAGCGTAAAGCTGGAGAAGAAGGTGCTGGCTATGAATGAGGCTAACAAGAAAGAAGTTGTTAAGACCTGGAGCCGTGCATCGATGATCTCTCCTGATTTTGTAGGTCATACGATTGCAGTTCACAATGGAAACAAGTTCATTCCTGTATATGTAACGGAGAACATGGTAGGTCACAAGCTCGGTGAGTTTGCTCCGACCCGTACGTTCCGTGGTCACTCGGGAAACAGAAAGTAATCCATTGAATCATTAATCAAAATTAAAAAAACCATAAGATTAAAATGGGTGCTAGAAAACATAATACGGCAGAGGCAATGAAGGAGGCTCGCAAGAGTCAATACTTTGCCAAGCTCAACAACGTTCCCACGAGTCCGCGTAAGATGCGTCTGGTAGCAGACATGGTACGTGGCATGGAGGTGAACCGCGCACTTGGTGCACTGCACTTCTCGACTAAGGAAGCCAGCCGTGCACTGGAGAAACTCTTGAAATCGGCTATTGCCAACTGGGAGACCAAGACTGGCAAGAAGGCAGATCAGGAGACACTGTATGTTAGTAACATCATGGTTGACGGCGGCTTGATGCTCAAGCGCATGTTGCCCGCTCCTCAGGGTCGCGCTTATCGTGTACGCAAGCGTTCGAACCATGTTACTATATTTGTAGATACTAAGAATACTAACGCTGAAAAGTAATTAACCAAAATGGGACAGAAAATTAATCCAATTGCAAACCGCCTGGGTATTGTACGTGGTTGGGATTCCAACTGGTTTGGCGGTAAGAATTTCGGAGATACGTTGCTTGAGGATGCAAAGATCCGCAAGTACCTGAATGCCCGTTTGGCTGAGGCAAGTATTTCCCGTATCGTTATTGAGAGAACTCTGAAATTGGTAACTGTAACTGTCTGCACTGCTCGCCCCGGTTATATTATTGGAAAGGGTGGACAAGAAGTTGACAAATTGAAAGAGGAGTTGAAGAAGATCACCAAGCAGGATGTACAGATCAACATCTTCGAGGTACGTCGTCCGGAATTGGATGCTACAATTGTAGCAAACAAGATCGCTCGTCAGCTGGAGGGTAAGATCGCATATCGTCGTGCGGTGAAGATGGCAATCCAAGGAACTATGCGCATGGGCGCAGAGGGTATTAAGGTCCAGGTAAGTGGTCGTCTGAACGGTGCCGAGATGGCTCGTAAGGAGATGTACAAAGAGGGCCGTACGCCGCTGCATACATTGCGTGCTGACATCGACTACTGCCACGTTGGTGCACTGACCAAGGTAGGTATTATCGGTGTAAAGGTTTGGATTTGTCGTGGTGAGGTATTTGGCAAGAAGGACTTGGCTCCTAACTTCTCGCAGCAGAAGGAGAACCGTCCGGATCGTCGAAACGATCGTCGCGATGACCGTCGTGGTGGTTTCCGCCGTAACAAAAAATAATTATCAACGATTTGTAGATTAGAAAACAGTTATGTTACAACCAAAGAAAACTAAATTCCGCCGCTGTCAAAAGGGTCGCATCAAGGGTGTGGCTCATCGCGGCCAAGAGCTGGTATTTGGCTCGTTCGGTATCAAGAGTCTTGGTACCATCTGGTTGACCGGTCGCCAAATCGAAGCAGCTCGTATCGCAGTAACTCGCCATATGCAACGTCAAGGTCAGGTATGGATCCGCGTATTCCCGGACAAGCCGATCACGAAGAAGCCGTTGGATGTACGTATGGGTAAGGGTAAAGGTGCTCCGGAAGGATTCGTAGTACCATTGGAGCCCGGCCGCGTTATCTTCGAGATAGATGGTGTAAGCTTCGAGGTAGCAAAAGAGGCACTCCGCCTGGCTGCACAGAAGTTGCCAGTAACAACCAAATTTGTCGTAAGACGTGATTACGACCCAACCCAAAATGTTTAATTAGGATTATGAAAACAGCTGAAATTAAAGAATTAACAACTGCTGAGATTCAGGAGCGTCTGGAGGCTGAGAAGACCAGTCTGTCACAGATGAAGCTAAATCACAGTATTTCTCCGCTCGACAATCCGTTGCAGATTAAGGTTGCTCGTAGAAACATCGCGCGACTTGCAACTGAGCTCCGTGCTCGAGAAATTAACAAGTAAAAAACGACAATTGAAATGGAAAGAAATCTAAGAAAAGAGCGCGTGGGCGTAGTTGTTTCCAACAAGATGGACAAGACCATTGTGGTAGCTGTCAAGTGGAAAGAGAAACACCCCATTTATGGCAAGTTTGTCAATAAGACTCGCAAGTTCCATGCTCATGATGAGAAGAATGAGTGCGGCATCGGTGATACCGTACGTATCATGGAGACTCGTCCGTTGAGCAAGACAATTCGTTGGCGTCTAACTCAAATTGTAGAAAGGGCTAAGTAATTATGGTACAGCAAGAATCAAGACTGATAGTTGCGGACAACTCGGGTGCTAAAGAGGCATTGGTTATCCGCGTTCTGGGCGGCACCAAGAAGCGTTATGCCAGCCTGGGCGACACGGTAGTAGTAGCCGTTAAGGGCGTAATTCCTTCGTCGGAGATCAAGGATGGTACGGTAAGCCGTGCAATCGTAGTTCGCGTGAAGAAGGAGGTACGTCGTGCAGACGGAAGCTATATTCGCTTTGACGACAACGCATGTGTGTTGGTAAACAACGCTGGTGAGCTGCGTGGTAGCCGTATCTTTGGTCCGGTTGCTCGTGAGCTTCGTCAGACGAACATGAAAATTATTTCGTTGGCACCTGAAGTGCTCTAAATCATCTAAAAAGTTACAGAAATGGCAAAATTACATATCAAGAAAGGTGATACCGTTTATGTAAACGCAGGTGCTAGTAAGGGCAAGACCGGCCGTGTGCTGGAGGTGCTCGTTGAGAAGCAGCGTGCGATTGTAGAGGGTGTCAACATGGTATCTAAGAGTACCAAACCTAATGCAAAGAATCCGCAAGGCGGAATCGTTAAACAAGAGGCTCCTATCCACATCTCTAACCTGAATCCTGTAGAGGATGGCAAGCCCGTTCGCGTAGGTCGCGTAGAGAAGGATGGTAAGCTTGTACGTGTAAGTAAAAAAACCGGTAAGGAGATCTAAGAATGAATACGGCTAGTTTAAAGCAGGATTACCAGGAGCGTATCGTTCCTATCCTGATGAAGGAGTTCGGTTATACGACAGTAATGCAGTGCCCGCGTCTGGAGAAAATCGTTTTGAACCAGGGTTTGGGTGAGGCAGTAGCCGATAAGAAGATCATCGAGGTAGCATTGCAGGAGATGACGGCCATTGCAGGTCAGAAGGCAGTAGCTACTGAGTCGAAGAAGGATATCGCCGGATTTAAGGTACGTAAGAAGATGCCGATCGGTGTACGTGTAACGTTGCGTGGTGAGCAGATGTACGAATTTTTGGAGCGTCTGGTTCGCGTAGCATTGCCTCGTATCCGCGACTTCAAAGGTATCAACAACAAGATGGACGGTCGTGGTAACTACACGTTGGGTATCACGGAGCAGATCATCTTCCCGGAAATCAACATTGATAACATCACCAAACTGCTGGGTATGAACATCACGTTCGTGACCACGGCCAACACCGATGAGGAGGGCTTTGCTCTGCTGCGTGAGTTTGGTTTACCTTTCAAAAAGTAAGACAAGACTATGGCAAAAGAATCAATGAAAGCCCGCGAGGTGAAGCGTGCAAAGCTGGTAGCAAAGTATGCTGCTAAGCGTGCACAGCTCCTCAAGGATGGTGACTATGAAGGTCTCCAGGCACTGCCTAAGAACGCAAGCCCGGTACGTCTGCACAACCGTTGCAAGATCACCGGTCGTCCGAAAGGTTACATGCGTGTCTTCGGTCTGAGCCGTATCCAGTTCCGTGAGATGGCTTCTAAGGGCCTGATCCCAGGCGTAAAGAAGGCCAGCTGGTAAGAAAGCGCTATCAGAAATCAGCCGTCAGCCGTCAGACCGAAAATCTGAAAGCTGATAGCTGAAAACTGAAAGCCACAATTATTAATTAAATATTGTCCCGACAGGCGGGATTAATTTAAAACAAAAACATTATGACAGATCCAATCGCAGATTACCTCACTCGACTGAGGAATGCAATCAAAGCCGGCCACCGTGTGGTAGAAGTTCCGGCTTCGAATCTGAAGAAAGAGATCACTCGCATCTTGTTTGAGAAGGGTTATATCCTCTCTTACAAGTTTGTAGAGGATGGCCCTCAGGGTACGATCAAGATCGCCCTGAAGTATGATCCGGTTAACAAAGTTAACGCCATCAAGAGTTTACAACGTGTATCCACTCCGGGTTTGCGTCAGTATGTAGGTTATCGTGAGATGCCGCGCGTATTGAACGGTCTGGGTATCGCTATCCTGAGCACCTCCAAGGGTGTGATGACCAACAAGGAAGCGCTGCTGCAGAAGTTGGGTGGTGAAGTTATTTGCTATGTTTATTAATAAAGGAGGATTAGTATGTCAAGAATTGGAAAACTTCCTATTGCCATTCCCGCAGGTGTTACCGTTACGGTAAGTCCGGAGAATGTAGTGACCGTTAAGGGTCCGAAGGGTGAGCTCGTTCAGGCTGTTGATCCCCTGATCAGTGTAAGCGTAGAGGATGGTGTATGCCACGTGACTCGTCCGAACGATGAGAAAGAGGCTCGTTCGAAGCATGGTCTGTACCGTGCGTTGATCCACAACATGGTTGTTGGTGTAAGCGAGGGTTATAAGAAAGTACTCGAGTTGGTAGGTGTAGGTTACCGTGTTGAGTTGGCTCAGCCGAATGTGCTGAACTTCTCGCTGGGTTATACGCACCCGATCTACATGGGTCTTCCCAAGGAGATCAAGGTAGAGACCAAGTCGGAGCGTAACCAGAACCCGCTGGTGATCCTGGAGTCGGCTGACAAGCAGTTGATTGGTCAGGTATGCGCCAAGATTCGTTCGTTCCGTAAACCGGAGCCGTATAAGGGCAAGGGTATTCGCTTCCAGGGTGAAGTTGTACGTCGTAAGGCTGGTAAGTCGGCTGGTAAATAATAGAAAGGAATAAGATTATGATTAAGAAAATTGCACGTCGCCTTAAGATTAAGGCATCGATCCGTACCAAGGTATCGGGTACTGCAGAGCGTCCGCGTCTGACCGTATTCCGCTCTAATAGCCAGATTTACGCTCAGGTAATTGACGACACGAAGGGTATGACCCTGGCTAGCGCATCGTCGCTTGCTATTAAGGATAAAATGACCAAGACAGAGAAAGCTGCTGAGGTAGGAAAACTGATTGCTGAGGCTGCCAAGAAGGCAGGCGTAGAGGCAGTGGTATTCGATCGTAACGGCTATCTGTATCATGGTCGAGTTAAATCACTTGCAGATGCTGCTCGCGAGGCAGGTCTCAAATTCTAATGGAACGATACTGATATGAATCGTGTAAAAACTACTCAAGATCTGGAGCTCAAGGAGCGTCTGGTGGCAGTCAACCGCGTAACAAAAGTTACGAAGGGTGGACGTACTTTCACCTTTGCAGCTATCGTTGTTGTTGGTAATGAGAACGGCATCGTAGGCCAAGGCCTGGGTAAGGCAGGTGAAGTAACGGCAGCTATTGCTAAGGCAACTGAGGCTGCAAAGAAGAACCTGATTCAGGTTCCGGTACTGAAGGGAACTATACCTCACGAGCAGTATGCTAAGTTTGGTGGTGCCCGCGTATATATTCAGCCCGCTACTCACGGTACGGGAGTGAAGGCCGGTGGTGCTATGCGTGCCGTGCTGGAGTCGGTAGGTGTTACCGACGTGCTGGCAAAGGCAAAGGGTAGCTCCAACCCTCACAACCTCGTGAAGGCTACTATTCAGGCTCTCGCCGAGTTGCGTGACGCCCATACGGTAGCTCAGAACCGCGGTGTAAGTTTGTCGACTGTGTTTAACGGATAAAACTGATAAGAACTATGGCAAAGATTAAGATTCAACAAGTTCGCAGCATTATCCGCTGCCCGAAGGATCAGAAGGCTACTATGGTAGCTCTGGGTCTGAAGAAGATGAACGCCGTGGTAGAGCATGAGGCAACTCCTGCTATCATGGGTATGGTAGAGAAGGTAAAGCACCTGGTAAAAGTAATTGATTAAAACTGAAAGATTTACGCATTATGGAATTAAATAAATTGACTCCGGCTGCCGGCTCAGTGAAGACAGCAAAGCGTATCGGCCGAGGTGCCGGTTCGGGTTTGGGTGGCACGTCTACCCGTGGTCACAAGGGTGCTAAGTCTCGTTCGGGTTATTCGAAGAAGATCGGATTTGAGGGTGGTCAGATGCCTATGCAGCGTCGTCTGCCTAAGTTTGGCTTCAAGAATATCAACCGTGTAGAGTACAAGGCTATCAATCTGGCAACTCTTCAGGCGCTTGCCGAGGCTAAGAAGCTGGAGAAGATCGGTCTGGTAGAGCTGCATGAGGCTGGTTTTATCAGCAAGACCCAGTTGGTAAAGATTCTTGGTAATGGTACGTTGACTGCTAAGCTGACCGTACAGGCAAATGCCTTCAGCAAGTCTGCTGAGGCTGCTATCACGGCTGCCGGTGGTACTATCGAGAAAATTTAAATTATTGATTTAATCAAGGATTTAATATGAAATTTATAGAAACAATCAAGAATATCTGGAAGGTTGAGGACCTCCGTAATCGACTGCTGACCACGCTGTTGTTCGTGCTCATCTATCGTTTCGGTAGTTTCGTAGTCCTTCCGGGTATTAATCCACAGGCTTTGTCGGCTCTGCATTCGCAGACCGCCGGAGGTCTGATGGCGCTCTTGGATATGTTCTCTGGTGGTGCCTTCTCGAATGCTTCGGTATTCGCGTTGGGTATCATGCCTTACATCTCCGCATCGATCGTAGTGCAGCTGCTGACTATTGCAGTGCCGTACTTCCAGAAGATGCAGAAGGAGGGAGAGTCTGGTCGCCAGAAGATGAACCAGATCACGCGCTATCTGACTGTGGCTATCTTGTTGTTCCAGGGTCCGAGCTACTTGGTGAACCTGTCGGTGCAGATGGCACAGGCAGGCCAGCCTCTGGCTGTGGGCTTCAACTGGTTCACGATTTCGTCGACGGTATTGTTGTGCGCCGGCTCCATGTTTGTCATGTGGTTGGGTGAGCGTATCACGGATCGCGGTGTAGGTAACGGTATTTCGTTCATCATCTTGATCGGTATTATTGCTCGTTTCCCGGCTGCTGTGGTTCAGGAGTTCGGAAGCCGACTGAATGATGCTGGTGGTGGACTGATCGTGTTCTTGATCGAGGTGGTAGTGCTGCTGGCTGTGCTGGCATTTGCTATCCTGCTGGTTCAGGGCACGCGCAAGATACCTGTACAGTACGCAAAGCGTGTTGTGGGTAACAAGCAGTACGGCGGTGTACGTCAGTATATCCCGTTGAAGGTAAATGCGGCTAACGTAATGCCTATCATTTTTGCACAGGCTATTATGTTTATTCCTATCGCTCTGATGGGTTTCCGTTCGGAGGGTATGAGTGCGTTTGCACAGGCATTTGCCGACAACAACGGATTCTGGTACAACCTGGTATTCTTCTTGCTCATCATTGCGTTCACCTACTTCTATACAGCGATTATCATCAATCCTGTACAGATGGCAGAGAACCTGAAGTTGAACAACGGATTTATTCCGGGCGTGAAGCCGGGTAAGAAGACGGCTGAGTATATCGACTCGATCATGAGTCGCATCACCTTGCCGGGTTCGATCCTGCTCGGTATCATTGCTATCCTGCCTGCATTTGCACGTCTGTTTGGCGTAACGATGGGCTTTGCGCAGTTCTTTGGTGGAACGTCGCTGCTCATTATGGTAGGTGTGATCCTGGATACTTTGCAGCAGATTGAGAGCCACCTGTTGATGCGTCACTACGACGGATTCTTTGAGTCCGGTATGCGTATCAAGGGACGTTCGGGTGCTATGGCTTATTAATTAGTAGAGCAGATGATCTATCTCAAGACTGACGAAGAAGTAGAGCTCATGCGAGCTAGCAATATCCTGCTGGGTAAGACTTATGCCGAAGTGGCTAAGTCTATCCGGCCGGGTGTGACTACCGCCGAGCTGGACAAGATAGCGTATGAGTTTATCTGCGACCACGGAGGTCGTCCTGCGTGTCTGGGCTATGAGGGTTATCCCGCTACGCTCTGCACGTCGGTGAACGGCGTGGTGGTGCATGGTATCCCGTCCAAAGACTGCGTGTTGAAGGAGGGCGATATCATCTCGGTAGACTCGTCGATCGAGCTCAACGGCTGGCATTCCGACAGTGCTTACACCTTCCCTGTGGGCGAGGTAGCACCCGAAGTGATGCAGCTGTTGCGTACGACCAAGGAAGCGCTCTACCTGGGCATTGAGCAGGCCGTCACCGGTCGCCGCCTGGGGGATGTGAGCGCCACGATCCAGCAGCATTGTGAGCGTGCCGGCTACGGTGTAGTCCGCGAGTTTGTGGGCCACGGTATCGGACGTCACATGCACGAGGATCCGGAGGTATGCAACTACGGCCGTCGAGGCAACGGTATCATGCTCAAGAGTGGCATGACCCTGGCTATCGAGCCGATGATCACGCTTGGACGTCGTCAGGTAGTCATCGAGGATGACGGCTGGACAGCTCGCACCGTAGATCGCAAGCCGGCGGCTCATTACGAGCACTCGGTATGCGTGCGCAACGGCAAGGCGGATATCCTGTCCACGTTTGAGTTCATCCGCGAGGTACTGGGAGATAGATTTATCTGATCCACTATTACAAACCAATAAACATATAGCACAATGGCAAA
Source organism: Paludibacteraceae bacterium (assembly GCA_017509715.1). Taxonomy (GTDB): domain Bacteria; phylum Bacteroidota; class Bacteroidia; order Bacteroidales; family Paludibacteraceae; genus Colicola. The sequence continues at coordinate 125,664 of JAFWOU010000004.1, read as the reverse complement.
ACAAGATTCGATTGAAGTTGATGGCACGATCATTGAGTCGCTGAGCAATGCGATGTTTCGTGTACAACTGGAAAGCGGTCCTATCATCACGGCGCATATCTCGGGCAAGATGCGTATGCACTACATCAAGATCTTGACGGGTGATCGCGTGAAAGTGGAGATGAGTCCGTATGACTTGACAAAAGGACGTATATCGTTCCGCTACAAGTAATTAATTTTAAAACAACAGTTTTTACTATGAAAGTAAGAGCATCTGTTAAAAAGCGCAATGCAGACTGCAAGATTGTACGTCGCAAAGGTAAGCTTTATGTAATTAACAAAAAAGAACCTAAGATGAAGATGCGTCAAGGATAAGCGCTTCAGATTAGTTAACCAATTAAAAAATTAATCCTTAAGTAAATAATTATGGCTATAAGAATTGTCGGTGTAGATCTGCCGCAAAATAAGTGCGGTGAAGTCGGATTGACTTACATCTACGGAATAGGTCGTTCAAGCGCAAAGAAGATCCTGGCAGAGGCAGGCGTAGACCCAAGCATCAAGGTGCAGGATTGGACAGACGACCAAGCAGCTAAGATTCGTGAGATCATCGGTGCCAAGTTCAAAGTGGAAGGTGATCTGCGTTCGGAAACCCAGCTCAACATCAAGCGTTTGATGGATATCGGTTGTTATCGTGGTGTTCGTCACCGTATCGGTCTGCCGGTTCGTGGTCAATCTACCAAGAACAATGCTCGTACCCGCAAGGGACGTAAGAAAACAGTTGCTAACAAGAAGAAGGCTACGAAGTAATCCGGCCTGTGTTAGTGAGTCATTAACTAGAAAAATTATCTATCAAACATTATGGCAAAGAAAACAGTTGCAGCTAAGAAGCGCGTTGTTAAGATTGACGGCGTAGGACAGCTCCACGTGATGTCTTCCTTCAACAACGTTATCGTTACAATGGCCAATGGTGACGGTCAGGTAATCTCCTGGTCTTCGGCTGGTAAAATGGGCTTCCGTGGCTCTAAGAAGAATACTCCTTATGCTGCCCAGATGGCAGCAGCAGACTGTGGAAAGGTGGCATACGACCTGGGTCTGCGCAAGGTAAAAGCATACGTAAAGGGTCCTGGACAGGGACGTGAATCGGCTATCCGTGCATGTGTTGCAGCGGGTATTGAGGTAACCGAGATTATCGACGTTACGCCGATGCCTCACAACGGCTGTCGTCCTCCCAAGCGTCGTCGCGTATAATAGAAGAAGTAAAGGAGAAAAGTAGTAAAGAAGTAAAGAATTAAAGAATTAAAGAATTAAAGGAGTCTTAACTCCATCACTCCTTAACTCCTTCACTCCTCAATTTTTTAACTTTTAAAGAATTTAAAATATGGCAAGATATATAGGCCCAAAATCACGTATTGCACGTCGTTTCGGAGAGCCGATTTTCGGTCCGGACAAGGTGCTTGACAAGCGCAATTACGCACCGGGACAACACGGCGTAAACCGTCGTAAGAAGAACTCTGAGTACGGTACTCAGCTCGCAGAGAAGCAGAAAGCTAAATACACCTATGGTGTACTGGAGAAGCAATTCCGTCTGCTCTTCGCTCGCGCAAGCCGTGCTAAAGGTATTACCGGTGAGATTCTGCTCCAGCTTCTGGAGAGTCGCTTAGACAATATCGTATACCGTCTTGGTATCGCTCCTACGCGTGCCGCTGCACGCCAACTCGTAAGCCACCGTCACATCACTGTAGACGGCAAGGTAGTGAACATCCCCTCCTACTCGGTTAAGCCGGGTCAGATCGTAGCCGTTCGCGAGAAGGCTAAATCGCTGGAGGTGATCGCAGCTTCTTTGGAGGGATTCAACCATAGCAAGTATAGCTGGCTCGAATGGGATCAGGCAAAATTGGCAGGTAAATACCTCAATATTCCTCAGCGTGAGGAGATTCCTGAGAACATCAAGGAGCAGTTAATCGTTGAGTTGTACTCTAAATAATCATTAAATTCATGGCAATATTAAATTTTATAAAACCTAACAAGGTTATCATGTTGGACTCGACGGCGACGAAAGGCACTTTCGAATTTCGTCCTCTCGAGCCGGGTTATGGTATTACAATAGGTAATGCTATTCGTCGCGTGCTCTTGGGCTCGCTGGAAGGATATGCTATCTGTTCCATCAAGATTAGCGGTATTGATCATGAATTTGCTACTATCCCTGGCGTCATTACTGACGTAACAAACATTATCCTCAATCTCAAACAAGTGCGTTTCCGTCTCCTGGAGGGTATGGAAGCTACGGGCGAAACCGCTAAGGTGCACATCCAGAAGGCTAAGACCTTCACGGCCGGCAACCTGGGCGCAACGCTTCAGTACTTTGAAGTGCTGAATCCCGAACTCCAACTCGCCGAGCTGGACGAGAGCGCCAATTTCGAAATTGAGTTCACTATTAACAAGGGACGTGGCTACGTACCCGGAGACGAGAACCGCAAGGCTGATGACAAGATCGGCACGCTGGCTATCGACTCTATCTACACGCCAATCCGCAATGTCAAGATCGCTGTTGACCAGTATCGTGTCGAGCAGCGTACTGACTATGAGAAACTGACCTTGGAGATCACCACCGATGGTTCGATCACCCCGCAGAACGCACTGACCGAGGCCGCTAAGATCCTGATCTACCACTTCATGCTGTTCTCTGACGAGCGCATCGTACTGGAGGAGGAGACCAAGAGTCCGAACAGTGCTCTCGACGAAGAGATTCTGCGTATGCGTCAGCTCCTCAATCAGAAGCTCCAGGATATGGACCTCTCCGTACGCGCCCTCAACTGCTTGAAGGCTGCCGAGGTAGAGACCCTGGGCGAACTGGTTAAATACCACCGTAGCGACCTCTTGAAGTTCCGTAACTTCGGTAAGAAGTCTCTGACCGAGTTGGACGAACTGCTCGAGCGTAACGGCCTGGCATTTGGCATGGATATCTCCCGCTATCGTGTAACGGAGAATATTTGATTATTTAAACAAACAAACGATTAAACTATTATGAGACATAATAAGAAATTCAACCACCTTAGCCGCAAGGCTAATCACCGTGCAGCCCTGCTCAGCAATATGGCTTGCTCGCTGATCATGCACAAGCGTATCTCCACTACGCTGGCTAAGGCTAAAGCGCTGCGTATCTACGTAGAGCCGATCCTCACTCGCGCAAAGGAGGACAATATGAACAACCGCCGTCTGGCATTCAGCCTGCTCAAGCAGAAAGAGGTCGTTACCGAGCTCTTCCAGAACGTAGGCGAGAAGATCGCTAACCGTCCGGGTGGCTACACGCGTATCCTGCATACCGGTTTCCGTCTGGGTGACGCTGCCGAGATGTGTATCATTGAGCTCGTTGACTACAACGAGAACATGCTCAAGGAGACCAAGAAGGCTGCTAAGAAGGCTACCCGCCGTGCCGGCAAGAAGGCTGCTGAGAAACCCGCTGCAGAAGAGGTAAAGGCTGAGGCTCCCGTAGAGGCTCCCGCAGAAGAAGCTAAGGCAGAGTAAATCTTCTAAGTTTTGAATAGTTATGTTTTTGGATATCGAAAAACATAATGAAACAGGTATCACTATCGACAACTGCAAGGTTGGAGATAGTGTTACTGTTTCCGGAATGATCCACAACGTCCGCGTGACGAAGTGGGGTGGCTTTATCGTGCTGCGCAAGAGTCGTGGTCTGCTGCAGGCTGTGGTCAGCAACGACACCTCTCGTTTCTTAGATGAGACAGGTGCTGAGGTCCACATGAACGACCTCTGCCGCGAGATGGCTATCACGATCGTGGGAACGGTAGGCGAAGCTAAGATCAAGGATCCTGCTGCGTTCTACAACACCATCGAGATAGCTGTCGCTGAGGTACGTATCCTGAGCCGTCCTACTACCGCCGAGGTGGTGGACATGAACGCCCTGAAGTTCGGCGACGAGGAGACCCTGCTGCGCTATAAGTTCGACAACCGTCAGGTCACGCTGCGCAACCCGCGCGACATGGCTATCCTGAAGGTGCAGTCGACTATCGCCAAGGCGTTTGCCGATTTCCTCACCGACAACGGTTTCACGCAGATCTACACCCCGAAGATTGTGTCCGAGGGTGCCGAAGGCGGTGCGAATGTATTCCGCATGGACTACTTCGGCAAGCAGGTCTATCTGGCACAGAGCCCGCAGTTCTACAAGCAGATCGGCGTAGGCGTCTACGAGCGCGTGTTTGAGATCGCGCCGGCCTATCGCGCCGAGAAGCATGCCACGAGCCGCCACCTCAACGAGTACATCTCGCTGGATGTGGAGATGGGCTTTATCAAGGGCCAGGAAGATGTCATGCTGCTGGAAGCTGCCCTGCTGCGTCATATCATCGCTACGGTAGCGGAGCGTTGCGGCCACGAGCTGAATCTGCTCGGTGCTACGATGCCTAAGTTGCCCAGCGAGGTACCGGCATGGAAGCTGAGCGAGGTGCATGAGATTCTGTTTGAGAACAAGCTGTGCGAAGCTGATCACCGCGGTGAGGATGACCTCGCCCCGGAAGAGGAGCGCGCTATATGCAAGTACGCCCTGGAGAAATACGGTTCGGACTTTGTGTTCGTCACCCATTTCCCCTCCGAGCACCGTGCTTTCTACGCCATGGACGATCCCGAGGATCCGAGCCTGACGCTGAGTTTCGACCTGCTGATGCGTGGTCTGGAGATCACCTCCGGCGGACAACGTATCCACAAGGAAGCCGACTACCGCGAGAAGATGCTGCGTCGTGGCATGAACCCCGATGCGTTCCGCTTCTACCTCGACACGTTCCGCAACGGCATGCCGCCTCACGGAGGTTTTGCTATCGGACTGGAGCGTATCACGGCTTGCTTCCTGGATATCAACAACGTGAAAGAATGTAGTATGTTCCCCCGCGATATCAACCGCGTGGCTCCCTGATGCAAGAGATCGCTCAGAAATTGGAACACAAGGGCGTCAAGCCTACTGCAAACAGGATGTTGGTCTATCAAGTACTGGTGGACCAACATCATCCTTTATCGCTGCGCGACCTGGAGAACGAATTGGTCACCATGGACCGTAGCAGCATTTTCCGCACCCTGACCCTCTTTCTCAAGCACGATGTGATACATGCGTTTGAGGACGGTCGCGGCGTGGAGCACTATGAGCTGTGCCGCCATCATGACGATGAGGACCATTCGGCCAGCCATGTGCATTTCTATTGTGAGTCGTGCGGACATACATACTGTATCGAGCAGGTGGCGCTGCCCCAGGTGGCGTTGCCAGCCGAGTATCATGTCCACTCGATGTCGTTTGTAGTGAAGGGCCTGTGCCCGCAATGTCAGAAAAGATGAAAACGAAGACAGTTCTTTTATTGTTTACGGCGGCGCTCCTGTGCGCTTGTGGCGGTAAGACGCCTACCACGCTCACCAACGACCAGCCGCTGCAGGATACCATTCCTGTGACCACGGTGATCGTAGAGCGTGAGATGGCTTCGGCAGATATGGCCGCTTTTGGCGGTATCCAGTTTGGCCGTGTACGCACGATCACTACGGATGATCTGCTGGCCGAGACGCCGGAGATACGTTTCAACGAGGAGGGCCACCTCGTGGCTTCCAAGCCGGCCGAGGTTATCATACGTGATAAGCAAGGCCGTGTAGCTAACCATAACGGCGGTCAGCTGGACAAGGATACCCTGGGTTTCCTCTTCCGCGCTACCTACCAGTATTATGACGATAGCTACCAGGTGAAGTCCATCCTGTCGGACAATACGGTCAACCAGTCGAAGTCGCTCAGTTATCGCCGTTTTACCTACGAGGGCGAGCATGTCTATCCGTCCACGATGTTCGAACTGCTGCAGTCCGGTCAATGGCCTGCTGCCAACTACTCCACCTACGAGTACAAGGACATGGACGATCAGGGCAACTGGCTCTCGCGTGAGGTGAAGAACTACTACTTCGAACGACCGGACTTCCTCTCGCCCGAGGTGATGAACCAGCTGCAGAGCGAAGAGGCTATGCAGACGGCAGAGCAGTTGCTCCGGGAGCACCTCTCCTCCGCAACGCCTACCACCTACATCGAAAGTCGTACGATCGAGTACTACGAATAAAACAGAATAGGAGCGACCCTCGGGCCGCTCCTATTCTGTTAGGCTTTCAGCTTTCAGCATTCGGCTTTCAGTCTCTCTTCGTATTCGGCCTTTACGTCCTCATAGAAATGGGCTTTGGCGGTGGATACGTACGGCATTAACCAAAGGAAACCAATACAACAACTGAGGATACACAGCAAAACCCAGCCGAGGAAGGTCAGATTTAGCACAAACAGCTCCCACTTATGACCGCGCATCATTATGCGGCTGGTACGTAGTGCTTCAGTAGCGGATATACTCGGGGTGTCACGGATAATAAACGGTACGAGTTCATACGCTAAGCCAAAGATAATAGAGCCAATCATCAGGGTAGGGATGAGCAGCAAGACTATAATCAAGCCCATCAGAAAGCCCGATTCTACATAATTGATCCAATTGGCTGTAAACTCATGGAACAGCGATGAGGCCGGACTCTCGTTGCGCTCTTCGCGACGCGCGAAAGATAGACAGAGGTTGTAGAATGCAAAACTCAATGGCATCATTACTAACAAGCTAACCAGCGCATTGGTGCTGCTGCCAACGAGGTTTAACCACTGGATTTTAGCAAACTCGGCAATGTAGCTTGGGGTGCTACCAATACCAGAAACAACAAATAGCAGCAATGCTAATACGGCCATTTCGTTCCAATGACCCTTCAGGGTCTCACGTGCCATAGCACGGTACTCAGAATACGATTTCATAAGTTCGAATAATTTAATATTAAGTGTTCAGTATTCAGTTTTTAGAAGGCTGATGGCTGACGGCTGATAGCTGACGGCCTTTACCTATACTTCTCCTCCTCGCAGTCGGCGAGCAACGACAGGTAGGACTCGTAGCGCGAGATAGCTATCTCGCCGCGCTCCAGGGCATCCATCACGGCGCAGCCGGGTTCGTTGGTGTGGGTACAGTTGCCGAAGCGGCACTCGGTACCTACGCGGAAGATATCGCGGAAATAATGACTCATCTCCTCGCGCTGCATGTCAAACGACCCGAATCCCTTGATGCCCGGCGTGTCGATAATCCAACCTTGGCTTTCGCCCTTCGCCATTCGCCCTTCGCCTAATTCATACATCTCCGAGAACGTCGTGGTATGCATACCTTTGTTGTGGGCGGTGGATATTTGCCCCGTACGTGCCATCTCCCGGCCGAAAAGGGCGTTGAGGAGCGTACTCTTACCTACGCCAGAATTGCCGCTCAGAAGCGTTGTTTTGCCCCTTAAAAGGGGTAATATGTCGGCGGGCTGCAGGCTGATAGCCGAGAGGGCCATCGTTTGGTAGCCGAGCGACTCGTATAGCTTGCGCAATTCCTGCAGGCGCAGCAGTTCCTCGTCGTTGAGTAGATCCACCTTGTTGAAGATCAAGAGCGCCGGTACGCGGTAGGCTTCGGCGGTAGCCAGGAAGCGGTCGATGAAGACGGTGCTGGTCTCGGGATGGTTGATAGTGACGATGAGCGCCACCTGGTCCAGGTTGGCGGCGATGATATGACAGTCTTTGCTCAGATTGGTCGAGCGCCGGATGATGTAGTTGCGACGAGGCTCTACATCGGTTATCCAACCGATGGGACCGGCTTCGCCTGTTAGACCGCTATCGCTGTTAGACCGCTTTGCTGTTAGACCGGCTTCGCCTATTAGACTCACCGTTACAAAATCTCCCACGGCCACGGGGTTGGTGGAGCGGATACCGCGGATGCGGAAATTGCCCTTGATATGGCACTCCAAGAGTTGTCCCTCATCCGTACGAACGAGGTAGGTGCTGCCGGTCGATTTGATGACAAGTCCTCTCATTAGAATGCTTCTGTGGCTGTGAGGTAGAACGAGTAGCTACGCCAACTGTTCCACTCGGTGTACATATTATTGCGTGCTACGTCGGCACGTATATTGATCTTAGCGCGGTTGATGCCGAGGCGTATGCCCAAGCCGTAGCCTACTTTGGGTGTGGTCCACTGCCAGTTCTGCAGGTTATACACGTCACCTACGCTGGCAAAGACGCACGCATGGATAAAGTTCCATATCGGTAACCTCAGTTCGGTCTGCAGCGCCAGCATGGCGCCGTCGCGGAACATGCCGCGAGGTACGCCACGTACCAGGTCCTGTCCGCCCAGGGTGGGCAGCATCTGAAAGGGTGTTGATCCGTTGCCGAAAGCCCATGCGGTGCGTAGCTGGTAGGCCAGGATGCATCCCTTGCCCAGGTGGATATACTGCCTTAGGTCGGTGTCCAGGCGCGTGAGGCGGCTGTCGCTGCCCAGCTTGGGCTCGTAGTGCATCACACCGGCTTTGAAGAGCAGGCCGCGGGTGGGGTAGTAGAGCACGTCACGGCTGTCGTATTGGGCCATGAGGCCGAAGCCCCACATCAGGCACGGCGTAGCCGACAGGTCGGTTCGCTCGTGCAGGAAATCCACTACCGGACCTATTGCCCACGCGTGAGGCAGTTCGAAGAGGGCTGCCACTTGGGCATAGCCTCGCCGGCTCTGATAGATGCTGCCTACGCGTGCCAGCGGTGCCGTGGAGTCGTTGCCCATGTTGCCCGTACCGTAGTAGGTGTCGGGGTAGTCGCGATAGCCGCCGTTCACTTGCAGCAGCAGCGGCGTGCGACCACCAATATAGAGGTTGGCATGGGTATTGACGTACCACTGATGCTTCAGCGACCATGCGCCGTCCAGTTGCAGCACCGAAGTGCGACTCGCGTCCGGCAACCGTACGTAGCCCTGCACGCCGGCGCCGAACACCCAGTTGGTCTCCGGGGCATAGTTGATGACCGGCGCACCGATCACGGGCAGGTTCATCAGGCTGTCCAGCGGCACAGCTATCACTACCGACCATGCCGGTAGCAGTAGGCTGAGTAGTATGCTACGTAGGCGGGACCGCATTTAGACGGTCATGATCTCCTTCTCTTTCTTAGCGTAGAGATCGTCGATCTGACGGATATATTTGTCGTGCAGTTTCTGTACTTCCTGCTCGTTATCTTTCTCTACATCCTCGGGCATACCCTCTTTGATTTGCTTCTTGAGGGTCTCCACAGCCTCACGACGGGCGTTGCGTACGCTCACCTTGGCGTTCTCGGCCTCCTGCTTGCACTGCTTAGCTAATTGCTGACGACGTTCCTCGGTCAGCGGCGGCAGGATCAGGCGGATGCACTCGCCGTTGTTGTTGGGCGCCAGACCCAGGTTGGAGTTGATCAGGGCGCGCTCAATGACGCTCAGCATGTTCTTCTCCCAGGGTTGGATCTGTATCGTGCGAGCATCAGGCGTACTGATAGTCGCTACGTTAGCCAGGGGCGAGGGGGTACCGTAGTAGTCCACGCGAATGGGGTCCAGGATGCGTGCGCTGGCTTTGCCTGCGCGGATGTGTGCGAGAGCGTCGTCCAGGAACATCACAGCTGCCTGCATCGACTCCTCCGCCTCGTTCAAGATTTGTTTCGGTTCGAGTAACATAATTGTATAGATTTAAGAATTCTGATTTCTGATAGCTGACGGCTGATGGCCTTTTACGGTTTAACAAGGGTACCGATGGCCTCTCCGGCAATGACTTTCTCTAAATTGCCCAGTTGGTCCATGTTGAAGACATAGATCGGCATGCCGTTCTCCTTGCACATGACGGTGGCGGTCTGGTCCATCACTTTCAGGCCACGACGGATAATCTCGTCGTAGGTGATCTCGCTGAACTTGGTAGCCGTAGGGTCTTTCTCCGGGTCGGCGGTGTAGATACCGTCCACGCGTGTACCCTTGAGCATCACGTCGGCCTTGATCTCCAGCGCGCGCAGCGACGAACCCGTGTCGGTGGTGAAGTAGGGTGCACCCGTGCCACCGGCCAGGATCACTACGTTGCCCTTCTCCAGCAGACGCTGTGCTTTAGCGGGACTGTAGAAATCGCCGATAGGCTCCATGCGGATCGAGGTCAGTACGCGTACCGGACACTGGATAGCCTCCAGGGCCGAAGCCAGGGCCAGGGCATTGATCACCGTGGCGAGCATACCCATCTGGTCGCCCTTGACGCGATCAAAACCGCGTTGTGCACCGCTCAGGCCGCGGAAGATATTGCCGCCGCCGATCACGATACCTACTTGCACGCCTTTCTCGGCGATGCGTTTCACCTGCTCGGCGTATTCCGCCAGACGTTGGGTATCAATACCCTGTTTGCTCTCTCCGGCCAAGCTCTCGCCCGAGAGTTTTAAAAGGATGCGTTTAAACATACCAGGATGAATACATTGCGTAATTGTTAGCTATCTTTTTGTTGATCTCTTCGGTCTGGGCGGGATCGGCTTTCTTGATGAACTTAGCCGGCACGCCGCCCCATATCTCGTACGGACCTATCTGCGTGCCCTTGAGCACGAGTGCGTTGGCGGCTACGATGGCGCCTTCGCCTACGTGGGCATCGTCCAGCAGCGTGGCACCCATGCCTATCAGCGCGTAGTCGTCTACGTCGGCACCGTGGATCGTCACGTTATGCCCTACGGACACGTAGTCGCCCAGGCGGATGGTGGATTTCTGATACAGCGTATGCAGCACCGCACCGTCCTGGATATTGCAATGCCGACCGATGGTGATGGTGTTGACGTCGCCACGCAGCACGGCGTTGAACCATACCGAACTGCCTTCGCCGATCGTGACGTCCCCCACTACCGTGGCGTTCTCCATCAGGGAGACGCCTTCGGCAATGCGTGGGGTGAGTATCTCGCCGTTGCGATTTATGGTCTTTATTAAAGCCATCAGCGCGCAGCGATAATTGCCAGGAACTTCTCAGCTACCAGGGCAGCACCACCGATCAGACCACCGTCGATATCGGGGCAAGCGAAGAGCTCGGCAGCGTTCTTGTCGTTGCAGCTACCGCCATAGAGGATGGTGGTGTCGTCAGCAGCGGCTTGGCCGTATTTCTCGGCTACCAAGCTGCGGATGTAGGCGTGGATCTCCTGAGCCTGCTCCGGCGTGGCGGTCAGACCCGTACCGATAGCCCATACCGGCTCGTAAGCCAGCGTGATCTGCTTCCACTCCTCAGCGCTCAGACTGAATACCGAACCCTCGAGTTGTGCTTTCACTACCTCGTTCTGCTTGCCGGCCTCGCGCTCCTCTTTCACCTCACCGATGCAGAAGATCACCTTCAGACCGTTAGCCAATGCCAAACGCACTTTCTCAGCCAGCATTTCATACGATTCAGCGTAGTACTGACGACGCTCCGAGTGACCCAGGATAACGTACTCTGCACCCGTCGACTTTACCATCTCGGCGCTCACTTCACCGGTGTATGCACCCTTCTCGTGGTCAGCGCAGTTCTCAGCAGCCACCTTGATGGGCGAACCCTTGAGCAGTTCTGCTACGGTTGCCAGATGGATAAACGGCGTACCGATCACTACGGCGCAGTTGGGGTTCTTAACAGCTTCTTTCAGTTCGGTAGCCAGCGCTACACCTTCCTGCAGGTTCTTGTTCATTTTCCAGTTACCTGCCACCATTTTTGTTCTCATAATTGTATGTCTTTTTTAGTTAGTATTCACAATTTCGTGCAAAAGTACAAAAAATATTCGACATATACAAAAAAAAATGCACTAATGTGCAATTTTTTGTATTTCTTCCAGAAATCGGGATAGGCACACGCGCCAGACGGGCCAGTCGTGTCGTCCGGGCAGGATGGTGTAGGAGTGGGGTAGTTGGCGTCGCTCCATGCGTCGGTGGAAGCGTTGTCCGTTGGGTCGGAACATGTCGGTGCGGCCTACATAGACGTGATAGTCGATACAGGGCATGTCGGGACAACCCGCCAGGAGCGAGTCAGGCGGCAACTGTTGACGAGATACCACGGGCGAGAACATGCCTACGGCCAGTATCCGATCGGGGCGTACGCGCGCTATGTTGGCCGAGATACGTGCCCCGTCGCTCAGTCCCGCCACGGCGCACCACGAGGTGTGGTATACCGTGTCCACCATGTCCATGAGGTCGCTCACGGCGTACTCGAGCGTATGCTCGTGGCTCAGCTCCGCGTAGCGCCATACGCACTTCCAGCGGCCGCCACGCGTGAGCGGTCGCTCCTCGGTGGGCCATAGGTTGCAGTCGGGCATGACGAGCAGCATGGGTGCGCAGCGTCCGGCATCGATGAGTGCCTGGAGCGTATCGACGGCACTACCCCGTTCCTGCCATGCCCCCTCATGACCGTTGATGCCATGGATGAGGTATAGGACAGGCAACGTGTCCGCTTCGTAGCCCCGCGGCACGTAGATATCCACGTGTCGCCAGATCTGTTCGCCGTGGCTGTACCACCTCGCGTGACGGATGTTACGCGATACGGCGGTAGAGTCGGACGACCTGACGCTTAAGGGCAGTAAGCACAGACAGAGTAGGAGCAGTATGATGCGTCTCATGCTTTGCAACATAGGGGTGTGCCATTTCGGCACGTAGCATACGTTCGAAGAGGTTGACGGCATTGCTAAGCGTATAGCGTTCGGCGGCCTGCTGATAACGTACCTCCGCCTCCATGCGTTCCATCGGACGGTCGAGCCAGTAGTCGATATGTTCGGCCAGGTCCTTCGCGTCACCGGCACGGAAGAGGCTGCGTTGGTCGAGCGCAAACTGCGGCGTAGCGCTGTTGCTGGAGTTGGCAATGACGGGCACCAGCCCCGTTGCAAAGGCCTCGATGCAACTGATCGCCTCTATCTCCATGTCCGAGGCGTGGATATAGAGGTCGGTGCGCAGCAGTTCGCGGATGAGCGCCTCGCGGTCCAGATAGACGAACTCGGGCTTGTAATGCAGTCCGCGACTCAAGCGCTCATAGCGCTCGCGCTCGGGGCCGCGTCCCGCAAAGACCAGCTGGATGCGGTCGGCGTAGCGGCTATATTGCATAGCGCGTATGATGACGTCCTGACGTTTCTCGCGGCTCAGACGTCCGATCATGAGCACGCGTATCGGGCGCTGCGGATCCAGGGTCTCCGGCTTCTGATCGCGAGCGGCTATCTTCTCCGCACCGGCCTGGAGGAAGGCATCGTGTATTCCGTTAGAAATAACGTGCATACGCGCGCGGTAGCCGTGCTGACGCAGCTCGTTGGCGATGAAGGCCGAGGGGGTGTGGATGCGTCCGATGCGGCTGTAGGTGAAGTGGCGGAAGATGCGATAGATCATATCGTTGACCGGGCGCACCTTAGCCAGTCCGAAGTTGGACGTGATATTCTCCGGCTGGATATGAAAGGCGGTGGTCACGGGTTTGCCTATCTTCTGGCAATGCGTGATGACGGCATTGCCCAGGAAGAGCGGCGTATATACATGCACCACGTCGGCCCAGAGACAAGCAGCCTCGATCACCTCCTGCCGGGCGTTGGCATAGTAGAAGTCATGCTTCTCGCACATAGGCTGGAAGATAGGAAAATGGAAGATGCCGGTGCAGAAGTCGCCGTCCGTGATCTGGCGGTCCTGCTCCGTCTTGGGACGGTCGCCGCAGATGGCGCGTACACGATGTCCGCGGCGGCGCAGCTCCATGGCGTAGCGCTGGGCCGAGATACTTGTTCCGTTGTTCGACGTATAGAGTGTGTCGATGACAAATAAGATATTCATACCGATTTTTAGTGTTAGTTTTACGATGTTTTGTTTGTTTTCGCCGGCAAAAGTACTGCTTTTTTGCGAAACCTACAAATTTTGCATATCAATCGTAAATAAAATACTAAAAATCGAATAATTATATTACTTTACGTATGATAAATCTTAATAATAGGATATTTGTCGTTGGTCGTTGGTCGTTGGTCGTTAGCTGTCTAGTACAGCTCGTCCATACTTAAGAACTGCCGTAAATGGATATGTTTGATTCCCTCAATATCGGAAATGGTATTGAGTGGATTCATAGATACCACGATTTTAGGATGGTTGTTCTTAATGGCCTGTAAGTTACCGAACTCTCTTTTCTCTGTTTGCTCATCGGAAATCAGGTATGCCACTTGGATGTATATGGTTTGTTCGTTCTTTTCTGCTACAAAGTCAATCTCTGTATTACGTAGTTGTCCGACGCGGATGGAGTACCCAAGACGTAAGAGGTGGAGGAATACGGCATTCTCAATACGTTTTTCGATGTCATTTGTTTGGTGGGTGCGAACAAGCTTATTGCGAATCCCCAAGTCTTCAAAGTAGTACTTGTTGTTATTCTCAAGAAGTTGTTTGCCATGTATATCATAACGCGGCACTTCGTATGTCAGATAAGCGTTGCAGAGGTATGTGAGGTAGTTTTGGATAATGACAGACGATAGGGGTTCTCCTTGTGAGCGTAGGAATTTCATGATCGAGTTTGGCGACATGATTTTTCCGATGTTGTCGCTTGCAAAACGGCTAAGGTTGATAAAGGATGTGACGTTTCTAATTTGTTCGCGTTGGATGATGTCTTTTAGAACGATAGTATCATAGACGCTTTGTAGATAGTCCTTTATAAGATCTGTGTTCTCTAATCCAATCAGTCGCAAGTAGGGTAGTCCTCCCCATAGGAGATATTTTTGTAGTGCCTCATCAGAATCTGCTAATTGATGAAAGAATAGGAACTCGGTGTAACTAAGCGCGTGAATAGGAATTTCAATGTAGCGTGCAGCGAGCAAGGTGGACAACTCGCTACTCAGCATTTTTGCATTGCTACCGGTAATTATAATATCCGTCTTGTCTTTTTTTATCCAACTTCGCACAGCGTGTTCAAAGCCGATAATATCTTGCACTTCATCAATCAGAATATAATTATGCTTATCTTGTGCAAAGTGTTCTGTGATATAGGCATTGAGATTCTCATATGTCGTGATAGAATCAAACGCGTTGTCTTCTTTGTCTATATAGATGACGTTGGCGTTAGTATCCGTTTGCTTTTCTTGTGCCAATAGACGGAGACACATACTTTTTCCAACCCGACGTTGTCCGGTTAATACGATGATGATTTGTTTGTCCAGCCATTGAGCAATTTGTTGCGTGTAGTGTTCTCGATGTAGTAGTTCCATAGTGCGTCATTTTTATTGCGCTGCAAAGGTACTGCTTTTTTTTGATATACGCAAATCTTTTTGAAAAAATATTAAGTATATTTAAGTTTTTGCTCAAAATGCGCAAAAATATAAAGTATGGTTTAGTTTTCGTAGTGCTAATCTTTTCGCAAAAAAAGCTGCACCCCATGCGGGATGCAGCCTTCTTTCGACTTTTGACTTTTGGCTTTCGACTATTCGTCGGAGTGCCCGGAAGCACCTTTCGACTTTCGATTTTTGACTTTCGACTATTATTACTTCAGTCTCCAGTATTTGCTGGTCGCGCCGTTCTCGGCGGTGATATAGATGGTGTCACCAGAGAACTTGTAGGTCCAGCGGCCGTCTTTGTGGGAGGCTTGGCCATCGTGGTTCGTACGTTGTCCTTCGGACACATTGAAGCTACCTGTAAAGGTCATGTCGATGTGCTGCTGCTCTTCGTTGAGCACATAGGTACCGTAGTCACCAAATGCGGAGGTCATTTTCGTACGCTCCTGATCTTCATAGACCTCCATGCCCCACTCAAAGTCATCTTTCTCTCCGAAATAGAGGTACTCGCGCACGGGAGTTAGACCGCGATCGAGGTCGCAGCAGAACTTAATGCCCTTAATAGCATTGGGGTCGTTTTTCTCACAACTCGTGAATGCTAATACACCAGCTACCAGCGCAAGGGCGAAGAATAAGATCTTTTTCATAAATTATTCGTGAGTTAGGTCCTGTTTGGTTAACTTAGTACGGGTCATGTAGTAGTACTGATCACCGTTGTCCCAAGAAGCGTGGAGCACCATGAACTGGTCGGTCAATTTCTCGATGACATAGAAGTTGTACTTGCCCCAGTTCATATCGTCGAACGTCTGGCCGCTATAAGCCTCTACGTACTCCATACCGCCATCGTGGAACTTCCAGTATCCCGGATGCGGGAACGCGTTGAAGGGGTTCATTTCTACGGCCATGACATTCAGATACTCGTGATTGTCACCGAAATAGTGGAAGTTATAGTGCGGCATGACATCTTTGTTAAGAGGCATATCGCCGTCACGATACTTTCCGTACTCCTCAAACCATACACCTTTTACATTCTCATCGGTTATAGCTATGTCTTTGCCATAAGGCTCCGGCAGAATGTGGAGGTAGTAGGTGCACTCACCTTTGACTTCATGACTCTCGTAGGGAGGCTCCTCGTCATAAATCGTGAAGGAGGCATCTTTTTGTTTGAGCACTGCACGCTTGAGTCCGCGGTCAAAAGAGACAATCTCCAGCTGTGATTGACGATCGATATATACCTCTCCCTCTTGGTTCCAGTCGCGCTCATGGATATTAAGCGTCAAAATGCCGTTACCTACGGAGTATGTGCTCCACTCTCCATCGATGTGATCTTGGGTGACAGCATATACTCTACGTTCGTACTCTCTACCGGTGCGGAACTCGCCAAAGGCGCTATCCAGGCCCCAATCGCCAATCATGTCTTGAACGGTAACCTCTTTCGGGTCAACGATTTGGCTCTCGGGAGCGTTCGGATCGCTCGGATTACAACTCGTAAATACCAAAGCGCTTGCTACCAGCGCGATGGCGAGAAATAATACTTTACGCATATATATAATAAGTTTATGGGGGTTATTTCACTCTGTACAGGAACTTCTCGTTCGAGCCGCTCAGCGTTACGCCGTCCTCGCGGTAGGTGTAGCTGATCAGGTGCATATAGTTGCTGTAGAGCTCTACGTTGTAGAAGTAGTCAGCCTTCATTGTTTCGGGTTTTGTGCCGGTAGAGAACGCCAACTTTTCGCCGTCCAGTACCCACCATCCGTTGTAGGTGTACGGATCGCTATAGCTGGAAGCTACGCCGTTAGCCTGGAAGTTCCAGATCTGCCAACTATGGTAGAACTTGGTCTCGCCGTCTTTCTGACCGTTAGCGTCGTACATGGCGTTGATCTCGTAGGTCGTGCGCCATTCGCCCAGCAGGTTAGCCTCCGTAACAGGCAGCTTTTTGCCCTGCGGCTGCGGCAGACGATACATATAGAGAGTAGCGCCTTCCGGTACGTTCAGGTAGGGCGCTCCTTCTGTTACGTGCAGCGCCATGTGCTCGTCAGCGATATCCTGATCGGCCTGCATCACGATCTTAAAGCCTTCCTGACCAACGTGGAAGGTGAAGACGAGGTCTTTCTCTTCCCAGGTACAAGACGTGCCCCATCCGTGAATCTCTACCTCTTTGCTGTTCAGGATGGTCCAGAACGCACCGTGAGGATATTGATCTCCGTTTGCATCAATGACAGAGTCGGAAACCCATACGCCTTCGTACTTGTTACCGTCGCCCGTAGGGTTGCTGGGGTTGTTCGGATCACAACTGGTAAATGCCAATACGCCGGCTACCAGCGCCATGGCGAAGAATAATACTTTCTTCATGTAATTTTTAATTTTTAATTCTTAATTTCCATTACTTCACGCGAACGAACCACCATTGGTAATTCTGGGTGCCTCCGTTCGTGCTGCGATAGAGACACATCCAGTTGGGCGTGAGGGGCTGAACGGTGATCATTTCGTCCTCACCGATAACGCTTATAGCCGGATTCTTGGTGAACTTGATATCGAAGTAACTGTGCTCCCACGTACCCGTTACGGTCTCTCCGGAGAACCAGCTGTTGTAAATACAGGTGCCATCAGCCTTGAACTCCCATGTCTCAGTGCCGGGGTTGGTGCCTGCGGTGCGCACGTCGTATCCCGAGTTGTTGGTGTAGTATGCAAACTTCCATGTGCCTACGAAGTCGGAAGCTTGTTGGTCATGGATCTGGGCTTCAAAATCCTTTGCGGGCAGTTTGGACAGATAGATGTCGCTGCCGTTATTTCCCTTGACATGTGCCCAACCTTCCTCCACCTTTACGATGGTGAAAAGCATATCCTCAAAATAGGTGCACGACAGTTTGTTGCCGTTGATCGTGAAGTTCTGGTTCTCGCCGTTGATCAGCACTGCGTCCTCCGAGAGGATCTCGATGAACAGATGAGGAGGAGCGGTCTTCTCGCCATTCATGAAGCAGGAGTCGGTGCGCCATTCGGTGTTGACGAGTTTGGCCGGATCGATATTGATGTCGCTCGGCTCTTCCTCGTCTTGCTTTTTGCCGTTCCGGATGTATTGTTCGTTCCATGGATATTCCGAACCATAGCCACGAATCACATTCAGGGTGTCTCCCTTTATCTCATACTTGATTTGCTCTTCATCCTCGTACGGACTTTCTTGCGTAGGACCGCGTCCCCAGACCTTAGTATGTGTGTAATGCAGGGTGACGATAGATTTCGCTTCGTCAATGTCGTACGTACCGGTTTGCTGTCTTCCATCCCAGAAAGATCCGTACTGGTAATAGAGGTCCTCGAATGAGAAGTTATTCTTCTCATCAAAAATGAATGTATATGTGTTTTGTTGTCCATCCCGAACAGGCGTTTGGTATGTCCATGTTCCTACGAGCGGATTGCTCGGTCCCTTCTCACAACTTGTGAATGCCAGCGCACCGGCTACCAGCGCCATGGCAAAAAATAATACTTTTTTCATAAAATTAAAAAATTAATTTTCTGGAGCTTCGGCTGCATCGAGTTGCGTAAGCGAGCTTACACTCGATTTGCACGAACCTTCATATTGTTTGATTATTTTACGCGAACGAAGAACCATTGATACGTAGTGTTACCATCTCCTCGGACGAAGCCCATCCATTTCTTGGTCAGAGGTTGCACGGTAATGCGGTCGTTCTCGTCGCGAAGGTGACTTTGTGCAGGATTTTTGACCATAATCATGCCATACTCAAAGCTCCAAGTGCCGTTTTCGGTCTCGTTGAAGAACGTGCTGTGATACGTAGCCGTTCCGTCTGCGCGGAGTTCCCAAGTCTCTACACCCGGGTTGGTGCCCATAGTGTTCCAAATCCCCTCGAGAGAAGCGGCAGTCATCGTGTAGTATGCGAGTTTCCATGTACCGACGAAATCTTCGGTCTTAGGCTCCAAGATCTGCGCATCATAGTCGAATGCGGGCAGTTTGGAGACATACATCTCTATATTATCGTCGGTTATCTTCAGTTTAGCGGTATTACCCGTGTATGCTGTTACTTCGACATCCATTTTACGGCTTTCAATGATGAGGTGTTTGTCCTCAAAACGATAGGAAACCGTGTCTCCGTTAAGAACGGCTTTGTCAGCCGCAATCACATCCACGATGAAGTGCGGACCCGGGCTTACCTTTCCGCTGATAAACACGCTGTCCGCGCGCCACATGGTCTTGACCAAATCTGCGGGTTTGAGTTCTTGTTCACTCGGGTTAACAGGGTCGTTTCCGTTACAAGCGGTAAAAGTCAAAGCGATGTACAAAGGTACGATGTACAATGTACGAAAAATGATTTTTTTCATGATGTTGATTTTTTTAATTTTGTTTGATTTTTATTACGTTATTTCGTTATTACGTTATGAGGGATGCAGCCTTCTTTCGACTTTTGACTTTTGACTTTCGACTATTCGTCGGCGTGCCCGGAGGCACCCATTAGCCTTTAGCCATTCACCATTCGCCTTTCAATGCGCAAAATTACTGCTTTTTCTTGAAAAAGCATTCGCAAATCGTAAAAACTTATTCACAAATCGTAAAAATGTGCGTTAGGGGTCATTCTTTGGTCCTTTTCGTTCGCATCTCGTTCGCATCCTTGACGTCACTGTAGGATGCTTGCTTCATCTTGCGCTAGTGGCGTGAGAGTGGCGCGAGAGTGGCCGTTTGGCTTGAGTTTAGCATGAGTTTTTCTCGAATTATGATGCAAATATACGATGAAGAAATTGGGTTTCGCAAATTTTTTCGCAAAAAAATGCAAAAAAATGCATTTTTTTATGTAAAAGTAACAAAAGTAACAAAGTAACACATCGGTGTAGGTTCATCTTTTGGTCATTATTATAATATAGTATATTATATAATGGCATTTTTTATTACCCACATTTTTGTGTTACCCTGTTACCTTGTTACCTTTACTCGTGTAGAGTCAATGCCCTCGTGGTTTGAAACGGACATTAAGGGACGATAATTGCACAAAAAACTGCACCCCGTTTTGAGGTGCAGTTTTTGTTTCCGACAATTTATCGGCGTGCCCGGAGGCACCTTTCGCTAATCGCCTTACTTTACGATATCGCCATCGAAGATACCCATGGTGGTACCGTTGATGTGGTAGTCGAAGCTGCAATGTTCACCGCCGCACCAACCGTCGATGTCGAACTCTTCCCATTCCTTGAAGGGTGTGCCGTCGGGCAGTTGCGGGGTAGCATCGCAGTGGATGTGGTAACCGCTCTCATCCTCTTGCTCCCATACTCCGTTATAGAGATACAGGTTCACAGGTTCTGCGTCCTCCTTTACCTTAACGCCTACCCACTTCATGGTCATCTTGTGGTTGTCCTCGATGGAGATGTAGACATCATGCTCGAATTCGAACTCCGTGTAGGAGATACCATGATAGTGATACACCTTGCCCTTGAGCTCGGGCTCGTTGCCTTTCTCGCAACTCGTGAATGCCAATACGCCGACTACCAGCGCGATGGCGAGAAATAAGTACTTTCGCATATATATAAAATAAGTTTAATGGGTGTCCATATTTGGACGTGCAAAAGTACTGCTTTTTTCCGGAAAAGCATTCGCAAAACGTAAAAACTTATTCACAAATCGTAAAAAAGTAGTCTTTTTTGTAGTCGAAAGTCAAAAGTCAAAAGTCGAAAGCATATAATGATAGCGTTACGATCGTTGTCAATAGCGAATACATACTCGGCTTTTTTCTTTCGACTTTTTTCTTTCGACTATATATTTTGCTGCCGATATTGCAGGGGTGTGAGGTCGGTTTGCTCCTTAAAGACGCGGTAGAAAGTCTGGTCGGACGAGAAGCCGCTGAGGGAGGCTGCCTCAGTGATCGCCTCGTGGTCGGTGCGGTACTGCGGGTCGCGCAGGATCTGCTGGGCATGCTCTACGCGGTAACGCGCCACGTACTGCGAGAAGCTGAGTCCGGTACGGCGGTTGATGCAACGCGAGACATAGGTGCGGTTGGAGCCGATGGCGTTGGCCATATCCTGGATAGTAAGGTGCGGATCGGCGAAGAGTCGCTGCTCGCGGAGTGCTTTGGCTATTCGTGACATCATGGCGTCAGTCTCTTCCGTGGTGGTATCCTGCGCCGTTTCTGCCGGTTCTTCCTCGGGCACGACGGTCTCTATCGGCAAAACGGTATGGGCGGCTATATAGCCCAATCCATAGAGCAGAACCGACATGATGACGGCGGGCAGGACGACTATAGAGTTGCCCACGAAGAATTGACTGCCCAATATGTTGAGCAGCGTAGAGACAGCGGCCGTAATACCGATGAGGATAAGCAGGATGCGTGTAGGCTGTAAGGCATAGCTGCGGTCGTCGGTATAGGTGTCGTCCAGGCGACGCGTGGTGCGGCGCAGCAAGCGGAAACCGCGCACCCATACCCAGATGACCAGCAGCGCAAAGCAGACGCGTACCGCCATCCAGACAGTGTCCTGGCTCATCCAACCCATAGCATGATTGAGGGGGCTGAATAGGGCAACGATCACCGTAGGGATAAACAGGCACAGGAGCTCGGTGCGGCTACGCGTACGTGTGAGCGCGAGCAGGTAGGCGTAATATAAAGGATATACGCTCAGGTTGGCCAGCGTGTAGGTCCACCAGCCAAGGAAGGACGTACAGCCCGAGAAATAGAGCCAATGGTTGGTGTAAAGCACCGTAGAGGCGACGTAGAAAGCCAATATGCTGCCTGTCACGCGGCGCTCCTCGTCCGGACGCATCATGCGCACCATGAAATAGATGCACCAGAAGAGGCACACCATCATGGGAAGCGCTATGATGAACCGGAAGAGCATATGCAGTTATTCTCTGTTGCGGAGGTTGTACTTGTCGATGACCGTACCGTCTTGCAGCACAAAGACGCCCGGGTTGGCCCGAACGATGGTCTTGAGCATGACGGGGTCGGCGGTGCAGATAGCGTCCTCCATCATCATGCGGGCCTCGCTACCGCGCTGCAGCTCCACCTCGGTGAGCATGGCCTCAATAGCCTCGTCGCCCGAACCGGTGAGGATATAGCATGCGTCGGCGTGCTGCTGCACCAGGTCTACGACGCGACCCAGCATCGAGCGGTCGGCCTTCAGGAGGTCGTACATCACAACGAGCGTGAAGGGTTCGGCGGAGGCGAGTACATCCTCGGTCACCTCCTCGCCATCGGCCCAGCGGGTGAGCTCGAAATCATGCACGGGTGCCTCGACGCCCTCCTCGATGATGACATCGTGGCGCTCTACGAACTGCCAGCCCTCGTCCTTGGAGGGCAAGTTGCTGGTCGTAAACTCCTGCTGGAGGCCGTCCTTCTCATAGACGAAGACATAGTCCACGACGGGTGCCTTGCCGCCCTGCATCTGCTCGGGCAGGTTGTTGCCGATACGGTACGGACGGAAGTCCATGAGCGGCAGATGGTAGTGGGTCCAGGTCATGAGGCCCAGCACAGCCACCAGGGCTACGCACAGGCTACATAGCTGCCATACCCAGCGCCAGGGATCTTTGATTTCCTTGCGGCACAGGATCATGATGACTACCAGGGCGAGCAGGATGAGGTTCTTATAGAACGTCTGCCAGTTGGTGAGCACCAGCGCATCGCCGAAGCAACCGCAGTCGCTCACGGGATTGGTGAGTGCGATCCAGAGCGTCAGGGGCGTCATCACCAGATAGAAGGCCAGCGAGAGCCAGCTCGTCCATCGCGGACGGATAGAGAGCAGCATGGCCACACCCAGCAGGCACTCGACGCATATCAGCGTCCAGGCCGCCGCTGTAGCCAGGGGCAGCAGTTCGGTCATGAAGCCGCCGAAGGCCTTGAGGTAGTCCTCTACCTTATAGACCGTACCCAGCGGGTCGATGGCCTTGACGATACCCGAGAACAGAAAGGTGAGCGCCAGCAGCGCCTGGGCTATATGGCCCGTAATGAGTTGGAATTTTTTCATAAGCTATAATGGATTAAATCGAAGATCGCGTAGTTGATGATGTCGAAGTAGTTGCCCTCTACGCCCTCCGACGCGATGGTCTTGCCCTCGTTGGAGAGGATGGTCTTGATGCGGATGATCTTCGCCAGAATCATGTCTACGATGCCCTCTTTCGACATCTCGCGCCAGGCTTCTCCGTAGTCATGATTCTTGCGAAGCATCAGTTCCTTGGTCTCGGCAAGCACGCTGTCATACTGCGCCATGGCCTCGTCGTTGCTCATGTCGATAGCGTCGGCGTAGCCCTGGCGCGCCTGTATGATAGCCGTGATGCCGTAGTTGATAATGGCACGCAGGTTGCCCTCGATATCATCGCCCACGAGGCTGACGCCCGTCTCCTGGCGTTGGCGGATGTTGCAGGCTTTGATATAGAGTTGATCGGTAATACCATGCAGACGGAAGATGCGCCACGAAGCACCGTAGTCCTGCATCTTGTCCGCAAATATCTGACGGCAGCGCGCCGTCACCTCGTCAAATTGCTTTGCTGTGTCCATTATCTCATTTATTTTTTTCCTTATAATTATTACTTGATTTCTACTCCGGTGAGCGTGTAGGTCTTGCCCTCGCGGAGGATATACACCTGGCCGTTGTAGATCACTTTGCGTACAGCGGGTGCAGCGGTCTCGGTCTGCTCCAGGGCGGTACCGTGCTCGCACGACGTGCTGTAGTTGCTATAGGCAATGCCGCCACTTTCGCTAGCGATCTCCAGGTCGAAGTACTCGGTACCGTTGACATTGCTGGTAGCATAGGCGCCAAAGACGTTGTAGTCGCCTGCACGGAAGATGAGTGCACGACTTGTACCCGTTGAAGGTATCAAGCGCCATGTTCCCTGAGTACCTTGCTCAATTCCCCATGTATACCTCGATGCAGACTTGCGGATATTGGTTTTTTCACCGGTATAGATGAGATAGTTGGACTCATTGAAAATAGTCACTCCTTCATTGTTAACCGTCAGTGTGAATTCACCCGCCTGTAGTTTGTTGGTCGTACTCTGCATCTTATTGTTGCTAATATCGCCGGTAGCATAATACTTGGTATTACCCACTTGCGCATAGATATTGTAGGTACCGCTGGTTGTGCCGTCAAAAGCAGTCAGTTGGCCTTCGACTAATTCCCGATCAGCAAAGACAGCGTAGAATGTAGCGCCTTCGGCTACAGGGTCGCCTGCCTTGGCAAAGGTCGGCGCGGTGGTCTCGCTGCTATAGTCAGCCTGGCTGCACCAGCCTACGAATACGCGACCGTCGCTGCATGATACGGGATCTATGAACGGTATCCTGAGCGTACCGGTGGATTCCATGTACCCATACCCCCGACCGAAGGCCATGAACCGTACGAGAAACGTATCTACCGGTGCCGCCGGCTCCTCGATATAGGTGAGGGTCACTACCTGATTGCTCTCAGCGATATTGAGCAGCGGTTTGCCGGTGATGCCGGTGTAAGAGGTTACGTTCTTCGTGCCGGGGAAGGTGTTCTTCGGGCAGTTGTCGGTGGAGCCGTCCCATCCGATCTTGTTGCCATAGGCCGATACAACGGTATAGTACGGGTTGTTGGCCGTATTGTTGGGTTCGTTGTTGGTCCACTTGCTGGCATTGAAGGTCACCTTCCAGAGCAGCATACCGTGACCCGTGAGCGGAGCGTCCCAGCCCACGGCCTGGCGGTTCTCGATATAGTAGCGCAAGCCTGCGGTGGTGGGACCTACATAGTTGCCGTTCGAGGTAATCTGGTAGGGCTGGTAGTTCTGCGTACCGTTGGCGTAGAGCGTCAGGTTCTGACCCTCGTTACCCGGGTTGATGGTGGTAGCCCATCCGAAGAACTCCTTCTCCCACGGGCTGTAGTTAGGCGGGCAGTGGCCGTCACCGTTGTAAGCACCGCCGTCCATCACATCCCAATCACAGGGTGTGAGGTTATTGTTGTAGTTGGTGCCGTATTGGGTATCATAGAAATCGGGCAGACCCATCACGTGACCGAACTCGTGGCAGAGCGTACCGATACCGCCCAGGCTGTTGCCCGACATCTCGCTCGACATAGCGTAGTTCTCAATCGTCTTACCGCCCAGTTTGCACTCCGAAGCCGTGTAGGTGCAATAGCCGTACGAACGTGCAGAACTTACTTCCCAGTTGTGCGGCCAGATGGTCTCGGACGTACCGCCATCAGCCTGACCCTTGCCGGCATAGATGACGTATACGAAATCTACGTAGCCGTCGTTGTCGGAGTCGTAGTCGGCCCAGTTGATGGTGAACTGCTCGTTCGCCAGACGGCAACCCTCGATGACAGCGTCTGTAGCGTGCTGGTCGTCACCCTCTTCGCTGCCGTCGGTGCCGTAGTAGGCTACGTTGCGGCTGAGCGTCACGGGACCAAACACGTCAAACTGTGGACGATAGGTGCCGTTACTTTGATCTGCAAAATACTGACCTGCCGAGGGATAACCCGCATTGACCGTACAGTTGAGCGAATTACAGAGCTCGTCGAATGTAGCCAGGGTATGACCGGATTGCATCGATTTGTTGGAGAAATTCACCAGGATGACAACACCCTTAGGTGCTGTGTTGGGCGTTACGCCGATTTCCTTGCGCTGACGGCGTGCTACACCCTTGGCGTGGCGTGCCTTAGCTACCTCTACGGTGGGTGCTTCGCCTACCACTTGGTACATGCCATTCACTTCGCGTACTTGCTTTCCCTCTCGGTTGATGGTGTAGTGGTAGAACTCATCACCGATAGTCTGCACCTCGATCGTGGTACCGTCCGCTTGGGTACGGGTCTGCCAACCTCGACGTGCCGGCACTGCCATCAGTGCCACACTCATTGTCATCACGACAAGAGATAAAAAGATCCTCTTCATGTTGTGTGTTTTTGTTGTTTATTGTATGGTTGCAATTAGTTGTTCTTGACTAATCAGTTGTTGTTCGCCCGTGGTCATGTTCTTGAGCATGACTTTCTCTTGCGCCAACTCGTCGCCACCGATGATGGCTACGTACGGTATATGCTTCTGGTCGGCATAACTCATCTGGCGCTTCATCTTGGTGGGCTCGGGATAGACCTCGGTAGGAATACCCGCCTCACGCAGCGCCTTGGCCCAGCGGAGCGCCATGAGGAGTTCGTCCTGGCCAAAGGTGGTGAAGAGCACCCGCGTATGCGACTGGAGCGACTCGGGGAAGAGATTCAATTCGGTCAGCACGTCGTAGATACGGTCCGCGCCGAACGAGATACCTACGCCCGATACGCCCGGCATACCGAATATACCCGTCAGGTTGTCGTAGCGGCCGCCACCCGTGATACTTCCGATCTGGGCATCCAGGGCCTTGACCTCGAAGATAGCTCCGGTATAGTAGTTAAGTCCACGAGCAAGACAGAGATCCAGCTCGATGGACAGACCGCTTTCGACTTTCGACTTTTGACTTTCGACTAATCTGAATACTTCTTCGAGCTCCTCTATGCCTTTGAGTCCGGTCTCGCTCTCCCGGAGGATGCCGCGCAGTGCGGTGAGTTTCTCGGCCGTGGTGCCGCTCAGCTGCAAGATGGGTTGCAGGGCCGCTACCTGCTCCGCGTTCAGGCCGCGCTCCTGGAGTTCGCCATTCACGGCCTCCAGACCGATCTTGTCGAGTTTGTCGATGGCTACCGTGATATCCATCATGCGGTCCGGCGCACCGATCACCTCGGCGATACCGGCCAGCACCTTACGGTTGTTCAGGTGCAGGCAGACGCGAATACCCAGACGACGATAGACCTCCTCTACGATCTGGATCAGCTCCAGTTCGCTCACCAGGCTATCGTTGCCGATGACGTCCACGTCACACTGATAGAACTCACGATAACGTCCCTTCTGCGGACGGTCGGCACGCCATACGGGTTGGATCTGGAAGCGCTTGAAGGGGAACGAGATCTCCTCGCGGTGCTGCACTACGTAACGGGCAAACGGAACGGTCAGGTCGTAACGTAGCCCCTTCTCGGGGGCCAACGCCGCCTTCTCGCCGCTGTTCTGCACGCGGAAGAGCAGTTTGTCACCCTCCTCGCCGTACTTACCCATCAGCGTGGAGATATTCTCCATCGCCGGCGTCTCTATCTGGCTGAAGCCGTATAGGGTGAACACCTCTTTGATGGTGTCGAAGATATAGTTGCGACGCGCCATTTCCACGGCGCCGAAGTCGCGCGTACCTTTAGGTATACTTGGTTTTTGTGACATAAAGCTATTTACGATTTTACGATTTACGATTTATTTACGATTTGGTCATTTTAGGCTTTTGACTTTCGACTTTCGACTTTCGACTTAAAGAGCGCCTTGTAGATGCGGTCTGTTGCGCCGAGTTCCGACTCTACGTAGCGGGCGGCATTCAGGCCGGTCTTCTGGCGACTGCGGAGCATCTCG
The DNA here is from genome assembly GCA_017509715.1 of Paludibacteraceae bacterium. Taxonomy (GTDB): domain Bacteria; phylum Bacteroidota; class Bacteroidia; order Bacteroidales; family Paludibacteraceae; genus Colicola. The sequence goes on along the minus strand of JAFWOU010000004.1, from coordinate 98,230 downwards.
TCGATGGCTTTCTCCAGTTGCTCATAATTGCTGATGCTGCATCCGCCCTCGTTGGCGATGAGCGCCTTGGCCTCGCGGAAATGTTCGTACTTGGGGCCGAAGATGACGGGCAGACCATACACGGCTGCCTCGATCGTATTGTGGATGCCGTCACCGAATCCGCCACCTACGTAGGCTACGTGGCCGTACTGGTAGATCGAACTGAGCAGCCCCATCCGGTCTACCACCAGCGTACGCGTATGTTGCAGGTTCTTCTCATCCGCCTCAGAGAGCAGTACGTGCTTGCCCTGCCAGAGATGGAAGATGCTGTGCAGGTGTTCGTGGTCGATCTCATGCGGCACCAGCACCAGGCGTACCTCGGGATGCGAGGCGACGTACTGATGGAGCAGCGCTTCGTCCTCGGGCCAGGTGCTACCCGCTACGATCACCTGCTGCTGTCCCTCCACAAACTGCCGTACGGCGGGGATGTCCTTGGCATGACCCGCAATGCTGGTCACGCGGTCGAAACGCGTATCGCCCGAGAGGCTGGTCTGGGTGATGCCATACCGCTTGAGCAGGTCGATCGAGTCCTGATCCTGCACAAAGAGGTGGGTGAACTGCTTCAATAGCCGGCGCTCGCTGCCGCCGTACCAACGGAAGAAATACTGGTCCTTACGGAAGATGGAGGCCACCGAATAGAAGGGCACCTTCTGCTTGCTGAGTTGACGGATATAAGCCGGCCAGAACTCATACTTGATGAAGATCGCCATGCTCGGCTTCACCAGTTCGATGAAGCGCTTGGCATTGCGGCGCGTAGCAAAGGGCAAGTAGGTCACCAGGTCTACCTTATCGTAGGTCCGTCGCATCTCATAGCCCGAAGGCGAGAAGAAAGTCAGCAGGATCGGACGCCAGGGTTGCTCCTCGCGCAGCCGCTCGATGATAGGACGGGCTTGCTCAAACTCACCCACAGAGGCGGCGTGAAACCACACACAGTCGCGCAACATACGCTCCGGATGGGCCTCCTGATAGACCGCCAGATCATGGAACGCCTGACGCTGACCCTTCACCAGTCGGCGGGCACGTTTATGACCGAAAAAAGCGGCTATTCGTAGTATAAAAAAGTAAAAGTGCATACTCTTGCATAATAAATATCGCGCAAAATTACTACTTTTTTTTGATATATGCAAATTTTGTTGTACCTTTGTAGCCGATTTTGGAAGTTATGGAAACAAGTGTGGTCATTTTGGCAATAGAATCGAGTTGCGACGACACCTCGGCAGCCGTTATTCGTGACGGCCGATTGCTGAGCAACGTCATCGCCTCGCAGAAGGTGCATGAAGAGTATGGCGGCGTGGTGCCCGAACTGGCATCGCGTGCGCATCAGTTGAATATCGTACCCGTGGTGGACGCCGCGTTGCGTCGTGCGGGTGTGGCGCGTGAAGAGCTGTCGGCGATCGCGTTTACGCGCGGTCCCGGTCTGCTGGGATCGCTGCTGGTAGGTACGTCCTTCGCCAAGGGTCTGGCCCTCTCGCTGGGTATCCCTTTGATCGAGGTCAACCACCTGCAAGGCCACGTGCTGGCGCATTTCGTAGAACCCTCTGAGGAGATGAAAGCGGCGCTTACGATGCCGGACAAGATCCGCCATCCGGAGTTTCCGTTCCTGTGCCTGCTCGTCTCGGGCGGCAATAGCCAAATAATTTTAGTCGAAAGTCAAAAGTCGAAAGATAAAAGCACCCATCTGCCGACGTTTAAAATTCTGGGTCAGACTATCGACGATGCCGCCGGTGAGGCCTTTGATAAGTGCGCCAAGGTGCTGGGACTGCCGTACCCGGGTGGTCCGCACGTAGACCGGCTCGCCAAACTGGGTGACCCCACGCATTTCCATTTCGCCCGTCCTAACATCCCGGGCTACGACTACTCGTTCTCCGGCCTCAAGACCTCGTTCCTCTATACCATTCGCGACCTGCTGCGGGAGCATGGGGTAGAGACGGTGGATGAACTGGCCGAACGGATTCCGAACCTACGCGAAGACCTCTGTGCGGCGCTCCAGGAGACGGTTATTGACGTGCTGATGCGAAAACTGAAGAAGGCGGCCAAGGACCTGGGTATCACCCACGTAGCCGTAGCCGGTGGTGTATCGGCCAACAGCGGCCTGCGTCAGGCTTTCCTGGACTACGGTCGTCGCTACCGTTGGCAGGTATATATCCCGCCTTTCTCCTTCACCACCGACAATGCTGCCATGGTATGCCAGGCCGGTTACTTCAAGTACCTGGACCGTGACTTCTGCCCGATAGACGCTGTACCGTATGCTAAAACGACGATATAATAGTCGAAAGAAAAAAGTCGAAAGTCGAAAGCCCCAAATCGTAAATCGTAAATGGTAAATGAGCAAATCGTAAATAGGCTTAAGCCGTATAGTGACATCATCATCTTCATGGTGACGCTGCTGGTGGCCAACTATTTCTGGAAACTGACCGTCATGGGGGATGAGGAGGGAGTACAGGAGATGGTGACCTGGTTCGGACTCGACATCACGGCGCCTTTCAACTGGATGAGCCGTCATATCGCCGCCCGCGTCTATTGGCTCGTCAGTCTGGTGAATGACCACGTCATCATGCGGGGCGACCACGTCATCGGTTTTCCCAACGGGCACGGCAGCAGCATCGTATGGTCGTGCTCGGGCTTGAAACAACTCTTCATATGGCTATGCCTGATGCTGACTGTCCGCGGCGGATGGAAGCATAAAATCTGGTTCATCCCCCTGGGCGCCATCGTGTGCCATGGCTTTAATATTCTGCGTATCGCACTGATCACACTCTTCCTAGAAAACCATCCCGACTGGTTTCCCGTGCTGCACGACTATATCTTCAAGTACCTGTTCTACGGCTTGATGTTCCTGATGTGGGTATGGTTTGTAGAGGGTATCCGCGGACCTCAACGACAGAGTGCCGCAAAGTCGCAGTGAGTGCATTTCCGTTCCGGTTCGTACTCCGACGTGAATGCCATCGACGGATCCAAGATCTCGGTGGCTATCTCCTTTAGATGGGTGGTGAAATTGTCTTTGATGCTGGCCAGGTCCAGCGCGTCGTCCGTCTTCTTCATCCTCACCGTACTCGATTCGTCGCTACGTAGCCTCAGACCGTATACCTGCGGCGCGATCGTTCGTCCCTCGGGATTGGGGTACAAGAGCGAATAGAAGATGGTCTGCATGGCGGCGTCGTTGATGTCATTGTCGCGACCGAGCAGGTTCTCTTCCTTACCGATCACGGGATCGCCCTTACCCGTCTTATAGTCCGCCAGGCGTATCACGCCGTCCTTCTCCTCTACGCGGTCGATCTTGCCGGTCAACTTGATCTGGCGGCCGTCCTCCAACGTGAGTACCCCCTCGCAATGCATCTCGGCACGCAGGTAGCGGAAGGGCGTCAGCCCCTTGTCGCGCTCCAACTGCAGGTCGATATAGCGTCTTAGCACCGTCATAGCCAACTCGTCATCCTGGATCTCTCGGGTCTCCGGCATCGTGCCCCATTTGGCATCCAGCCGGGCCAGCATACGTTCGATATCGACGCACTCCACGGTCTTGCCCTGCAGGGGCTGGTAGAGGTGCTCCAGGATCTCATGGAAGCAGGTACCCAGTTGCCGGTTGTCGGTCTCTTCGGTCACCTCCTTAGGTGCTTTCAGACCGGCGATATAGCGCCAGTAGAACTTAGCCGGACATTTCAGATAATCCTTGATGGCCGAAGCCGACAGGCCGCGTCGTCCCTTAGGATCGAAGTAGGCGGCGAGTTGCTCCATGACATGCTCGTCCTTTTGGATCGCTAGCGGCTCACGGATAGTGGTCGAACTGTCGGGTTGCACGATCTCGTGGCGGATCGTCATGCCGTACTGGTAGCGCAGTTGACTCAGGTAACGCGAGGGTTCGCCCACGTTCTCCGTATCCGAATTGCAGATGAAGACCACCTCCCGGGCGTACGACAGCATGCGGTAGAAATTATACGCAAAGATGGCATCCTGGCGTTCCGGCGTGGGTAGGCCGAAGCCGCGACGCAGGGTATACGGTATAAAACTGTGGCCGGTACTGCTGCCGGGATAGAGGGTGTCGTTGAAGCCCGTGATGATAAGTCGATCGAAGTCCAGCGCACGCGTCTCCAGCACACCCATGATCTGCAGGCCCTCCAGGGGTTCGCCGGCATAGGGTATGGTGCGGTCATCCAGCAGCATCTCCATGAGAACAAACAGCTCCTGCGCCTCCACGGCTACGGGGTACTGGCGGAGCGTCTGCTCGATCTGATTCAATGCCGTATGGATGGTATAGAGTTCCTCCGTAGGATCGTCGCTCACCTGGCGCAGGATATCGCGTACATAGTCCAGGGTCTGGGTCTGCTGCTTGGGGCTGCGGAACAGACTATCCAGCAGCGGATGCTCGGGGATCACCTTTTCGGGCACGTAGATGAGGTTCTGCTGCTCGATCTGCTGCAGCAGCGCTCGGCTCTCCTCCAGAGCGTATTTTCGCACGAAACGATGGTTCAGCAGGTTGACTACATCCTGATGGTAATAACCGGCTTCGGTCTGGCGCTGCAGCAATTGCCGCAATAGGCCCAGCAGGGCATATGCCGGCGTGGTGCGCAGCGGATAACCCATCGTGACGTTCACCTTGTCGATCTGCTCGGGTAGGCAGTTGAGGATGGGCAGCAGCATGCGTTCGTCGGGTAGCACCACGGCCGTACGGGTGAGCGGTTCATGGGGCTCTCCCTCCGGAAACATGTCGTTCAGCACCCGCCATACCTCATGCGCCTCGCCCGTGGTACTCGGTACGCTGATGAGTCGGATATCTTTCTCTTCGTCCTCGCGGGTACCGATATCCTGTAGTCCGAACAGCTCCTTATTGCGTTCGATGAAGAGCGAGGTGCGGTTCTCGGGGTCCGCCACCTTGCGGTCGGTATAGTCGAAATGAAACTCCGCCAGGCCGGCTTTGCGGAGCAGCACCAAGAGTTGCTCCTCGCTACCTGTCAGGGCGTTGAAGCCGATGAAGACATAGTGCTGTCTGAGTCGTCCCGGGCTCAGCGTGTCCCAGTTCTCGATCAGGTGGCGGTGCAGCAGACCCTCATAGGCCAGGCCGTCGCGCAACAATTCCTCGCGAAAGGCACTATAGACAGGCCATAGGCAGTCCCATAGGTGCATAAATCGTTCGGTGGTCTCTTTGCCCTGCGGCTTGACTTCCTGCCAGAAGGTGCTGATAGCGTCGCGTTGTCGGTCGCTTAGGTAGCCGAACTGCTCATCCACCATTCTCAGGTCGCGTATCGTGGTGAACAGTTCGCGTACGTTCGGCGTCAGGTGGTTATCCACCTCCGAGAAGTCCTGCAGCAGCATCTTGCCCCAGTAAATCCAGTCGCCCAAGGTCTCGTCATTGTGCGTCTGCTCGCGATAGACATGATAGAGGCGAATGAGCAAGGTCAACTGATCGACCGTATGCAGCGGACTGAGTGCCGCAAAGCAGTCGTTGATGGTTAGTATCTCGGGTGCCCAGATCGGGTGCTGCATCTCGCCCGCCAGGTAGTGACGGAAGAACAAACCCGCACGGCGGTTGGGGAAGACAAAGGTGTAGTCCTGTATCTGGTCGCCCGCCTCGCGGACCATCTGCTGGGCCAGTTGCTGTAGGTAGGAATGCATGCGCTTATCGGGTTTGTATCTTGTAGATAATCTTTTCTATCAGGCGCTTGATAAGGCCGATCATGCCCCATACGCCGCTGGTATGTACCTGTTCGCTCAGCAGCACGTCCGTGCCGGCCGCACCCGTCTGCTCGGGATACAGGATCATGTAACTGTAGCCCCCAAAGAAGCGCTCCAGCATGTCGGGTATCTGCTTAAATAGGGTATTGTAGCTGGCCGTAGCCTGACGGGCACTCACCATCACGATCATGTCGTCCGGTCGTGCCTCCTTAGCCATCATCAGTACATCTTCCCAGTCGCCCATCTCGCGGTATGAAGCTCGGAGGTACTTACCCTTACGACGGCACATGACGCGCAGCGCCTCGCGGGTGTCTTCGTCGCAGAAGAAGACCACCTTGGCACCTATCTGGCTACTCAATCTTCTTATCTGGCCGAAGCACGAGATGAAGTCATGCTCTTTCTCCGCATGCTTCGGTACGGCTACCAGCAGGCGGTTGACCGTACTCAATGTCTGCTCGGCGTGATAGACGATGACGGAGCGTGACGTTCGTTCGATATGTTCACGTGCCTCCTGCCAGTTCTGCTCCGTGGCAAACTCGGTGCGGTGCAGGTCACTCAGCGTACTCAGTTCTTTCAGCTGCGGCAGCAGGTCTTCGCCTACCGACAGCAGCAACCAACTGTCGTCCTGACGGTCGGCCTCCAGGCGCGACTCCTCCTGCAAGGCCAGTTCCTTGGCCGCATGCTCCGTCACGAAACTGGAGATGGTACATAGTATCAAGATCATCAGCACCGCACCGTTCAGGATATGCGGACTGAAATAGCCGATCTCATAGCCTATCGTCACGATGGCCAGCGTACCGGCGGCCGTGGCGTGGGTCAGACCGAACGCCAACTGACGCTCCATGCCGCTCAGGCCGAAACGCATCTGGGCGATCCAGGCGGCCAGCCACTTACCCAGCAGCTTCGTACCGATCATCACGCCCGCTATCGCCAGCGTCCACCAGCTCTCCCATACCAGACTTACATCGATAATCATACCCACGCTGATCAAGAACAGCGGTACGAACAAGCTGTTTCCGATGAAGTTGATGCGCTGCATCAGCGGACTGCGGTTGGGTACGTACTTATTCAGCGCCACGCCGCAGATGAAGGCACCCAGGATGCTCTCCAGTCCGGCCCAGTCGGCCAGCCATGCGGCACCCACCAGCATCGCCATCACCAGCATATAGCAGAACATCGGATCATGTTCGCGCAAGAACGCCCTACGTGTGATAAACGGAAATACCTGCAGCACGACTACGGCAAACAGTAGCGTCTTGGCCAGCAGTACCCACCAGAACGAGGCATCCGTCGCACTCAGCATCTTGCCCTTTAGCATCGCCAGCACCAGCAGCGACAACGTGATAGTCAGCATCGTTCCGCCCACCACGATATTCACTACCCGCTGGTTCTGTACGCCGTAGCGACTAACGATAGGATAGGTCATCAGCGTGTGGCTACCGTACATCGCACCCAGCAAGGCACTCGTGCTCCAGCCGAACTGCAGCACCCAGCGACTCGTCACCATACCCAGCACAAAGGGCAGCAGGAAACTCAGTACACCAAACTCGGCGGCCTGACGCTTGTGCTGCGAGAAATTGTTGCGGTCGATCTCTATACCCGCCTGCAGCATGATATACAGCATACCCAGTTTGCCCAGGGTCTGGAGCGTCTGCGTGCCGCTAAACCAACCCAGGCCGAACGGACCGATGGCAATACCCGCCAGGATAAACCCGACGATGCTCGGCACGTGGATCTTACGGCACACAGGTGGTACGATCAGAATAATTCCGATCATCAACGCCAGTACACTCAGCTGATTATCAAAGATAAACTCACTCATTTATAATATGCTGTTTCGGAGTGCCCGGAGGCACCTTTCGACTTTTGACTTTCGACTTTCGACTACAGGAACTTTCCTGTCACGCTGTCTTTACATTGCTTCACGTCCTCCGGCGTACCTTCGGCTACGATGCGTCCGCCGCCTCGTCCGCCTTCCGGTCCCAGGTCGATCAACCAGTCGCAGGCGCGTATCACGTCCAGGTTGTGCTCTATCACCACCACCGTATTCCCTCTATCCACCAGTTGGCGCAGCACACCGTTCAGCACACGTATGTCCTCAAAGTGCAAACCCGTCGTGGGTTCGTCCAGGATATACAGCGTACGGCCCGTCGACGGACGCGACAGTTCGGTCGCCAACTTGATACGCTGACTCTCGCCGCCCGAGAGGGTGGTGGAGGGTTGCCCCAGTTTGATATAACCCAGTCCTACATTCTGTATCGTCTTGATCTTACGCAGTATAGTGGGTTGGTTCTCAAAGAATTCCACCGCCTGATTCACCGTCATATCCAGTATCTCACCGATCGACTTACCCTTGAACCGCACCTCCAGCGTCTCCTTGTTATACCGCCGTCCGTTGCAGGCCTCGCATGGCACGAACACATCCGGCATGAAGTGCATTTGTATCGTCTTAAAGCCGTTTCCCTTGCATTCCTCGCAGCGTCCGCCGCGCATATTGAACGAGAATCGGCCCGGTTTCCATCCGCGCATTCGTGACTCCGGCATCTGGGCAAACAAATCGCGTATGTCGTTGAACACATTCGTATAAGTGGCCGGATTCGAACGTGGTGACCGACCTATCGGCGACTGATCCACGTTGATCACTTTGTCAATCTCCTCCAGCCCCTCTATCTCGCGATACGCCAGCGGCTTCTTCAGGCTGCGGTAGAAATGCTGCGACAGGATGGGGTAGAGCGTCTGGTTGATGAGCGTCGACTTGCCGCTACCGCTCACACCCGTCACGCCTACCATCTGCCCCAACGGTATGCGAACCATCACGTCCTGCAGATTATTACCCGTACAACCGCTCAGCGTCAGCCATTTCTGCTCTTCCGTAGGCTGCGGTTTATCGGTGTGCCCGGAGGCACCTGAATGCTGAAGGCCTAAATCGGCAACCGCCGATTTCTCGCCTCGCAGGTACTGCGCCGTGAGGGTATCGGTCCGTAGCATCTCCTCGGGTGTACCGCTGAACAGCACCTTACCGCCCAGTCGTCCCGCTTTCGGACCTATATCTACGATCCAGTCGGCCTCACGCATGATCTGCTCGTCGTGCTCCACTACAATCACCGAGTTACCCAGGTCCCTGAGCTCCTTGAGCGAACTGATGAGGCGCTGGTTGTCGCGTTGGTGCAGACCTATCGAGGGTTCGTCTAGGATATATAGCACGTTCACCAACCTGGATCCTATCTGCGTGGCCAGGCGGATACGCTGACTCTCGCCACCCGAGAGGCTGTCCGACGGACGTCCCAGACTCAGGTAACTCAGTCCCACGGCCTGCATGAAGCGCAGCCGTCCGCATATCTCCTTGAGGATAGGTGCCGCGATCGCCTGTTGCCGTTCCGTGAGTTGCGGACTGATGGTTTGCAGCGTCTCCAGCAGCACGTCGATATCCATCGACGACATGTCGTGGATGGTATATGGTCCTATTTTGTAACTCAGTGATTCTTTGCTCAGTCGCTTGCCTTCGCACTCCGGACATACGGTCCATTCCGTCTGGGTCTCGTCTGTATCTTCCTCCAGTTCGATACCTGATAGTTGCCGCAATTTCTCGAACCAGTCATCCTGCTGGATAATGTCTTCTACATCCTGGTTCGTAGGCGTGGGACTGACTGACGAAGAGCGCACTCGGCCCAAACCCTTACAGCATTCGCACCAACCGCTCGGGCTGTTGAATGAGAAAGTATGCGGTGCCGGATCGCGATAGGCCAAACCCGTGGTAGGACACATCAGGCTGCGACTCAGATACCGCGTCTTACCTTCGATATCGGCGATCATCAGCAGACCGTCGCCTTGCTCCATCGCTTTATCCACCGACTGCCGCATCCGTCGCAAATCTTGCTCTTCATTTTCGACACCGGAGGCACTCCCGCTTTCGACTTTCAGCTTATCGATCACCACCTCTATCGTGTGGTTCTTATATCTATCCAGCTTCATGCCCGGCACCAGTTCCTGCACCTCGCCATCTACGCGTACCTGCACATAGCCTTTCTTCCGTATGGTCTCAAAGAGTTCCTTGTAGTGGCCCTTACGGTTATTCACCAACGGCGAGAGCAGCAGTATCTTCTTGCCGGCATATTCTCGCTGGATGAGTTCCAGGATCTGCTGGTCGGTATATTTCACCATCTTCTCGCCCGTCAGGTAGCTGTAGGCTTCGCCTGCTCGCGCATACAGAAGACGCAGGAAATCATACACTTCCGTGATCGTACCTACCGTAGAACGGGGATTCTTGCTGGTCGTCTTCTGGTCGATCGAGATGACGGGACTCAGACCCGTGATCTGGTCCACGTCCGGACGCTGCATCGTTCCGATATAGCCGCGGGCATAACTGCTGAAGGTCTCCAGGTAACGGCGCTGACCCTCCGCAAAAATGGTGTCGAACGCCAGCGAACTCTTGCCGCTACCGCTTAATCCCGTGATGACCGACAGACGATAACGCGGGATGCTAACACTGATATTCTTCAGGTTATGCACCCTCGCACCAATCACCCGTATCTCTTTTTCCGAGCCTTCGGTCGGCTTATGTGCGTCCTTCTTACCCATTTCAGCCTGCAAAATTACTACTTTTTTTGCATATATGCAAATTTTTCAAGAAAATTATACGCTTCCCATGGCGAGACACACCAATCCGGCACAGATACCGGCCATGCAGGTCACTTTCTGCCATACCTCGTCTTCGCGCAGCCATATCAGGCCGTAGGCAAAGCCTATCACCGCCCCGCCTCGGCGTATCGTGCTCACCACGGCGATCATCGAGTCGGGGTCACGTAGTGCCAGCATATATACGTTGTCACTCACCACCAGAAACGCACTGATCAGCACGATAGCCGGTGTCCAACGTATCTGTGGCCAACGTCGGCTGCTGAAGTCGTCTCGATGCATCACGGCCCAGACTATCAGCATCATAGCGGCTTGATACAGGGTGTAATACACTTGCACTGCATTGTGGTCATACTGTCGCATCAGGTACTTGTCATACAGTCCGCTACCGGCGCCTATCAGTATGGCCAGTACCAGGCAGACGTAGTATCCGCGGTTGCCTTCGCCCTCGTGTGCTATTTGATGTATCTGTTTGCGTTTTCCGAGTGAGAAAAGAAAGATACTCCCTATTGCCAGTGCGACGCCGGTCCATTGCCAGCCGTTCAGCCGTTCGCCGAAGATAAAAAGCGCTCCTATAAGCGTCCACATCGGTCGCGTAGCCTGCATTGGGCTGACAATGCTGAGCGGCAGATGTTTTAGCGATACATAGGCAAACACCCAGCTACTCAGCACGATAGCCGATTTTAGCAGCGTCAGCAGTTGTGCCCTGGTGTCCAGTTGCGGTACGTAGAAATGCGTGCCCGTCATCAGCTCCGGACATAGCCTACTTAGGCATAACGGCACCAGCAATATGCTGCTGGATACCAATACGCTCAAGGTCAGAATATCCACCACCTTGTTTTCGCGCAACGCGATCTTCTTGCTGATATCATAGCCGCCCAGACATAGGGCCGACAGAAATGCTAATACTATCCACATATTTTTCTCCCGAGCAATGCCCTGCTCGTATATTCGTTGGTTTCCGACTGCAAAATTACTGCTTTTTTGCCACATATGCAAGCCTTCTCAAAAAAATCCTATTTCTTTTTCCAGAAATCTACCAATTTTATAGGCTATACCGACTAAATTAACTTATTTGTGACGAAATGACTATATTTCTTTCCGATTCTTATGATTCGGTTCTTATAAAAGCCGCTAAATCTTCGCCTACGCGCGAAGGCGCGCACGAGGCGAACAGAAAATCGCAGAATCCTGCATAAAAACCCAGCGAACAATATAGAAAGAATGTAAAATATTATCATTCGCAGCATATTCCATCATAAATAGCTATTCTTGGCTATTGAGCGGCTCTTATGAGATGATGTTCGGACAATAGTATGTATAGATACTATATCTATCTATTATTAATATGATTTTTTTTGCATTTTTATTTGCGTATGTCGGGAAAAATTTGTACCTTTGCAGCGATTTTATGTCTATTACGATGAAGAAAACAGTTCGACTCTTAGTTATGGTATCCGCTGTGCTGGTATTTGGAGTGCAGACGATGCAGGCTCAGAATGCCCAGATAGAGGGTGCTTTACCCGGTGTATTTTCCCTGAAGGGAGGAGGTAGTGTGCGTTTCTCGATGGGAAACCTGCAATATTGCGCTGCAACGAATGTGTGGCGTTTCTGTCCGCGTCAGTATGGCGTGGTAGGAGCAGAAGGCAATGGGAATATCGGTAGTGCGGATAATAAGAGTGATAACCTGCGCATTTCTCCATCCTATGATGGATGGATCGACTTGTTCTGTTGGGGAACCAGCGGTTGGGCAAGTGGCGCCAAGGAGTATCAGCCTTGGAGTACGAGTGATGAGTCGCTGGATTATCTGCCTGAGGACCTTGCTCCGAAAGATGGTAATTTCCGTTATGACATGGTGGGCTCTTTTAGTCAGGCAGACTGGGGAGTGCATAACCCGATCCAGAATGGCGGTAATGCGCCGGGACTGTGGCGCACGCTGACCTTTGAGGAGTGGCAATGGATCGTCTTGGATCGTCCGAATGCCACGAATCTGAATGGTATGGCTACTATTCAGGGTGCACGCGGTATGGTGCTGTTGCCCGACGATTGGGAGCAACCCTGGGGCGCAAGTTTCGAGCCCGGTTATGGAGCAGGATGGGATACAAATGAGTATAGTTATGCAGAGTGGAAGCCCCTGGAAGATGCCGGTGCGGTATTTCTGCCTTGCGCCGGTCAGCGCTATTATGACAGCAACTTGAAGCGCAACGTGATGTCGTTTTTGCAAGAGTCCGGCCGGTACTGGACAGCCAGTTCGTCGATCAACAGTCGCATCAATGCGTATTCGTTTACGTTCAATTCGATAATCTACGAAATGTACACGTATGACTTGCGCTCCTTTGGACAATCGGTGCGCCTGGTTACGGATAATAAATAACCTTAAAATATTTAACACAATGGCTAAAGTTTATCAAGCTAATGAGATCAAGAATGTCGCTATGTTGGGCGGCAGTGGATCCGGTAAGACGACTCTCATGGAGTCGATGTTGTTCGAGTGCGGGGTGATCAAGCGCCGCGGTTCGATTGATGCACAGTCCACCGTGTGCGACTATTTCCCGGTAGAGAAGGAGTACGGCTATTCCGTTTTCTCCACAGTATGTAACATCGAATTTGAGAACAAGAAACTCAATATCATCGACTGCGCAGGTTCGGATGACTTCTGCGGCGGTACGGTAGCAGCCCTGCAGATGTGCGGTTCGGCTATGATCGTGCTCAGCGCCAACGGTGGCGTGGAGGTAGGTACGCAGAACAATTTCCGCCTCGTAGACCACGCTAAGAAGCCGCTGGCTTTCGTGATCAACAAGTGCGACCATCCGGATGCAGACTTCGAGCGCACCTTCAATCAACTCAAGGATAACTTCGGTAACAAGTGTACGCTCATCCAGTTCCCCGTCAACGCCGGTGCAGGCTTCAATGCCGTGATCGACGTGCTCAAGGGTAAGATGCTGGTATGGAAGGCCGAAGGCGGTGCTCCTGAACTCAAGGACATCCCGGCCGAGTATGCCGACAAGGTAGAGGAGATGCGTGCACAGCTCTCCGAGGCGGCTGCCGAGGCCGACGAGTCGCTGCTGGATAAGTTCCTGGGCGAAGGTCTGACCGACGAGGAGATCATGCAGGGTCTCAAGGGCGTGTATGCCGACGGTTCGATGTATCCGGTGCTCTGCTGCTCGGGTCTGAAGGATATGGGTGTTCGTCGTCTGATGGACTTCCTCAACAATATGGCTCCCTCGCCTGCACAGTTCAGCTATCCTACCGTAGACGGCAAGGCTGTTACTCCGGATGCTAAGGCGCCGACCAGCCTCTATGTCTTCAAGACCAGCGTTGAGCCTCATATCGGTGAGGTGAACTACTTCCGCGTAATGCAGGGTACCGTCCACAATGGTGACGACCTGCAGAACATGGAGCGTGGCTCCAAGGAGCGTATCTCGCAGCTCTACATGGTAGCCGGTTCGATCCGCGTACCGGTGGACGAAGTAGCTGCAGGCGATATCGCTGCTACCGTTAAGCTGAAAGATACCCGCACGGGTAACACCCTGAATGCCAAGGACTGCGACCTGCAGTATGCACCTATCGCTTATCCGCAGCCGCGTTACCGTCGTGCTATCCGTCCCGTGACCGAGTCCGACAATGAGAAACTCGCTGCCCTGCTGACTCGTATGCACGAGGAGGATCCTACGTGGGTAGTAGAGCAATCCAAGGAACTGAAGCAGACTATCATCTCGGGTCAGGGCGAGTTCCACCTCCGCACCCTCAAGTGGCGTCTGGAGAACAATGACAAGATGCAAATCGTCTTCGACGAACCCAAGATCCCGTATCGTGAGACGATCACCAAGGCCGCTCGTGCCGACTATCGTCATAAGAAGCAATCCGGTGGTTCGGGTCAGTTCGGTGAGGTGCACCTGATCGTAGAGCCCTACGAGGAGGGTATGCCGGTTAAGGAGACCTATAAGTTTGGTAACCAGGAGTATAAGATTTCTGTAAAGGACCAGCAGGAGATCAACCTCGAGTGGGGTGGTAAGCTGATCCTGATCAACTCGATCGTGGGTGGTGCTATCGATGCACGCTTCATCCCGGCTATCCTGAAGGGTCTCATGGATCGTATGGAGCAGGGACCGCTCACCGGTTCGTATGCGCGTGACGTACGCGTCATCATCTACGATGGTAAGATGCACCCGGTTGACTCCAACGAAATCTCGTTCCGTCTGGCAGGCCGTAACGCCTTTGCACAGGCCTTCAAGGAGGCTAACCCGAAGGTGCTGGAGCCGATCTATGATGTAGAAGTATTCGTTCCGTCCGACATCGTCGGCGACGTGATGTCCGACATCAACGGCCGCCGCGGTATGGTGCTCGGTATGGAGACCGAGAAGCAGTTTACGCGTCTGAAAGCGCAGGTGCCTCTCAAGGAGCTCAGCACCTATTCCACGACGCTCTCTTCGCTCACCGGCGGACGTGCTACCTTCACGATGCAGTTCAACTCTTATCAGCTCGTTCCGGCTGATGTACAGGAGAAACTGCTGGCCGCTTACGCAGCTACTCAGGCCGAGGAAGAGTAAACAGAATGTACATCGCTATAGCAGGAAATATTGGTGCAGGCAAGACGACGCTGACCAAGATGCTGGCGCGTTACTACGGGTGGGAGCCACGCTTCGAGAGCGTGACTTTCAACCCGTATCTCGAGGACTATTACGGCGATATCAATCGTTGGGCCTTCTGCCTCGAGACTTATTTCCTCAAGGAGCGTTTCCGGGATATGCTGGCCGTGCAAAAGGCCACGCATACCATCGTGCAAGACCGTTCGATCTTTGAGGGCGTCTACGTCTTCGTACGCAACAACTACGAGCGTGGCGACCTCTCAGATCGCGACTATACCACCTTCATGGATCTGTTCGACCTCATGAAGCACCAGATGAAGTACCCCGACCTCATGATCTATCTGCGCAAGTCCGTTCCCGCTCTGATCGCCCAGATCCAGAAGCGCGGACGCGACTACGAGCAGACTATGCAGATCGACTATCTGCAGGGACTTAACGAGAAATATGAGGACTTTATCTTCCGTAAGTACGAGGGCCGCGTACTCGTCATCGAATCCGACGATATGGATTTTGAGAACAACCCCGAGGACTTCCGCCACGTGGTCAACCGCGTGGATGCCGAACTCTTCGGACTCTTTAGTGAACACAATTGGAGTAAATAACATATTTATTATATACTATGCACATAGCTATCGCTGGTAATATCGGCTGTGGTAAGACAACGCTGACCAACATGCTGGCCAAACATTATGGCTGGGAGCCGCGCTTCGAGAGCGTGGAGTACAATCCGTATCTGTCTGATTTCTATGCCGACATGGCACGCTGGTCGTTCAACCTCCAGATCTATTTCCTCAACAAGCGCTTCAAGGACATTGTGGAGATCGACCAGTCCGACAAGTACATCATCCAGGATCGTACTATCTACGAGGATGCCCGCATCTTTGCGCCCAACCTCCACGACCAGGGATTCATGTCCGATCGCGACTTCGACAACTATCAGGACCTGTTCGACCTGATGACCTCGCTCGTCAAGATGCCGGACCTGCTCATCTATGTGCGTGCCTCCGTGCCGACCCTCGTGGCGCAGATCCAGAAACGTGCCCGCGGCTATGAGCAGCAGATCAAGCTCGACTACCTCCAGGGACTTAACGACAAGTACGAGAACTGGATCAAGGACTACAAGGGCAACCTGCTCATCGTTGATGGCGACCATATCAAGTTTGGCGACAACCCCGACGACTTCCGTTGGGTCACCGACCATATCGATGCCCAGCTCTTCGGCCTCTTCCCATTCGAAGCTGCTGAACAAACAGGGAAGGAAATTTGACATTTCGGCACGCGGAAACTGAAAAAGTGAAAAAAGTTTCCAGAAAAACTTGCGTATATCAAAAAAAAGCTGTACCTTTGTGGCCGTTTTTGAAAATCTGCTCGGTTCTAAACCGCGTTTTTGAAGAAAAATGTCTGAAGAGGTACAGAAAAATATAGTAAAAACAGCCGGCGAACTATTCTTTCGCCTCGGTATTCGTAGCGTGTCGATCGACGACATTTGCCACGAACTAGGTATCTCTAAGAAGACTTTCTACGTCTATTTCGATAGCAAGGATGCCCTGGTGGACCAGCTCCTCCAGGCTAACTTGCAGCATACCGCCCGTAAGATGGAGGGCCTGCTCTCCGCCAACGGGCTGCGTGGCGTCGTGGCCGACATCATGCGCCGCAATGCCGAGCACGACGATGTGCGTCGCGTGCCGCAGTTGGTCTACGACCTCAAGAAGTATTATCCCCGTCAGTTTGCCGACTTTCAGCAGCAGGCCTTCCTGCAGCAGCAGCGCTATATCCGTACCTTCCTGGAGAAGGGTATGGCCGAGGGCCTCGTGCGCGCGGATATTAATATGGAGTTGACGGCCGTGCTCTTTGCCAAGATATATGCCGATGCGCTGCGCGACTTCGAGGAGATGGAAGCCGCCGGCTACAACCTGCCCCAACTCGGACATACCGCCCTCGACATCTTCGTTCGCGGTGTCCTCTCCGACGAGGGACTGAGACTATATACGAATTGAAAGTTGAAAATTGAAAGGTGCCTCCGGGCACACCGATATAAAGCAAAAAATGAACGTTATGAAACGCATACTACTTAGTACTTTGTTCCTTGTCACTTTGTCACTTGGAACAGTCCTGGCTGCCGATGCCGACTCTACGATGCATCGCAGCAACTGGATCATGGAGCACGACTCCGTCATGATGGCTACGCGCAATATGCAGGGCGATTCGTCGCTGCAAGCGCCTGCGGCCCTCAGCCTGTCGGTCCGCGAGGCGCAAGACTATGCCGTTCGGGCCAACCGCTCGCTACGCAATGCCTCGCTGTCGGTTCAGCAAGCTTATGCCGCTCGCTGGCAGACTATCGCCGCTATGTTGCCCCAGGTGGATGCCTCGTACAGCTATAGCAACTATCTGGGTTACAGTGCCACTATGTCCACCGCTATGGGCGATTTTAAGATCGACATGCCTAATCAGGGTGCCCTGGGCATCACCGCCTCCGTCGGCGTCAACGGTCAGGGTATCGTGGGCGTACTGCTCCAGAACCTGGCTATCGACATGCAGCGCCTCTCACTCGAGCAATCCGAGGACGACCTGCGCGCCAGCGTCAAGACCTCGTATATCGCCATCCTCGTGCTCGAGGATGTGGTACGCCTGCTCGAGTCCTCGCTCGAGAACGTCAACGAGATCATCGAGATGACCCAACGCACTGTGCAGTTTGGCGTCAACGAGCAGACCACGGCCGACCAGATAGCTATCCGTGCCAATACGCTCCGTAACAATATCCAGAGCCAGCGTCGCTCTATCGAACTGGCTACCAATAGCCTTAAGGTGCTGCTCGACGTGCCGGCCGATACCCGACTCTCGCTTACCAGTTCGCTCGATGAACTGCTGTCCGGCGACGAGGTACTCGCGCTCCTGGGCGAGGAGTTTATCAAGGAGCATAACCTCAGCTATCGCATGCTGGAGAAGAACTTCGAGATCGCTAAGATGAATGTCCATATGGCCGGATGGGCCTACGGTCCTACCGTCGGTCTGGCCTATAACTATACCAACCAGCAGTACTACGGCGAAGGCGGTATGCGTATGACGCCGCCTAACGTGGTGCAGGTGAGCATCAAGCTCCCCCTATGGTCCAGCGGAAAACGTGCGGCCGGCGTGGTGGAGAAGAAGATCGCCCTCGAGCAGGCTCGCAACACTCTGGCTGAGACATCTGATCAACTCATGATCCAGTACCAGCAACTCCGTTTCGACCTGCAGAATGCCTACGAGACCTATCTCTCTGAGCAGCAGAACCTGGACGTAGTCAACCGCGTCTTCCGCTCCGTGAGCAACAAGTACCGCTTCGGAACGAATAGCAACCTCGAACTCATCAATGCCAGCAACGATGTCATCACCGCTCAGTCCACCTACGTACAGGCCGTGCTGACCCTCATCAATGCCGAGGTGGAATTAGACAAGTTCCTCAAATAAATTGAAAATTGAAAATTGAAAGGAAACCGCTTTCGACTTTCGACTTTTGACTTTTGACTAAAAATTATACATCATATGAAGAAAATTGTTATTTATTCATTAGCAGCGCTGATGCTCGTGGGCTGCGGCAGCAAAGAGGCTGAGACCACCGAGCAGCAAGAGCGCATCGAACCGGTAGAAGTGACACGTCTCCAGACTCACGAAGTGGAGCGTCGTATCACGCTGTCGTCCAACCTCCAGGCCTATGAGACGGTCAGCATCTCGCCCTCAGTCACAGGTAAGATAGAGCATATCTACGTCGAGATAGGCGACCGCGTACGCCGCGGCGACTCCATCGTACGTATGGACCAGCAGCAGTACCAGACCACCCGTCTGACCATCGCTAACCTGCGCGTCGAGATGGCACGTCTGGATAGCTTGCTCACCTACGGTTCGGCTACGCAGCAACAGCGCGACCAGATGCAGCTCCAGCTCGAGCAGACCAAGGTTAACCTCAAGTTCCTCACTACCAACACCTTCAACCTCGCGCCTATCACGGGCGTCGTGACGGCTAAGAACTACGAGGATGGCGAACTCTACTCCGGTCAACCTATCGTGACCCTGGCCGAGGTGGATCGTCTCAAGACCCTCGTCGCTATCCCCGAGCGCTACCTGCCGCGTATCCGCAAGGGTATGTCGCTCCAGCTCCTGTCCGACGTCTATCCCGATCGCGTCTTCCCGGCTTCGGTCGAGGTGGTATATCCTACCATCGACGCCGCTACCCATACCTTCCAGGCTAAGGTCGTCGTGCCCAACAAGGAGGGCCTCCTGCGTCCGGGTATGTACGTCCAGACCACCATCGGTCTCGGTACCGACCGCGTCATCACTGCGCCGTACTCCACCGTGCTCAAGCTCATCGGTGCCAACGATCGCTATGTCTTCATCCACAACAAGGGACGTGCACAGCGCGTTACCGTCGAGATGGGTGACCGTTTCGGCGATGATGTGGAAATCTCGGCTCCCGAGATACACGACGGCGTTGAACTCATCACGGCTGGCGAGTCCCGCCTGGTGGACAGCGTACGCGTAGAGGTCAAAGCCACGCACTAAAAATCGTAAATCGTAAATCGTCAAATCGTAAATCAATTTATGTCTATTTATAAAACTTCGGTACAAAAACCTATCACCACCGCCCTTATCTTTGTGGCGGTCATCGTGATTGGTTTGTTCAGCTACACCCAGCTGCCGATCGACCAGTTCCCCGAGATGAACCCGCCGTACGTCACGGTCATGGTCACCTATCCGGGTGCTTCGGCCAGCGAGGTGGAGACCAACGTGACCAAGATCCTGGAGAACTCGCTCAACTCGGTGGACCACCTCAAGGAACTGACCTCCAAGTCCAAGGACAACCTTTCGCAGGTCACCCTGGAGTTTGAGTGGGGCGTCGAACTCGACGAGATAGTCAACGATATACGTACCTATGTCGATCTGTGTAAGGACAATTTGCCCGACGGCTGCTCCAACCCCATCATCTTGCGTCTGTCCACCTCGATGATGCCGGTCATCCAGTACTCGGTCACGGCCCGCGAGTCGTATCCCTCGCTGGATAAACTGCTCGACGACGAGATCATCCCGCAACTCAACCGCGTGGATGGTATCGGTAACCTCACCGTATCCGGTGAACCCGAGCGCCGCGTCTATATCTATCTGGATCAGCAGAAACTCGATGCCTACGGACTGACGCTGGAGAATGTCGGCCAGATGGTGACGGCGCAGAACCTCAACATGTCGTCCGGTACGGTTAAGCTCGAGAAAGAGCAGTACCAGATGGAGGTGCGCTCCGAGTTTGCAGAGTCGCAGGAGATTGGCAATGTGGTGGTCGCTTCCGACCCGCAGGGACGCCAGGTCTTCCTGCGCGATATCGCCGTGGTCAAGGATACTATCAAGGAGCTCTCGCTCGACGAGAAGACCGATGGTGTCGACTGCGCCCGACTCATTGTCACCAAGCAGACCGGTGGTAACACCGTTCAGGTCTGCGAGGACGTTCGCAAGGAGATCGCCAAGATCCAGAAGACCCTGCCTACCGACGTCGAGATACGCCTCATCTACGACTCGTCGGAGAATATCCGCAACTCCATTAACTCGCTGGAGGAGTCCATCGGCTATGCACTACTCTTCGTGGTGCTCGTCGTGATGTTCTTCCTCGGTCGTTGGCGCGCCGCCTTTATCGTGGGTATCACGATTCCTATATCGCTCATCGTGGCCTTTATCTACCTCATGCTCTCCGGCGACTCGCTCAATATCATCTCGCTCTGTTCGCTCAACATCGCCATCGGTATGGTGGTGGATGATGCTATCGTGGTGCTGGAGAATATCACCAAGCACGTCGAGCGTGGTGAGAACCCCCGCGAGGCGGCTATCTATGCTACCAACGAGGTATGGGTATCCGTTATCGCCACCACGCTCGTTATCGTGGCCGTATTCGTGCCGCTGACGATGCTGACCGGTGTAGCGGGTGTGATGTTCAAGTCGCTCGGCTGGATCATCACCATCGTCTGCTGTACCTCTACGCTGATCGCTATATCGCTCACCCCGATGCTCGCCAGCAAGATGCTGAAGGCCAAGAAGGTGCATGTTGATAAGGACGGCAACCTCGTAGAGGACGACAACCGCCGCTCCTGGTACGACCGCACCGTGGTCCGTCTGCTCGACTGGATCGACGACCGCTATGCCGACATGCTCGGCTGGTGCTTGCGCCATAAGTGGGCTACCTTCTCGATCCTATTCATCGTCTTTGGCCTCACGCTGCTGCCTGTCTTTACCGGCAAGATCGGTACCGACTTCATGCAGCAGCAGGATATGGGACGTTTCACCGTCAAGGTCGAGCTCCAGCGCGGTACGCGTATTGAGGAAACCCTAAAGACGGCGCGTCAACTCGAAACGCGTATCCGGGAGTTGGTGCCTGAGGTACAACTCATATCCACCTCTGCCGGTTCTAACGACGATGCCGGTATCGGTGCGCTGTTCTCCTCTACGATGAACAACACCATCAACATGACCATCCGTACCTCTAAGAAATACGAACGCGAGCGTTCTATCTTTGAGATAGCCGAAGTCGTGCGCCAGGAACTCCGTCAGTATCCCGAGATCACCGACTTCAATGTATCTACCTCCTCCGGAGGCGGTATGTCGTCCAACTCGGTGGATGTGGAGATATACGGGTATGACTTCGACAAGACCAGCGCTCTGGCCGAGCAGATCCAGTCGATCTGCAACCATGAGGTCGAGGGTGCCCGCGATGCCACTATCTCGCGTGACGACGAGCGTCCGGAGATCAAGATCAACGTGGATAAGCAGAAGGCAATGCGCCTCGGACTCACCTCGGCTACCATAGCTACCTACCTGCGCAACCGCGTCAACGGTATGTCGTGCGGCTACCTCAAGGAGGACGGCTCCGAGTACGCTATCCTCTGCCGTCTGGAGGAGAAGGACCGTAACACCATCCCCAAGCTGCTCGACCTCACCATCCCGACACCTGCCGGAGGCAAGGTCAAACTCTCTGAGGTTTGCTCTATCGGCGAGTACTGGACGCCGCCTGCTATCGAGCGTAAGTCGCGTCAGCGCGTCGTGACGGTTTCTGTCACGCCCTACGAGACTTCGCTGGGTGACCTGGCTACGCGTATCCAGGAGGTGGTGGATAAGATCGATATCCCCGAGGGCGTTGTGGTACGTCTGGCCGGTGACTTCGAGGACCAGCAGGAGACCTTCGGCAAGATGGGTCTGCTGGCTGCCCTCATCATCCTGCTCGTCTATATCGTGATGGCTTCCCAGTTTGAGTCGTTCAAGAAACCGTTCGTCATCATGTTCACCATACCGTTTGCCCTCTCGGGCGTCATCCTGGCGCTCTGGATCACGGGCCGCTCGCTCGATATGATCGGTGCCCTCGGTCTGGTCATGCTGGTCGGTATCGTGGTCAAGAACGGTATTGTGCTCATCGACTATATCGACCTCATGCGCGAACGCGGTACAGAACTCAACCTGGCTATCCAGATGGCCGGCCGTAGTCGTATCCGTCCGGTGCTCATGACGGCCTTTACGACCATCCTGGGTATGGTGCCGATGGCGCTCTCGACGGGCGAAGGTGCCGAGATGTGGCAACCTATGGGTATCGTCGTTATCGGCGGTCTGCTCGTCTCTACGTTGCTCACCTTCTTCATCGTGCCTACGCTCTACGGCGCTATGTCGCGTCACGACGATGTCAACAAGGCTAAGAAGGTCCGCAAGAACTTCATCTTCATGGATATTAAGGTAAAAAAAGACGAACCTAAAACAGAGGAGGTACAGGCATGAAAAGTGTGATGATAGTATTCAACCAAGCTAACACAGAACGTGTAGAATACCTGCTGGATATGCTCAACATACGTGGCTTCACGTTCTTTGAGCAGGTCCAGGGACGTGGTACCAACGGCGGTGAACCCCGTCGCGGCACCCACGCCTGGCCCGAGATGAACTCGTGCGTCATCACCATCGTGCCCGACGAGCAGGTACCTACGCTCCTGGAGACCGTCAAGAAGCTCGATATGCGTAACGAGGAAGTCGGCGTCCGCGCCTTTGTCTGGAACATAGAAGCCACCGTCTAACGATGATTCGTATCGACAACATATGCAAATCTTTCGGCACCCAACAGGTGCTGCGCGATGTCTCGCTGGAGATACCGCGGGGACAGGTGCTTGGCCTGCTCGGACCGAATGGTGCGGGCAAGTCCACGCTCATGAAGATCCTCATCGGTCTCTGGCAGGCCGATAGCGGCAGCGTCCAAGTGCCCGAGCGTATCGGCTACCTGCCCGAGCAGAACCCCCTCTACGACGATATGTACGTCGCGGAGTACCTCCGCTTCATGGCCGGTCTTACAGCGAGCAACGCGAGCGGTCCTACAGGCGAAGCCGGTCCTACAGCAAGACCCTCGTCTGGGTCTTACAGTGAAACGGTCTCCGATCTCATCGATCGCGTCGGTCTCACCCCCGAGTCCCACAAGCATATCCGTCAGCTCAGCAAGGGCTACCGTCAGCGTGTCGGTCTTGCCCAGGCGCTGCTCGGTGATCCCCAGCTGCTCATCCTCGACGAACCCACCACGGGCCTCGATCCCAACCAGCTCGTTGAGATCCGCAGCCTCATCCGTTCGCTCGGCCGGGAGCGCACCGTTATTCTATCCACGCATATTATGCAAGAGGTGCGCGAGATGTGCGACCGTGTCGTGATCCTCGACCACGGAGAGATCCGTGCCGACGAGATGATAGACCAAATCCCCGACCTGGAACAGTTGTTCCACCAGAAAACTAAATAGCTTTCGACTTTTGACTTTTGACTTTCGACTAATATGGAATTCGATATCCGTCAACAACAATCCGAACGTGAGCAGGACAACGCCCTGCGTCCGTTGCGCTTTGCCGACTTTGCCGGTCAGAGCAAGGTGACCTCCAACCTCAAGATCTTCGTCGAGGCCGCTAAGCTCCGTGGCGAGTCGCTCGACCACGTCCTGCTCTTCGGCCCTCCGGGTCTGGGCAAGACCACGCTGAGCAACATTATCGCCAACGAACTGGGTGTGGGCTTCAAGGTCACTTCCGGTCCCGTACTCGACAAGCCCGGCGACCTGGCCGGTCTGCTCACCTCGCTCGAACCCAACGATGTGCTCTTCATCGACGAGATCCATCGTCTCTCGCCCGTGGTGGAGGAGTACCTCTATTCCGCTATGGAGGACTATCGCATCGACATCATGATCGACAAGGGTCCTTCGGCGCGTACTATCCAGATCGACCTCAATCGCTTCACGCTTATTGGCGCCACCACGCGCTCCGGTCTGCTCACCTCGCCGCTCCGTGCCCGCTTTGGTATCAACTGCCATCTCGAGTACTACGATGCCGATATCCTCGCGGGTATCGTGCGCCGTTCAGCGGGTCTGCTGGGTGTGGAGATCAATGATAAGGCAGCCGGCGAGATAGCCCGCCGCAGTCGTGGTACGCCGCGTATCGCCAACGCCCTGCTGCGTCGTGTGCGCGACTTCGCCCAGGTCAAGGGTGACGGCCGTATCGACCTCGATATAGCTCAGTATGCCCTGGAGGCACTCAATATCGATACCTTCGGTCTCGACCAGATCGACAACCGCCTGCTGCTCACCATCATCGATAAGTTCCGCGGCGGACCTGTCGGCCTCAATACTATTGCTACCGCGATGGGCGAAGATGCCGGTACGATCGAGGATGTCTATGAACCCTACCTCATCAAGGAGGGCTTCATCAAGCGCACCCCCCGCGGCCGCGAAGCCACCGAACTCGCCTACCGCCATCTGGGCAAAACCCCCTTCCGCGACAGCCAACAAGAGCTGTTCTGAGTCATCAAAAAAGCGTCGTTGAGACGCTTTTTTGCGTAAAAAAGTACGTTTTCAAATGGCAAAATCGTCAAGCGGCTGAAAATAAATGCGTTAGTATTTGCGTTTTTCAAAGTCATTTTCTTGCACAGGTAGAAAAAATGCAGTAATTTTGCACCGTCAAACGAAAATAGTCGATCAAGATGCGTATTTTAGCGGTCTTATTATTATCCAGCGCCATGACGCTATACCAGAACGGCAAAGCGCTGCGCGAGGAAGGGAAGCAGGTGGAAGCTATGCAGGCGTTCATCGAGGCGGCGCATAGCGATACGGAGGATGAGGCGTTGTTGGGGCGCGTGTATTCGAATATGGCCAATATGTGCCGGCAGGCAAATGACCACGAGACGGCGTACGAGGTATATGAGATGAGTGCGACGCATTTTGGGAAGACGGACGATACCTTGGCTTATGCGTATGCGGTGAACAATATGGCCTGGGAGCAGGCGGCGATGGGACGGAAAGAGGAGGCGTTAAAGCTTGTGGATTCGGCCTTGAGCCTTCAACTATCGGCTGTCAGTCTGCAGGCATTGCGGGCAAAGGTTATTGAGACCAAGGCAGCCGCATGCTTCTTTCGGGAGGAATATGACTCGGTGCTTTACTATACAAGCGAGGCGGATAACGACTACTTGCTCATGCTGCGTGCGCAGGCATATTCCTATTTGCAAATAGATGACTCCGCAATGTATTATGCGGAGCAGTTGTTGCCGCGCATGACAAATCTGTTTTACAGGGATGATTTGTATTATATTGTGACGCATCATGACGCGGATGCGGATGCCGAGCAGATTCGGCGACTATCGTCTGAGCGGGCGGATGTCAAGAAACAGATTGCAGAACGGCATGGTGAATTGATGAAGGCGGTGCAGCTGTTGAAGCAAGATTTGTCAAAAAAGGAACAGGCTGTTCCGTGGAAAGCACTCATATTAGGGGTAATAGGTATCGGGTTGCTGATTTGGGGTGCGGTCGTGGTGCGTAAGCAACGGAAGTTGTGGATAGAGAAATCGGATTTTGAGCAAGCGAGACGAAAAGAGTTGGCGCAGAATTTGCGACAACTGCAAGAAGCGCAGGATATCCGGCAGGAATTGGCTTGGGACGATTTTGCGGCCTTGTGCCTACAGATAGACAAACGTTTTCACGGGCTGGCAAGCACTTTGCAGGCACAGGAATTGAACGAACAGGACGTGCGGATTTGCGTGCTGGTACTGATCGGACTAAGCCATAAAGAGATCGCAGAGATGCTGAATTGCTCGCCGAAGAGTATCGGTAAACTAAAAGACCTGACTGCCAAGAAATTGGGAGTTTCCGGCGGACAATTACAAGAGAAACTACAAAAGATAGCAATACTATGAGAAAGAGCATTTTTACGCTTGTGCTCGCGATAGCAGCCGGCGTGTGGACATTGAGTAATGCCATGTGTATGGGACCCTTTTCGGATGCCATGGACCAACCATATACCACTGTCAGTGGTACCATTCAGGCGTTGCCCCTTCCCTGTGAACCGGGCGAAGATTGCCCAACCTGTTTGACGGAGGCTATCGTTACAAACGACAAGACCTATTATTTGACTACTAAAAATCAGCAAGTAGCCGATTTCCTTGAGCAGATACAAACCTCTCCCGTCCCTGCAATCTATCTTCTGCCATTAAAAGCAACAGCATCCGGCACTCCTTATCAAATCGGCAGTTTCGATTATCTTTTAATCGGCAGCCTCAATGAACTTTCTGTTGAGTATTTCTCAGACCAACAAGAGAACAAACTCCCGTCCCTTTGCGACGAGTGGAATGTATTGGAAATATCGAATGTCACCTGCGGTTATTGTGAAGAGTACAGGACTTACAATTCCCGCTTGACTACGGACACAGTTATTGGCGGAATACGATACACCCAACTGGTAGAGGATGACGCATATAGAGGTGCATTACGTGAAGGGTTGAACCGCGATATTTACTATATTCCTGCAGGCAGCGCACATGAGTACCTTCTGTATGCATTCAATGCCCAAGAGGGTGACCAACTGACTAATCTATGGATAGGCGGAAGTCCGGCGGACTCCCCCGACGGCTGGGCAATGACTGTTGAGGAAATTCAAGAGACTACCCCACGAACATTCGTCTTGAGTACCGGTTATACCCATACGGATGAAGGGATCGAGAACTATCCGTTATATATAACATGGATAGAAGGTGTCGGGATGGACGGACCTGTTGGTGACAAGCGTTGCGTCGGTTGTGCGGATAGTAGAGCCTATGGGGTTCTCTGCGCCTACAAGAACGGAGAGCACATATACACATCTGATTTGGGAGAGCAATATGGATGTGTATACAACAGACACACTTTCAATTATTTGTGCGATGAGTGGAATGTATTATATGAGCCATTCTCTTGGCCAGGAGGATATAATACGTTCAAGTATTATCTTTCTACAGATACCATCATCAATGGTAAACAATATGTAAAATTGGCTTCTGACAAAGATTATCCGTATTGCGGAGCTTTTCGTGAGGATAACAATGCGAACATCTATTATATTCCGTCAGGTAGTACGCATGAATATTTGCTTTATGCGTTCAACGCACAAGTGGGAGACACTTTGGTTAATCTGTGGGTCGGTGGATTTGGAGAAGATTACCAAGGTGTAGTACAAGCAATTAGTAATGGAAGTCCGAGAATTTTCATCATAGGCGTTAAGTTTTATGAAAATTCTGAATACTATTCCCCTATCCGATGGATAGAAGGGGTCGGCTCTCCGGAAACACCGATGGGCTTAGCCGTTGTTCCTACTGTTCCGGCAGATATTGGTGTTTTCAATCTCTTATGTGCTTATAAAAACGGTCAGCAGGTATATGCCACCCAGCTCTCAGAACAGTTTGGCTGTTTCTATAAAGGGCATAACCCGCCTCCCACTACCGACACCATTCCGCTGTATGCGCAAGACGATCCGGGGTCTTCGACCGTTGATCCTGTGGATCCGAACCAAGTGATTGCAACGCTCAAGGGTGATGAACTGACGATTCGGGATAACTCGGGAGAGGAAATCATGATGGCCTTGAGTCTGAATCAGGGAGATGCGCCGGTGCCGGCATTCAACCGTGTACAGCGGACGCAGTCCTTCCGAAACGAGTTGACCGTTACGCTGACGGAAGAGGGGTTGTATAGGTTGGAGTTAAGCAATCCGAGTTGGGAATATACCATCTATGGCACCTTCCGTTACTCGCAACGACATGATGCGATAGACCAGACGTTAGTTGTACCTGCGGCGCAGAAGATTCTCCGCAACGGGCAGCTGTTGATCCGGATAGGTGATAAGGTCTATACGGTACATGGAACGGAAGTAGGGGAGTAGTTTCCGAAAAGATATATCGGGATAAAAGAATCGACATTTCCTTGTGAGTGTCGATTCTTTTTATGTAGTCATGGTTCTATTGGCGCTTTGTGAAAGTATGAAGCATATATTGAGCATATATTGAGCATATATTGAGGATATATTCAGCATATATTGAGCATACGTTGATCACCCATTGAGTACCCATTCAGCATCCATTGAGCATTCATTGAGCATCCATTGGAGACTAAAGGAAAAGAGCTGTATGAGGGGAAAGGAGAATGTCATGGATAATTGGTTGAAAGTCGATATATGAAAGGTGCTCTATCTGGTCTGCCTGTGGGGGAAGATAGATCCGCCATGCATAGGCGGATACAAAACATAATACAAAAAATCGCTCAAACAGGCGATTTTTTTTGCATTTATGCAATTTTATTTGCCGGGGAAAAATTGTAGTAAAAATTTGTCGTAAAAATTGTAGTAACTTCGGTCCTCCCTACTTATATAATATAAGCAGGGTCCCCCCGAATTTACGGTCGCAGTATCCTGCAACCGGCACCTAATTAGTCCAAAAAATTATAAAAATGCACGCAATTTTACATTTTTTGCCCTAATTATTTGCACAATTGATTATTTTGTTGTAAATTTGCACGCTAAATTATATTTAGCATACAAAGCGCATATAATAACTTAAAAGAATTACGCATATGAAATTTAATGTTTCCAGTTCGAAATTGTTTGCACAGTTGCAGGCAGTGAACCGTGTTATCATGGCGAAGAACAGCCTCGCCATCCTCGAAGATGTATTGTTTGACCTGCAGGGCAACGTACTGACCCTGACCGCTTCCGACGGCGAGACGACGATCCGTACCTCGCTGGACGTAGAGAACGCACAGGGCGAAGGTAAGGTAGCCAGCGGCGCCAAGCTGCTGCTCGACACGCTCAAGGAGTTCTCGGAGCAGCCGCTGAGCTTCGACATCGATGACCAGAACTTCGGCGTGAACATCACCTCGTCGAACGGTACGTACTCGTTTGTAGGCGTTGCCGGACGTGAGTATCCCGAGATGCCCGCCGAGGAGCAGGACGTGAACCGCTTCGCTATGCCGGCACAGACCCTGCTGGATGCTATCAACAAGACCATTTTCTGCACCGCTGACGACGAACTGCGTCCGGTGATGAACGGTATACTGTTCGACCTCAACGAGGAGCAGCTGACCCTCGTAGCTACCGACGCACAGCGTCTGGTGCGCTACATCAACCGCGACATCAAGGGTGTAGCGCCGCAGAGCTTCATCCTGCCGAAGAAGCCGGCTACCATCCTGCGTGCCATCCTGGGCAAGGAGGAGGACGAGGCCGTGATCCGCTTCGGTCAGAAGAACGCCCGCTTCACCTTCGGTCGCACCGAGATCGTGTGCCGTCAGATCGAGGGACGTTACCCCAACTACAACGCCGTGATCCCGCAGATCAACCAGAACGAGGTGACCGTAGATCGTCAGACGATCGTCAACGCCTGCAAGCGTGTAGCCGTGTTCGCTAACTCGGGTACGTCGCTGCTGAAACTGGCGCTGAGCGAGAACACCATCAAGATTTCGGCACAGGACATTGACTTCTCGACTTCCGCCGAGGAGACCATCGCTTGCAGTTACAACGGTACGCCGATGGCTATCGGATTCAAGGCTCCGTTCCTGATCGACATCCTGCAGGCTGTCACCTCCGACGACGTGCTGATCCGCCTGGCTGATCCTGCTCGCGCCGGACTGATCCTGCCGAGTGAAGAACCCGAGAACCAGGAGCTGCTCATGCTGCTCATGCCGATGTTGCTGAATGACTAAGATAGTCGAAAGGTGCCTCCGGGCACTCCGATATATAGTCGAAAGTCGAAAGAAAAAAACAATAAAAACATGTCCGAAATGGGTTGTTAGCACTTTGTGCTCTGTGTCTTAGCCAGATAGTCTGCTCGCTCAAATAAATTTGCCGATCATCCTCTCCGTCTAATCCACACTCTACGAGTAACAACCTCATTTCGGAAAAACCAAAAAAAGCATCGTACATCTTTATTCTTGAGACCGCTGCGCTGATAGAGTATAGACCGCCTTCGGCTGATAAATATAGATTAAGTAAGAGTGACTATAGACAACTTTTTTATGTTTCTCTGATGATTGATTTTATTTCGAAGAAATGCAGATGATTCGGATAAAATGATCGTTGAATGTATTCATAAGAGCATTTTAGCGGAATAAGATGCAGGTACGCAGTACTAAAATCAAGAATCAGACTTGTTTTTAAGGTTTTTGTCTATAATTAAAAGCAGAAAGCAATAATGAAACTGAAATTGGAACGGCCGCTGGTCTTCTTTGATCTGGAGACTACCGGCGTCAACATAGGTACCGACCGCATCGTAGAGATCAGCTACTACAAGGTCTTCCCCAACGGTAACGCCGAGGGCAAGACCCTGCGCGTCAACCCGGGTATGCACATCCCCGAAGAGGCTTCGGCTGTGCATCATATCTATGACGAGGATGTGAAGGACTCGCCTCGCTTTGAGGAGATCGCACCGGAGATCGCCGCGGTCATCGCCGACAGCGACCTGGCCGGCTACAACAGCAACTACTTCGACGTGCCCCTGCTGGCCGAGGAACTGCTGCGCGCCAAGGTGCAGGTGGATTTGAAAGCGAAGAAATTAGTAGATGCCTTCCAGATCTTCCGCAAGAACGAACCGCGCAACCTAACGGCGGCGTATAAGTTCTACTGCGGCAAGAACCTGGACGATGCCCATTCGGCACAGGCCGACACGATGGCGACGTACGAGGTGCTGCTGGCCCAGCTGGAGCGCTATCCCGACGTGCCCTGCACCGTGGCCGAACTGGACACCTACACCCGCGGCGAACAGCAGTACGCCGACTTTGCGGGACGTATCGCCTACGACAAGGACGGCGTGGAGGTCTTCAACTTCGGCAAGCACAAAGGGCTGCGTGTGCGCGACGTCTTCCGCCGCGACCCCAGCTACTACGCTTGGCTGATGAATACCGACTTCCCGGCCTATACCAAACAAGTATTTACTCGTATTTACGCTTCCTAATATATGGAATACCGTCAACTAACCGATATCGAGCAGCAACAGTTGCGTCAGCAGGGCTGCTACGCCCAGGACTGGAGTCAGGTGCTCGTGCGCGAAGGTTTCTCGGCCGACCGCGTACGTGAGGTGCGCTTCTCCGGTACCGTCAAGATGGGTCGCTTTGAGGGCGCATTCGAACTGCCCGGTGGCATCACCGTAGATGCCGGCATCTACCACGCCATGCTCCACAACGTAGAGCTGGGTGACGATGTGCGACTCTACAATATCAACAACTATATCGCCAACTACCGCATCGGACGCGGTACGTGTATCGAGAATATCAACGCCATCCTCGTGGACGGTGAGACGACGTTCGGTAATGGCGTACGCGTAGCCGTGATGAACGAGGGTGGGGGACGTGAGATACCTATCTTCGACCACCTTACCGCCAGCCTGGCTTACGTCATGACGCTCTACCGTCACCGTCCGACGCTCATCAGTACGCTGGAACGGATGATCGACGAGTACGCCGACCGTCAGCGCTCCACGATGGGCGAGATAGGCGAGAACGTGCGCATCCTCAACTGCGGAACGATCAAGAATACCCGCATCGGCGACTATGCCGTGCTCTCGGGCGTCAGCCGACTGAAGAACGGTACGGTGCAATCCAACGCCGCCGCTCCCGTCAAACTGGGTTCGGGCGTCAAGTGCACCGACTTCATCATCTGTAGCGGTGTGTCGATCGGCGACTCTACGCTGGTTGATAAGTGCTTTGTTGGCCAAGGTTGTATCTTCGACAAGCACTACTCGGCCGGAGAGAGTCTGTTCTTCTCCAACTGCCAAGGTATGCACGGCGAGGCCTGCGCGATATTTGCCGGTCCGTACACCGTGACCCACCATAAATCGACGTTGCTCATCGCCGGTATGTTCTCGTTCCTGAACGCCGGATCGGGTAGCAACCAGTCGAACCATATGTACAAACTCGGTCCGATCCACCAGGGTCTGGCTGAACGCGGCGCCAAGACGACGAGCGACAGCTACCTGCTGTGGCCCAGCAAGATAGGCGCTTTCTCGCTCGTCATGGGACGTCATACCCACCATGCCGACACCTCCGAACTGCCCTTCTCCTACCTCATTGAGAACCAGTCGGAGTCGTTCCTCGTACCGGGCGCCAACTTGCGCACCGTAGGTACGATACGCGACGCGCAGAAATGGCCGAAACGTGACAACCGCAAGGATCCCGACAAGCTCGACCAGATCAACTTCAACCTGCTCTCGCCATACACCGTGCAGAAGATGTGGCACGGACGCGACGTGCTGCTGGAGCTGGAGCAGCTGGGTGGCGCCAACACCGAGGTGTTCGGCTACCATAACTGCAAGATCCGCAACAGCTCGCTGCAACATGGTAAGGCACTCTACACGATAGGTATTCAAAAATTCTTGGGCAACTCGCTCATCTCGCGTCTGGAGAAAGCTGAACTGAAGACCATGGACGACGTGCGCCGCGCGCTGCGTCCCGACACCGAAGTGGGTACGGGCGACTGGGCCGACCTGGCCGGACTGCTCGCGCCGCTCAGCGAAGTGACCCGTCTGCTCAACGATATCGAGGCAGGCCGTCTCGGGCTGGACGACATCCGTCAGCGCTTTGCCGAGATGCATGCCCACTACTACTCCTACGAGTGGACCTGGGCCCTGGAAAAACTGGAGCAGGTATGGGGTTGCACGTACGAGCAGGTAAGCCTCGACCAACTGCTGCGCACCGTGGATGAGTGGCAACAGGCCGTCGTGGATCTGGACCGCATGGTCTATAACGATGCCCGCAAGGAGTTTGACCTGAATAGCCAGACCGGCTTCGGTGCCGATGGCGACAGCCGTCAGCGTGAGGCCGACTTCGAGCATGTACGCGGTAGCTTTGAGAGCAACTCGTTCGTACAAGCCGTACTGGAGCATATTGAACGTAAATCAGCCTTAGGCGAGAAGATACGGGAGAAATTGAATTTTAGTCGAAAGTAGAAAGTCGAAAGAAAAAAGCCTAATTTGTATTCGCTATTGACAACGATTGCAACGATATCATTATCTGCTTTCGACTTTTGACTTTTGACTTTAGACTAATCACAAAATGAATGCTTCGCTTACCATATTAGGGTGCGGCAGTGCACGGCCGACGTTCCAGAACTCGCCCTCGGGGCAAGTACTGGACCTGTGCGACAAGTCGTTTCTGATCGACTGCGGTGAGGGAACCCAACTGCATATTGCGCGGTTGGGCGTACGGACGTCCCGTCTGTACAATATCTTCATCTCCCACCTGCATGGCGACCACTGCTACGGGCTGATCGGTCTGCTCTCGACGCTCTCCATGCAGCACCGCCTCCAACCCATGCATATCTATGCGCATGCCGACCTGGAGACGCTCCTGCGTCCGTGGCTTAGCTACTTCGGCGAGGAGTATAGCTACGACATCGTCTTCCATCCGATCAACCCCCGCAAACGCGAGGTGATCTTTGAGGACCGAACGGTCATGGTGGAGACTATCCCGCTCAAGCACTCGGTGCCCTGCTGCGGTTTTCTCTTCAGCGAGATACACCGTCAGCCCGATGGCGAAGGTGGCTATGTACGTGTGCCGCACAAACGCTATGCCTACTGCTCCGACACCCGCTATACCGAGACGTTCCTGGAACAGATACGTGGGGTGGATATGCTCTACCACGAGTCCACCTATCTGAACGAACACCTGCACCTCTGCCACCACGTGATGCATTCCACGGCCGAACAGGCTGCTACCATCGCCCAAAAGGCCGAAGTGGGTCGTCTGCTGCTGGGGCACTATAGTGCCCGCGTGGATGACCATGAACTGTTCCTCAACGAGGCGCAGCCCGTATTCCAGAATACCCAACTGGCCCACGAAGGAGATAAGATAGAGTTTTAGTCGAAAGGTGCCTCCGGGCACTCCGGTAAATAGTCGAAAGAAAAAAGTCGAAAGGTGCCTCCGGGCACACCGATATAAAGCAAAGATGGCGAAAACGAGTGTACAATATGTATGTAGCAACTGTGGTGCAAAAGCGCCGCAGCTATTGGGACGCTGTCCGGTTTGCGGCGAGTGGGGCACGTATGAGGAAGTAGTCGAAAGTCGAAAGACCGCTTCGCTCAAAGTCGAAAGCAGGCGGGTGGGCGATAGCAAACCCATGCGTTTGCAGGAGGTGGTCGCCACGGAGGAGATGCGCATCGACATGCACAACGGTGAACTGAACCGTGTGCTGGGAGGCGGACTGGTGCCGGGTAGCCTGGTGCTGCTGGGCGGTGAACCGGGTATCGGTAAATCGACGCTGGCGCTGCAGGTCCTGCTGCAGTTGAAAGATCATCGCACCCTCTACGCGAGCGGCGAGGAGAGCGTACGCCAACTCAAGCTGCGCGCCGAGCGCCTGGCCGGACGGCCCGAGAACCTCTTCATATGCTCGGAGACCTCGCTGGAGCGTATCTTCGACTATGCGACCGAACTGCAGCCCGACCTGGTGGTAGTTGATTCGATCCAGACCATCGGTACGGAAGCTATCGAGTCGTCGGTAGGCAGCCTCTCGCAGGTTCGAGAGTGCGCCACGCGTATACTGGACTTTGCCAAGTCGCGCAACATACCCTTTATCATCGTGGGGCATATTACCAAGGAGGGCTCGTTGGCCGGACCGAAAGTGCTGGAGCATATCGTGGACACGGTGCTGCAGTTCGAGGGTGACCAGCAACATATGTACCGCGTGCTGCGGGCCCAGAAAAACCGCTTTGGCTCCACCTCCGAGATCGGTATCTACGAGATGCGACAGGACGGTTTGCGCGAGGTGACCAACCCCTCCGAACTGCTGCTATCCACCGCCCGCGAAGGACTCTCGGGCATTGCTATCTCGGCGGCTGTGGAGGGTATGCGGCCCTTCCTGATCGAGGTGCAAGCGTTGGTGAGCAGCGCCGCCTACGGTACGCCGCAACGTTCCTCTACCGGTTTCGACGGACGCCGACTCAACATGCTGCTAGCCGTGCTGGAGAAGCGGGTAGGGTTTAAACTGCTGCAAAAGGACGTGTTCCTCAACATAGCCGGCGGACTGCGCGTCAACGACCCGGCTATCGATCTGGGCGTGATGGCGGCTGTGCTGTCGTCGAACATGGATATCGCGCTGGATCCCGACACCTGCCTGACGGGCGAAGTGGGCCTGGCGGGCGAGATACGTCCCGTAGCCCGACTGGAGCAACGTATCCGCGAGGCCGAGAAACTGGGTTTCCGCCGTATCATCATTCCGGCCGGACAGAAAGTGGCACTCAGCGGACTCAAGATAGAACTGCTACCCGTCAAGCGCGTAGCAGACGCTTTTCGCATTTTAATAAAAAAATAGTCGATATCATTATCTGCTTTCGACCTTTGACTATCGACTTTAGACTGAAAAATATACATATAAATATCCTCTTTGTTATGAAAAAGAAATTGCTTTTCATTCTGGCATTGATGGTGACAGCCGTAGTGGCTACCGTTGATGCAAAACCCAAAGCCCAGCGCGAGATGGATGAGTTTCGCTACGAGATTCAATGCGCCGGCAACGGGGTGCAAGGTACCTATCTGGTACGAGTTTGGACCTACAACAAGAAACTGAAAGCTGCCTTGGAGGCTTGTCCGCGCAATGCCGTACATGGTGTGATTTTCAAGGGATTCGTAGGTGGCGACGGCTGCGTAGGTCAGCGTGCGCTGGTACGTGAACCGGGTGCAGAAATGGAGTACGAAGATTTCTTCAACCATTTCTTTGCCTCCAACGGTGAGTACCGTAAGTATATCTCTATCGTGCCCGGCACGGAGGAGCAGATGAAGGTGGACAAGGTCTATAAGGTAGGCATCGTGGTTTCCGTACAGAAAGACGAACTGCGCAAGGCCCTGGAAGCTGCAGGCGTTATCAAATCGTTGAATTACGGTTTCTAGTCGAAAGTCAAAAGGTGCCTCCGGGCACTCCGATAAAACGTAAAACATTATGAGGAAATATCTATTTATACTGGCATCGGCAGTGGTAGCGCTGCTCTTTGCCGCTTGCGGAGCACATCGCTCGCAAGCCTACTACGACTATGAGTCGAAAGTGATACAAGCACATGGCGACGGATCGTACGTGATACGTGCCTGGGGTCGCGGCCGTAACGCGGCGCACAGTTATGAGGTAGCCCAGAAGCAAGCCCTGCAGGACGTGATCTTCTCGGGTGTTCAGGCACAGTCGTCGAACATCGAGCATCTCAAGCCGCTCTGCTACGACATGAATGCACGCGAGAAATACGAGGACTATTTCAATGCCTTCTTTGCTGAGAAGGGTCCCTGGAAACAGTTCATCGCCATGAAGGACCGCCGTACGTTCACCACCAACCGCTCGCGTACCGACGCGCAGACCCTGGGTCAGGTGACCGTCACCGTCTATCGTGCCGACCTGAAACGCAAACTGCAGGAGGACGGGATTATCAAGTAGTTGATAAGTTTATCCGTTTATTGGTTTATCAGTTTATCAGTTTATCAGTTTATTGGTTTATCAGTTTATTAGTTGATAAGTTAATTTTATGAAAAAATACATTATGACGATGTTGCTGGCGGTAGCTACGCTCGCCGCAACAGCACAGATCAAAAAGCCGGAACTGATGGTCATCCCGTCGGACGTGTGGTGTATTCAGAACGGCTACTTCTATGAAGTAGAGAATATGGGCAACAAGGTCAAAGTGCCTAACTACAAGCAAGCCCTGCAAGAGGATATGGGTCTGAAGTTGGCGATCGCCAAACTCAACGACCTGATGGCGGAGCGTCAGTTCCCGCTCAAGAGTCTGGAGCAGACGCTTAAGAATATCGAACTGCAGCATGCCGAGGACAACCTGACGGTGAGCAAGGCCGGTAACGACCTGGCCGAGTCGCCGCTGGACGAGTTGGCACGTACGGCTAAGTGTGACATCATCCTGGAACTGAGTTGGGAGATGAAGGACTTCGGTCCGAAGCACTCCATTAGTTATATCCTGGAGGCCCGCGACGCTTATACGGGTAAGTCGATCGGTGCCGCTACAGGTACCGGTAAGCAGTCCTTCACGGCCGACGTGGACGTGCTGCTCGAGGAGGCTATCGTAGCCAATATGGACAACTTCAACAACCGCCTGCAAGACCATTTCCTGGAGATGCAGGAGATCGGTCGTGAGGTAACGATCGACATCAAGGTGTTTGCCAACAATGCTGCCGGCGTGGACCTGGAGACCGAGTTCGACGGCGAAGAACTGATCGATATCATCCAGGACTGGTTGCAGCAGAATACCGTTAAGGGACGCTTCACCATGCCCTACCAGAGCGAGAATATCGCCAACTTCACCCAGGTGCGCATCCCCGTATACGACAACAGCGGACGTGCTATCGATGCCAACGGTTTTGCCAAGCAACTGGCTAAGATGCTCAAGAAAGCTCCGTATAACATCCCCTGCAAGGTGATGGTGAAGGGACTCGGAAGAGCCGTCATTATTTTAGGTGAAAAGTGATAAATAGTCGAAAGAAAAAAGTCAAAAAACAAAAGCATTATGAAGGTTCGTGCAAATCGAGTGTAAGCTTGCTTACGCAACTCGATGTAGCCGAAGCTCCAGAAAATTAATTCATTAATTTTATGAAAAAGATATTACTTTGTACTTTGTTCCTTGTCACTTTGTCACTTGGAACGACATGGGCTGCAGGCGAAACAAAATATCTGCCTATCTCAGTGGTAGTAGGCGAGCTGACCGAACCCTTCCCCGCAGGCGCACAAGCGCTGATACAGAGCAAGTTGACCCAACTGCTCACCCGCAACGGTATAGCCGGTGATGACTATCAGGGTCAGTTTGCACTCACCGTTGTTACCGTACCGCTCGACAAGGATATCATCCCCGGTCCGCCGGCTAAGATCGCCGAGAAGATGGAACTCAATTTCTACATTGTCGACATGATGAACCGCACCGTCTTTTCTTCCACCAGCGTCGTAGTACGCGGTCTGGGTGAGACGGAGACCAAGTGCTATATGAACGCCATCAGCAACATGCCGATGCAGTCGAAGCAGTTGGGTCAGTTCATCGAAGAGGGTAAGCAGAAAATCATCCGCTACTACGAGGACAAAGCCCCGCAGATGATCAAGCAGGCCCAGATGTTGGCGAAGCAGAAACAGTTTGACGAGGCGCTCTTCCTGATCTCTCAGGTGCCGCAAGAGTGCTCCCACTACGACGCGGCTATCGAGGCCGGCCTGAAGATCTTCCAGGCTTATCAGGACGAGATGTGCAACCGCTACCTGGCCGAGGCACGTACCGCATGGATGAGTGAGCAGAATAGCGAGGGTGCCGTGAAAGCCGGTGAGTATCTGAAGAATATCCTGCCCGACGCCGCTTGCTACGGTGACGCGATTGCGCTCTACAAAGAGATCAAGGGTAAGGTGCTGGACGACTGGAAGTTTGAGATGAAGCAGTACCAGGATGGCATAGACCTGGAGCGTCAGCGTATCCAGGCCATGCGTGACGTAGGCGTAGCCTATGGTCAGCACCAGCCTCATCAGAATACCGACATCCATTTCTTGCCGCTCCGATGAGACGCGTTTTTCTACTCAGCATGCTCGCCCTGATGGGGGTGAGCATGTTTGCGCAGGAACTCAACACCTATCGGCGTAACGCGCTGACCACCATCCTGGTCTATCACCCGGAGGATGAGTTTGGCGGCGAGATATACAAGGCCTTTGACTCGCTACCCATTCCGGATAAGTACGACGACCACAACGTGGGCGTACGCATCATAAACAACAGTAAGATATGGGGTGTGCAGCGCCGTGACTCCGGCTACTATAAGGCCACCTACGGGCATGCCCTCACCAAGGACGAACTGCAGCGCAATGCGCAGCATACCGAGGACCTGCTCAACCAAAATCAGATAGGTAAGCGGATGGTGGCTAAGTGGTTTGGCCTGCAGGGCGATACGCCTGAGACGATGACCTTCAACACGGAGCTCATCCAGACCCGCGGTCAGTACAATGCTACCGACGTGGACGTCACCCTGGCGCTCCAGACCACGCGCGGACTCGCTATGCTGAGCGATGCCGGCGAGGAACTGCTGCATAATACCTATGTGCTGGTCAACGACATCACCTACGTCACCGCCGAACAGGAAGCTGCGGCTGCCAAGGCTACGGTGGGTATCATAGGTGGTCTGTTCGATGCCTTCACAGGAGGCAACTCGGGACGCGACCTGACGAACACCGTAGCGAAGATAGCCGATAGCTTTACGGGCTTTAAAGTGAAGACCCATTCCTATCTCTACCAGCTGGAGTGGAACGACTCGATCGCTGCCATCTTCTACCAAATGCACTATACCGGCAAGCCCGATCCGGCGAAGATACAAGCCTTTCTGGACGACAAGACCACCTACCGCGTGCGCTACGTAGCCCACGAGTATGAGTTTGACAAGAAGTCGGTACTCAAGGGCATGTACAGCCGTACGGAACTGGTACGAACCATCTGCGCCCGCTCGATGGATAAGAATATCGTGGCGCTCGCCAAGCAGTATGAGGACTTTAAGGTCAAGACGCCGGTGTATGCCGTGCTGGAGAACGACAAAGGACACATTGAGGGCTATGCCGCCAAGATAGGCATGAAGGAGGGCATCACCGAGGCCTCGAAGTTCCAAGTCGTGCAACGCGTCATCGATTCCAAGACCAACAAGACGACGTACCGGTATATCGCAACGGTCAAACCTGTGAAGGGTAAGGTATGGGACAACCGATACAATGCCGTGCTCGAAGAGGCCGACGGAGCTACGCTGCCATATACCACTTTCAAGAAAGTGAGCGGAGGCGAAATACTGCCCGGAATGTTGCTTATCGAGGGAAAATATCGCAAGGTAACGGAGTAAAACCCATTTTTTCTATGAAAAAACGCACATAAATTTGCATATGTGCGTTTTTTTGTGTACCTTTGCACGCTAATTGCATGGTTCATGTATATGCGCGTACGTACGAACAGGTATAAAATAGGTTATATAGCTCTGGTAGCGTTGCTTTGCTCGCTCACGTTGCAGGCTCAAAATAATGAGCCGCAATACGTGTGCGAGTTGGGCTTGCAGGCCGGCTGCGGCTACTACGTGGGTGACGCTGCGCAGCATATCTTCATGCAGCCGCGCGAAGCCTACGGTGCGCACTTCCGCTATAAGTTCACGCCCCGCTGGGCGCTCCAAGTCAAGGGCCTCACGCAGCGTATCGCGGGTTGGGACTACGACGAGGACATGGTGCGCCAGAATTCGCGGTGGGAAAACCGGTTGATCAACGTGGACGTGATGGGTGAGTTCAACTTCTTCCGCTTCGGTGCGGCCGCTTACGACCATCGTATCAAGCAGTTGACGCCCTATATCTTCCTGGGAGTAGGCGCCGCGCTCTACGGCGGCGAGAACGACCAGGGCGAGTGGAAGCCGTTCTCCAAGGTGACGGGTTATATCCCGCTGGGCCTGGGACTGAAGTGGAAATTCTCGCCGTGGGTGGGACTCAACCTGGCATGGCAGCACAATATCTACTTCACCGACGCGCTGGAGGGACGCCCTACGTTGAAAGACCTGCACGGGCTGAACGGCACCAACTGGTTCAACTGCGACCTGACGGGTCAGATGACCCTCGCACTCGTGTTTGAGTTCGGCCGCCAGAAGAAGGGCTGCATACGGTGTGACTACGCAAAGTAGAGGAGTGAAGGAGTAGAGGAGTGAAGGAGTAAACTGACGGCTGACAGCTGAATGCTGAAAGCACCAAAATAAAGAATATGGATCTGAAGCAACAAATAGACAAGGCACGTATGCCGCGACATATTGCCATCATCATGGATGGTAACGGTCGTTGGGCTAAGAAGCAGGGGCTGGCGCGTGTGTTCGGTCACAAGCGCGGCGTGGAGACTGTGCATAACATCACGGTAGCCGCTACCGAATTGGGTATCGAGTATCTGACGCTCTACACGTTCTCCACCGAGAACTGGAATAGACCGAAGGAGGAGATCGACGCACTGATGAACCTGCTGGTGGACACCATCGTCAAGGAGACGCCGACGCTGATGGACAACAACGTACGGTTGCTCACTATCGGCGACCTGAACCGTCTGCCCGAGGCAGCGCGTCGTAAGTTTATGGGGTGCGTAGAGCAGACCGCCGGCAATACGGGCCTTAGCATGGTCATCGCCCTGAGCTATTCGGCTCGATGGGAGATCATCAACGCCATGCAGACGGCCGTTCGCCGTGCGCAAGCCGGTGAGTTGCGCGCCGAGGACGTCAACGAGCAGTTGGTAAGCTCGCTCATGACCACGGCCAACATGCCCGATCCCGACCTGCTGATCCGTACGAGCGGTGAACTCCGTATCTCCAACTTCCTGCTTTGGCAGTTGGCCTACTCAGAACTGTATTTCACCGAGTGCCTC
Source organism: Paludibacteraceae bacterium (assembly GCA_017509715.1). Taxonomy (GTDB): domain Bacteria; phylum Bacteroidota; class Bacteroidia; order Bacteroidales; family Paludibacteraceae; genus Colicola. The sequence continues at coordinate 56,639 of JAFWOU010000004.1, read as the reverse complement.
TGGCCCGACTTTACGCCCGAGGAACTCTACCGAGCCATCCTCGACTACCAAAATCGCGAACGTCGGTTCGGAAAAACGAGCGAACAAATAGAAAAATGAAAGGTGCCTTCGGGCACTCCGATAAAAATAGTAAGTTTAGTTTGAAGAATATTAAGTACATAGTGTGGCTACTCCTGGCATGGGTTTGTCTGCCTTTGGCAGCACAGGAGCCGGCAGATACAACGGCGGTAGATTCGGCACAACTACCGCAGATAACGTATGGCCTACAGCGTCAGACCTACGAGATAGCGGACATCAAGGTGACCGGTGCGGATAGCTATGAGGACTTTGTGCTCATCGGCTTCTCCGGCTTGGCAGTAGGTGATCAGATTGAGGTGCCGGGCGACCAGATCACTAAGGCTGTGAAGCGCTTCTGGAAGCAGGGTCTGTTCTCGGATGTGAAGATCAAGGCCAACAAGATCGAGGACGACAAGATCTGGCTGGAGATAGTTCTCCAGCAGCGTCCGCGCGTATCGGAAGTGGTCTATCAGGGTCCGAAGAAGAGCGAACGCGAGGATATCGAGGTCAAGGTAGGTCTGCGTGCCGGTAGCCAACTGACGCCCAATATCATCGACAACACCAAGACGGTAATCAAGAAATACTACGCTGAGAAGGGTTTCCATTCGGCCGATGTGCAGATTCGTCAGTATGCCGACCAGGACCACCCGGGCTATGTGCGCGTAGCCATCATGGTGGATAAGAAGCAGAAGACGCGTGTGGGTAAGATCTACATCACGGGCAACGAGGCCCTCACCCACCTGCAGATCAATCGGGCGATGAAGAAGACCAACGACAACCACATCACCAACCTCTTCCGCACCAAGAAATTCGTGACCGAGGAATATGAGAACGACAAGCGTGCCGTGATCGAGAAATACAATGAGCATGGCTATCGTGATGCTTATATCGTGGCCGACAGCGTAGTACGCAACCCCGAGGACTCGACCCGTGTGGATATCTACATGACGATCAGCGAGGGTGATAAGTACTATGTAAGAAATATCAGTTGGGTAGGTAATACGGTCTATCCCTCGGAGGTGCTCTCCGCCATGCTTAATATCAAGCCGGGCGATGCCTACAACCTCAAGTTGCTGCAAGACCGACTCATCAACGACGACGATGCGGTCAGCAAGATGTACACCGACAACGGATACCTGTTCTTCAACGTCGATCCTGTGGAGGTGAGCGTGGAGAACGACTCCATCGACTTCGAGATGCGTATGTACGAGGGCCGTCCCGCTACCATCAACGAGGTAAACATCGTGGGTAACACGCGTGTGTACGAACATGTGGTGCGCCGCGAACTCTACACCAAGCCCGGACAGCTCTACTCGCAGTCCGACATCATGCGTTCGCTGCGTGAGTTGGCCCAGATGGGTCACTTCGACCAGGAGAAACTGGTGCCCGACATCCAGCCGAACCCCGAGGAGGGAACGGTGGATATCACCTACCAGCTGGAGACTAAGTCGAGCGACCAGATCGAGTTCTCGCTCGGTTGGGGTGCTACGGGTCTGGTAGGATCTATCGGACTGAAGTTCACCAACTTCGCTATCCAGAATCTATTCAACAAGAAGTCGTACCGCATCGTGCCGCAGGGTGAGGGTCAGACCTTCTCCATCAACGCACGTACCAACGGTGTGTACTATACCTACGCCAGCCTCTCGTTCCTGGAGCCTTGGCTCGGCGGTAAGCGTCCTAACAGCCTGAGCGCCAGCATCTATTTTGCTTCGCAGACCGGCTATTCGAACCGTTACTATCAGGCCTACCAAAACCTGTATAACACCTATTCGGACTACTATTACTATTCCGGCAACTCCAACTACTACCAGCAGCTGGCTGAGTCGGAGTCCGACCCGGATAAGTACCTGCGCACCTTCGGTGTGTCGGTGGGCTACGGTAAGCGTCTGCGTTGGCCGGACGACTACTTCACGTTCTACGGCGAACTCAGCTACCAGCTCTACATGATGAAGGACTGGCCCTACCTGCTCGTCTCCGACGGTACGAGTCATAACTTCTCCATCAACCTCCAGCTCTCGCGTTCGTCTATCGACAACCCAATCTATACACGTCGCGGTAGTCAGTTCACGCTGGGACTGAAGATCACTCCGCCATATTCGGCCTTCTCCAAGACCGACTACAGCCAGATGACAAACAACGAGAAGTACCACCTCATCGAGTATCATAAGTGGAAATTCACCGGCAAGGTGTTCACGCCCCTCACACCGGATAGCAAACTGGTGCTCATGACGCGTGCCGAGTTCGGCTACCTGGGTCATTACAACCAGAACCTGAAATCGCCGTTTGAATCGTTCTACATGGGTGGTGACGGTATGTCGAGCTACACGTCCTACTCCACGGAGTATGTGGCTATGCGTGGCTACTCGTCGGGTTCGTTGACGCCTTACGATGCAGCTACGGGACGTAACATGGGATATGTATATAACAAGTTTACCATGGAGCTCCGTTACCCGATCTCGCTCCAGCAGTCGGCTACCATCTGGGCCCTCGCCTTCCTGGAGGCCGGTAACTGCTTCTCCGACATCAAGAACTACAACCCCTTCGATCTGAAGCGTTCGGCCGGTGTGGGTGTACGTATCTACCTGCCGATGTTCGGTCTGCTGGGTGTTGACTGGGGCTATGGATTTGATAAGATCAACGGTAGTAGCCAGTACGGCGGAAGTCAGTTCCACTTCGTACTCGGACAAGAGTTGTAAATAGTCGAAAGAAAAAAGTCGAAAGACAAAAGCATATTATGAAAAAGATATTTTTATTATTCATCGCAGCCTTGCTCTGCACGGCACCGATGATGGCTAAGGATCAGTCGGTAGCGTATATCGACCTGCAGTATATCCTCAAGAACCTGCCGCAGTATGAGACGGCCAACGACCAGCTCGCCATGATCTCCAAGCGTTGGCAGAAAGAGATCGAGGCCGTGGAGCAGGAGGCACGTATCCTCACCCAGAACTACCAGACCGAGCAGATCTTCCTCACCGACGATATGCGTCGCCGACGCGAGGAGGAGATCGTTCGCAAGGAGCAGGAGGCGATGGAACTCAAGCGTAAGTACTTCGGCCAGGACGGCGAGTACTTCAAGAAGCGCGAGGCACTCATCAAGCCCATCCAGGACGAGATCTACACGGCTATCCAGGGGCTGGCCGAAGAGAAACGCATCGACGTGGTCAAGGACCGCTCGGCGGATCCGGCCCTCATATACATGTCCTCCAAACTGGACATCTCGGACCAAGTGCTCCAGAAAATGGGTGCGAAGTAAGGTTTGGCACTGAATTTGTATACCTACGGCTGAGCACTGTTCGCTCGGCGAAACAGATAAAGCAAAAAATAAACATTATAATTATACAACACAAGATGAAAAAACTATTTTTAGTATTGGCGCTCGCATTGCCGATGATGGCTGCTGCGCAGAAGATTGGACACGTAAACTCCTCGGAGATCATTGCCGCTATGCCGGAACTGGCTGAGGCCCAGAAGTCGCTCGAAGCCAAAGAGGCTGAGTATAAGACCGAGGTAGAACAAATGCAACAGGAACTCCAGACCCGCTACCAGGCTTTCCAGGAGAAGGCTAACATGCTGGGTGAGGCGGCTCGCAACAAGGAATTGATGGAACTCCAGGACCTGGACAGCCGCGTTCAGAAATTCGTAGAGTTCTCGCGTCAAGCCCTCCAGGAGGAGCAGCAGAAACTGATGCAACCCATCCAGGAGAAAGTGATGAAAGCTATCGAAACCGAGGCCAAGGCTAAGGGCCTGAGTTACGTGCTTGACCAGCAGGCTATGCTCTACGTAGGCAAGGATGCAGTAGATCTCACGCCTGCCGTTAAGAAAGCCCTCGGCCTGAAATGATCTGAATACTGACGGCTGAAAGCTGAAGGCTCATTATGGCTGATGGTTTTCTGGAGACCCACTACGCGGAGTACGAACGACGCCGCGAAGCCTGGCTCAAACATCGCAAGTTTAACCCCAAGCCTCGTCCTCAAAAACCGGAGGATGAGGCCCTATAATTCCTAAATAACTATTATGGTACAGAAAATGCAACAAACCCTCCGCGACAGTGCTGTAGCACGTTGGGTGGTGCTGGTACTCGTGGCGTCGATGATGTTTTTCGCCTATATGTTTGTCGATATCCTGTCGCCCCTCGCTTCGTTGCTTGACAAGACGCTTAGCTGGGACCAAGGTGACTTCGGTACCTATGCTGCCGGTGAGTATCTGCTGAATGTGTTCGGTTTCCTCATCCTGGCCGGTATTATCCTGGACAAGATGGGCGTCCGCTTCACGGGTCTGCTCTCGGCCAGCCTCATGGTGATTGGTGCCGGTATCAAGTACTGGGGTATCTCCTGGGCGGATGCTAACACCGTCGCTTGGCTCAACAGCTGGTGGCCCTCCATGCCGGGTAGCGCCAAGATCGCCATGTTCGGCTTTATGATCTTCGGCTGCGGCTGCGAGATGGCCGGTACGACGGTGAGCAAGATCCTGGCTAAGTGGTTCAAGGGCAAGGAGATGGCCCTCGCGATGGGTCTCGAGATGGCGATCGCTCGTCTGGGCGTGTTTGCCGCTATGTGGCTCTCGCCGATCTTCAGCGAGCGCTTTGCTGTGGATGGTGTCAACTCCGTCACCGCTCCGCTGCTGTTTGCTACGCTGCTGCTCATCATCGGCCTCTTGAACTTCTTCGTCTTCACCATCATGGATACCCGCTTCGATAACCAGTTGGTAGCTATCGGTGAGACCACGGCCGAGAAGGATCCGGAGGATGAGTTCCATATCTCCGACCTGGGTCAAATCTTCAAGTCTAAGATGTTCTGGATCATCGCCCTGTTGTGCGTACTCTACTATTCGGCTATCTTCCCCTTCCAGCGCTTTGCGACCAACTTCCTGGAGGAGACCCTCGCTATCTCCAATGCCGAGGCAGCCGGTCTGTTTAAGTGGTTCCCCATCCTGGCTATGGTGCTAACCCCCTTCCTGGGTGCGTTCATCGACTATCGCGGCAAGGGTGCTTCGATGATGCTCATCGGTGCGGTCATCATGATCGCTTGCCATTCGGTATTTGCATTTGTGCTGCCCGCATATCCGAGCAAAACGCTCGCACTTGTCACTATTTTGGTACTCGGCGTCAGCTTCTCGCTTGTGCCCGCATCCATGTGGCCCAGCGTTCCGAAGATCATCGACGAGAAAGTGCTGGGTTCGGCCTACTGCCTGATCTTCTGGGTTCAGAATATCGGTCTGTGCCTCGTGCCGCTACTGATTGGTAAGTTGCGCGTGGCAACCCAGGGTTACCTCGTTCCGATGATCGTATTCGCTTCGTTTGGCGTGCTGGCATTCCTGCTCAGCCTCGCCCTGAAAGTAGAGGATAAGAAGAAGAACTATGGACTGGAGCTTCCTAATAAGAAATAAATCTGCGCTTTGCGTCACCACAGACAGCCGCCGGGTCACCCCCGGCTGCGTCTTTGTGGGACTCAAGGGTGAGCGCTTCGACGGCAACCTATTCGTGCCGCAGGCCCTGGAGATGGGCGCAGCATATGCGATCACGGATGTCGACCAGCCGATGACCTGCTCCCAGCGGCAGGACTATGCCGACCGTATTATCCGTGTGGATAACTCGCTCCTGGCCCTGCAAGACCTGGCCCGCGCATGGCGTCGTGAACTCGGGCTGCCTATCCTGGGCATCACCGGCACCAACGGCAAGACAACCACCAAGGAACTCTGTGCCGCAGTGCTCTCGCGTAAGTACCGCTTGCACTATACCCAGGGCAACCTCAACAACCAGATCGGCGTACCCCTCACCTTATTACAAATAACGCGCGCGCACGAGATGGCGATCGTCGAGATGGGTGCTTCCCATCCGGGCGATATACGCGAACTGGTGGAGATAGCCGAACCCAACTACGGTCTGATCACCAACGTGGGCCGTGCCCACCTGCAGGGATTCGGCTCGTTCGAGGGCGTACAGCGCACCAAGGCCGAACTCTACGAGTGGATCGTTGCCCACCGGGGCGTCATCTTCCGCAATGCGGATAACCCGTATCTCAAGAAGATGCTGGACGACCTAGGAGACCTAGGACGCCTAGGCTCCCTAGTGGAGTATCACACGGGTGTTATGCCCGAGGGTACCCACCTCGTTGGCGGCTACAATGCCGAGAATGTATCGGCCGCTATCTGCGTGGGACGCTATTTCGGCGTGAGCGAAACGGAGGCCTTGGACGCTATCCGTGCCTACGTGCCGAGCAACAACCGCTCGCAACTCCTGGAGACCGAACGTAATACCGTGGTGGTGGATGCCTACAATGCAAATCCCACCTCTATGCAGGCAGCCATCAATTCCTTCCAAGGGAATTGTTATATCCTGGGAGCGATGCGTGAACTGGGCGAGTACAGCCACCTGGAACATCAGAATATCGTCAACATGCTCCTGGAGCGCAAGGCCGACCGCGTGCTGCTCGTGGGCGAGGAGTACCGCGAGACCACGGCGCCGTACGAGATATTCAGCGACGTAGATGCACTCTGCGCCTACTTGGAAGCCCATCCGCTCAGCGGCTATCACATCCTGCTCAAGGGATCGCGTAGCAATCAATTAGAAAAAGTAATTCCATTCATATAAGTTATGGATCAAAAGACAAAAACGATAATTATCATAGTCTCCTGCGTCTGTGGCCTGGCCATAGTCGGCATCGTGGCATTGCTGATCTCGATGAGCCATCTGCGTAAGGAGAACGAGGAGAAAGATCGGGAGATCTTCAACCTCAACGAACAGGTCAGCTTCGAGCAGTCGCAAGCCGTGCTGCGTTTTGACGACGAGCATGCTCTGGACGAACAGCTCCAGACTTTCGAGCACCTCAAGGTGGACAACGACTCGCTCCAGCAGTTGCTCGACCAGCAGACCGAACATGCCAAGGAACTCGTAAGCCAGATCAAGAAACTGCGTCAGGAGAACTCGAGCGACAAGGCGCGAATAAATGCCCTTCTCAAGGAATTGGCTGACGTTCGCGAACTCATCATGGGCTATATTCGCCAGATTGACGAACTCAACCAGCAAAACCAGGCCCTGACGGCCGAGAATGAGCAGGTGAAGCAGGAGAACCAACAAATGCGTCGTGAGAATACCCATCTGACCAACCAGAACCAACAACTCACCGAGACCGTTACACGAGCTAAACAGCTGGATGTCACCCACTTTGAGATGACGCCGCTCAATAATCGCGACAAGAAGACGCGCTACTTGCGCAAGACCGTCAAACTCCAACTCGACTATACGATCGGCAAGAATATCACCACCGAACCCGGCCTCAAGACTATCTACTTGCGCCTTATCGGTCCCGGTGACCAGTTGCTGGGCGAGTCGGAAAGCAAAGTTTTCGATTTTGAGGACGGACAAGTGCCGTATTCGCTCAAGCAGGAGATAGAGTATGCCGGCGAGGTATACCACGGTACGTTCTACTGGCCCTTCAGCGGTGAAGCGCAAGAGGGCACCTACCGCGTCGAGTTCTTTGCCGACGGCAACCAGATCGGTCAGTACAGCTTCCTTCTCGACTAATCCGGCATGACAATTTGGCAGTTCTCTTCGCCTTGGCATGCTGTTTGACGTAAGGAAGGTGGACATCCAAAGACTATACAATATGAAGAAAGAACAGATAAAAGATCAAGAATTGGAGCAGGAGCGTATCCTGGATGAGAAGCAGTCCCCGGAGGCTGCAGCGCCTGAGGAAGATACGCAGGAGGCCGAAGCACCCGCCGAGGAGCAGACGCCCGAGCAGCATATTGCCGAGCTGGAGAAGCGCGTAGCCGAACTGGAGGATAAGAACCTGCGTATGATGGCCGAGTTTGACAACTATCGCCGTCGTACCAACCGCGAGAAACTCGACCTCATGACTACGGCCGGCGAACGTATCTTCACGGAGATGCTGCCGCTCGTGGACGACTTCGAGCGTGCTGTTGCGGCAATGGACAAGACCGACGATATAGAGGCTGTGCGCGAGGGTATCCGACTCATCCAGCAGAAATTCATCGGCTTCCTCGACAAGCAAAATGTACATGCTATCGAGACCGATGGCGTGGACTTCAATACCGACGAACATGAGGCCATCACCACCTTCGCGGCCGGTGAGGAGCAACGCGGCAAAGTGATCGACTGCACGCAGCGTGGCTACAAACTGGGCGATAAGGTGATCCGCTTCGCAAAAGTGGTGGTCGGAGAGTAAACCAAAACCTACTAGATCAACTAGAAAAACTAGATAATCTAGATAAACTAGAAAAATTATGGCAGAGAAACGTGACTACTATGAGGTGCTTGGCGTTGAGAAAAACGCAAGCGCTGAAGAAATAAAGAAAGCCTACCGCAAGAAGGCTATCCAGTATCACCCGGACAAAAATCCGGGCGATAAGACCGCCGAGGAGAAATTCAAGGAGGCGGCCGAGGCGTACGAGGTGCTGAGCGACCCGCAGAAGCGCCAACGCTACGACCAGTTTGGTCATGCCGGTATGCAAGGCATGGGCGGCTTCTCCGGTGGCGGCATGACGATGGAGGATATCTTCCAGCAGTTTGGTGACGTGTTTGCGAGTGCCGGCTTTGACTTCCGTGATTTCATGGGAGGGCATGGCGGTGGCTCACGTCGTGTGCGCCGCGGTACCGACCTGCGTGTCAAGGTGCGCTTGACGCTCGAGGAGATAGCTACCGGCGTGGATAAGAAGATCAAGGTGCGTAAACTCGTACCCTGTACCTCTTGCAACGGTACCGGTAGTGCCGATGGACGTGAGGGCGAGACCTGTCAGCAGTGTAAGGGACGTGGTGTGGTCTATCGTCAGCAACGCGGCTTCCTGGGCATGATGCAAGTACAGACCGACTGCCCGGAGTGTCACGGCGAGGGTAAGATCATCCGTAATAAGTGCTCCAAGTGTCAGGGCGAAGGCGTCGTTCGCGACGAGGAGATTATCTCCATCCAGATCCCGGCCGGTGTAGCCCACGGCATGACGCTCACCATGCAGGGCAAGGGTAATGCGGCGCCGCATGGCGGTGTACCGGGCGACCTGCTCGTTCTCATCGAGGAAGAGGAGCGCAAGGACTTGGTGCGTCAGGGCGACGACCTGATATACAACCTGCTGCTCGATATGCCGACCGCCGTACTGGGTGGACAGGTGCAGATACCGACGCTCACGGGTGATGTCAAGATCACCATCACGCCGGGTACCCAACCGGGTAAGGTGCTGCGTATGCGTGGCAAGGGTCTGCCTCACCTGGATCAGTACGGACGTACCTACGGACAGGGCGACCTGCTCATCAACGTAGGCGTCTATATCCCCGAGCACCTCTCCAAGGACGAACAGAAACTCATCGAGGGCCTCAAGACCAGCCCGAATATCGTGCCCGGTTCGTCGGAGAAGAATTTCTTTAAGAACTTATTCTGCTAAGCGAGTGAAAACCTATCGTTTACTATGGGTCGGTATAGGACTGTGCCTCAGTACGCTGCTGCGTGCCGAGGCATTTCCTGTTTTTGGCGTAGACAGTACGTCGAGTCAGTATTTCCGCGACTGGTACCAGACTACCGACCTGGGCCATTACCTCGACAACGGCAATGCCTTTACTGTCTATGAGTCGGAGACCACAGGCGAGTGGAACTTGGGCGACCGCAACGTCTTCTCCATCTCCGGTAACTCGTTTCGCCAGAACAAATACCACCTCAACGGTATGCGTATCGACAGCCGTATGCAGGTAGGTAGTACGCTGCTGCATACCCAGATGGATCGCACCTCGTTGGCGCTCGACTACCACGACGGCGAACTCTTCTTCACCGACGACTCTCTGCAGCAGCAGACGCTGCGCCTCACCGGCAACGTGGGCAACCTGGGGGGGATCTCGCCCGGTACGCGCCAACTGATCAACCTCTTTCACCGTTCTGGCGAGGAACGTACGATGGACTCGCGTCCGATGGATATGCGAAACCATGTGGTAGGTGCCGGTACGCTGGATGCTACCTTCGCTATCCCCGCCTACGGACGCCGCTACTACCAGCATGCCTACGTCCATTACGGGCAACGTCGGCTGACCGCCTTCGATCCCGCCGGTATCAGCGGTATGTTCCCGGCCGACTACTATACCGCCCAGCTGGATGGTCAGATACCGATGAAGACCGACCGAACCGATCTGCGTTATTTCCTCGTTACCAACGGACGCTCCGACTATGGATCCGAACTCTACTACAATGCCAACGAGCTCTCCCAACTGCGTGCTTATCAGGCCGGACTGTATACGACGACCCGCTTTGAGAACGGCGGCCGGTTGGTAGCGGGACTGAGCTACGAACTCAGCCAACTGCGCCACGATACGCTGGAATTCTCCCGCAACATCATCGACCAGGATGGCGAGGCTTTCGAACCCTGGTATGCCGACGGACGGCTGCATAGCCTCAACCTCTCCGTCCGCTACGACCAGCAGCTGTTGCCTTGGCTCCGCGTACATGCCGAGGGCTACAACTCCCTGCTGCATTTCCGTCCTTCCACGACCAGCTGGAGCAATTCGGTCTATATGCAGTCGCTCGAGGAGAATGCACCCTATACGCCGCTCTATACCTACAATTGGACGTCCTCTGCTTTCACCTCCGGTTTGCTGGAGAATGAAGCCCTGGTCATCGCTGAGAAGCAACTGGCCAAGGGACTCAATATGTACGCCCATCTGGGTGTCTCGCTCGATGGCATCGTGTTGGGGAAGGGCCGCTCGGTCGTTTCGCCCAACTGGCTCGCTAAGTTTGCCATCGACTACAGCCCCTGCTGGTGGTTTCGATTCGGCGTGTCGGTGAGTCATCACCGCATGTCCTATACCTGGGACGAGCTGCGTTACCTCAGCCGCGACTACCTAAACGGCGAGGCACACTTTGCCGATAATACCCTGCTTACCACCACGGGTGGCGCCTACCATACGCCGGATCGGCAGCTATGGATGCATCAGCCCTCGTATGCCGTACTCGACTTGCCTATCCAGTTCACCTTCGGCAAGAGTCGTCGCCACGAGATAGCCATCCTTAGTTCGATTCGTAAGTACTATAATATGTGGTTCACCCAATACACCGACGGCGTAGATGCAAACCTTCTCAAGCAGGGCGATACCTATTATATGCGGGAGGGAGAGACCCAATATACCGTTACTACCCAACCGCTCGATCTCATGTCGTCCACGCCCGGCGGACGTACGCCCTACTATATGTCCAACATTGTGCGCTATACCTACAACGGCCGTAAGTGGTACGTCTCGCTCAGTTGGCAGAGCTACCTGATGGCCGGCCTCAGTACGCTGGGTAACGGTCCGCTCCATAACAATATCGGCGTGCTAAGCGAGACCTCAGCCAATCCCAATACCTACGTAGCGCTCAGCGAAAGCAATCTGCTCTACCAGGGCAACTGCCGTCTGAACCAGGATAAGTCGTTCATCCTGCGTATGCAGGTCACCTACAATGCCTGCAAGTACTTCTCCATCGGCTTCAACGGTAAGTTCAAGGACGGTCAACCCTTCGCGCCCTTCTACGTGTCGCAGTACACCGACGGTACCCACACCCAGACGGCCCTCGTGCATTCCGATGCCAAGGGTATTAATATGTATAATCAGGCGTTTGGAAAACGGGAGGATGCGTTCTTCAATCTCGAACTACGCGCCACGGGACGCTGGTGGGTACGTGATATACCCATGTCGCTGGAGGTGATGTGCTACAATATCTACGACTTCGGTACGGCGCTCACCGAGTATACCTTCGACCAGTTCAAGCATGCCACCTATCCCAGTTGGACCGTAGATCAGAACCAACCGACCATGCGTAATAGCCGCACCTCGATGAGTCTCTGTATCCCGCGCGGACTACTCCTGACGTTCCGGGTAGGACTGGAGAAAGATCAGCACCAGACAAACCGCCCATAGGGCAATGCCGTCAAACTTGCCGAACATGCAGTCTGTCAGCATGTTGAGCATAAACAGAACGGTAATAAATACCGCCAGCCTTCGGCCCTTGCCGCGTGCACATAGCGGTATACTGAGCCATGCCAGCACAAACAGCAGCAGACCCGGTATACCCAGTTCCATCAGTTCTTCCAGATACTGGTTGTGGGCGTGATAATGCTTGAAGATATAGTAGTCATAGCCCTTCTCTTCGTATTTCCGGAGCAGGTAGTCTGTACTCTGTCCCGCTCCCAGGCCGTACGCTATGTAGTCGCTCGGTTGCTGCAGGGCAAATCCCCATATATTGAGACGTATATCATGCTCGGTATTCACCTGGCGCATCTCCGTGATGGTATGGATGTCAAAGTCCTGCATACGCGGATGCAGCTTCAGCAGTCCGCCGCCGATCACCATGCCCAGCACCAATATGCCCACGCCGTAACGCAGCCTGTATCGGCGGGGTAGGGCGTAGATGATCCCTACGGCCAGCAGGGCGGCAAGTGTCAGTATCGACTGACGGCTACCCGTTAGCGGTATGGCGCTCAGCATCACCGGCAGACTCACGGCCAGCCATTTCCTATCCTTCCGCCATAGTTGTATGGCTAGCAACGCACCTAGCATCTCGACGCTGCATAGAAACAAGCGGTGCTTCAGGATGGAGGAGTTGTTCTCGAAGTAGCTGTACCAACTGGTCACACCGTAGTTCCACTCGGCTTTCCACTGCAGCTGGTCGATGATCTCCCGATGGTAGTACAGCACCGTCATGACGATCAAATACAAGGGGATCGCTACCATGCAACTGATGACCAGCACCCTGCTGATCTTGCGCATGTCGTACCGCCCGTTCACGCCCCAGATACCGATCGGCAGCATCAGTCCGAAGGTCATATACCGTTCCATCTGCCAGGCCCAAGCGCCGTGGTCTGCGGCCCACAGACCAGAGATAGCTTTCCAGGCATACCATAGGGCAAATAGCAGGAAGGGGATCGCCATCGTGTTCTCGTGCAAGGATTTCGGGCGTTGCATCCAGCGGCCTTCCAGCAACCAACTCACTACCCACAGCACGCAGGCATACCGTAGGAATACCTGCGGAAAGGGCAGCAGGGCCACGACGCATAGAAACAGGCCGTAGTTGATGCGCCCCATGATGTCTTGATATCGGTTCATAGATTCGTTATGCCTTGTTTTACATGTTTTTTCCATCGGTGCGTAATGATATATTCCGCCGCCTCATCCGGGTCATCCCCCATCGCTTCGGCATAGGCTCGGGCCATGATGCGCAGGGCTTCGCGGTCGATATTGAGCCGCTCCAGGTTCTGCCAACGCACCGTGCGGCTCAGCGTCTTCTTCCATCGTATGCGGTTCAGGTCGATCACCTCCACCCGTGTTCCGTCGTCGTTGAACAGTATATTGCCGCCCGAGTAGTCTCGATGCAAGATGCCCTGCCGGTGTAGCCGCGCCGTAAAGCGACCGATAGCCTTCAGTATCTCCTCCCGGTGCGGGAAGTTCGGAGCACCGATCAGTTCATTAAACGTATGCGTACCTTCCGATACCCGGCATGCGTACCAGCTCTCGCGTAGCCATCCGCATACCCGCACCTCTCGATAGGCCACGGGCTCAGGCGTCAGACCCGGCATACGCATGGCATATTCATAACTGCGGCGTGCTTTGCTCCGGCCGATCAGGCCATACCATAGTCCCTTCCAGAAACCCGGGGTCGCAAATTGCTTTACCACCACGCCTTCGGTCAGCCGCAAGGTGTTGCGCCGCTGGAAAATCACGTCTCCCGCATACCAGCGCTCAAATTTTCCGACCTGCTTCACCCGTCGGAACGCATTCAGGAATCGGCTCCAGGTGCGATGGTAATGCAGCGGCCCACCCAGATACTTCTCCATATAGTTCGGGTGTCGCAGGTTGATCTGCTCAATCAGCGCATGCTTTAGCGCCCGATCCTGGATACGTTTCGAACCCTCGCGTACGCGATAATAAAGCCGTATATCCGGTAGACGAACAAACTCACCGCCTAACTCAAACAGCGATAACCACATATCCCAGTCTTCCCTTGCCGCACAATGCTCGTTATACCCAAGCGTCCGATTCCAATCTGCCCGGCGGTACATCGCGCAGGTGTCGATCATATTCTTTCGGGCCAGCAGGGCGTGACTAAACTTTGGGGTGATCCATTCACCCGTCCGGGCGCCAAAGAATTCGGCCCGGCAACTCACCACGCGCACTTCCGGTCTCGTCTCCAGCACCTCAACCGCCTCCTCGATATACCTGGGATGAATCCTGTTGTCCGCATCCACTGGCAGGATATATACACCTTTGCTCTCGTGAATAGCATGGTTTCGTGCCGCCGAAGCACCCGCATTCGGTTGACTCAGCACCCTTACCTCCGGATGCTGCGCCGCATAGGCCTGCGCTACGCGTAGGCTGTCGTCCGTGCTGCCGTCGTTCATGACGACCACCTCTATCGGTCGATAACCGGAGGCCAAAATGCTCTCCAGCGCCTCGGTGATATAAGGCGCCGCATTGTATAGGGGCACTATGACGGATACCAGGGGTTTCATATGCGGTCTTTGCGTTGGGTCAGTTTGCGCCAGTAGTAGAGCAGCGGATTCGTGTATTTCAGTTGTTTCCACGGTCGGCTGCTATGCGGACGGTGGATGACGGGATTGCTGACCTGCAGGATATTCTCAAAGCCCAGTTTGACGGACATATGACTGATATGCACGTCATACCAGTTCTTCTCAGGATCCAGTTGCTCGAAGTCATAGGCGCACAGCAGCTCTTGCGTCAGCAATGTGCAGCAGAACGAGAAGCGCTTCTTGCACGGTCCGTCCTTCCGGATCTTGCGGGCATACTCATACGGGAAATTCACCACCCCCTCATCGTTCACCGTCACAGCCGCCACCATGCCAATAGGTCTTTTGACATTTATCGGAGTGCCCGAAGGCACCTTTTTGCTTTCGACTAATCGATCTATCGTCTCCGGCCTTACCAGCACGTCGCTCTCTACGATCACGAGGTCTCGGTTCTGTTCCAGCGCCTCACGTTGTGCCGTACGGAGTACCCATCGGTAGTTGGGCGAGGGATGATCCACGTGTTCCGCGATATGCACTACGCGGATACCCAGTTCCTCGTGCAGCGCATCCAGCCGTGCGGCATTCTCCGGCGTGGAATAATCGTCATAGACGGTCAAGGTATGACCGCTCCCCACGATCGCCCGTATCGCCTCTTCGGCCGTCTCCAGCGAGTCCTTCACCGGCATGATGATATGTACCAATTGTTTTACCATTTACTAATTAAACCTTGTTTCCGTATCGTCAGCATGCCACCAAACTGGTTGCCATATTGCGTACCCAGGTCAGCGGCCAGGCGCAGCCCGAAGTCCAGTCCCCAGGCCTGCTCTACGTGTTTCGTTACCTCCAGCATCAGGGCCGTATTCCGGCTCAGCGGCGCACGCTGTTTGTTGTCGTTGCCGTAGTTGCGGGCATAGCTGGCCAGCAGTCGGTAGCGAAAACCGTATATATCACCCCGTACGCCCAGGTGGTGCACCCGTACGCGGCTGTTGAGCGTATATATCGTACCGTCGGTATTCATGATCGGCGAGGTGATCAGGGGCGTACCGATCGAGCGGTACCAGTAGTTCCAGCCGTTCCGGAACACCGAATTGTGGTAGTAACTGTCGTTGCCCGCATAGCATAGTCCGTCGCGGTCGTGCCAAGGGCCTGACTGGTCCGTCGTATTCAGCAACTCGTAGGTCACGCCCTGTATGTAGGGCCACCGGTTCTGCTTCAGGCTGATGCCCCATAGGCCGTCGGCCAGGTTGTGTCCCAAGCCGATGAAGGCCATGTTGTCCTCCGACATGTTCTGCCAGTAGGCCGAGACCTCCCATCCGCGTCCCTTGGCCGTCAGCATCAGTTGTTGGCTGCACAGGTGGTTTCCGATCGCGTTCTGCTGGTCGTTGCGCATCACGCCGCCCGCTTGTGCCAGGAAGACCTTCTTAAACGAACTCCAGTCGCTACCTATATCGCCGTATACGGGACTCGTGCCGCCCCACTGCGCCGCATGGTGCAGTTCGTAACTCACGTTCACCGGTAGGTCGCCACCCAGCCGCAGTCCGATCCATTTATGGTGCAGGTAGCTGCCCTGCATATACACATTATCGGCTATCCAACCGTGGGTCAGTCCGCCCTTCAGTTCTGCATACCCGTAGCACCCCGGTATGGGCGTCCAGCGCTCCATACCGATCGTCAGGCGGGGTAGGGGTTGACTGTTGCCCGAGAAGAGTAGCGCGCCGCTGCTGAGCAAGGTGTCTTGCGTCAGGTAGCGCTCCGTCTTAATACCGGCTGTGATGTCAAACAGGTACAGCCGCACATGGGCATACAGTTGCCGGAAATAGCCCGTGCCGTAGTTTTGCAGTTGGGCCCACGGACTCCCCGCTACGGGCTGTTGCACCCGTCCGGCCAGCTCCACGCCGAAGTCGTAGTCGTACCATCGGTTCTTGGCGGTCGCGGGTTTCACGATGCCCACGCTCAGGCTTCCGCTATAGGGCGAAGCGCTCACGTGCCCGTTCTCCAGACTCTGCAACCAGGTAGGCGCCCACTGCCCTGACGACGCGACGGCTTGCACCTCGGCGGTGTACCGGAGGCTGTCGGTCACTACCACGCTGTCGCTGATGCCTGTGGGCCACCAGCGCCAACTCAAATCGCGTGCCGTGACGGTCGTCGCGAAGAGCAGCCATATGACGAGCAGTTTATTCTTCAATATAGTATAATTTATCCTGTATCTCTTCGTCTATCGTCTCGCCCAGACCGAAATAGATGCGGTCGCCGATAGCGAAACAGCAGTGGTTCATCAGCGTCGTGGGCATATTGCCTACCCATGTCCAGCTGTCCTGCTCCGGGTCGTAACGACGTATGTCCTCTAGTCCCTGTTGCGTAGTGTTCACGCCTCCGTAGTGCAGGCCGCCGAAGAGGTATACATACTGCTTCGTAGCGGCCGAGGCGGCCAGGGTGCGTCCCGGTCCGGGAACGTCTGTGCATGCGCTCCAGCGTCCGGTCTTGCCGCTCGCGTCGGCATGCAGTTCGCCCCACCAATCCAAGCTGCCTCCGTAGTACCCCGTGCCGTAGTAATGCCGTCCGTTGCATGTACATCCCGTACCGCCGAACGAACGGGTCGGGAAGCCGTGAAACGACGCCCTTACGTCGATCGAGTCCCAGCGGTTCTCCGCTATGTGGTAGCAGAACATGTCGCGCCGATAGTTCCAGCGAAAACCGTAGCCCACCAGCAGTCGGTCCTGTTCCGTGAAGCATACGGCGCGGTCGGTATAGTGGTTCGGGTAGTCGGCCAGTTGGGTCCATGTGTCGGTCTGGGGGTCGTATTGCCACCAGTCTTTTAGGTACGAACTGTCCTGGCTATGCTTGCCGCAGAAACCCAGCCCCACATACAGTTTGCCGTCCAGGCTGCATGCGGCGGGGTGAACGCGGGGCGAGAGGGGTGTGGTGCCGCAGAGCGTCCAGGTGTCGGTACGCGCATCGTAGCGCCATAGGTCGTTCAGCGCCTGGCCCGTCTGGTCACGTCCGCCGAAGATATAGGCCGTGCTGTCGATCACGGCTACCGCGGCGCTTGCGCGCGGTGCCGGCATGGGGCGGCAGGTATGGATCGTCATCTCTATCTCCGGTCGCGTGGTGCAACCGATGATGAGCGCGAGGCATGCTATGTACACGAGGCGTTTCATTCGGCGGTCAGTTGGTCGGTGAGCATACGGTGGATATACTGCTGTATATAGCCTTTCAGGTAGTCGGTCATCGGCTCGATACGTTGGGCAGGGATGCTGTCGGCTATGTTGTGTTTTAGGAGCGGGTCCTGTCGGTAGTCATAGACGGCATGTACCTGCTCGCCGTCCCACTGCAGGAGCAGACTGTCGCTCAGTATCTGATAGACCGGCGCGTTGTAGCATACGGCATAGGGGTGCGGCTTGGTTTGCGTCAGGGCGTCTTCGCCAAAACCGAACGATGGTCGGTCATAGCCCAGGTAACCCAGCACCGAAGGCAGGATGTCCGTCTGGCTCACAGCCCCATTGCTACGCAGTTCACCCTTGTCCCATGCGGGGTGGTAGAAGGCGATCGGCACGGCATATAGCCCGCGTGCGTTGCTGTACTCGGCGTGCGTCGGCATATTGGTATGGTCGGCGGTGAGCACAAAGAGCGTATGCTTGTACCACGGCTGCTTCCGGGCGGTCTCGAAGAAGCGCCGCAGGGCATAGTCGCTGTAACCTACCGGTACATGGATCACCTGCGTGCCCTCAGGGAAGAGTCCCTCGTAGCGTTTGGGTACGCGGAAGGGATGGTGACTCGAGGCCGTGAAGACGGCGGTCACAAAGGGCTCTTTTAGCCCGCTCATGTCCTGGGCGTAGTATTGCAGAAACTCCTCATCCCATATGGCCCACGTGCCGTCAAAGGCATCGCGGTAGGCGCGGTCGGCGGCCTGCTCGTCGGCCCATGCTTCATACTCCGTCTTGCCGCGGTAGTGGGCAAAACCCGCGCTGCGGGCATAGGCCTGAAAACCCATACTGCCGTTCGGCGCACCGTGGTAGAAGGCCGACTCATAGCCTTTCAGTCGCAGCCGTTCGGCTAAGGACGATACGCTGTTCGTCGCGTAGGGCGTGACGATATAGGGTTCGATCAGCATCGGCAGCGACGACAGCACCGACGGCATGGCGTCTATACTCTTGCGGCCGGAGGCGTAGCTGTACCGGTAGGTGACCGAGTGGGCCAGCAGCGAGTCCAGGAAGGGGGTGTAGCCCGTGTAAGTACCGCTATCCAGGTCGTGGTTGTAATAGCCGATATATTCTTGGCTGAACGACTCCAGTATCAGTACCACCACGTTATCCGTCCGGGCCGGACCTGCATAGGGGGCATGTACGGGATTCATATGCTGAGCCAGTTCCGCTTCGGCATAGTACTGCGGATCTACGTAGGTCTCGTTCTCCAGCGACTTCATGAGCGAGAAGGGCGTGTTGAGTACCAGCGCACTCTCGCGAGGCGTGTCGGTGTATTGCAGGGCGTTGCTCAGCGTGATGGGACGTGTATAGCGTCCGAAGCCGCCGCGGATGCCGATGACGATCATGTAGACCGACCCGGCGAATAGTAGGGTCTCACGGATATAGTACCAGGCTTGATGCCACTGTCCGCGGGGTTTGCCTAATTGGGCTTCGCGACGCGTCAGCAGGATGAAGGCCGTGCATGCGGCGATCGCAAACAGCGCTACGTACCAGTAGTCCACGATGCCTTGCCCCAGGATTTGCAGCAGGTTGCTGTCGTGGCTGAACTCCGAGAAGAAGGTGCACGTCGTGCGTCGGTCGGAGAAGGGGATATAGGCTATGTCGGCGGTGTTGACCAGCAGACCGAGCGTATTGGGCACCCATAGCAGCCATCGGGCCGTGCGTTGGTAGCCGGCCCGGGTGCGAATACGCTGCGGCAGGGGCAGCAACATCAGGATGAGGTATAGGCTACTCAGATAGAGGATAGCCGTCAGGTCGAAGCGCATGCCGCCCAGGAGCATCTCCAGCAGGTGAGCGAAGCCTACACCGGGAAACATAGCCGTATTGACGGCGTAGCAGAATACGCGCGTAAGCGTGTAGAGCGCCATCAGCACCAGGATATTACCTGCCGCCACGGTCCACGGATGTTTCCAAAAAGTTTTCACCATAACCTATCACCTATAACCTATAACCCATAACCCATAACCCATAACCTTTACACTCTGGTTTTCTTCTTCAGCTCAAAGTCTCGACCCAGGTAGTTCTTGCGTACTACGGGGTTTGCGGCCAGCTCTTCCGGCGTTCCGTGGAACAGGATCTTGCCCTCAAAGAGCAGGTAGGCGCGGTCGGTGATCATGAGCGTCTCGTCCACGTTATGGTCGGTGATGAGTATGCCGATATTCTTGTCCTTCAGTCGCCAAACCACGTCCTGTATCTCCTGCACGGCGATAGGATCCACACCGGCAAAGGGTTCGTCCAGCATGACGAATTTGGGTTCGATGGCCAGACATCTGGCTATCTCGGTGCGTCGGCGCTCACCACCCGAGAGGCGGTCGCCCAGGTTCTTACGCACATGCGCCAGGTTGAACTCCTTGATTAGTTGTTCCAGTTTCTCGCGCTGGTAGTCCTTCGGGAAGTCGGTCAGTTCCAGCACCGACCGTATATTGTCCTCTACGGTCATCTTGCGAAATACGCTTGCCTCCTGCGGCAGGTAGCCGATGCCGAGTTTGGCGCGGCGGTACATAGGGTAGGAGGTGATGTCTTTGTCGTTCAGGAATATCTTGCCGCGGTTTGCGGTCACCAGTCCGGTGGTCATGTAGAACGTCGTGGTCTTACCCGCACCGTTCGGTCCGAGCAGGCCGACTATCTCGCCCTGCTCCAACTGTATCGACACGTCGTTCACCACGGTCCGCTTGCCGTACTTCTTTACCAGATGTTCTGTTCGTAAAGTATCCATAGTCTTTCAGCCCTTTAGGGCGGTCTTTCAGTGAAACGGTCTTTTAGCGTTAGCGGTCTTTTAGCGAAGCGGTCTGGTCATCAAGGATGACCATAACGGGGCAGTGGTCTGAATGCACTGCTTCGGTTAGTATTTTGCCATCTTGCAGTCGCGAACGCAGCGGCTCGCTTGCCCAGAGGTAGTCGATACGCCAGCCTACGTTGCGAGCACGCGCACCGGCGCGCCAGCTCCACCAGCTATACCTCTCCGCACTCTGGTCAAACACGCGGAACGAGTCGATCAGTCCCGTCGCTTCCCAGCGGTCCATCCATTCCCGCTCCTCCGGCAGGAAGCCGGACACACCTATCTGGCGCTCGGGATGATTGATGTCGATGGGTTTGTGGCAGATATTATAGTCGCCGCAAATGATCAGGTTCGGCCGCTCCTTGCGCAGGTCGTTGACCCAGAGGAGGAAGTCCTCCAGAAACTGCATCTTAAAGTCCTGGCGCACGTCACCCGTCGTACCGCTCGGGATATACACATCCACGATCGTCAGGTCGCCAAAGTCCACGCGAAGCACGCGTCCTTCGCGGTCGTAGGTATGATTTCCCATGCCCACTACCACGCGGTCCGGCTCCTGCTTCGTAAAGATACATACGCCCGAGTACCCTTTCTTCTCGGCCGAGTGGATGTAGCTGTGGTAACCCAGTTCCTGGAAGGCCAGCACGTCGATCTGTTCGGGCTGTGCCTTACTCTCCTGGATGCAGAATACGTCCGGGTTCTCTTGTCGTAGCCAGTCCAGCAGGCCCTTGCCTATCGCCGAACGAATGCCGTTGAGGTTGTAGCTGATGATTTTCATATCACTAATTCACTAATTCGCTCATTCACTAATCTTTCTACCGAAGAGGTCGTATATCTTGCCGTCGCGAATGATATATACTTGCCCGTTGTACAGTACCTTTGTACATTGTACATCGTCACTTTGTACATTTCCCACCTCCAGCACGATCATCTGGCCGCCATCGTTCACGTCGAAGGTGATGATGCGGTTGTCCATCACGATATTGGTCACGTGGTAGTTGTCCATCTTCACGAACTGGGTCGAACCCTTGGGGTAGAGGTCCGTGGCTTTGTCGCTATACGACGAGGTGTTAGTTCTGGCCTCCAGGATGTCTATACCCAGCTTGGTGCTGGTGTTGTTCACCGTGTTGTCGGCCCATTTCGATTTGTTCCACTGCACTTTGGTGGCCATCATGCCGCTGCCTTTCAGGTACGTATCCCATCCCTCTTGCTGGCGGTTCTCCAGCAGGTAGAAGGTCGAGGGCAGTGGTTGCAGAATGTTGCTGATGCCTTGTCCTGTCTCGGTCAGCACGCAGGCTGCCTTGCTGTCCTGCAGCGGGGGTAGGGTGACGGAGCAGGCCGTATTCAGCAACGTCGGCTCGATCCATCCCATGAACCAGCGCTCGTAGGCCGAGTAGTTGGGCGGTGTGTTACCGTTGTTGTTATACGGACCGTAGTCCATGATGTCCCAGCTACCCATGGTGCGGTGACTGGCTTGGTTGGTGGCGTAGAAATCGGGCAGACCCATCACGTGGCTGAACTCGTGGCAGAACGTACCGATGCCGCAACGCTCGCCGGTCTGACCGTCTATCTCGTTCAGGCAGCAGTAGTGGTCCACCGTCTTGCCGTCCAGTTGGAAGTCCATACCCGTGTAGCTCAGTTCGTATTGGTGGGGCCAGATGGTGGTGGACGCACCGCCGTCGGCTTCGCCCTTGCCGGCATAGAGGATCACTACCCAGTCTACCTTGCCGTCATCGTCGCTATCGTACTTGCTGAAGTCGGCACCGCATTCGTTGTGCGCCAACTGGCAAGCCTCTTTCACCAGTTGGTCCGGATGCTGGTCGTCGCCGCCCCAGTCGTTGCTGCCGTAGTACGAGGCATTATGGCTCACCGTCACCGGACCGTATACGTCGATCTCCATGTCATACTGTCCCCAGCTCTGGTCGTAGAAGTACTGGTGGATCGAACCCGTCGCACCGTTGTAGGTATATGTCTCGCCCATCGCCCATGCGGTCATGTCTTCGTTGGTCTGCTTGAAGGCCAGGTCCTGATAGCTCACCAGGATCACGGCGCCGCGCGGCGAGAGCAGTCTATCCGTTCCCGTATCCTCTTTCATGCGGCGCACCTTCGCTTTGGCTTTTGTCTTTTGACTTTCGACTTTCGACTGTTTCACCTCCTCACTCATCGGCATCAGCGTCTCCTCGTCCAGCCAACGGCCTTCGGCGTCCGTCAGGTAGTGGAAGGTCTCGTCGCCGTTCTGATACACGATTTTCTCTGTTCCGTCAGCGGCCGTACGTACTTGTGCTTCTCGGCGTGCCGGAACGGCTGTTGCACTCATGGCAACAGCGCATAGCGCTGCTATGCTACAAATTTTTCTTAACTCCATGTTTATTCAACCATTTCAATTCACACTTCTTACGATCCTCCGCGTTATGTGCTTTTCGGCACGATGCTTTGGCCTCACCTTTGCGGTTCAGCTTGGCGTACTTGTACCATCCGCGTTTGGTCTCCACGATTTGCCATCCGTCCTCGGTCATCATCCAGTGACGGTGTTCATCCCCACGCAGGTAGGTGCGCAACGTGTCGCCGTTGGGCTGTACGCGTTCAATAATCCCGCGGTAGGCGGGCACTTTTGCCGGTTCTTGCGCTTGCATCCCCAGCACCATCGTCGCCATCACGGCGACTAATAGAAATACTTTCTTCATATATTATCAACTTATAAACTTATCAACCTATAAACTCATCAACTGTTCGCCCGGCGAACGTTCTTAAACAGTTCGCTGGCAAATACAAAGTCCTCCAGCGCCTCGTTCTGCGCCGTATATATCTCCTTGCGGTTGCCCTGCCACTCCAGTTTGCCCAGACGCAGAAAGATCACCTTGTCGCCGATCTCCAGGATCGAGTTCATGTCGTGGCTGTTCACAATGGTGCATATGCCGAACTCGCGCGTGATATCGTGGATCAGTTTGTCGATCACGAGGCTCGTCTTCGGATCCAATCCCGAGTTGGGTTCGTCGCAGAACAGGTACTTGGGGTTCAGCGCTATAGCGCGTGCTATCGCTACGCGCTTCTGCATACCGCCCGATATCTCGGCGGGCATCAGGTGGTAGGCCCGTTCGGCTATCTCTACGCGCTCCAGACAGAAGCGGGCACGCTCCTCTTTCTGCTTGTCGGTCATCTCGCGGTCGAACATCTCCAGGGGGAAGAGTACGTTCTCCAGCACGCTCATCGAGTCAAACAGCGCGCTGCCCTGGAAGAGCATTCCTACCTCGCGATGGAGCATGCGTATCTCGTGTTCGCTCATCCGGGCTATGTCGCGTCCGTCGTATAGGATGCTACCCGAGTCCAGTCGGTGCAGGCCTATCAGACTCTTCATCATCACGGTCTTGCCGCTACCCGACTGACCGATGATCATGTTCACCTTGCCGTCCTCCAGCGTGGTACTCACATGATCCAGCACCACCGTGCCGTCAAAACTCTTTACGATATCCTTAACTTCAATCATAGATTTATAACTATTTCATAGTTGACCACTTCGTTGTAGGATCA
Source organism: Paludibacteraceae bacterium (assembly GCA_017509715.1). Classification (GTDB taxonomy): domain Bacteria; phylum Bacteroidota; class Bacteroidia; order Bacteroidales; family Paludibacteraceae; genus Colicola. The sequence continues at coordinate 32,585 of JAFWOU010000004.1, read as the reverse complement.
ATCAAAGCAACAGCTTTGACAATATTAAGTCCATGAAAAGGATCAAAATATTGGAGTTGACAACCGCTTTCGTGCTGGCCCGTCCTACATCCAACGCACCTCCGCGAGCGGTGTAGCCGTAGTACGAACTGAGCGAGGTGATGATAAATGCAAACACCAGCGCCTTGATGATCGCGTACCATATGAAGTACGGATTGAAGGCATATTGCACGCCCAGCAGGTAGTCGTGTATCGTGATGATGTCCGTGAACGCACCTACGCCCCATCCGCCGATCAGTCCGGCTGCGGTCGAGATGATGAACAGAAACGGCATCATACTCATGAAGGCAATGATCTTCGGCAGAATCAGATAGTTGGCGCTGTTCACACCCATGATCTCCATCGCGTCTATCTGCTCCGTGATGCGCATCGTACCTATCTCCGAGGCGATGTTCGAACCCACCTTGCCGGCCAGTATCAGACATAGTATCGTACTCGAGAACTCCAGCAGCAGCGTGTCGCGCGTCAGCAAACCTACGGTGTAGGTCGGCAGCAGCGGGTTCTCGGTGTTCGTCTTTGCCTGAATGGTCAGAATAGCACCAATGAATACAGATATGATCAGCACGATCGGCAACGATTGCAAACCCTGCTTCTCCAGCTCGCGGCTATACTGCCGCCAAAACATCCGCTGTCTGTCCGGCAGACGAAGCACCTTGCCCATCAGCAGCGTGTACTCTCCTATATGTTGTAAAATATGCATACTACCTCAAACTAAAAAGTGCGCAAAAGTACAAAAAAAAATCGACATACGCAAATATATGTCGATTTTTTTGCTTATTTTCGTAAAATTTATTTTACGATAGCACCCTGTGCATCGTAGAGCACGCCGTTCTTCTCAATAAAGAGCTGACCGTTGCGAATCACTTTCACTGCCTTAACTTCTTCCTCAGCGTTGTCGATAGCCGTTGCCGTGTCGCCGAAGGTGGCATTAACGGTAACCGCCTCTGCGGGCATAGTAAAGAACTCACCTACGTTAGGAGTACTAACGACAGCTTGTTCATTCGCAGAGCAAGATACCAAGGTATAACCTTCATCCATCGTAAAGCTCAATTTGACCTCTTCGCCCGGGAAAGCAATTGTCCAACCGCTTACCGTTCCGTGCTCAGCTTCTGCATAAGTGATCGGGTACATCCAGGTTGCGATCGGCTCATCGATCATGATCTGCTTGATAACAACGGTCTTGTCAGTGGTCGTCTGGAGCTTAACGAGCGTCTCAACCATGATCGGGAATACCAGATCTGCTATCTTATTGTTGGTCGGGCTCAAAGTGATGGTATCATTTCCTGCGATTGCCAAAACATCAGCAGCTACATAACCGAACTTAATGCGGATGGTCGTACCCGGCTGTACGTTGCAAGCGAGGTAACCGCCTTGTTTCTTGATCTTCAGACCCAGGTACGGTTCGTTACGAGCTGCACCCTTATCATTATTGAGTGAATCCAGAGCGTCGATAGTTTTGTAATCGTAGAAGTTAGCCGTCAGAGCAGACTTAACATCATAACTCTTACCGTTGTTTATAACCATTCCCTCGAAATCAATCGATTGAGCATAAGCCTTATCGAATTCAGCGTAGAAAGACATATCTGCATTAACTACCACCTGACTCAAATCTACCGTCTCAAGAGGATCAGATTCATACCAACCATTGAAGGAGCTCAGAGGCATTACCTCGTATTGTGCATATTCAGCCGGATGTCCACCAGCTGCAACTACCTCGGTGCCTAACACCGTCTCATCTGCCAACTTATAGGTAACGGTGTAAGCAGTAGCTCTCGGCATAATAATCAAATAGGTATCATCGCCAATGGTGATGCTTGCAGTCCACTGATTCGAACCAAGCGCCTCTGCAACAACCTCTACATCTACGTCAGACTCTTTGGTGCTTTCATCATCGTAGGTGATAACCACATGCTTGGTGAAAGTAACCGTCGGAGCGGTAGTATATGCGTTAAGCACTTCAACCGATTTTGTATCAATTAACTCACTGAGGAAATTTGGATCCAGAGCTACGCCGTTAATCTTTGCATTCGTCAAAGTCTCAACGGTGGAAACGACTTGTTTGGCAGGTCCTTCATCATAAGTTACAGTATAGCAGATGTTACCCTGGGTAGCCCCGCCAAGGTCGGAGAATACGAATACTACTGACTGAACTGCTGCGATATCGGTAATCTGAATATCGGAAGCCTCGCTTGCGTCTTTTGCGGGAAGGGTTCCGTTGAACGTACCATCCCACTCTACGTCGTCCACATAGATGGAACCTACGGTGGCAGCTTTGCCGTTTGAGTTGGTAATGCCTACCAGTTGGATGGCATTGATTACATGCCCTTCGTTGACCGTGAACTCGATAGCGTTAGAAAAATTACCTGAGGCTGCGGCTCTGTTGAGACGGAACTTGATACCCTTGTCAGGCATGGCGCCTACTTTGGCGCTACCGGCACCGGCATTATGTGTGCCCGGAATAGTGTAACTGATTCCGACAATATCGGAATTGGAAGCCGGTACCGATGTCGGATGACTTTCTGTTGCTGCCCACAAGCTAAAGCTTGCCAATACGGCAGCGGCTAATGTGAAAAATTTCTTCATTGTTTTGTGTTTTTAGTTTTAATTAAAAAGAAAAAAAGGTGTTTTATTATAGCCTTTGCTAATTCTACTTATCAAAATCTCGGCAAAGTTACAACTTTTTACGCATATATGCAAATAAATATGGTGTAATATTTGCTTTTTATGCAAAATCCGTCAATTTTTACACATGCAAATTTGCACATATCAAATAAAAAGCAGTAATTTTGCGACGCAGCCTGTCGAACGAGCTTTTGAGAAATATTTATTTATCACCTCGTCCCTCCTTGCTTTAAACAAAATCCGTGCTAATATTTTTCTAAATTTTTTTTTGCAAATTATTTGCGTATGTCAAATTTTTTGTGTAATTTTGCGCCGTATTCTGTGATTGCACTGCGTGAGAGCCTGATTTTTTTTGTAGCTCACGTCGGGGAAATGTCCTATAAAGTGCGGTGGGGTACGGACATAATGAAATAGCGTCTTATGCGCTTTGTTTTGGCATATAGAAATCTGGTAAATTTCATGTAAGTAACAAAACATAGCGACACTAAGATGCCTATGGTATGTATATTACGTATGTGTGCGCGTGTTTGCGTGTATCCATAAAATTATTATACGTACGGCGTGGGCTACGGTGTTGCTGTTTGTTACGAAAGGCAATACCAGAGCCTCTATATGCGGAACAGCAAGATTGCAGTCCCGCTTTTTTATACGTAGTATCGAAAGCGGAACACAATCAGAAGGTCCCGCTTTTTTGTTGTATATATGTCCTATTGAAATACCATAGTACGGCATAGGTACGAAGATCATATCTATTTGTATCTTTTTGTATCTTTTCTTCGTATCTATGCCATGCTTTTGAATGATCTTTGACATATTGGATTACCGTTATTTTTGGTCAAAAAAGGCCAAAAATGATTCAAAAAACGTCTTTTCTCTTGCATATATCAGAAAAAAGCTGTATCTTTGCAGCAAAATTTAATCGAGTGCTGTATGCACGAGAAAAATTTATTGCTTAGCAAATTTTGATGCAAAGGAGGTTTTTATGACAGCAACATTAACGTACAATCCTCGAAATCGTGTAGCGAGAACAACAATGGAATACATCCAATCGTTGGGTGTGTTTACTATTACTCCTATGCCAACAACTCGTAGCAGGAAACAAAAATTCGAAGACGAGTTCCGTACTGCCATGAAGCATGCCAAAGCATTCCGCGAAGGAAAAATGGAATTTCGTTCCATGGACGCTTTGCTTAGTGAATTATAATTGAGGAGCGTGCTATGACGTATGATTTTCGACCGTCGCCTGATTTCGAACGGCTATCTATGATAAAGCGGAAATGGGAAATGTTAGTGACCAGTTTTTGCAACAGATAATTAAAGAAATGGACGTATAACGAATTAGCGTTCGAAAATCTTTTTAGCGGTAATCCAATTAAAGCGGGTTACCGCTTTTTTGTCGTCTATGATCGCCTATATGACCAATAGACCAGTAGACCAATAGACCAGTAAACCAGTAAACAAAACAACAAAACCAAAAATATTAATTAACCGAGGGGCAACCCTCAAGTATTAACCAAAAAAATTAAAAAAAATGAGAAAATTTTTCTTAATTCCGCTAATGACGCTGCTTTGCACCGTTATGGCGTGGGGTACTGAGAATGAAGTTGAAGTTGACAATTTCACAGACCTCAAAACTCAACTTTCCGTTTCCGGAACGGCTGCTGTCGTTAAGTTGAAAAACGACATCGCTTACCCGACAAACGGTTCTGACATTCTTAACATTGGACGTTCTCTTACACTGGATGGCCAAGGTCATATGATTAAGGGTTATGGTAAAACTAACACACATGTCTCCGGCTCTGGTCAGAATCACAACTCCGTAATAGCAGTTAATGCGAATGTCTTTGGTGCTGCTCCGACTCTTAATGTCACAATTAAGAATTTGAAACTCGGAAACGTAAAAGATGAATACACTACAGATGGTCAACAGAAAGCTGCTGTTGATGCTCGTTTCTATGGCATAATCTCTTTTGATGGAGTTGCAAAGCTGACCCTTGAAAATGACTCACTTAAGACAGGTGTTATTTATGATTCTAAGAAGAAAAAATGGGTGGGACCCGGTAACCAGCAACCTCTCTGTTTTACAGGAACTCACACTACTCCTTTACAATTAACCATCAATGATTCCTATATTGATGCTGGGAATGGTGCATATCCTGCATATGTATTAAAGCCGATCACAGCTACTTTCAATAACACGACTACAGAAGGTTGGTGTGCATTGTATTTAAAGTATCGATACAGCTTAGCCGGTACTGCATATACTACTTATGGAGATGTAGCAGGAACTCGTGGTTCCGTTGTAACTGCGAACAATTGTGCATTTAATGCTCCTAATATCCATGAAGGACAAACTAATGGTTTTGCTGTGTTTGTGTTTGAGGATGACGGCATTACGCTAAATTTGAATAACTGTAGTATGAATGCAGAGCGTTTTACTTCGCAGGCTCAAATGGTATTCTCTCTTCAATATGGTTCCCGTGCTGTAAATGATGAAAATAAAGCTCCGGTAGTAGTGAATATCTCGGGTGATAACACACACCTTTATAATGTTGAAGAGCAGAGATTTGCACTTTCTGGTTGGAATACGAATGATGATGACTACCCATCGACTTACACACCGATGTACAAAGATGCTCCGCTGCATATGAATATTACTGGCGGTACATTTACAATCAATCCGGAAAACATCAAGTTCCGTAATTACAACAATGAAGGTACTGAAGTTATTTGGGAGTATGCTAACATTCCTTCTACGCACAAAGTAGAAACAGTTAACCAAGGCGGCAAAACTCTCTATCGTGTCGTTAAAAAACCAGCAGAGAAAGAGCCGGGCGTCCTTTATGACCTGAATGATAATGTTCAGTCGCAAGGTGATGGTCAGAACCCGAACACTTCTTTTGAACTTTCTAATGGCACTACAATGACTCTGGATCAACCTACAACCAAAGCTGGTTATGTAGAGGTTTCTGCAGGAACTACCGTTACCGTAGCTAATAACCAAACGCTCGTTATCAACAACGGTTTGGATGTACAGGGTACTTCTGTTGTAACTGCAAAACCGGGTTCTGCTCTCGTCATTGGCGAAGGTGGTATCGTTACAGCAAAACCGGAAAACATCGTAGTTGAGGCTGATAATAATGGCGCTGCTTCCTTGCTGCTTGATCCGACTATCACCGTTAACCAGACTCCGGAACTGACCGTTAAGATGGTTGCTAAGAACGTAGGTAAGATCGGTACGGACTATTTCTGGCATCGTTTCGCTCTGCCGGTAGATGAGGTACATATTGACGCAGACCCTGCTAAGTCAACATGGAAAAAGGATGGTCATAGCTATGGTACTCTCCTTTACAAGTGGGACTACACCAACAACAAGTGGGTTTCTTTGTCTGATGTAAACGAGATGCAACCGTTCTACGGCTACACAATGACCCTCGAAGAAGAAGTGGCAGATCCTAGTCAACTGAAAGAAGCCGGCTATATTTTCAAAGGCAAACTGATGGGTAATGTACCGAGCGTACTGAACTTCTCTCGTCAGGGCTACAACTATTTCGGTAACAGCTACACCGGATATATCAGCATTGTAAAACTTGTTGACGAGTTGATCGGAAATGACAATCTTGATGGTACCGTTTGGATGTGGGATCCGACCACCCAAAAGTATGAGGGTATTCCTTTGAATGACTTGAAGAACAATTCTAATGCTGCTCGCTACACCGGCGCTAACTCTTGGAAGGCAGAAGTAGCTCCTATGCAGACCTTCATCCTTCGCTTGATGACCGAAGATACGGACACTAAGGCTAACATCGACTATGCAACTGCTGTTTGGGGCAATCCGCGTTATGAGGATGTAACTGGTGCTTCGCACGCTCCTGCTCGTCGCGCAGAGAACAACAACGAGACGTACGTACGCGTCATCGTTTCGGCTGCTAACGGCAAGGCTGATGCAGTTAATTTCCAGGAGGGTGTTAACTTCTCTGATGCTAACGACAGAGGTTATGATGCTGCCAAGTACATGAACGAGCGCACAGTGAACGTATATGCTACTGTTAATGGTGAGAATTATGGTACTGTTGCTACGGACAACATTGAAGGTCAGAGTCTGACCATCAACACGATCGATGAGATTGCTTATACGATTTCGTTCGCTGACGTAGAGGGCCGTGAGCTTGCTCTCCGTGATAACGTAACCGGTCAGGTTATCAATATTGAGGAAGGCGCTACCTACGAGTTCGCTGCTCAGCCGAACAGCACCGTAGAGGGCCGCTTCGAGATCATTAACCGCGCACAAATGCCGACCGCTATCGAGAATACCGAGGTGAACGCTAATGCTAAGGGTATCTACACCATCATGGGTCAGTACATGGGTGAGGACTTCAGCATCCTGCCTGCAGGTGTATACGTAGTAAACGGTGTAAAGATTGTAAAATAAGTAATTGCAAAGTTTTTCGGATGCTTCCCTTCGGGGAGGCATCCCTAAAACCAAAAAATGAAGATGAAAAAGTATATTACACCCTATACGGAGTGCCAAGTTTTCCTGCAAGGAGGTATTCTTTGCCATTCACAAGATGGTAAGGAGCAAATGAGTACCCCGAATCCGAATCAGGATACTCATACTGTATTTTAAAGAAAAATAACATAACTTTATTTAATATGAAAAAGGTATTTTTATCCATGCTGACTTTGATTTGTAGCCTTTCCATGATGGCTACTCAGACAGCATATGTACAGATGCAATTGGTCGGTACATCATACCCCACATTCTCAACCAGCAATCTGTACCTGACAGAGGACACAGAGCGCAACGCTACTTACGAGAGCGGCTATGACTCCTATTGTGAAGGTACGTTGTCGAATAGCTATAGCGTTCTTCTCTACGCTTTCGTAGGATCAGACAAATGTTCGTCTGTAGCTACGAACGACTTAAGAGGTTTGCAGATTGGTTTTAAGACAAATAACGTAGATACTGATTACAAACTGAAATTCAGTGATTTTGATGGATTGGAGTTCTATCTCTACGACCGCGTTCTGCACAAAATGACGCTTATCAATTCTACTACGCCGGACTACTCCTTCACGGCTGCATCCGGTCAAATAGAGGTTAACGATCGTTTTGTAATCAACACCGTCGCAATTGTTGGTACTAATAATGAACCATATGAATATTGGTGGGAAACTGAATACAACTCTGTTCTGACTATTGCTGCAAATGGCGAAACCGCTACAGGAACTATCACATTCCCTGCAGGCAAAGTTGGTGCGTGGTACAACTTCAAAGTTTTAGGAAGAACGGGAAGTAATTGGTATAGCAACGCTGCTGAGTTCACGAGTACCAACAATTCGCAAGTTGTGAGTGGTACAGAGACAGGCAACATGTATTTCGAGATTGCACAGGCTGGTGACTACACCTTCACCTGGACGTTTGCTACCAACACCCTCGAAATCACCTTCCCGGCTGTTGCTCCGGCTAACACCGTTACCACCAACTCCAACGGTTTCCTCTCCTTCGCTTCGACCGAGGATGTAGAGTTCTTGGGCGGCTTGAAGGCTTATAGAGGTCAATACAATGCAGGCACGAACGAACTTACGTTGTACGAAATTGGTACGAAGGTTCCGGCTAACACAGGTGTCATCCTTTGGAACTCCAACGGAACAGCTGAGACCTTCAACTACACTACCGGCGCAGACGTTTCCGGTGTAACGGTTGGTACGAATAACTTCGTAGGCGTAACTACGGCTGCCGATCCTGCCGGTATTAGAGCTGCAGGCAAGGAGATCTACTGCTTGAATGGTAATGCCTTGAAGCAGTATGTAGGTACCGATGACATCCCTGCCGGCAAGGCTTATCTGCCCATTAGCGTAGGTGGTGGTTCGAACAATGCGCCGAAGCACATCACCATGCGTTTCAACAACACGACTGCTGTAGACAACCTGGATGTTGAGGCTGGTAACGTAGAGAAATTCATCGAGAACGGCCAGATCTATATCCGTCGCGGCAACGAGGTATTCAACATGCAAGGTCAAATCGTAAAATAAGGAGGAAACAATAATGAAAAAGAATTATATTATTCCCGCTACCGACATGACCAACCTTGCATCGCAGGGTATCATGCAAACGCTCAACGTTCTTACCGGCTCCGGTGCTCCCACTATCACTAGTGGCACGGATATCGAGTAAAACCATCCCGCGCCTATGGCGTGAGACATAGAAAAAATCTTTTCAGGTGTGCCTCTTTGTGAAAAAGTGGCACACCGTTTTTTTGTCTATCGCTTTCGGATGGACACCTCTTGGGGTGAGTAATACTAGAGTAGGGGTTAAGTAAGGGTTAAGTAAGGGTCAAGTAAGGGTTATCCTAGACCATTGAGCATAGAACACCATAAGCAGAGGCTATCCAAAGGCACTCCTCAGTACGTCCTCTTGACGACGAGTCAGCGTCGTCTATATAGCATACCTATGCCCTGTGTGTCGTTAGTTATAAGTTGGTTATTCGTTGGTTATTAGCCACCCCGCAGGCTATTCATAGCCCCTTCGTAGTCCCATTTTTTTTGTATGAGATTAATGAGACTATTGAGACTATGGAGCGTAATTTTCTGAATACCATTTATTTACAAAGTCTCACAAAAGTCTCAAAGTCTCAAAGTTCCACCTTCCAAACAGCGAAATAGAGACATCTGCCTGCAAAAAAAATCGCTATTCCTTTGCATATGTGCAGAAAATTTTGTACCTTTGCAGCGTGATTCAGCGATTTCTGGACTATATTGCAGTGGAGCGGAAGTACTCGCCGCGGACCGTGGAGACCTACGGGGATGACCTCCGGGAGTTCTGCGCCTTTCTGGGCGTGGACGAAGCGGACTTTGACCCGACCCAGGTGGACGAGAGCGACGTCAAGACCTGGGTGTACGAACTGGCAGAGGTGCGAAAGAACGCGCCGCGGTCGGTCCACCAGAAACTCTCGGCGCTGCATAGTCTCTACCGCTTTCTGCTGCGGGAGGGACTCGTCAAGCGGGATATCACGCGCCGCGTACTGCTGCCTAAACTCGACAAACCGCTGCCTAAGTTCTTCAAGCCCCAGGAGATGGAGGCCTTTGAGAAGCATTCAGAAGTCAGTATTCAGCCATCAGACGGGTCAGACCTGCTTCAGCCTTCGGCAGAGGATGACTTTATATCCCTGCGCGACTATACGATCATCGAGGTGCTCTACCAGACCGGTATGCGTCAGGCGGAGCTGCTCGGGCTGACGGATGCGGACCTGAACATGCAGGAGGGTAGTGTACGGATCTTCGGAAAACGCAGCAAGGAACGTATCGTTCCGATAGGCGACCGGCTGATCCAGTTGCTGCGCGACTACCAGGCGGCCCGGGCGGCATGGATGCCCGGCGTGGTAGCGCCGACGCTGTTCGTCGCGCGTGACCGGCAAGGCGAGATGCGACCGCTCAGCCGCACTACCTTATATAATATCGTGCGCACGCGTATGGGAGAGGTGTCCACCCAGCAGAAACGTTCGCCCCACGTACTGCGGCATACCTTTGCCACCACGATGCTCAACAACGGAGCCGACATACGTACGATCCAGACCCTGCTCGGGCATGCCAACTTACGCGCCACGCAGATATATACCCACGCCACCTTCAGCCAGATGCAAAAGGCGTACGAAAATGCCCATCCGCGTGCCAAAAGAGGCAAAAAAGAGGAGTAGAAAGCCGATTTTTGAAAAAAAATGACGTAAAAATGCATTTTTTTTGAAAAATATTTTGTCATATCAAAAAAAAGCAGTACCTTTGCAACCGCTTTCGATCGAACGAATTACTTAGATGGTGCTCGGCGGAGTCAAAATCGTAAATCGTAAATCGTCAAATCGTAAATGCTTTTGCCTCTATAGCTCAGTTGGTAGAGCACTAGATTTGTAATCCAGCGGTCGTTGGTTCGAGTCCGACTAGAGGCTCAAAAAATGAACATTGAGTTTTTTGAATACAATCGATTAAAGTGCTAGCGCGAGCGATACTTTAATCGAAGAGGAGGGACCGCGGCGACCTCTTTGCCGCAAGGCAAACTTTGTCGCAAGCGGATTCCGACGAAGGGTGTGTTCCAGAGTGGCCAAATGGGGCAGACTGTAAATCTGCTGTCTTTCGACTTCGGTGGTTCGAATCCATCCGCACCCACACACGCGGAGATATTTTGCGGAAGTTTTTGCAAGACGAGTGAATGCTTGCATTTGCAACTCGGCGAAGCCAAAACTTGCGCGAGATTTTTCCGGGATGAAAAATCTCGCGGAAATAGCTCAGTCGATAGAGCACTAGCCTTCCAAGCTGGGGGTCGCGGGTTTGAGTCCCGTTTTCCGCTCAAGAGAGACCTACCTCTCCTTAATAAAAGGAAATGCTGCTTTAGCTCAGTGGTAGAGCGCATCCTTGGTAAGGATGAGGTCCCGAGTTCAACTCTCGGAAGCAGCTCTCGCGCCCCAAACAAAGGGAGCCCCGAAAGGGAAACATAAAAAGGCAGGTCAAGGGTCAAACGTTGACCGGCCTTTTTTAAGTAAAAGAACGAAACTAAAGAACAAAAACAATTTTTTGTTTATTAACGTTAATACAAAATTTTAAAGAATTACTATGGCAAAAGAAAAATTTGACCGTTCGAAACCGCACGTTAACATCGGTACCATCGGTCACGTTGACCACGGAAAAACTACGCTGACCGCAGCCATCACTACCGTTTTGGCTAAGAAGGGTCTGTCGGAGCTCCGTTCGTTCGACTCTATTGACAATGCTCCGGAAGAGAAGGAGCGTGGTATTACCATCAACACCGCTCACGTTGAGTATCAGACGGCTACTCGTCACTACGCTCACGTGGACTGCCCGGGTCACGCCGACTATGTAAAGAACATGGTAACGGGTGCTGCCCAGATGGACGGTGCTATCATCGTTGTTGCTGCTACTGACGGTCCTATGCCTCAGACTCGTGAGCACATCCTCTTGGCTCGCCAAGTAAACGTACCGCGCCTGGTTGTATTTATGAACAAGTGCGATATGGTTGACGATCCTGAGATGCTCGACCTCGTTGAGATGGAGATGCGTGAGCTGCTGAGCTTCTACGAGTTCGACGGCGACAATACGCCTATCATCCGCGGTTCTGCTCTTGGTGCACTGAATGGTGTTCCTGAGTGGGAGGAGAAGGTAATGGAGCTCATGGACGCTGTTGATAACTGGATCCAGCTGCCGACACGTGCCATTGACAAACCGTTCCTGATGCCGGTTGAGGACGTATTCTCGATCACGGGTCGTGGTACTGTTGCAACCGGTCGTATCGAGACTGGTGTCGTTAAGGTTGGTGACGAGGTTCAGCTCATCGGTCTTGGCGCAGAGGGTAAGAAGTCGGTTGTTACCGGTGTGGAGATGTTCCGCAAACTCCTCGATCAGGGTGAGGCTGGTGATAACGTAGGTCTGCTCCTCCGTGGTATCGATAAGGACGAGGTTAAGCGTGGTATGGTTATCACCCACCCGGGTGTTGTAAAACCGTACAGCGAGTTCAAGGCTTCGGTTTATATCCTGAAGAAAGAGGAGGGTGGCCGTCACACTCCGTTCCACAACCACTATCGTCCGCAGTTCTACATCCGTACGATGGACGTTACCGGTGAGATCACTCTGCCGGAGGGAACTGAGATGGTAATGCCGGGTGACAACCTGGAGATCCAAGTGAAACTGATCTATCCGGTAGCTTGCTCCGAGGGTCTGCGTTTCGCAATCCGTGAGGGTGGCCGTACCGTAGGTTCGGGTCAGATCACGAAACTCATCGACTAATTTTTAGTCAGAACGGAAATCTTGTGCTAGGCGAGTGAAAGCTTGCTTTCGCAACTCGCCGAAGCCAAGATTCACGGAAAAATGCACGAGGCATTGAGCCTCTGCGGAAACCCTCTACCAAATCAACGAGCGCATCTGCTCGTTGATTTGAGAGGAGGAAAGAACGGAAATCTTGTGCAAGGCGAGCGAATGCTTGCATTCGCAGCTCGCCGAAGCCAAGATTCACGGAAAAATCGGGCAACCGATTTTTACGGAAGTCCTCCAATGGTAGGAGAGCGGTCTCCAAAACCGTCAATGTGGGTTCGATTCCTGCCTTCCGTGCCAAATGGGCTATCAGCCATCGGCCGTCAGCTATCAGATATGAGCTGAATGCTGAAAGCTGAAAACTGAAAGCTCAATGTTACGTAAAATAGCTTCCAATTCGACTTTAGCGCTTGCTGGAGCCGAATTGTGGTGCGCAAAAAGGTTAGTTACGAACTGACCAACGGAAAAACAAAGAATAATATAATAAATCTACTGATATGAGTTTTGTAGAAAACGTCAAGGAGTCGTACAATGAATTGGTACACAAAGTAAGTTGGCCTACTCGCAACGAGTTGGCTCAGTCGGCAGTGATAGTATTGATTGCTTCCATTATACTGGCGCTGATCGTATGGCTGATGGATACTTGCTTTGAGTCGATCATGAAGTTTGTTTACGGCCTGTTCTAATCCCTAATCGTTAATCACTAATCGGTAATCGTTTAGAATTATGGCTGAGAACAATTACAAATGGTATGTACTTCGCGCTATCAGCGGCAAGGAGCACAAGGTAAAGGAGTATATCGAGAGTGCCTTGGTGACGAGTTCGCTGTTTCGTGAGTATGTGTCGCAAGTGCTGATCCCCACCGAGAAGGTCGTAGTGCTGAAGAATGGCAAGCGCACCATCAAGGAGCGCAACATGCTGCCGGGCTACGTGCTGGTGGAGTGCAACCTGACCGACGAGTGCTATCCGCTGCTGCGCAACATTCCGAATGTGCTCGGTTTTCTGAGCGACATGAAGAATTCTCGCATTGCTGCTCCTGTACCGCAGGCCGAGATCAACAAGATCATGGGCTCGGTAGAGTCGGCAGAGCAAGAGTTGCAGTCGGAGGAGCTCTACCTGGTAGGTGAGCGCGTGAAGGTGACCGATGGTCCGTTCAACGGGTTCAGCGGTATGATCCAAGAGGTGCTGCAAGACAAGCACAAACTCCGTGTGGACGTAACGATCTTTGATCGCCAAGTGCCGCTGGAGTTGAACTACAACCAAGTAGATAAAGAGTAGGAGACCCCGTTACAGGTCGTTAGTCACTACTCGGTAGTTTCAAATTATTAACCGACTGAGAGACTAAGCCGTCAGAAGTCAGCCATCAGCCATCGGAAAAAGTCTGAATGCTGAAAGCTGAATACTGAAAGCCAAAAGCTCGTTATCAAGTCAAAAACTATTAACAAACGTAAAACTATGGCTAAAGAAATTGCTGGTTTTATTAAGCTCCAAATCAAGGGTGGCGCTGCCAATCCTGCACCTCCGGTAGGCCCGGCTCTGGGTTCGAAGGGTGTGAACATCATGGAGTTTTGTAAACAATTTAACGCCAGAACTCAGGACAAAGCAGGTAAGGTATTGCCTGTTGTAATCACTGTTTATGCTGACAAGTCGTTCGACTTTATCGTTAAGACTCCTCCTGTAGCTGTTCAGCTCCTTGAGGCTGCCAAGACCAAGTCGGGTTCGGCAGAGCCTAACCGTTCGAAGGTAGCTACTATCACCGAAGAGCAGGCTCAGCAGATCGCCCAGGACAAGATGCCTGACCTCAACTGCTTTACCGTTGAGTCGGCACTGAAGATGGTCAAGGGTACGGCACGTAGCATGGGTATCATCGTTAAGTAAAACTAACTTCAATCCACATCAACAATTATGGCAAAACTGACAAAAAAACAGAAGCTTGCTGCTGAGAAGATTGAAGCTGGCAAGCTCTACACCATCGCTGAGGCAGCTGCTCTCGTTAAGGAGATCACTACCACCAAGTTTGATGCAAGTGTAGATATCGACGTACGTCTGGGTGTTGACCCTCGTAAGGCAAACCAGATGGTTCGTGGCGTGGTTGCACTCCCGAACGGTACCGGTAAAGTAGTTCGCGTTCTGGCCCTCTGTACTCCCGACCAGGAGGCAGCTGCCAAAGAGGCAGGTGCTGACTATGTAGGTCTGGACGAGTATATCGAGAAGATCAAGGGCGGCTGGACGGATATTGACGTCATCATCACCCAACCCCAAATCATGGGTAAGATCGGTGCGCTGGGTCGTGTACTCGGTCCGCGTGGCCTGATGCCTAACCCCAAGAGCGGTACGGTAACTATGGACGTTGCCAAGGCTGTAAAAGAGGTAAAGGGCGGTAAGATCGACTTCAAGGTTGACAAGTTCGGTATCGTTCACACTTCGATCGGTAAGGTAAGCTTCACTCCGGAGGCTATTGCTGAGAATGCAAATGCTTTCATCGAGACGATCAAGCACCTCAAACCGGCTGTATCGAAGGGTGAGTATATCAAGAGCGTTTATCTTTCCAGTACAATGAGTCAGGGTATCAAGATTGATACTAAAACGATTTAATGATTTAAACGAACAGACACAATTATGAAGAAGGAAGATAAAAACCTGGTCATTGAGGCCCTGGGCGCACAACTCGCTGAGTACTCGCACTTCTATCTGACCAATATCGAAGGTCTGGATGCACAGAAGACGAGCGACCTGCGTCGCGCGTGCTTCAAGAAGGATATCAAACTCGTAGTAGCTAAGAACACCCTGCTCAAGAAGGCACTGGAGAATCGCGGCATTGATGCCGAGATCTTCGACGCGCTGAAGGGCAACACGGCGCTCATGCTCTGCAACACCGGTAACGTTCCCGCTAAGCTCATCAAGGAGCTCACGAAGGGCGACAAGACCGGCGAGGCTAAGCCCCAACTCAAGGCTGCTTACGTAGAAGAGACTATCTACATGGGCAAGCAAAACCTCGATTTCCTCTGCGCTATCAAGTCGAAGAACGAACTTATCGCAGATATCGTGGCTCTGCTGCAATCGCCTGCTAAGAATGTGGTATCCGCATTGCAAAGCGGCCAAAACACAATTCACGGTGTACTCGAGACCCTCGAGAAGCGTGGATAAAACTTTTTTAATTACTGAAAAATAATAAACAATTTAAATTTATAAAGTCATGGCAGATATTAAAGCTATTGCTGAAACCCTGGTTAACCTTACTGTTAAGGAAGTTAATGAACTTGCAACCGTTCTGAAAGAGGAGTACGGTATTGAGCCCGCTGCTGCAGCTGTTGCAGTTGCTGCTCCTGCTGCTGGTGCCGCTGAGGCTGCAGTTGAGGAGAAGACCTCGTTCGACGTTGTACTGAAGAGCGCTGGTGCTAACAAGCTCCAAGTCGTTAAGGCTGTGAAAGAGCAGACCGGTCTGGGCCTGAAAGAGGCTAAGGACATCGTAGACGCAGCTCCTTCGAACGTGAAGGAAGGCGTTGACAAGGCTACTGCTGAGGCCCTGAAGAAGGCCCTCGAGGATGCAGGTGCTGAGGTAGAGCTCAAGTAATAACCTACCACATGGTGGTAATAGGTTTAGATCCCCATTCCGGGGGTCTAAACCTTTTTCGCTGAAATAAGGGTAATAGTAAAGATAACTGAAAATTTGGTAATAAACAAGCGGTTTTAGTTAATAAAGATTAAATTACAAAACCATCGATTTAGCTCTAAATTATTCATTACCAACAGAATATCACTGTTATTTTAAAAACCATACTACAAATTTATGGCAACAAACAATCAATCACAAAGAGTCAACTTCTCTTCTATTCAGAAGCAGATGCCTTATCGTGACTTTTTGGAGATTCAGTTGAAGTCGTTCCACGATTTCTTCCAGCTGGACAGTACGCCTGAACAGCGTCGTGGCGAGGGCTTGTACAAGGTGTTTATGGAGAACTTCCCCATCACCGACACCCGCAACAGCTTCAACCTGGAATTTCTGGACTACTATGTCGACCATCCGCGTTACTCCATCGAGGAGTGTATCAAGCGTGGTCTGACCTACTGTGTGCCCCTGAAGGCTAAACTCAAGTTGTCGTGCTCGGATCCGGATCATGAGGATTTTGATACCGTTATCCAGGACGTCTTCTTGGGTACCATCCCCTACATGACGCCGAAGGGTACGTTTGTAATCAACGGCGCTGAGCGCGTGGTGGTTAGTCAGTTGCACCGTTCGCCGGGTGTATTCTTCGGCACGTCGGTTCACTCTAACGGTACCAAGCTCTACTCGGCTCGTATCATTCCTTTCCGCGGCTCGTGGATTGAGTTCGCAACGGATATCAACAAGGTGATGTACGCTTACATCGATCGTAAGAAGAAATTGCCTGTGACCACCCTGTTGCGTGCTATCGGTTTTGAGTCGGATAAGGAGATTCTGGACTGCTTCGACCTGGCCGAAGAGGTACGTTGTACCAAGGGCGAACTGGAGAAATACGCTGGTCGCCGCCTGGCCGGTAACGTGCTCAAAGCATGGTCCGAGGACTTCGTGGATGAGGACACCGGTGAGGTAGTTACCATCGAGCGTAACGAGGTCATCCTGGAGCGCGAGCAGGAACTGACGCCCGAGGCTATCGAGCGTATCCTGGAGTCGGGCACCAAGACCATTCTGCTCCACAAGGAGGAGGCACGCGAGAGCGACTTCTCGATCATCTTCAACACCCTGCAGAAGGACCCCTCTCACTCTGAGAAGGAGGCTGTGCTCTACATCTATCGCCAGCTGCGTAACGCCGAGCCGGCTGATGATGCAACGGCACGCGAGATGATCCAGAACCTGTTCTTCTCTCAGAAGCGTTATGACCTGGGTGAGGTAGGCCGCTATCGTATCAACCGCAAGCTCAACATGTCGATTCCGGACGATGTACACGTACTGACCCAGCAGGACATGATCGAGATTATCAAGTATCTCGTGGAGCTCATCAACTCCAACGCCGATGTGGATGATATCGACCACCTCTCCAATCGTCGTGTCCGCACCGTGGGCGAACAGCTGTTCAACCAGTTTGGCGTGGGCCTCAACCGTATGGCTCGTACCATCCGTGAGCGCATGAACGTGCGTGACAACGAGGTATTTACCCCGACCGACCTGATCAACGCTAAGTCCGTTTCGGCTATCATCAACTCGTACTTCGGAACCAACGCGCTGAGCCAGTTTATGGACCAGCAGAACCCGCTCGCCGAGATCACCCACAAGCGCCGTGTATCGGCTCTGGGCCCCGGCGGTCTGAGTCGTGACCGTGCCGGATTCGAGGTACGTGACGTGCACTATACCCACTACGGCCGTCTCTGTCCTATTGAGACGCCGGAAGGTCCGAACATCGGTCTGATCTCCTCGCTCTGTATCTATGCTAAGATCAACGATCTCGGCTTTATCGAGACCCCGTATCGTCAGGCTAAGGACGGCGTGGTGGATCTGGACAACGATCATGTCGTATTCCTGACGGCTGAGGACGAGGAGAACATGGTGGTAGCACAGGGTAACGCGCCGCTCCGCGAGGACGGTTCGTTCATCCGTACCAAGGTGAAATCGCGTTACGGCGCCGACTTCCCCGTGGTAGCTCCGAGTGAGGTTAACCTCATGGACGTGGCTCCGTGCCAGATCGCATCGGTAGCTGCCGCCCTGATTCCGTTCCTGGAGCACGATGATGCTCACCGTGCGTTGATGGGATCGAACATGATGCGCCAGGCAGTACCTCTGCTGACCTCCGAGGCACCTATCGTAGGTACCGGTATCGAGGAGCAGCTCGTCAAGGACAGCCGTACGCAGATCGAGGCTGAGGGTGATGGCGTAGTGACCTACGTGGACGCTGACATCATCCGCATCCGCTATGAGCGTTCGGAGGAAGAGGAGTTCATCTCCTTTGATCCCGCCGAGAAAGAGTATAAGATGCCTAAGTTCGAGAAGACCAACCAGAATACGACTATCGACCTGCACCCGATCGTTCGCAAGGGCGACAAGGTGACCAAGGGTCAGTTGCTCACCGAGGGATATGCAACCCAGGGTGGTGAGTTGGCACTCGGTAAGAACCTGAAGGTGGCTTATATTCCTTGGAAGGGTTACAACTACGAGGATGCTATCGTGCTCAGCGAGCGTATCGTTCGCGAGGATATGTTCACCTCGGTTCACGTCGTAGAGCAGCTGCTCGAGGTACGTGAGACCAAGCGTGGTATGGAGGAGTTCACGGCCGATATCCCGAATGTCTCTGAGGAGGCGACCAAGGATCTGGACGAGAACGGTATTATCCGTATCGGTGCGCACATCCTGCCGGGTGACATCATGATCGGTAAGACCACGCCGAAGGGCGAGACCGATCCCAGCCCGGAGGAGAAACTGCTGAAGGCCATCTTCGGCGACAAGGCCGGCGACGTGAAGGATGCTTCGCTCAAGGCCAGCCCGTCGCTGGACGGCGTGATCATCGACAAGCGTCTGTATCAGCGTACGTCGAAGGACCGCAAGCAGAAGATGGAGGACAAGCTGAAGATGCAGGAGATGGACGCTGCTTACCAGAAGCAGATCGAGGAGCTGCGCGAGTTGCTCATCGACAAACTCTACACCCTGCTCAACGGTCGTCAGGCCCTGAAGGTAGAGGACCTCGTAGGTACTGTACTGATCGAGAAGGGCCAGCACTTCAGCAAGGAGCGTCTGCATAATATCGACTTCCAGACCGTCATGCTCGACGGATGGACCTCGGATGAGCATAAGAACGACTTGGTACGTCGCTGCGTGATGAACTTCCTGGAGAAGCACAAAGAGCTGGATGCCAAGCTCAAACGTGAGAAATTCAACCTCACCATCGGTGATGAGCTGCCCAACGGTATCGTCAAGATGGCCAAGGTCTATATCGGCAAGCGTCGTAAGATCCGCGTGGGCGATAAGATGGCCGGTCGTCACGGTAACAAGGGTATCGTCAGCAAGATCGTGCGCGTAGAAGATATGCCGTTCTTGGCCGACGGAACGCCGGTGGATATCGTACTGAACCCGATGGGTGTGCCTTCGCGTATGAACATCGGTCAGATCTTCGAGGCTGTGCTCGGTTGGGCAGGTCAGGAACTGGGTGTCAAGTTTGCCACCCCGATCTTCGACGGCTGCTCGCTGGAGCAACTCGACGAGTGGACCGACAAGGCCGGTCTGCCGCGTGCCGGTAAGACCCAGCTGTATGATGGCGAGTCGGGTGAACCGTTCGACCAGATGGCTACCGTAGGTGTGACCTACTTCATGAAGCTCGGTCACATGGTGGATGATAAGATGCACGCCCGTTCGATCGGTCCGTACAGCCTCATCACCCAGCAGCCGCTCGGCGGTAAGGCACAGTTCGGTGGACAGCGTTTCGGTGAGATGGAGGTTTGGGCCCTGGAGGCACACGGTGCTGCGCACACGCTCCAGGAGATCCTGACCGTCAAGTCCGACGACGTCACCGGTCGTGCTCGTACCTATGAGGCAATCGTTAAGGGAGAGCCCTTCCCGACACCGGGTCTGCCCGAGTCGCTCAACGTGCTGCTGCACGAGCTCCAGGGTCTGGCTCTACGTATTAATATGGAATAACAATCATCTCAACACTCAAACATTATGGCTTTTAAACAAGAGAATAAGAAAACGGGTTTTACCAAGATCTCTATCGGTCTTGCTTCACCTGACGAAATCATGCAGTTGTCGAGTGGTGAGGTGCTGAAACCTGAAACCATCAACTATCGCACCTACAAACCTGAGCGTGACGGCTTGTTCTGCGAGCGCATCTTCGGTCCGACCAAGGACTATGAGTGCCACTGCGGTAAGTACAAGCGTATACGTTATAAAGGTATCGTGTGCGAGCGTTGCGGTGTGGAGGTAACGGAGAAGAAGGTACGTCGTGAGCGTATGGGTCACATCAAGTTGGTGGTACCCGTTGCCCATATCTGGTACCTGCGTTCGCTGCCGTCTAAGATGTCGGCGCTGCTCGGTATCCCCACCAAGAAACTGGATGCTATCGTTTACTACGAGAAATACGTCATCATCAATGCCGGTGTATTGGCCGGTCAGGAACTGGGTGACAATATCGTACAGAACAACATGCTGCTGGACGAGGACGAGTATGCAGAACTCATCAACCGTCTGCCGGCCGAGAACCAGCTGCTGGAGGACGACGATCCCCAGAAGTTCATCGCCAAGATGGGTGCAGAGGCACTCTACGAGATGCTCTGCAAGCTGGATCTGGACAAGCTCAGCTACGAGCTGCGTGACCTGGCCGACAAGGTAAAGACCACCTCGGCTCAGCGTCGTAACGATGCGCTGAAGCGTCTGCAGGTAGTAGAGGCTTTCCGTGCGTCGAAGAACACCAACCGTCCGGAGTGGATGATCCTGCAGGTAGTACCCGTGACGCCGCCTGAGTTGCGTCCGTTGGTACCGCTGGATGGTGGACGTTTCGCAACGTCCGACCTGAACGACCTCTATCGTCGTGTCATCATCCGTAACAACCGTCTGAAACGACTCATCGAGATTAAGGCACCGGATGTCATCCTGCGCAACGAGAAGCGTATGCTCCAGGAGGCTGTGGACAGCCTCTTCGACAACAGCCGCAAGACCACGGCTATCAAGTCGGAAGCAAACCGTCCGCTGAAGTCCCTGAGCGACTCGCTCAAGGGTAAGCAAGGACGTTTCCGTCAGAACTTGCTCGGTAAGCGTGTTGACTACTCGGCTCGTTCTGTGATCGTTGTCGGTCCGGAGCTGAATATGCACGAGTGCGGTCTGCCTAAAGAGATGGCCGCCGAACTGTACAAACCGTTTATCATCCGCAAGCTCATCGAGCGTGGCGTGGTCAAGACCGTTAAGTCGGCCAAGAAGATCATCGACCGCCGTGATCCGGTCATCTACGAGATCCTGGAGCACGTGATGGAGGGACACCCTGTACTGCTCAACCGTGCACCGACGCTGCACCGTCACGGTATTCTGGCATTCCAGCCGCGCATGATTGAGGGTAAGGCTATTCAGCTCCACCCGCTGGCATGTGCCGGATTCAACGCCGACTTCGACGGTGACCAGATGGCTGTGCACTTGCCGCTGAGCAACGAGGCTATCCTGGAGGCACAGCTGCTCATGCTCGGATCGCATAATATCCTCGACCCGGCTAACGGTAATCCTATCACCGTGCCTTCGCAGGATATGATCCTGGGTCTGTACTATATCACCAAGCCGCGTAAGGGCGTCAAGGGCGAAGGCCTCACGTTCTACTCCATGGAGGAGAGCGAGATCGCACTCAACGAGGGTAAGGTGGATATCCACGCACTCGTCAAGGTACGTATCAACGGCGAGATCATCGAGACCACTCCCGGTCGCGTGATGGTCAACCGCTTCGTACCGGAAGAGGTGGGCTACCAGAATGTCACCCTCAAGAAGGGTGCCGTGAAGGGTATCATCTCCCAGGTGATCAAGACCTGCGGTGTGGCTCGTACGGCTAAGTTCCTGGATGATATCAAGAACCTGGGTTACTACATGGCCTTCCGTGGTGGTTTGTCGTTCAACCTGAACGATATCCTCATCCCTGATGAGAAGAACGCCATCATCGCCAAGGGTAATCAGGAGGTAGAGAGCATTACCGAGCGTTACAACTTCGGTGAGATGTCCGACGACGAGCGTTACAAGTCCGTTATCGACGCATGGAACAAGGTGGACCAAGAGGTGACCGACGTGCTGATGAAGCACATGACCGAGGCCGACCAGGGATTCAACTCCGTATACATGATGATGGATTCCGGTGCCCGTGGTAACAAGCAGCAGATTAAGCAGTTGGCCGGTGTGCGTGGTATGATGGCCAAGCCGCAGAAGGCAGGTTCTACCGACACGCGTACCACCATCGAGAACCCTGTGCTCGCCAACTTCAAGGAGGGTATGTCGGTGCTCGAGTACTTCATCTCTACCCACGGTGCACGTAAGGGTCTGGCCGATACCGCTCTGAAGACAGCCGACGCCGGATACCTGACCCGTCGTCTCGTGGACGTATCCCACGACGTGATCATCAACGAGGAGGATTGCGGTACGCTTCGTGGTCTGACCGCCAAGGCGATCAAGCAGAACGACGTAGTAGTAGCTACACTCACCCAGCGTATCCTGGGTCGTGTATCCGTACACGATATCCATGACAACGAAGGCAAGCTCATCGTAGCTGCCGGCGAGGAGATCCGCGAGGATGCATGCGAGGCTATCGAGGCTGCCGGTATCGAGGAGGTAGAGATCCGTTCCGTCCTCACCTGTGAGTCGAAGCACGGCGTCTGCGCTAAGTGTTACGGCCGCAACTTGGCATCGCGTAAGATGGTGCAGAAGGGTGAGGCTGTCGGCGTCATCGCCGCACAGGCTATCGGTGAGCCGGGTACACAGCTTACCCTGCGTACCTTCCACTCGGGAGGTTTGGCAGGTAACGCTGCTACGGAGAATACCTATGCTATTCCGCGTGCCGGTATCGTAGATATCGAGGACCTGCGTACTATCACCACCGCCGAGGGCGACGTGATCGTAGTAAGCCGTCTGAACGAACTCCAACTCAAGGACGAGAAGACGGGCGTGGTACTCACCAGCTTCAACATCCCGTACGCTTCCAAGCTCTTCATCACCCCGGGCGAGAAATACGACAAGGGAACGGTGATCTGCGAGTGGGATCCGTACAAGGCTTCGCTCGTCATCGAGCAGGACGGTATCCTGCGCTACGAGGACGTGATCGAGGGTGTGACTTGCCAGACCGAGGTGGACGACCAGACCGGTAAGAAAGAGGTCACCATCATCGATACTAAGGACAAGACCAAGATGCCTTCGGCTCATATCGAGGACAAGGACGGTAACATCCTGCGCACCTACAACTTGCCTGTTAAGGCTAGCCTGGTTAACCCGGACGGCGCAGAGGTCAAGATCGGTAGCCAACTGTTCACCGTGGCCCGTGCCTTCGGCTCGGCCGGTGATATCACGGGTGGTCTGCCGCGTGTAACCGAGCTCTTCGAGGCCCGCAATCCGTCCAACCCGGCACTCGTAGCCGAGGTGGATGGCGAGGTGTCGTTCGGCAAGATCAAGCGTGGTAATCGTGAGCTGTTCATCACGCCTAAGTTTGGCGATAAGAAGACCTACCTCGTTCCGCTGTCGAAGCAGATCCTCGTACAAGAGGGTGACTATGTTCGCGCCGGTGTAGCATTGTCTGACGGTGCTATCACGCCGGACGACATCCTGGCTATCCAGGGTCCGACGGCCGTTCAGGACTATATCGTCAACGAGGCACAGTCTGTCTATCGTCTGCAGGGTGTGGAGATCAACGATAAGCACTTCGAGGTTATCGTACGCCAGATGATGCGTAAGGTGGAGATCCTCGACGCCGGAGATACACGCTTCCTGGAGCACCAGATCGTCGACAAACTCGACTTCATGGAGGAGAACGACCATATCTGGGGCAAGAAGGTAGTAGTAGACGCCGGCGATAGCGAGTCGCTCCACCCGGGCCAGATCACTACCGCACGTCGTCTGCACGACGAGAACTCCAGTCTGCGTCGTCGCGATAAGAAACTCGTAACGGCTCGTGACGCTACCTGCGCAACGGCTAGCCAAGTGCTCCAGGGTATCACCCGCGCTGCACTCGGTACCAAGTCCTTCATGTCGGCCGCTTCGTTCCAGGAGACCACCAAGGTACTCAACGAGGCTGCTATCCAGGGTCGTGTTGACCACTTGGAGGGTATGAAGGAGAACGTGATCTGCGGTAACTTGATCCCTGCCGGAACAGGTTTCCGTGAGTTCAGCCGCATATCCGTACACAACGCCGAGGAGTATGCCGCTATCCAGGCTGCTCGCGAGGCTGCGGAGAATGCACTCAACCGTTTTGAGGAGTAAGCAGAAGTGGCTAATCTGAAGTTATTATATCGCAGTGAGGCTGCCGGCGGCGTGGAGAACGCCGCCGGCAAGACCTTGCAGCTCGGACGCGAACGCGGCCTGGTGCTCGTGTTGTCCGAGGACAGCGGACGACTGCAGAACGGCGTAGCCCATCAGTTGGCTATCGCTACCATCGAGCAGTGTTTCCGTCCGGAGGTGCTCACCGATAAGATGCTTCAGCGCCCGCAGCAGCATCTCACCCGCACCCAGAAGTGCGTGGCGGATGCTTTCCGCCAGTACCGCAAGGCACAACCCGAGGCACGCGGCATGAATGCCCAGACCTCGGTCGTCTGGATCAAAGACGGACAGTACTACGTGCTTGGAAGCCTGCCCGTGGTGTGCTACAACCCCGTATTAGGGCTGCGCCCTTTCACGGCCGAAGACCGACCGGCGGAGTTCCCGATGTACGATGGCGACGTGCTGCTCATGAGCACCACCGATCGCTATGAGCAGACCGACGAAGCCGGGCTCACCGCTACGATGCAGGAGCATGCCAACAGCCTCGCTATCTGCTATCGCCACTTGGCGAAGGCGCGAGCCACCGTCATGGCGCAAGTAGTGAGCGGCGCTGCAACGCCCGAGAAACCCGAGGAACAGCCCGAGGAGAAGGAAGAACCTCTCGTACCCGTTCATACACGCACGGGTCACTACGAGACCCACGACGATACACCTGCGGCCGACCAGCCTATTGCGGGTGAGAAATACTGGCTTCTGGCCGCCGCCCTGATGACGGTAGCTATTATCGTGCTTTTCTGCTTCTTCTAAGTAGGGGAAGAGAACGCTATTGTAAGATATCTCGGATGACCAGCGAAGCAAGGGTCATGCCGAACACGCCGACCACGGGCGCAAGGGTACCACGGTCGCCACTCAACTCCGGTGAATAGACACACCGGAATTTTTTTTGTGGCAGCATGCCGCTCTTCTTCATTCGTGTGCGTAACGCACGCGCTAAAGGACAACCCTCCACTTTCCAGAATTCCGCCACTCGTATCTGCTGCGGGTCCAGTTTACGGCCGGCCCCCATCGAACTCAGCACCACCGCATCCGTCTGCGTTGCCTCATACAGCAGTCGCATCTTGCAGTCCACCATATCGATGGCGTCGATAATGTAGTCGTATTGGGTGAGTGGGAACTCTTCGGCCGTCTCGTCATCGTACTTTCGGTTGATCGCCGTGATGTCCGCGTCCGGCATGATGTGCAAGAGACGTTTCTTCATCTCCTCCACTTTCGGCGCACCGATATTGGCGGCTGTTGCTACCACCTGGCGGTTCAGGTTACTCTCGCTCACCGTGTCGAAGTCCACCAGCGTCAGGTGCCTTACACCCGTACGCACCAGCGCCTCAGCGCACCAGCCGCCCACGCCGCCTACGCCAAACAAGATGACGCGTGCCTCGCGCAACTTCTCCAGTCCCGCCTCTCCAATCAATTGTATCGTTCGCTCAAATACCATTGCCATTAGCCATTAGCCATTAGTCCTTTCGCCATTAGCCTTTCGTCATTAGCCATTCGCCATTAGTCCTTTCAACGCTGCAAGAGCAGCATTGATCCCATCCAGCGCCGAAGAGGTAATACCTCCCGCATATCCGGCCCCTTCGCCACATGGGTACAACCAGGGGGTACTCACCGACTGCATCGTCTCTCGGTCGCGTGGAATACGTACCGCACTCGAACTGCGGCTCTCTACGCCTAGGATGACGGCATCGTTGGTCAGGAAGCCCGGGTACTTACGATCAAAGTCCCGGAAACCTTGCTGCAACCTACGTCCTATATGCGGCGGAAGCCACTGATCCAAACGGCTCGGCACGATGCCCGGTAGGTAACTGCATGGCGGCAGGTCACGGCTCGTTCGGCCTTCTACAAAATCCTGCATCCGCTGCGCCGGAGCGGCGGCTTGCGGACCGCCATGCTCAAACGCAAGGCGTTCCAATTCTTCCTGGAACGCTAGACCACGCAGCGGATCGTCACCCGGAATATCTTCCGGCCGGATCTCCACCACCATGCCGCTGTTGGCATAGGGCGAGTTACGATGGCTAGCCGACATACCGTTCACCACGCAACTGCCCGGTTCACTACCCGCCGGCACTATATGTCCGCCGGGACACATGCAGAACGAGTACACGCCCCGTCCCTCCACCTGCGTCACCAGGCTATACGATGCGTTGCCGACCAACTCGATAAGCCGGCTTTTGACTTTCGACTTTCGACTTTCGACTCCTGATGCACTCCGGCTATCTGCTTTTCCGACTCCGGAGGCACTCCGGTGGTACATCAACCTGTTGATGACCTCTTGCGGATGTTCCGCCCGTACACCCATTGCAAAACCCTTGGTCTCCAGCGTTACACCCTCCCGCTGCAGCATGCGGTAGGTATCATGCGCCGAATGGCCAATCGCCAATATAACGGGCGTCCGGCTTTCGACTTTCGACTTTTGACTTTCTACTTTTCCGACTCCGGAGGCACTCCGGCTTTCGACTTGTTTGAGGCTGTCCACTCGACAGCCGAAGTGGATCTCGCCTCCGCACTCCAGGATTTTCTCTCGCATGCGCTTGATGATGCCCGGCAAGCGGTCGCTGCCGATATGGGCGTGGGCTTCGTAGAGCACGCGGTCGTCGGCGCCGAAGTGGTGGAAGAGTTCCATCACGCGCTGCATGTTGCCGCGTTTCTTGCTGCGGGAGAACAGTTTGCCGTCGGAGAACGTACCGGCCCCGCCTTCGCCGAAGCAGTAGTTCGACTCGGGGTTCAATCCTTCGTTACGGTTGAGCAACGCGACGTCGCGTTTGCGTTCGCCTACGGGTTTGCCGCGTTCGTAGATGATGGGGCGAACACCGTGCTCGATGCAGGTCAACGCAGCAAACAAGCCAGCCGGACCCGCACCGATGATGACGACCTCGCTCTCGGCATGATGGACATCCCGGAATTGTGGGGCAGGGTAGAGGGGAATCGCGCTATCGCGGGCGATATACCGTCCCTCGTCGTCGGTCAATATAGTAAGATGCACCTTCAGCTCACGCTGACGTGCATCTACCGATCGTTTTACGATGCGCCACTGCTGTTCCAGTTCGTGCGCCCGTTCAGGGGATACTATGACTTGCGTTTGGTTCACGCTTCCGTCTTCTCGGCCGGCTTGAGCGTAGCCATGATCTGGTCTTCGATCTCCTGCTGCAGGTCCGGGTTGTCACGCAGCACGTTCTTCACGGCGTCGCGACCTTGAGCGAGCTTGCTGTCTTTGTAGCTGTAGAAGCTGCCCGACTTCTTGAGGATGCCCTTCTCTACACCCAGGTCCACCAGTTCGCCTACCTTGGAGATACCCTCGTTGAACATCAGGTCAAACTCGGCTTTCTTGAACGGCGGTGCCACTTTGTTCTTCACCACCTTGACGCGTACCTGGTTTCCGATCACCTCTTCGCCGTTCTTGATCTGACCGACGCGACGGATGTCGAGGCGTACGCTTGCGTAGAATTTCAGGGCGTTACCGCCGGTAGTCGTCTCCGGATTGCCGAACATGACACCGATCTTCTCGCGCAGCTGGTTGATGAAGATGCAAGTGGTCTGGGTCTTGTTGATGGTGGCGGTCAGTTTTCTGAGGGCTTGACTCATCAGTCGGGCTTGCAGTCCCACCTTGTTGTCACCCATCTCGCCTTCTATCTCAGCCTTCGGTGTGAGGGCCGCTACCGAGTCAATCACCACGAGGTCCACAGCCGAACTGCGGATTAGTTCGTCGGCGATAGCGAGTGCCTGCTCACCCGAGTCGGGTTGTGCAATCAGCAGGTTGTCGGTATCTACGCCCAGTTTCTCGGCATAGAAGCGGTCGAAGGCGTGCTCGGCATCGATGATAGCGGCAATGCCGCCTTGCTTCTGGGTCTCGGCCATCGCGTGGATAGCGAGCGTTGTCTTACCCGACGACTCGGGACCGTAGATCTCTATCACGCGTCCGCGGGGATATCCGCCTACGCCCAGGGCCATATTGAGCGTCACGCTACCCGTCGAGATGACGGCAACGTCCTCTATCTTATCGTCTCCCAGTTTCATGATGGCGCCTTTTCCGAAGTCCTTGTCGATCTTCTCCATCGCCAGTTTGAGTGCTTTCAGTTTGTCTGCTGAAGGCATTTTTTTGTCTTCTGCCATAATAGTAATGTATTTAATTCAATTTGGGTGCAAAGGTACTACAAAAATTTGGAATATGCAAGATTTTGGCCGAAAAAATATCGTCTATGCTCGCATAAGTAGGATTTTTTCGGTCAAAAGATTGTTATTCGCGCGAAGACGCGAACGTAAATTCGGAGGGAACCCACCACAAGGAGGGACGTGTCAATCCGCAGTGGAAGGGGCGTGCCGAAGTTACAATACCAATGCTAATAATATATAAAAGCAGAGAAGCCTTATTGATAATGAACACACATTGTTGTGTGAATTTGTGATTTGTGTGAATTTATTAGAATTTATCCCCCCCCCCAAAAAAAAATAATATATATAATAAGGTACGCGCGTGTAAGAAAAAGTACAACATTTCCAGAATATGAAAGAAAAATCTACAAAAATTTGCTCATGTCGAAAAAAAGTGTATCTTTGCACGTAGATTTTATAGACCCATTCGATGATTCGCAGGATAGGCATAGTGTTTCTTACGGCGCTGCTACTGGCGGCATGTGTGCCGCATGGCGTGGATGAGGCATGTCGCGTCGTAGGCGTACATAGCGAATCTACTGTTGTTCAGGACTTGGCCAGCTCCGGCGCCGAGGGCGACAACTACTATACCGCACTCATCCAAGGAACAAACGGACAACTGTTTCTCAAGCTCGGCTACGACTGCAACCCTCTGAATGCACCGATGGTAGCCGCACCCGCCGGCAAGCGCTGGCAATGCGCATGGGCCAACCGTGAACATGCCGGTGTATGGTACACCGTAGATGCCGATGAGCCGACCAACGTGCCCGCCGTTCAGGACAACACGCCCCAGACCACCAAAGTCCTCAAAGAGGGCCAGATATACATCCAGCAAGATGCACAAGTCTATACCGTCTAAGGCCAAGCGGTGAAATAATCCGCAAAGCCCATGTATCCCATACGATGAGAGGCGACCCCGCAAGGTCGCCTCTCTCTTATTATACATGCATATGCGTGCGTACCTGTATTATAGGGGAAAGAAAAATCAACAGACAAAGACCTGAGCGATAGCGAAGACGTTATTTAAAATATAAGTAAGACATGAAAATAATGGTTTATGGATCAAAATGCAGGCCTATCGTAGCTTGCATTTTGACCATAAATTGGAATAAAATTCTACGTGAAGAGAATACATTAAGATAAAACGAGAGCCCACCAAATTAAAGTTCGGCAGGCTCTATTGTTGCAAAATTTTCTCAATTCAAGATGCATATCTAACATGCGCATATAATGTATCAACCGGATGCAAAGAATATGTAACAACTCCATTCTTTTTTGTTTCAGAAAGGACAAAACGACCAGAATAGCCACAATTTACATATTTTTTAGCCTTATGAGTATATGCTACTTGAAAATCTTCTGGTGAAATTTTAATTAAATCTTTGTAAGCATTATACACATCACTCCAATTTTCGGCATTGAGATCATTTACATATCCAACAAATTTTCTTAATTTGTATTTACTTTGTTCTTCTGTTGTATATAAAAGATTATCTTCAGTAATATTAATAACCAACATAGGATGTGTTTCAATACTATTTTTCTCTTTTTCACTATTATATTTTTGCACCCAAATATATTGGTGATCATATATATGATAATCTTCCGCAGAATTACCTCTAACGGCCATCATCTCAAGCCCTTTATTGGAAATATTCTTGCCATGAAGAAGCATCTTATATGCACTATTTACAATTGTATACCGATCCTGAGGAATTGTCACATCACCTGCTTTCACAATACACACTCTAGTAGATTTCGTTGATGCTATCATGCCAATCTGCACGACCAACATTAGTACCACAATGATAAAAAAAGCCACATTCATAATTGATGATATATTTTAATTCTTTTTACTAATCTGGAATTTCTCTAACACCTATTTGAACTGATTTTGATGTCGGTGTCGTAATAATCTTCAAAATAATCAAAAGCAACCACGCTGCAATAAAAGATATTACGAAAATTATAGGATCTTGTTTAAAATAGATTGTAAACATAAATGCTGCAAAAAATAATGCTATACATATTAGCACATACTTAGTTATGCTATATGCTCCTTCATTAGATGCTATATGAAAAGAATATATAACATCGAACAAATACAATTCCAAAACCATAATCATAGGAATTAAATAATTCTTATTAAAATCTTCACTAAGCTTGACTGTAAACGTTCCATCGAAGACACATGGAAAAGTGGCATAGAATAAACAGATGGCCCAAACTACAATATACAGCCATTTTCCAAACTTTAACCAATCTACTTTATTTAGCATACTTTTAAAATCCATATAATTAATTTTGGACGTGCAAAGGTACTACTTTTTTTTTATATATGCAAATTTTATTATAAAAAAATGTTATTTTCTTAATAATAAGAAGTTATTTGATATATAAAATGTATATTTCAAACAGCAAATTCTTAATCTATTGTTATATGACGAAATGAATTATTATCGTTATTATGTACATAATCAGTATATCCATTTAAAATACATTCTCAAAATATATGCCAAATGCTACTTATCTGCCATTTTGGCAGTTCGTTTACTATATTATCTCAAGAGATTCAGACTCTCAAATAAGATGAAAAGTTACGACCTTTTGGGCATAGACAAATAAATATTCCGATTAAGACGGAAATGCGGATTAAACGCAGGGAACAACGCAAAAATCAATTCATTTCACTTACAAAACCACAATTTTATTAGCATATGTCAGAAAAAAGTTGTATCTTTGCACCCCAAATCAAAACCACTCGATGATTCACAGGATAGGCATAGTGTTTCTTACGGCGCTGCTCATGACGGCATGTGCGCCGCGGGGCGTGGATGAGGCATGTTGCGTCGTAGCCGAGGCAGATAGCCTCTGGCAGGCCGGGCAGACCTACGACGACAGCCTCCGACTGGCGCAGGCCTATGAGACGCTGTCGTCGTTCTGTTCGCCGCTTCTCTCCACGCTCCACCCTAAACGCTCGACGGATTACGCCCATGCCTGCTACCACTACGGTTGTCTGCTACGCCGGGCGGACGATCCCGTCGCCGCGATGCAGGTCTTCATCTCGGGAACGCATTCCGGCACGGATGATCACCATATCCTCGGACGGTTATATAGCAATATGGGTTCTATTTGCCATTTAGCAAGCGAATACCAGCTGTCGTACGATATGTACGAACGCTCTGTCCATTACTTTTTGGAAAACGGCGACACCTTATTATATTATTATGGGTTGAATAATTTGGCGTATGAACTGGCAGAACAAGGCAAAAAGGCAGAGGCATACAGCATGCTAAACTCCATAGATAGCTGTTTCATAGATCCGTATTTCCATAGTAAAATGCTCGAAACAAGGTCAAATGCATGCAAACAGGTGCAGCAATACGACTCGGCGGCTTATTATGCTATTCTATCATACAACGCAGGCTATCACGAGCCGATAATTCTTTTGTTTAGAGCACAGGCCTATTCTTTCATGGGTCTAAAGGATTCCGCCGTATTTTATGCAAAGCAAGTAATGAAGCTTTCGAATTCCACACATAATCAAAATAATGCATTGTATATCCTAACGCAAGATGATGAGTCCACGGACAAAGAAACAGCTCTTAAAATTTCCGCCGATCGCTCCGACTTGCAAAAACGAATGGATATTCTTCATGATAAGATGGCACAGTCAGTCCAACTACTGGAGCAAGACCTGACTCGGCAACCTGATTTACGATGGTTATATGCAATATTAGTAACTTTAGCCATTGGTGGTGCTAGTATATATATGTATATCTATCACAAACGTCGCCAGCATGCTTTGCTGTCGCAAAAGGTAGAGGACTTGACCATTCAAAACAAAGCGGCAGAAACGCAACATGAGAAGATTATACATGATCTTGAAAAGCATAAAAGAACTATAGCAGATGAGATTGAAAAGAATTGTAAATTAATCGTTAATGCAGAATCTTTTCCCAATAACATACATTGGCATAAGTATAATAAGATGTGCAGTATTGTCGAT
>JAFWOU010000042.1 GCA_017509715.1 Paludibacteraceae bacterium | reverse complement strand
CACCATCCCCTCCTCCGTCACGAGCATCGGCGGCAGTGCGTTCTCTGGCTGCACAGGCCTAACGAGCATCACCATCCCCAATTCCGTCACCAGCATCGGGGTCAGTGCGTTCTATGGCTGCACCGGCCTAACGAGCATCACCATCCCCTCCTCCGTCACTTACATCGACAGCTATACATTCTCTGGCTGCACCGGCCTGACGAGCATCACCATCCCCTCCTCCGTCAC
The DNA here is from genome assembly GCA_017509715.1 of Paludibacteraceae bacterium. Classification (GTDB taxonomy): domain Bacteria; phylum Bacteroidota; class Bacteroidia; order Bacteroidales; family Paludibacteraceae; genus Colicola. The sequence continues at coordinate 1,402 of JAFWOU010000042.1, read as the reverse complement.
CAGCATCGGGTGGTATGCGTTCGCTCGCTGCTCCGGCCTGACGAGCATCACCATCCCCTCCTCCGTCACCTGGATCGGCGGCGGTGCGTTCATTGTGTGCACCGGCCTGACAGACGTCTATGCCATGCGCACCGACCCTGAAGCGTATAACTGCAATAATTCTGCGTTCTCCGATGTCCCCACTTCTACGTGCACCCTCCACGTCCCCGCAGGCAGCAAGGAGGCATACGCCGGCACCGCGCCCTGGAGCAACTTCGCCAGCATCGTGGACGATATCGATACCGGTAGCGACGATGCCGTTGTCCTTACCGCCGACGGTGAGGATGTTTGGACCGACGGCGTGCTACGCTTCAGCGTGTCAAGCGAGGAGAACGGCGAGGCTGTAGTCTCTGGCGTGAAAGACAAGGATAACCTGGGTGCTGTCACCATACCCGAAAAGGTGAAGATAGCCGACAAGGTATATTCCGTCACGAGCATCGGCAACAGTGCGTTCTCTGGCTGCACTGGCTTAACGAGCATCACCATCCCCTCGTCCGTCACGAGCATTGGAAGTTATGCGTTCCAAAACTGCACTGGCTTAACGAGCATCACCATCCCCAACTCCGTCACCTCCATCGGAAACTATGCGTTCTCCTACTGCTCCGGCCTGACGAGCATCACCATCCCCTCGTCCGTCACCAGCATTGGACGTTATGCGTTCTATGGCTGCAAAGGCCTAACGAGCATCAACATCCCCTCGTCCGTCACGAGCATTGGAAGGGAGGCGTTCTCTGGCTGCACAGGCTTAACGAGCATCACCATCCCAGAGTCCGTCACGAGCATCGGAAGCGGTGCGTTCTCTGGCTGCACTGGCTTAACGAGCATCACTGCCTGCAAAATGGAACCCTCTGAATATAATTGTACAACAAATGCTTTTGGTGGTGTACCCTATTCTTCTGTTACCCTCTATGTTCCTTCTGGTAGTGCAAGTGCCTACAAAGCTTTAGCACCTTGGAGTAACTTCAGCAGCAATATAGTGGAGACAGATCTAACAAGCATACAGACTCCAACGATAAGTTCTTCTGAAACCATCGTAGGCTACTACAACCTGCAAGGCCAGCGCATTGCCGAGCCGCAGCACGGCATCGTCATTGTGCGCTACTCAGACGGCACCAGCCGCAAGATGTACGTACGCTAAGCTCTGACGCAGTGCCCTGGGAAAATGGCCCGCAACTTATCAAACACGTCACCTGCTGCTTCATGCGTAGTAATACCATCAGTGCAGCCCTCGACCCCAAGAAACTGAACTTCGGTCCCGACAGCGTAGAGCAATACAAGAAAGAACAATACCGCGCAGCCCACCCCGAAGAGTTTCAAAACTAAACCTCACCCCCTAAACCGCCCGCGATAGGAAGTGCACCTT
>JAFWOU010000003.1 GCA_017509715.1 Paludibacteraceae bacterium | reverse complement strand
TTCACGCCTGCGGCGCGCATACCGCGGTGCACTGCCGGGAGTGATGCAGCGAAGGGGTTTTCAGCCAAAATCCGCCCCGTTTCACAGCACCGTTCTTGACCTTTGTCGAAAATCGCCTACACAAAATTTTCTGCCATGCCGGCTCTGACGCCAAGTGCCCTGTCTGCCATGAGCCCATCAACACAATGGACGAGCAGACCAAGGTTGAGGACTTTTCCTGCAAGCAGTGCGGCGTTCGGCTGCGCGTCGCCAGAGGAACGCAGAGCTACATATGCCCCGTTTGCGATTGCCAGAACGATATCCCCGAGCGGTTAATGGCCGAGAAAATCAAGAAGGACGGTCTCGCCAGCATCATCAAGTATGAGGGCGACAACGAAACGCTTGTCTGGAAGCATCCCATCGAGGACTTCAATTACGGCTCGCAGCTCATCGTCCACGAGTCGCAGGAGGCCATCTTCTTCCGTGATGGACAGGCTCTCGACCTATTCGGCGCGGGACGCTATACGCTGGAGACGCAGCAGCTCCCGCTTCTGGAAAAGCTCTACCAGCTCCCCACCGACACCGAGGGAACCTTCCACAGCGAGGTTTACTTCATCAACAAGGTCGTCCAGATGGCAATCAAATGGGGTACGCCGGAGAAGGTACGCTTCATCGACCCGCTGACTGGCGTTCCGCTGGAGCTTGGCGCGTCGGGCGAACTGAACCTGATGGTGTCCGATTCCCGCAAGCTGCTGCTCAAACTGGTCGGAACCATGAAAGGCATCGCGTGGGGCGACGGCGAGGGTATGTCGAAGTCGCTGCAAAGCGCGTTCCGTCCGATGATTGCCAACGCGGTCAAGACAAACCTCTCGGCAGTCATCAAGGACAACGCCATCGACATCCTTGAAGTCGACGAGAAGCTGGACCTGATTTCGTCAAGCCTGCGGGATAAGCTGCTCCCCGGCTTTGAGGAATATGGCCTGACCATCCCGCAGCTCTATGTGACGAACGTGGTACTGCCGGAGAACGACCCGAACTTCAAGCGCATCCGCGAGCTGCACACCATCACGCTCCAGACCCGCGTATATCAAGCTGAGGCGACCGTTCAGGCGGCGCGAGCGCAAAGCGAGGCCATGGCAAAGACCGCGCAGGCACAGGCGAAAGCACAGTACCGCACCGCCGAGGAGCAGAGTGCTGCCGCCATTGAGCAAGCGCGGCGCGAAGCGGTCTTGCAGCAACAGACCACAGAGACCGAGGTTGCGCGTCGAGCGGCGGAGCGCAAGGTCATCGAAGCTCAAGCGGAGGCACAGGCGCAGCGCATGGCCGGCTTGACCGAGGCGGAAGTCATGGCGGCGAAAGGCTACAGCCAGAAGGACGTCATTCAAGCGGAAGTGCAGAAGGCGTATGCCGAAGGACTCGGAAACATGGGCGCAAACCTCGGTGCAGGCGGAGGAAACGGCGGCGGTGGCGGCATCATGGGAGATATGCTGAACTTCGGTGTCGGCATGGCTGCGGCACAGACATTCATGCCACAAATTGGCGAAATGATGAAGGGAATGGCGCCTCAGCCGATGGGGACCGCCTCTGAACAGCCTGCCGTGGGAGGCTGGACTTGCCCGCAATGCCATCGCCAGAACATTATGAGCCGCTTTTGCCCTGACTGCGGAGGCAAGAAGCCGGAGCCGACCTCTGAAGACGCGTGGAATTGTCCCTCTTGTGGAAAGCAAGGCATTACGAGTCGCTTCTGCCCCGAATGCGGCGCGAAGAAGCCGGAGGCGGGTTGGACATGCCCTGACTGCGGAGCCACCAATATCGCATCAAACTTCTGCCCCAACTGCGGGAGAAAGAAGGGTGAATGAGCATGAGCAAGAATTTAACGCGGTTCTATATCTCGCTTGGCATCATCTTCGTTGTATTCACTGTTATTTCGTTCGTGCTTCCCTTTGAACGCAACTCGGTATTCTGGCTTGCGTATCTCTTTGGCATCTTGTCCATTGGAGTTCAGGCGTATATCATGCCTCACGCATTCCAACAAGGCAGCAGTGTCAAGAGCAAATTCTACGGCTTTCCGATTGCCCGCATTGGCGCGATTTACATTGCTGCGCAGCTCATCGTGAGTTTGTCTTGTATGGCGCTGGCGGAGTCGCCCTCTGAATGGGTAAGGCGAATCGAAATTATCCTATCCGCCCTGCTGTTCGGCGCGGCGGCTATTGGCGTTCTTGCGACGGATGCCATCCGCGAGGAGGTGGAGCGGCAGGATGTGAAGCTGAAAAAGGACGTCACCCGGATGCGGACGCTACAATCCAAGGCGGCATCCTTGCGCGACCAGTGCGACGATGTGACAGCGAAAGAAGCGCTTGCAAAGCTGGCGGATGCGTTCCGCTTCAGCGACCCAGTCAGCAGCGATGCGACGGTTGCCATCGAGGACGACCTTGCAAGTTACTTGGACGAGATGCAGAACGCCTTGACTGAGGGCGACTATGAGAACGTGTCTGCGTTATGCGTCCGCGTCACGCCACGCCTTGCCGAGCGGAATCAGCTCTGCAAGAGCAGCAAGTGATGAATTCGTCGGCGCACAAATCGCAGATTTGAAGAACAGCCTTGCGAGAAAAATCGAGATTTATTTGTTGCAGGCATTGAATTGGCTCTAATGTAAGCTCCTAGCGTATGCTGGATGTATTACTTGGAGCACACAACCTGAGCAGATAGATGAGATGACGGAATCTCTAAAATAAAAATCGGCCCCATCCGCCAGAAGGCGAATGGGGCCTTCCGCGCACAAGTGCGCGGGGCTGACGTAACTGGTTATTCTCCCGCGGAGCGGGACAATAACCAGTATTTTTGTGCATATCCTTGGACCAATGTTGTAAGCAACGAATGTTGACACTCCTGTTGGGCTGACGCTTTGGCCGGTTGCGGATGCACGGGCACCTGTGTCTTGCAAAAACAAATTGGGTGTATCAGTTGCGCCTTGACAGCATATTATAACAATGTTATAATCAAATTGCAAAGGAGGTTGACGCTATGCTAGCGAAAGTTGTAGGTATCGGCAACAGCGCGGGCATTGTGATTCCTGCCACGCTTATGTCCGCGCTCGGGCTCAAAAAGAACGACAGGGTTTCTATCTCGGAGACCGAAAATGGCTTTGTCGTGACGAAGGCAGTCGAGGAACCGAAGACCTTTGAAGCTCTTCTGGAAGACTTCTACGGGAAGCCGTTCAGCGAGGCGTCCGCACTGTTCCAAAGCGAGGGCGACGATGTCGAAATCGACTGGGGCGAGCCGCGTGGAGAGGAGCTGTTCCAGTGAGTGGGTTCAGACAGGGTGACATCATTTGGATGGATTTCAACCCGCAGGTAGGTCATGAGCAGGCGGGGCGGCGTCCGGCGATGGTCGTCAGCAACTCCGCTTACAACGCCACAGGCGCACTCGTGATGGTATGTCCCATCACCAACACCAAGACGCGACAGGCGGTTCGTCCTCAGCTTCTCGACAGCATTCGCACAACGGGATGTGTCTTGTGCGACCACGCACGTTTCGTCGACCTAGCGGCGCGCAACGCAGAGTTTTATGAGCAGGCTCCGCCAGAACTGGTGCGAGATGTGCTTTGTATCCTTGGAATTTTGATTTCTGCTGACAGCAATTGAATACAGCAAAGAGCCGTCCTGATGGGCGGTTCCTTATTTTGCAAGCAAATAATTGGCGACGGTCACATCGCACCGCCAATGGCTTAGGAAAAATACACTTGTTGCAAGCACTGCAAGCCGACTATAGCAGGTTGGAAGCCCCATCCTTTGTGCGAGAACACGGTTAGAACCACGGAGATGGTAGCAGCCTTGCGCAGCCTTCGGGTTCCAAGGCTTCTTATTATTATATTTCTCCCAACGAGCCCGTATCTCTTTGATGAGCTGTGCGCGGAAAGCCTCGTCTCTGATTTGCTCATTATAATATGCATACGCGCGCTGCGCTTGCAGTGCGCGGAGATGGTGCAGGTCGATTTTATTCGTCATCTCTTTCTTGCTGAATACGAAATCCTGTGAGCCATTGAAAAAGGATTTGATGAAATCGACATCGGCAGGTAAGATGCGCTGCTCCTGATATTTGCCACCTTTGCCGCGCTTGATGCGGACGCACCAGTGACCCGACTCGTCTTGGACTAGGTCATTTTTGCGGAGCGCCTGAAACTCCGCGCGGCGGCCGCCCACGACCGCCGCGAAGTCGTACAGACGCGGCGAGGCTTCGCGTTTTGCATCGCTACGCGCGTCAACACCTTTGACACCGCGGCTGCGAATGCTATCTGCAGTAACACGACGCGGCTTGTCAATGTAGTCCATGGGTATCTGCCAGTAACGGCAAACGCCAGCGATGTAGGTATGAATTGTACTGGCGCTCTTGCCCTGCGCAGCGAGCCAGTCTGCATATTCTTGGATATGATTAGCGCAGTCAACTGGGGTGCGGCAACCATAGGTTGCCTTGCACCACGCTCCAAACTTAACAGCGTGGTCGCGATACATTCGTTCGCTCCGCGTTGAGATGTTTGCGGCAACAAGGACGCGCCCGTCTTTGTCGTGCTGTTCATGCCGGTATTGCTTGGTGTGGTCGAATGCCATATGCGTGATTTGATATGTTAGGCTGGCCATTTGCATCTTCCCTTCGCTAAAACGTGCGGTCCTTTGGCGTGGCAGGATATGGTTGGCGCGGTACTTTTCTGTATGCTTTCGCTAAGCTGCGAAAGTCATTGGCGTTCAATTCTTCGCCGGCCGGATTAGTTATAGTGCCTTTGTATTTTTCGAGAACGTGCAAGATAGCTTGATATTCGCGTTTGCTGATTGACTGTATCCAGTAACGACTGGCTTCTTCTCGCATGTACATTCCTGCACACAATTCCAACTCCTTAACAATTTCCTGTGCGTTGCTTTTGCGCAATTCATCGAGCGGAATTGCCAGTTTTTCTTCGTCACAGATGATACCAAGCCCGATTAAATATGTGACGTCGAGATTGACCTCGCCGTTACTGAGCGATTCGGCTGCGCTTGCAATCACTGCCACAAGGCCATATGTCTTAACAGGGTCAACAACGAGGAGATAGTTGTATGCATCACAAAACTCGCGTTCAAGATATTTTCGGATTTTGTTTTCGTATTTCATATAATTCGGATACCCTCCATTTCATCCTCGCCCAATGTGAGCGGCGTGCTGTTAAAATCTGCACCGCTCTTTTTTGTCACCATAAAGGTGGGGAGAGCGAAACCGAACCCACACCAGTGGTTTGCACCCGCTGATGCCGATGCTGGGAAGCTAATGCACATAGCTTCTCAACTTGACTTTGCTGAGAAAATCACGGGGCGTCAAGCCGTGAGGATGGCAATCTCCGATGCCATCGGCGGGCGGCAAGCCGCAACCATATGCCCATGATGGGGCGTGTATGCGCATAAGCACTGGTTTCTTCGTAACCTAATAAGGGCGCAAAGAATCGCTTGATTCTTCACGCCCTTATTAGGTGCTTCAATATGATAAGAGGAAGGAGACGACTTGCACAAAGAAGAAAGTTAACAAATGCTAATAACGCATCATAATAAGAATACTGATTACGATAATATAGTAACTCTGTGAGCATTCAAACTCAAGCAGCTTTCAAAAATATTTTTGGCTTTAGGTCATTGATTCTGAACGCTTTGGCTGATATCATGAAATATGTAATCGGTTATGTTATGATGCTAGTATAGCAAGTTATGTTTTTCTGTCACGGAGGGAATTGCCACGTCCGGGCATCGTTCACTTATAACCGATTGAAATACGCGGGACTCGAACGCCCTGCGGCTTTGCTTTTAAGCGGCCGCAGGGCGTTTTCTCGCAATTTTTTTTAAGGAGAAGAAAATGAATATGAAGAACTATGAAGAATTTAAAAGTTCCGTCGTTGAGCGCATCGCCAACTACTGCGCCAAAATCGGGAAGCGCGCAACGGTACGACTCTTGGAGAACGGTCTTATCGCGCACGACGAAGAAACGAGGGTGCTCGTCGAGGACACCAATCGCAAATATGGGCACATAGATTCCGAACGGTTGGTCGGCGACTATGTGATACTCGCACTAGACACAGAGAAAGACGGCGGTTATCAATGCCGTTTTGCAGTTAAAGCCCTCTTCAAAATGTACCATGAAGGAGGATGGGAAACTGTTGAGCATGCAATTACCGAAAATATCCAGCAGGTGGAGACGATAGACCAATCCGTCTTTGAGAGGCTCGAAAAGTATGACCAAATACGTGACAAACTATTGTTATGTATGAGAAACGCGCGGAGCAACGACGTGGAGAGGCGCGGCATGACTTTTCGACGGATTGACGATATGGCGATGACACTTTATGCAATCGTCAAGGATGATGGGCAGGGAAATCGCCTGATAGTTCCCGTACTGCGCCATTATGTGCACAAATGGGGGATAAGCGATGAGGAAATTTTTAATGCTGCGCTGGAAAACACGGTACGCCTCTCGCCGCCGAGAATTTATATTGGTGCCGAAGGTTGGGTTCCTGGCGGCGAAGGATTCGACTTCATGAATATCATGAAGCCGTTGCGGAAACTCCCGCAAGGGCTACTCAGCGGGGCGGTGACCACGCTGCCAAACTCGGACGGCGCCATCGCAATGTATTATCCGGGCGTTTGCGAAAGACTTGCGGAGATGGCGGACGGCGACTTTTATGCCGTTTTTACCGCAAAAGACGAATGCCACGTCCACCGTGCTGACAGCGTGACGGCTAATCTGCTCAAGGAGAGACTAGCGGACATGAATCGCCAGTTTTCAAGTACGATGCTCACCGAATATGTCTATAGATATCGTGCGAAGAAAAAGATATTACAAAAGGTGCTCTGACGAGCGCGATTGCAAGGAGGCGATATCTCCAAACTGGGGATATCGCCTCCTTGACCCATACTTTCGTTAGGAGAGTTAGGGAGTATTCATGTAGAAATTGAGCTTTTCATCAAGCTTGGCTCGGAAATCGGCCTGAATGCGTGTGCAGAAGCTGTCGAAAGAGCTGACAATCTCTTGCTGCTTTTTCTGGGCGGTTGCTTCATCTATAGAATTATACGACTTTGGAGTAGATTCCTTTATGCATTTTTTCGCATTTTTTAGCTCGACAGCTATTTCCTTGCGTGACGATTCCAGCAATTCTCCAATTTGTGTGTCCGTTTCGTTATCGCTATGTAATATAGCATATTTTGGGGACACGCTTAGTGTCCGCATCCGCTCTCTCGCGTTGTGAGCTATCTTTTTTAGTTTCTTCACATATGGATAATCCGCATCTTCACTGCTGTAGTTCGCAAAATTTTTCTGTTTTCCGAGTTCTTCACATCTTGCACTGCAATATCTTTTCCGTGAAGTTGAAATAGATATTTTGTTGCATATAGGGCAGATGCTCAGACATTCTTTGTTAGCGTACTCGTGACGCAAGGTGTGGATGACCAGTGACCAGCATGAAAAATCAGCGCATAAATAGGTTTCATATGGGCTGCCTGCTCGGTAAAAAAAACGCGCGGGATAGGCGTATGAATCAAGAGAAAAAGAATCGTAGCGGGAATCGTTTGTTTTATGCTCGTGCATCCAATTGTATTTTTCGAGCTCGTGAAAATCTTCGTCCCATTTCAGAAGATGGTAGAGCAACGTCCTACCCTCGTACGGCGACAGAAGGGCTTGAATGATGGCACTTTGGTGACCGTTTTCTGGAGAAAAATCAATAGGGAAATAGGCTTGACCATATAGAGACGGCGCACAGTCACCGGCGAGGATGTGATATAGCTGCCATGATTTGAGCGCAAGATATTTGGCGGCTATATTCTCTTGTGCATACAGAGATTTTAGAGCATCTATAAATTCGGCTTCCTTGGAGCGATATAGTTCCATCGAATCATCCTTGCTGTATGCTTTGAGTCCTAGAAAGTCGGATAGCCATTTTTTGATTTTAAAAACTTCTCTCCGACTCTGGCACTGCAACACATCTACCACAAATGACCCAGCTCGGCGTGTGTCCGCGCAATAAATATCTCGTGCATACCTTTCTGGGTATCCACCGAAAGCATAAATAAGACTGTCAAGCTCACCGATGACGACATTCTCGGTGTGGTCTTTGTGATTTATGGACAAAGCGATTGTGATATTGCCGCGCTTGGATGACGTGGCAAATTGTTCAACATCAAATTCACAGATAGGGAGTTGATAATCCATTTTTGCACACCTCGAGAGTTCGAATCGTGCCAATTTCTCCTCTGAAGTTGCGAATTAGCACGCTATCGCCCAAAACCGTTGATTTTGGGAGAATGTAGTGGTAATGTCGCTTCATCGGCCGACGATGGAACAAAATAACGTAAAAGGAGATTTTCAATGGCTAGATTATTAATTGATGCGATTTGGTTATCGCAGGCTCTCGGTATCCTATCTGATATAGCGCGCATCGTATATGTGACGTTACTTCTGATGACGGATACAGCCGGCAATGGAGCAGCAGACTGCGCACGTATTAAATGCAACGCATATGCATATCGGGACAACATTCGGTTGGATGACATCCGTAGCAGTCTCGACGAGCTGGATGGGGCTGGAGTAATCCAACTCTACACGGTGGACGGAGCACAGTACTACCATGTGGCTGGATTTGAAAACAGCCAGCGATTCCGGTGGGCTAAGCACTTGGTGCCGCTCCCGGACGGAACGCCGCCGGATGTTGCCGACCGAATTGCTCGACAGCTTCAAAAGAAGAAAGCCTCCGCTTCAGATTCAGAAATAGAAGGCGAAGAAGAAGTAGAAGCTGAAGAAGAAGTAGAGAGAGAAGCGAAGACGAAGACCGCCAAGGCGGCAATGAGAACCGCACAGGCGCGGTTCTGCCCTCCAACGGCTGATGAGGTGTCTGCATACTGTGCTGCTGAGGGCATTGACGTCAATGCTGCTCGTTTTGTCGACTATTATGCTTCGAAAGGCTGGAAAGTAGGCAATCAGCCAATGGTGGATTGGAAAGCGGCCGCTCGCCGCTGGGCAAGCAGCGAAGATAAGACAGTGTCCCACGCAAAAGCAGAATGGGGGTTTGAGGACTTTGTCAACTGAGGAAACAGCAAAGCTGCTGTCTGTACTCAAAACGGCATATCCGCAAAGCTTTTCCAATCTGACGCAGGAGGACGGCAAGAAACAGCTTGAACTGTGGGCAACGATGTTCTCTGATGACCCCGCTCCTCTCGTCGCAGCGGCAGTTAAATATATCATTGCCACTGACCCAAGAGAGTTTGTACCGACAATTGCGCTTATCAAGGCGACAATGGATAAAATCGCGAACGGAGCAAATGAGATGACGGAAGCTGAGGCGTGGAGCCTCATACACAAAGCGATAGGAAACGGCCTTTATGGCGCAGAAGAGGAATTCAAAAAGCTGCCGCCGACTCTGCAAAAGCTGGTTGGCAGCCCGGGACAGCTTCGCGACTGGGCAATGGCTGATGCGGATGTTGTCAATACCGTTGTTGCGAGCAATGTCCAACGTGCGTTCCGCGCTATTCAGGCGCGAGAGAAAGAGATGAGAACAATCCCGGCGGATGTTCGTAAGGCTATCGAAGGACTCGCCAATCAAATGTCCTTTGATAATGCGAATAGTATCACAGAAAGCTTGAAAACACAAGAGCTTAAGCCGCTTAAGCGGCTTAAGCAAACACAAATCGGAGGAAATGCAACAGATGAGTAAGAAAGACGAAGTAAAAACATTCGGAACGCAGCTCTCGCGTGAGAGCTGCGATGAGGTCGAAACGCTTCTTGAAACCTTCGACGGAAAGACCAAGGGCGACAAGTTCATGAGCATGGTCGATTTCGCGAAACGTGGACTGGCGCAAAATGCCATGAAACCGGAACTTGAGTCAGGACTCATGGCACTCAAAGCGACGCTTGCAAATGCGGTGACAGAGGCCTGCGGTTTTGCCGCAGTGGCACAGGAACTGTTGAAAAGCGAAACAGTCGAGCTCCGTGCCAAGCTGGAAAGCAAGGACGACGTCATTGGCACAATACAAACGGAACTCTACAATGCTCATAGGATGTTGGATGCATCCAAGTCGGCGCTGGATGCATCGGCGGCATCTCAGAAGCAAGCAGAGGAAGAGGCGGCAAAGTGCCGCGAGGAAAAGGATTTCGCCGTACGCGCAGCCGAGCATAAAGATATGCTCATCGAACGCCTGACCAAAGAGAACGAGGACCTGCACGCGGAGAAGGATGCTGTGAAATCTGCGACAAGCGCGCTTGAAAACGAAATCAAAGAGCTCAAGCGGCGGTTGGCGGAGATGCAGCCGCGACAGGCAGCAACGACAGAAGAGACGGCGGAGGAAGATTCCACAACAGTGGAGGAGAGTGACGATGATTGAGATGATGAATAACGTATCGGCGGAGCGCGGAGAAAGCGGCGAGCTGCCCAAAGCCTACACCATCGAGCAGGTGGCTGTTATCTTGCAGTGCCACCCGAAGACCGTGAGCAAGCTGTGCGCCGAGGGGCGTCTGCACAGCGTAATGCTTGGCCCGCGGCATCGGCGCATTACGCAAGAGGCGCTGGACGCATTCTTCCAAGCTCGAAAATAGCATTCCACCTTGCGCCACCTCCTAGCGACTGATATAATGATACTACACTAAGGGACTCATTATACAGCGCTGGGAGGTGACATTCTAAAAAGAAAGGAAAAGAAAATGTCAAAAACCTACAAACCACCAAAGGCCGCCAAGCACGGCAATAAGTTTGAAATACAGTATCGTATTCCGGGAGTCGAGAAACCTGTTCACGAGTCGTTCGATATGAAGACCGAGGCTGAGACGCGCGCGCTGGAAGTCGCGTATCTCAAAAGCCTCGGGATGCTTACCCCGCCACAGGAATCGCAGAATCCGCTGATGCGCTCGACACTTGAAGCCGAAGCGAAGACCATGACGCTGCAAGGTTTAATGACTGCTTATATTGAGGGACAGGGTCCCTCAATGGAGGCCGGATGCCTTGAGGCGACGGAAAAAAGAATCAAACACTACATCATCCCACGAATCGGAGATGTCCCTGTGTCGGAGCTGTCTGTCCCGCTGCTCAACAAGTTCTATGATGACTTGTCAGAGACGATAATCTGTGAGCAGAAGGGCAAGCAGCCACACACAATCGGAGAATCAACCATCAAAAAGTGCAAGGCAGATATTCGAGCTGCTATTAACTGGGGCATCGCTAACAGCCTCATCACTGAGGCGTACAATGTTGCTTCCCACTCAAAGACACCGGCAGAGCGAGCAAAAAAACAGCGCAGCAGAGAGGAGACGGCAGACGCGTTTATTTCATGGGACTATGAGCAGTTCTTTTATGCGCTGGATGTCTGCAAAGACAAGATGCTTCGCTTTGTGATACTCATGATGGTAATGTGTTCGACGCGTATCGGAGAGCTTTTAGCGCTTGACTGGAAGCATGCCCGCGCAATGGTCGATGGTGTCCAGAATGTCTACATCGAATTCCAAATCCAGCGCGCTAAGGAAGAGCATCTCAATCGAAGTACAAAGACAAAAGCGTACTTTGTGTTTCCGAAACAACACGAGGACTCAGAGAGTGTAGTTTTCTTTACTGACCCGAAGGAAGACAAGACGCGCCATGTGCCATATGGGAAAGGGGTCAGCGATGCGCTTGATGAGTGGGAACGGCGGCAGGAATTGGAGAAGCAATTGATGGGTGCGGACTACACCGACTATGGATTGGTCGTGGCTCAGCCGAATGGGCGCCCGTACGAATCTGAAACTGTCTTAAAGAGACTGGTTAAGTTTTGCAAAGAGGCAGGTCTTCCGTGCATCACAACACACAGCCTCCGACACACCAGCATCGACCTCAAACTCGAAGTTAGCGGCGGAAATATCCGTGAGGTCATGGCGGACAGCGGGCAAAGCACTGACAAGATGGTAACGATGCAGTATGCATCGATGCGGGAACGCCGCCGGAAAACTATGGCAGACCGAATGGACAGTCTGCTGACGAATCGCGAGATGCCAAATAGCCCCATCGACAAATAAACTGTACGCAAATGTACGCAAACCCGCAAATTCGCCGATAAATCAAATCATTTTTGTACGCAAGCAAGAATGAGTTGTGGCTCAAAAAATAGGAAAAATCCCCGATTTCAACCTTGAAACAGTTAAAATCAGGGATTTTCCTTTGGAGCTGCTGGGCAGATTCGAACTGCCGACCTCATCCTTACCAACTAGGACAAGCAACTTTCAACGGCGCAAAAAGCGATTTCTTTGCATATTCTGTTATAATTGCAACAAAACAACTGCAAATAACGCAATAGATGCAGGGAGTGCAAAGAACGTAATATACAACGGTTAGCAGATTGGTTAGCAACTCCAAATGAAAAAACTCGGTTAGCTCAGTATACACTTGAGCCGATGGGGGAGTCAAGTAAAAGATTTTTGATTTGGGGAAGACGTATATAAAAGCGGGAGTAAACGGCATATTTTGACCGTTTACTCCCGCTTTTTCCTTTTCCCAAAAGATGAACGGGGGAATACTATGTCAGATTACAAACTTGAAATCAAGCAAATCGTGGACTACCCGCGGTGCCGAATGTACCGAGAGTTCGTCCAAACCCTGATCGCCGACCGGAGCATCCATACACACGGATGCTCCGGCCTTTTTCATTTTGTGGTGCTTTGTTCCTACGCAAACTTCCGTACTTCGTATCGGCGGCTGGACGGAATCAGCTATACGATCTACCCGGGCGAATGGATCTGCCGCCTGTCGGAGCTTGGCGAATGGCTGCGACTTCGGACACGGAAACAGATCCTCGGCGCGCTGAACGCGCTGAGAGACCGAAACTTCATCACCTACACCCTGCTTGGACGGGACAAGCTCGTGAAGTACAGCATTACAGGCTGGCGCTTTCACAATACCGTCCTCGATTACAACTGCCCCTGTCAAAAGGACAGCGGCTTCTTTTTCCTCCCGGTTGCTGTAGCGTCAGAGCTGATCGGAACGGGCAAATGCTCCGAAATGGACGTCGTTCTCGACCTGTGGCTGTCAGCGATCTACAATGATGAGCGTGTGCAAGGATCGGACGTGGGGCCAGTCGTATATCTTCGGAATGGTACAGGCAATCCGCTTGTATCCTATGCGGAGCTGGCGCAGCGATGGGGCATGTCGAAGGCAACGGTCTGCCGCATCCTCAAGCACCTTAGAGAGGAAGGCTATATCTCTCTGTTCTCCTTCCCGGGGAGGCACGGGACAGTGATCTACCTCCAATACTATCTCTCGGTAATGTTCAGAATTTGCGACATCAAGGTGGACAAAGCAGAGGTTGCGATGTGTCTCAATCTCAATATAACTGTGGAGGAGCCGGAGGAGCAGCCGACGCAGCCTGCTGGCGATCCCAAGCCGGACAGCGTTTCACATGAGCCGTTTAGCGTTTCAAAACGAGCCGAAGCCGCAATGACGAGCAAAGTGCTGGAAAGCCTGATGATGCAGGGCTTTTCGTGCGCCGACTGCCCGAAGTTCCACTATAAGTTATATCGATTATCCTGCGACTGCAAGGGTGCTTTAGAGAAGGGGGTACTGCGAAATGACTACGCCTGCTATCAGATGGAGCTATTCTGCTCCACAGGGAAACCGACCTATGCGTTTGAGTTAAACATCAGAAAATCTACCGAAGGAGAGAATGACAATGCAAAAGAAGATCGAATCGTCCGTTGAAGAAGATCGCCGCTATCACAATACATGGAAGCTGCTGAAAAACTACCGTGATGTGGTCTGGAGCATGGAGCTTTCCGTGGAATACATCAAAAACGAGTTTGAGATTGAGTTTGAAACGGACATAGACTCGTTTTTGGAGTCTGCGTACTGTGCCGGAGCGGATCTGGGCGGAACGCGGTTAGAGCAGCATACTCGAACCATTGAGCGGAGCAACGCGATGTTGAAGCTGGTAAACAGGGCTGTCGCACTGCTGCGAACAAAGCACAAATACGGTGAGAAATACTACTGGATTCTCTATTACGCCTATCTGTCCCCGCAGCAAATCAATAATTTTGAGGAAACGTTGGCGCTTCTTCGCCCTCATATCCAGGACATCAGCAAGGCGACCTATTACCGGATGCGTAAGAAAGCGGTTGAGGCGATGAGTTCTATTCTGTGGGGCTATTCCACAACAGAATGCAACGACATTTTGGAAGAATTTTTCCCGAATAATGCCGAAAATTTGCGAATGATAGGCGATTGATACCACTTTGAGACCGAATTGAGACAGCGCAGATATTGACTGCGGAATCAGGGCGTGGTAAGATAATCATGCTCAAAAATGTAACCAAAACCGAACACGACCGCAACAGGACGCCGCAGCGTCCTTTTCTTTTTGCCCTGATGCGGTATGAAACGGCGCTCCTTCCGGACGCCGTTTTTTCGCGTTCGGACGACAGCAAAAGGAGGTTGACAATCACTTGAAAGAGCAAAGAAAACCAAAGTGTCCCCACAAGTTCGGGAAATGTCTCTACGCGGCGTTTATGGCGGCATCCGTCACACCAGCGCTGACACTGCAAGCGTTCGCTGCGGACACCATCTGGACAAAGGCCAGCGCCATTATGAAGGACGTCTATGCCCAGATCGTATCCATCTCGTCCGTCGCCGCGGTCGTTTGCGCATCGGTGGCGCTGCTGCTGATGAATTTTTCGCGCAGTGACCGGACTGTGCAGGAGTCCCGGTCCTGGCTCAAGCGTATCATCATCAGTTGGGCGATCCTCAATGGACTGGGCTATATCATGGCATACATCACGCCCTTCTTTGCGGGGGGCACCTATACACCCTAAAGCATGGGAATCTTAGACGGCATCGTTGGGTGGATCGCCGAACAGGTCATGCACATTCTCGACTTGGTCAACACGTCGGTTTTGGGCGCGCTTGGCTGCGATATGGCTGTGTTTCTGCGATACTTTCCGGCTGCGAGAACCATGTACGAGGTGTTTACCGCGACCGCCATCGGTATCATCATGCTGATGTGGGTCTGGAATCTGTTCAAGAACTTCGGATTAGGCGTCGGCAGCGAGGCGGAAGACCCAATCAAGCTGAGCGTACGCTCGGTCGTGTTCATGCTGCTGGCATATTATGCGGGCAACATCACCGATTTGGCTTTGAAAATCGGTGGAACCCCGTATGAATGGATACTGACCTCAAGCCTCCCGAAGCTCAGCTTTGCGGACTTCAACTCGGTCATGCTGACGATCATCGGCGTATGTGCCAACGGCGCGGTGACGCTGATCGTCCTCATTCTTGTGCTGATCCTTGCGTGGAATTATATCAAGCTGCTGTTTGAGGCAGCGGAACGTTATGTGCTGCTCGGCGTGCTGGTGTTCACGGCACCGGTTGCCTTTGCGCTCGGCGCGTCGCAGTCCACGGTCAACATCTTCAAAAGCTGGTGCAGGATGTTTGCGGGGCAGATGTTCCTGCTCCTGATGAACGCCTGGTGCCTGAAGCTGTTTCTGACAATGGTTGGTACGTTCATAGCAAATCCGCTGTCACTTTGATTGGAGGAAATAATACGAAAACCCATCACAAATTAATCTCATTGTTTTGCATTGCGCTCCTTCTGGGGGCGTATTTTTCCGCCCCGGTCTTTGCACTCACGGAAAGCGAGGTGGAGACGCAGATTGAAGCGTCAGGAACGGAAACCGTTGTCGGCAATGTCCTGATATGGTTTCTGTGCGCCGTAGGCTTTCTCAAAGTCTCGCAGAAGATCGACAGCTTCATGCAAAGCATCGGCATGAACGTCGGGCAAACGGGAGGCTCACTTCTATCGGAAGCGCTGATTGCCACGCGCGGGATCTCAATGATCGCCGGCGTTGCAGGCGACATTGGGCGGCGAGCGTCCGGCGCACAGGGTGTTGGCGGCTATTTTAAGGGCGGCCTTGCGGGAATGGCGAGCAGAAAGGCTGCGAGCAACGCTGCAAAAACCGCTGCGTCGAACACCACGATACCATCGCCGCACTCGCCACTTGGCCAAGCAGTGAGAGGAACGGCAAACAGCCCGAAGGCTCCGGTTACGGCACAGGCTTCCTCGCTTGCACAGGGAGCGCGGCTGACCGATCAGAGCAGGACTGCGCCGACGCTCCATAAGGACGTGAACGACACAGGCGACATGGCGACGCATTTGATTGTTCCGGGCGAGCCGCAGCCGGTTGGCGGTGCGCCGTTGATAAACATGGAACCGGATGCACAGAATGCCGTCAGCGTGACAGACGCGAACGCTGCCATCATAGCGCCTCCTAAAGAGGGGGAGAGCGTCGGAAACGGCGTCATTGTGACTTCGACAAGAGGTACGCCGCTTTCAGACGGGAGAACAGTACAGGCAAACCGCGAAACCGCGGAACCCAAGGGAACGGCCGGTGCCTCCGCAGGCTCCAATGAGCGGGTCATGGCTCCTGCGGGAAGCTCGTTCAGAGCCTACGGCCTCGGTGGAAGGCTGTTCATGAAATCTCTTGCCTCGGGCGGCAGCTTTGCCAATGAGGTCATCGGCGGCGTGGCGCGAGGGGATATCGAGAGCACCGGAACAATATCCGGTGAGATGGCGACACAGGCGCTCAACTCGTATTTGGGGTTTACCGCAATGGGAGCAGACGCGGGGGCAACCCCAAACTATTACCATGTGGAGATGGGAGGCGGACGCATCAGCGGCGTGGAGTGCGCACCGGAAACACATCAGGACGTGCAGTTCTGTATGTATGACGCCTCTCAATACGCAGAGCCGCAGGGAGAGCATACAAAGGTCGTTACCGCGGATGGCGCGATATGGTACAAGCAGTACGAGCAGGACGCGGTGGATCGCAAGCCCTATCACGCGCCGGACGGTACAATAGCTTATGAGGAAACCATCGTAAAGCGTATGCCGAAACCGCCGATGCGCAAGTCGCGTATGTAAAGGGGAAACGGCTATGAAAAATGAAGAACGGGACGTTTACATCATCCCGCCTAATTTCATTGAGGGCGGCACGCTTCTGGGCGGTATGCTCAAAACGCGCAACGCCGTGGAAGCAAGCATCCTCGGAATGGCTGTCGGGTGGCCGGTGATGCATCTGGACTTCTCGCTCCAAATGCGCGTTATCATCTTGTGCCTGACGGCGCTGCCGCTGGTACTGCTCGCACTCATCGGCATATCCGGTGAGAGTCTGTCCCAGTTTGTTTTGCTGTTTATCAGCTGGCTTCGTAACCGAAGGCAACTCACTGGCGACGGGAGTACGGATGGCAAGCGCAGCAAGGCGTTGCTGCCGAGTTGGGCCAAAGGCGATAAGCTCAGAATGCCGGATGACCTGCCGAGAAGCCGAAACCGGGTGAAGGTGGACGTCAAAAGGCGTCAGGTGGAACAGCACAAGACCTTCTTACCGAAAGAGGAGAGCGTAAAGCCGCTCAACGCCCTGGCAGATTATGTCCCAATCGAGCGGATCACCAACGGCGTTATCTATACGCGCGACCATCGCTACGTCAAGATTGTCGAGGTGATCCCCGTCAACTTCCTGCTGCGCAGCGCATCGGAGCAGCGAAGCATCATCTACTCCTTCATCAGCTACCTCAAGATCGCGCCGGTCAAGGTACAATTCAAAGTGCTGACCAAGCGTGCGGATATTGACCGGCACGTGGAAGCGGTGAGAAAAGAACTGGAGCATGAAACCGACCCGCATTGCCGGGTTTTGCAAGAGGACTATCTGCGCCTTATCTATCAGCTCGGCTCGCGCGAAGCCATTACGCGGCGGTTCTTCCTAATCTTTGAATATGAGCCGCTGCCAGGCACGCGCAGGGGAAACGAGGAAACGGAGGCAATCGCGTCTTTGCAAACAACGGCCCGGACGGCGACGAACTATTTGAGGCAGTGCGGCAACAGCGTTGTGAGCCATGAAGACGAAGATCAAGCGACCGCGGAGATCCTGTACCATGTCCTTTGCCGCCGCGAGAGCAACGAGCGACCGTTTCGTGAAAAAGCAAAGGAAGTCCTTGGGAATTATCTCGCAGCGGGACGCCCCTTAGAGGACGTGCCGGTAAACGAATTCTTTGCGCCTGCCGCGTTGGACTTCACGCATGGACGCTATATCTGCGTGGATGGCGTTTACTATGCGTACCTCTTGGTGCCGGCTGACGGGTACAAATCGCAGGTCACGGCGGGGTGGCTGTCGCTGCTGGTCAACGCCGGTGACGGGATCGACCTTGACGTGTTCCTGACACGACAGCCAAAAGAGCAGATGATCCGAAAGCTCGGTCAGCAGCTCCGCATCAATCGCAGCAAGATCCGCGAGACCAGCGACACGAACACGGATTTTGACGACCTTGAGGGTGCGATCCGCAGCGGCTACTTCCTGAAGGACGGCCTCGGCAACAACGAGGACTTCTACTATCTCAATCTTCTGATTACCGTGACCGCGGACAGCGTGGAAGATCTGGAATGGAAATGCGCCGAAATGCGAAAACTCCTGCTCTCACAGGATATGAACGTGCAAGCCTGCTCCTTTTGCGAGGAACAGGCTTTTTTGTCGGCGCTGCCGCTGGTTTCGCTGGAGCGCCGATTGTTTGAGCGGTCGAAGCGCAACGTACTGACGCTCGGTGCGGCAAGCTGCTATCCGTTCACATCCTATGAGATGTGCGACGACAACGGTATCCTGCTGGGCGTCAACAAGCATAACAACAGCCTCATCATCGTGGATATCTTTGACTCCCGCGTATATAAGAACGCCAACATTGCCATTCTCGGCACCAGCGGAGCCGGAAAGAGCTTCACGATGCAGCTCATGGCGACAAGGATGCGCCGCAAGGGCATTCAGGTGTTCATCGTCGCGCCTCTGAAAGGCCATGAGTTCCATCGCGTCTGCTCCAGCATCGGCGGCGAGTTCATTCAGATATCCCCGGCATCGCAAAACTGCATCAATGTCATGGAGATCCGCAAGGTGGACAAGACCGCTGACGAGCTGCTGGACGGGCCGGGCATCGAAAAGTCTATGCTCGCCGCCAAAATCCAGCGGTTGCACATCTTTTTCTCCCTGCTTATCCCGGACATGACGCACGAAGAGCGCCAACTGCTGGACGAGGCGCTGATCCGTACCTACGCGAAATGCGGCATCACCCACGAAAACGCATCGTTGATCAGCCCTGTCGATCCCGACCGCTACCGCATCATGCCGGTGCTTGGGGACCTCTACGACGTGCTGAAAGAATCGCCGGACACAAAACGGCTGGCAAACATCATCAACCGCCTTGTCCACGGCTCTGCGCGCACGTTCAATCAGCAGACCAACGTATCCTTGGATAACAAGTACACGGTGCTTGACATCTCTGAACTGACCGGCGACCTGCTGACGGTGGGGATGTTTGTGGCGTTGGACTACGTATGGGATAAAGCGAAGGA
This sequence comes from Paludibacteraceae bacterium, assembly GCA_017509715.1. Classification (GTDB taxonomy): domain Bacteria; phylum Bacteroidota; class Bacteroidia; order Bacteroidales; family Paludibacteraceae; genus Colicola. The sequence continues at coordinate 4,789 of JAFWOU010000003.1, read as the reverse complement.
GAACCGCACCGAGGAAAAGGCGATTTTCATCGACGAGTGCTGGCAGCTCATCGGCGCAAACAGCAACCGCCTTGCCGCAGAGTTCGTGCTGGAGATTTTCAAAATCATCCGCGGCTACGGCGGCTCCGCCATCTGCGCGACGCAGGACATCAACGACTTCTTTGCGTTGGAGGACGGCAAATACGGCAAGGGCATCATCAACAACGCCAAGACCAAGATCCTGCTCAACCTGGAGGAAGAGGAGGCGCGGCGCGTCCAGTCGATCCTGCATCTTTCCGAGGCGGAGGTCATGGAGATCACACACTTCGAGCGCGGCAGCGGCCTGATTTCCACGAATAACAATAACGTGACCGTCGAGGTCAAATGCAGTCAGCTGGAAAAGGAGCTGATCACCACCGACCGGCGCGAGCTTCAGGAGCTGCTGGATCGGGCAGGCAAACAAAGCGCATGAAACCGTCTTACTGCGTACGCAATACGCATAAAGCAAAAAGAAGCCAAAACAATACGCCAATAATACGCATAACATGGCGCAAGGGCAGATTTATACGCCTGCAATACGTTTTAAGTACGCCTACAATACGCATAACCCGCCCACATGAGCGGTAGGCGTAATCAATACGCGCGTAATGCGCCTTTAATACGCATAAGGAGAGCAACTATGCTGAAAACACGAGCGGATCAGTACCGCATGGAGGCGTCGAGCCTTTTGCGGGATATCAGTATGTATCGGTGCTTGACCAAGGGACAGGTCTACGGCCTGTATCCGGGGAAGTACGCGATTATCAAAAACCTGCTGTCCTACTTTGAAAAGCAGGGGCGCATTGTCCGGGAAGGGATATACTACTGCGATTCCAAAGAGAGCCTGAAGGAGCTTGACCGCGACCTGCTTGCCGCGGTTTGGGTGCTGGTCGACTTTATGGACCGGGTTGAGTATCATGCGGTCGCCAGCTATCCGGCCAAGATCGTATTCTGCGCGGATGGCGAGATATATGAAATCATCCATGCAGGCATCGGAAAGGAAGCCCTGATCTCCTACATCGTATCGGAACAAAAAAACAGTGAGGATACGACAAAGTTTCTGGTGCTGGTGGACAGACCGGAGCAGATCGACGAGCTGCAAACGGATAACGCGGCGGGCTACTGTACCGTATCCCCCGACGGCAAGGTTCAATACTACAGGAAGGAGTAGGGTGATTGGAAGAAGATTACATGGCAAAACGCATTTCAAGCATTCTGGAGGAACAGGAGCGGCTGTCGCAAACCGTACAGGCAATGCGGAAAACGGATATCCGCCGGTATCCCGGCAATTACAGAGTTCTGTCGTCTGAAGCGGCGCGCCGCAGCGAGCAGATCACCTGCCGCCTGCGCCACATGGTCTATGAAACGACGGACATGGACAAGACGGAGTATCTTTTGTCCGCCGCTGACGCCCAAGGCGTTCAGATCCAAAGGCGCGGCGGCGTTCTGGAGATCACGCTGCCGGGGCTTGTCCCGAAGCGGCGGCGCAGGCAGAACCCGGAGTTCCTGCTCGACCCGTTTACCGCGGCTATGAGCCGATTTGTGGAAGAGCATGACGTACCGCGCTATGAGCATTGCGTGGTCTGCTTTGCCCACGTTTATGACAGAAAGCTGTCGAGGTATCGCGTGCGGGACTACGATAATCTGGAACTGAAGCAGCTTCTGGATGTCGCCACTTCATTTGTGATGCTGGACGACTCCGGGCTTTTGTGCGATGCCTATTATACAACAGAGCTGGGCGAGAGCGACTGCACGCGCATGTTCATCATGGACAGCCGACACTTCCCAGTGTGGCTTGCGGAACGCGAGAAAAGCATCACATCTATCAAGGATTTCAGCGTGTAAAACGTCCTCAAATACAGGGTCGAATTTGATGCCAGTCTTTTGTTAACCGACGTCGATCTCATATCAAGCTTCGACAAACGTGTATTTTTCGGGATTTTCTCCGCCTTAAAGTTGTACTGTTTTCTCCCAAGTCATAAGAACCCTGGGCTATAAGCCCGACGAAAAGAGGTCATCATGCCGACGAAAAAAACACACCTGCCATCCCCGGATACATTCCCCGGTTTGCTCCTTGCCCTCACTGCTGTGTCGGGCGAGCTGCCAACATCACAGGTCGGGCGGTTGATGGGGGGTATGGCGTATAAGCAAAAGGCGATTACCAAGATCAAAAGAGATGATCTGCTGAACGCCTACAGCCGAAACAACCTACGCGGCTACAGGCTCACAAGTGGGGCAAAACGCGCTCTTGTCGAGCAGTATCCTGAGCGGTATCAGCCGCTGATGATGGGCTGGTCTTCAACAAACGCGCCGAAATACTCGGTCAGACACCGCCTGCGGATGCATCGTATGGCTGAGGTGCTGGTGACGATGCTCAATGCGGGGGCGTTGGTGTTCCCGTGGGAAAAGCCCGCCTTTCCGCCGGACAAGGGCTTGCGGGAGCTGTCGTTCACCCAGCCGACGTACTACTCCTCGATTGAAGTCAAGGAGATAGGCGCACAAGGGCAGAAGATACGCGGCAGCCGATCAACCGGACTTTTGTTTGCGGCGTCGACGCTCTTTGCGGTCTACAATGTGGGGGCTGTCGATATGCGGTGGGACCATCGCGCCGAAATGCGGCTCAAAGCCCTGATTCAGACGGATCTGTGCAAATACCGTTTTGGCGGACAACGCGCGACACACCAGATGCAAGCCATCTTATTTGCTGACGACATGAGCCGAATCGAAAAGATGCTGTGTGATACGGAAAGAGGGCCGGTGGGCACGGACAGCGCCACGAAATCGGAAAACGCACAAAAGGCAAAGACAATGTACTTTCTTCTGTACGGGAGCTACGAACATTTTCACGTCCTGACCAATGACCGCCACGGCGAAATGCTTCTGCGGTTTCTGACGGAGCGGGAGACCAAGGCGACCCTCGACAGTCTTTTGATGAACGGGTTGCACCGGGACAACCTTCGCTGGGGGCTGGAGCATGACGCTTTCGATCAAGACGGTTCGCCGGTGCTGTTCGGTTACTCCTGTGATTTGCCACGCATCAAGCGCTTCGACGATGCACTGGAAAAACGGCAGACGAGAGGGACGCTGATCTGCTTCGACTATCAGCAGCCAGCATTAAAACAGCTTTGCGGAGAACTGGTCGATTTTCAGTGCATCGATCCGGATGCTGTGGAGGAGGCGGTTTTTGATCGACCGGAAAAAATGGATTAGCTTGCTGATCGCCGCGCCGATACTGCTTTGCGGACTGCTGTACGGCGGGGGGTTCATCAGCCAGTTCATCTACAACTACCACTCATGGCAGGATGCGGGAGGTACGCTCGGCACATCGTCGCCGGCGCTGCCCGACCCTGCCTTTTTTTCATGCCTGCGAGCAGTGTTTCGCTTTCCGTCGGGGCTGTACGGGCTCGGCGTCTGCATAGGCGTCATAGCAGCCTTGTTGATCATGGTCATGCGCATGGGCTACTCCGATGGCGGCAGCTATGACCGTGCGAGGAACTTCGAGTATTCCAACAAAGGAACCTACGGCACGGCGGGCTTTATGACAAAGCGTGAACGGAAAGAAGTGGTCGACGAGGTGACTGATGTGCGCAAGCACCACGGAATTATCCTCGGCGAGTTAAATGGCAAGGTGTTGTGTCTCCCGGAAAAGACGCGCTTCAACGGCAACCTTGCCGTCTATGGCGCCAGCGGCTCCAAGAAGACGCGCTCGTTCTGTATGAATATGATCCTGCAATGCGCTTCTCGCTCGCCAATGACCTCGCTGATTATCTGCGATCCGAAGAGCGAGCTGTATGAGAAGTCCAGTGAATATCTGCGGGACAGGGGCTACGTTGTGCGGAAGTTCGACCTTGTGACCCCGGCATCGTCGGATTCATGGAACTGTCTTGCGGAGATCGGCGGGCAGGAGTTGATGGCGCAGCTCTTTTGCGACGTCATCATCAAGAACACCGGCAGCGGGCGGGGCGACCACTTCTGGGACAACGCGGAGATGAATCTGCTCAAGGCGCTTGTTCTCTATGTGGAGCAGAGCTATCCCCCTGAAAAGCGCAATATCGGCGAGGTGTATCAGCTGCTTTCCATGTGCAGCGAAAAAGAACTCAACGCGATTTTTGATATGCTCCCGATTGAGCATCCCGCGAAGGCCCCGTACAGCATCTTCAAGCAGAGCGGCGAGAACGTGCGCGGCGGCGTTATCATTGGTCTCGGTTCCCGATTACAGGTGTTCCAGAACCGTGACATCCGGCAGATCACAAGCCACAACGAGATCGATCTGGAGCTGCCGGGAAAGAAGCCGTGCGCGTATTTCTGCATCACCAGCGATCAGGACAGCACGTTTGATTTCCTCTCGTCGCTGTTTCTGTCGTTTGTGTTCATCCGGCTTGTGCGCTATGCGGACCAGCACTGCGAAGGCGGGGCGCTTCCGATACCCGTTCACGTGCTGGGCGAGGAGCTGTGCGCCTGCGGCGTTATCCCTGACCTCTCCCGCAAAATCAGCGTGATCCGATCCCGCAACATCAGCATGAGCTGCGTTTTTCAAAATCTGGCAGGTCTGCAAAACCGCTATCCGCTCAATCAGTGGCAGGAGATCCTGGGCAACTGCGACATCACGCTGTTCCTCGGCTGCACCGATGCCCTGACGGCGGAGTTTATCAGCGACCGCACAGGCGAAGCCAGCATCAACGTTACCAGCAAGGCGAAGCAACTCAACACATGGCGCGTTTCCAACTATACGCCGCAATACCGCGAAACAAGCGGCGTCGGGCGTCGGAAG